>DATDBN010000103.1:0-76614 GCA_036524835.1 Mesorhizobium sp. | reverse complement strand
CGGCCCGAAATCGACAGCAGCAGAAGCCGTGATCGCGGCCGATCCCTTCCCGCGCAAATGCTTGCGCAAAATCGCGATGCGATCGGGCTGTGTCGACCACCCGCCATCCTTGAGGCGCAGCGCGTGTTCGCTCAGCGCGGTCGCCGATACGACCGTGACGGGCGCTGAAGCGGCGATTGCACTCGGCGCCCCGCTTGCGGCCTTGCGAAAGCGCCGCAGATAATGCGGCCCGCCTGCTTTCGGACCGGTACCTGACAGGCCCTCGCCACCAAATGGCTGGGAGCCGACGATCGCCCCGATTTGATTGCGATTCACATAGATGTTTCCTGCGTGAATGCCGTCGACCAGATGCTGGACGCGCGCCTCGATGCGCGTGTGGAGACCGAAAGTCAGGCCAAATCCCTTGAGGTTGATGGCGGCCACGACCTTCTCGATCTCATCGGCCCTGAAGGTTGCGACATGAAGCACGGGGCCGAAAATCTCGCGGCTCATCTCGTCGATACCCTTCACCCGGAAGACATGCGGCGCGACGAAGCGGCCGTCCTTCGGCGCGTCGAGCTTGGCGATCAGCTTTCCGGCCTTCTCCATGTCGGCGCAGTAGGCCTTGATGGATTTCTGCGCCTCGGCGTCGATGACAGGCCCAACGTCGGTCGACAATTGCCATGGATCACCTACATTCAGGGCACGCATCGCCCCCTCGAGCATCTCCAGAACCTTCTTCTCCACATCCTTCTGGACATAGAGGATGCGCAGGGCGGAGCAGCGCTGCCCAGCGCTTTGGAACGATGAGGCCAGCACATCGCGAACAGCCTGTTCGGGCAGCGCGGTGGAATCGACGATCATGGCGTTGAGACCGCCCGTTTCGGCGATCAGCATGGCGTCAGGCGCGGCGGTCTTCGCCAACTGCTTTTCGATCATCTTGGCGACCTCGGTCGAGCCGGTGAAGCAGACGCCGGCAATGCGCGGGTCGGCGGTCAGCGGCGCACCAACGGACGGTCCATCGCCGGGCAGAAGCTGCACAACGTCCTCCGGTATGCCCGCCTGTCGCAACAGGTCGACCGCCCGCGCCGCGATCAGCGGCGTCTGCTCGGCCGGCTTTGCGACAACGGCGTTGCCAGTGACCAATGCGGCCGCCACCTGCCCGGTAAAGATGGCCAGCGGAAAATTCCAGGGCGAGATACAGGCAATGACGCCCCGAGCATCGTTGCCGGCCTCAACCTTTTCCGCCTCTCCCGCGTAGTAGCGCAGGAAGTCGACCGCCTCGCGAACCTCGGCAACGCCGTCGGCGAGTGTCTTGCCTGCCTCGCGCGTGGCAAGAGCGAAGAACTCCGCCGCATGCTCCTCATAGAGATCCGCAGCCTTCAGCAGCGCCTTGGCGCGCTTGGCGACCGGTGTCTTGGCCCACCCAGGCTGCGCCTCGGCGGCGGCCTTTACTGCTGTGGCTACCTGCTTAGCCGTGGCCTCAGTCACCATGCCCACCACATCGCCCGGCTTTGCCGGATTTATTATTTCGCGCGCGGCACCATACCCTGCGGCGCGGCTGATCGGCTTGGCGTTCCATTGCGCTGTCTTGGCGAAACCGGATCTCGCCGTGTCGAGCGCAGCCAAGGTGTTGGCGTCGGTGATGTCCCAACCCCTGGCGTTCCTGCGTGCCGCGCCGAAGATTGCGGCCGGCGCCGCGATCGAAGGATTGGCAGCTTGCCCCTGCTTTCCTGCTGCCTCCAGCGGATCGCTGGCGATCTCTTCGGGCGCGACATCGTCATCTGTCAGTTGATGGACAAAGGAGGAGTTGGCGCCGTTTTCCAGCAGGCGGCGAACCAGATAGGCGAGCAGGTCCGAATGCGCGCCGACAGGCGCGTAGATGCGGGTGCGGGTGCCTTCCGCCTTGCGGACCTCCTCATGCAACTGTTCGCCCATGCCGTGCAGCCGCTGCAATTCGAAGCAGTCGCGGTCCGGCGCCATGGCAAGCACAGCGGCGATAGTATGCGCGTTATGCGTGGCGAATTGCGGATAGATGCGATCGGTATAGCCCAGCAGCTTCCGCGCACAGGCAATGTAGGACACGTCCGTATTAGTCTTGCGCGTGAAAACAGGATAGCCCGGCAACCCAAGCGTCTGCGCGCGCTTGATCTCCGTATCCCAATACGCGCCCTTGACCAGCCGGACCATGATCCGGCGGTCGACCTTCTCAGCCAGCGCATGCAGCCAGTCGATGGTGAAGGCACAGCGTGGACCGTAGGCCTGAACGACAACGCCGAATCCGTTCCAGTCGGCGAGGCGCGGGTCGGACAGCACCCGCTCGATGACATCGAGCGACAGGTCGAGGCGATCGGCCTCCTCCGCATCGATGTTCAGACCCATATGGGCGTCCTTGGCGGCGAGCGAGAGGGATAGCAGCCGCTCGGTCATGACCGGCAGCATCGCTTCCTTCTGGGCAACTTCGTAGCGCGGGTGGATGGCGGAAAGCTTGACCGAAATGCCGGGGTTCCTGCGGATGTCGTCGCCCTTCGAATGCCCCTTCAATGACGCGATAGCGTCGGAATAGGCCTTGAGGTAGCGCAGCGCGTCGGCTTCCGTACGCGCCGCCTCGCCGAGCATGTCGTAGGAGTAGAGATAGCCCTTGGCGAGCATCGGCCTGCCGCGTTTAAGCGCCTCGGCGATGCTGCGCCCGAGGACGAACTGCTCGCCCATCTCGCGCATCGCCGCCGCAACAGCGGTGCGGATGACCGGCTCACCGAGACGGCGCACCATCGCCCGCAGCGTCCGCTCGATGGAGCCCTCGCCTTCGTCCAGCACACGTCCGGTCAGCATCAGCGCCCAGGTCGAGGCGTTGACGAAGATCGACGAGGACGAGCCGGAATGCGCCGACCAGTCGTGCGGAGCGATCTTGTCGCGGATCAGATCATCCATCGTCTCGGCATCGGGAACGCGCAGCAGCGCCTCGGCCAGGCACATCAGCGCCACGCCTTCCTTGGTCGATAGCCCGTAGGCGGAGAGGAACACCTCCATCAGCCTTGGATCGGACGAACCGCGCACCGCGCGAACCAGCGCCGCCGCGCGGGCCGAAATTGCCTGACGCTCCTCGGCAGAAAGCCTTGCCGTTTCGATCAGGCGCTTCAGCGCCTGGTCCTCATCCGGCAGATAGTTGGCGCGGATGTCCTTGCGGATCGCATCGAGCTTGCTCATTGGGCCCTCTCCCCAGCGCCTGTTTGGCTCTGTCGATCATGCATGAAAATGGATGCGCTTGGGTAGCACAATCCGGCTTCGATAGCCGGTCTGTTATTGTGGCCGATTTGGGTAGATTGGGCTAAAGATCAACAGCATTCTTGCCGGAAAGAACTGTGATCATGCCCGACTTGGATCATTTGGACCGTATAGACCGAAACATCCTGGCAGCCTTGGGCGGCAACGGCCGCCTCTCGATGGCGGAACTCGCCGACGCGGTCGGCCTGTCGAAGACACCGGTACAGGCACGCGTGCGCCGATTGGAGGCCGATGGCGTCATCCGCGGCTATTCCGCCATCATCGATCGCGAACGCATCGGCGAAGGTCATATAGCCTTCGTCCAGGTGAAGCTCTCCGATACGCGGTCTGCGGCGCTGGACGCCTTCAACCGCGCGGTGCAAGCCGCGCCCGAGATCGAGCAGTGTCATATGATGGCGGCCAGTTTCGACTATCTTCTCAAGGTGCGAACCCGCGACATCGCAAGCTATCGCCGCGTACTGGGCGAACGGATATCCGCCCTGCCCCATGTGGCGCAGACGTCGACCTTCGTGGCGATGGAGACGGTGAAGGATAAATGACGCAGGCCCAGTGACCGGGGCTGGGCAAAGCCCAGGAACAGAGCCAGCGACCGGTTGACGGCAATCATCGTTTCGCCATCCACACGGCCAAACGGCTCACCGAGCTTTTCCCGCCGAACAGTCATGGCCTTGTCCACCATGATTTGAGACACCCTTTCAAGCCCATTCGCTGGGGATGGCTGCACAGTCAGCCGGATCAGGGGTGCATCGAACAATGTACTGGAGACCAGCAGCACCGTGACTGTGCCGGTGGCGTCGAACTGATCGGATTGGACAATGACAGCCGGACGCGGTTTTCCAATATCACCGGACATTGCGACAGTGACGAGATCGCCGCGTTTCACTCCCCCGCCTCATCCAGATCAGCAAGTGCTACTTCCATGAAATCCAGCAAATCCTGATCAGCCGCGTCGGCCTTGGCTGTCAAGACGGCCTGACGGCGACATTCCGCCGAAAATCCCGGCCTCCTTGTATCGGGAACCCAAATTTGAATGGGACGCAAACCGGCCGCGCGCATTGCTTGCCTGCGCTTCTGGACCCGCTGATTTACTGGCGCCGTCATGCGCACATCCTCTCGAAAGTGTGTTACATGTAACAAACCACACCGCCGCGTTCAAGAACCGTAGAGTAGCCCAAACTTCAATTTCGGGCCCCACCACTAGGGTCCCAATGTCCGCAGGAATGCGACCAGTTCGCGCTTCTCCTCATCTGAAAAGTTGAGCGGTTTCAACTCGCTCTGACCGGACAGGCTGGCCGGAGCGGCGGAATAATGGTCCAGAACCGCGTCTAGAGTGGCAAATTGCCCGGCATGCATAAAAGGCGGCCGGGCGGCGACACCGCGCAGTGAAGGCGCTTTATAGGCACGAATGAGTTTGGGATTTTTGTCATTCTCCGTACGCGAAGACCCGCAAGCCGCCTGCTTCGCGTTGAACCGCAGGCAATTGAATTCATCCGCCAGAAGTTGCGCGAGACCAGTCGCACGCCCCAAATCTTCCGGCAGGCCTTCGACAGGCGGAACGCCGGTGTTGTGAAACTCGCCATCGCTGAAGCGTGGACCGCCATGGCAGGTCACGCATTTTCCTGGTCCCACGAAAAGTCTTATCCCAGCTATCTCCTGTGGGGTTAGGACCGCATCCCCCTCCGGCTCTTCGCCGCGCCCAAGCGCGGCCGCGAAACGGTCGAAACGGGTTTCCTGATGCACAATGGAGCGCTCGAAGGCCGCGATCAGCTTGCCGGTGTTGACGAAAACCTCGTCGACGGCTTCACGATCCGCCGCTCCCATCGCGGTCCATGCCGCTTGTTCGGCGGGCGAGCCCAGCGGCCCAGCATTTGCAGGCACGCGGCTGAGATCCGGCATCGGCCCGAAGACGCGCTCATAGCGGTCACGAAAGTTGGCTTCCATGAACCGCGCATAGAACGCACGTGTCAGGCCGTGCTCAACATCCTTTTCCAGCGGCGCCAGGGCTTGCGACCACAGGCTGTCTTTGCGTCCATCCCAAAAGAAGGATCGTTCCCAGGCGACGCCCGCCAAGGGTTGCGTGCGGCGGTTCATCGTGCCCATCCCCTGGCCGAGCGGCAATCCATCCTGGAATTGCCGGCCGATCTGGTGGCAGGTCGAACAGGAGACCGCGCCGTTCCTGGACATGCGCATGTCGAAGAAGAGTGTCGCGCCCAGGGCCATGGCAGTCGGGTTGTCGATAGCCTCATTCGACGGATCAGCGGGGATCGGCGGCAGTGACGCCAACGACAACGCCGCGATTTCCTGTTTCTCCGCCTGCGTGAAAAAGGGATCCACCCAGGCAGCGGTCACGAGTATTAAGCCTACAACCAGGGCCGCAGTCAGGAGTGCCAGGCTGCGCAGAAGCGTCGTTTTTATGCGCCCGGCTCTTTGCATGGAGACCTGTCTGTCGTAACTGCGGCGGCGAACAGCTATGGTAGGGCGAAAGCATGAACGCGCCAAGCAACCCTCGGCTTCCCAAATCGGTCGCCTCGATCGGCGAATGCATGATCGAACTGTCAGGGTCGGGAAAGACCGACGGCACCTGGAAGCTCGGCTTCGCCGGTGACACCTTCAACACCGTCTGGGCGCTGCGGGCTCTGATCGAACCTGAAGCGCGAGCGCATTATGTCTCCGCTTTTGGCGACGACCCATTCTCGCGCGATCAACTCGCCTTTCTGACGGAACATGGCATCGGCACCGCTTCCAGTCCCGTCATTCCGGGTGCGCGGCCTGGCCTCTATGCGATCACCCTGACAGGCGCGGAGCGCTCGTTCACCTATTGGCGCGCGGACGCCGCCGCCAGGCAACTCGCAAGTAATCACGCTGCGCTGGCAAAAAGCCTTAAAGACCAATCGCTTGTCTATTTTTCCGGAATTACTTTAGCAATTCTGGAACCGGAGGCGCGCAAGACGCTGATCGAAGCGCTTGGCGTCGCGCGGCAGGATGGTGCGACTATCGCGTTCGATCCCAACTATCGTCCGCGCCTGTGGAGCGACGTACCGACCGCCCAGGCTGCGATCGCCGCCGCGCTGACGGTGACGGACATAGCGCTGCCCACCTTTCCGGACGAACAGATGCTCGTCGGCGACTCAACGCCAGCCGAAACCGCTGCACGGCTCAGCGAGGCCGGCGTGCAGGAGATTGTCGTCAAGAATGGCGACCTCCCCTGCCTGGTGGTCGCGAAAGGCGTGCACACAACGGTGTCCGCGCTCAAGGTCGAGGCGGTCGACACGACCGGAGCCGGCGATTCGTTCAATGGCGGCTATCTTGCTGCGCGGATTCGAGGCCTTCCGCCACTAAAGGCCGCTGCCAAAGCGCATCAGGTCGCTGCGGCGGTCGTGCAGGTGCGCGGCGCCCTGGCACCCTTCGAGACGCTGAAGGCTGCCTTCGCGAATTAAGCAGTCGCCTCGGGTCTTCGCTGGTCACCGGAAGCGATATTCCGTCACATGCCGATAGGTCTCGCCTGGTCGCAGCACTGCCTGCGGGAAGTAAGGCCGGTTCGGCGCATCCGGCCAAAGCTGGGCTTCAAGGCAAAAGCCGGAGAACGGGCGATACTGGATGCCTTCGAGCCCTTTCGGCATGGCGGGTTTCAGCTTCTGGCCGATATAGAGTTGCACGCCGGGCTCAGTGGTCCACATTTCCATCTCGATGCCCGTGGTGGCACCCTGCGCCCACGCTGCCTGCCGCAGCGGAGTTGGGCCGGCGGCGAGGCAGAAATTGTTGTCGTACAGCACCTGCTCCCCGGCGCTGCGAATGGTGCGAGCCAGCCGGAAATCGAACGGCGTGCCGTCGACCGGCTGCACGATCCCCGTTGGCAACGCATCGTCGTCATTGGGCAGATATGCTGCGGCTGCGATCGTCAGCCGATGATCCAGTACGTTTCCAGCACCGCCATCATCGAGGTTGAAATAGGAGTGATTGGTGAGGTTACACAGTGTCGGACGATCGGTCTGCGCCGTCAGTTCGATCGACAGGGCGCCATTGGACCGCACGCGATATTCGCAACGCGCTTCGAGCGTACCGGGGAAACCCATATCGCCGTCCAACGATCGCAGCCCAAGCGCGACAAAATCATCGCCCGCCTCCAGAATCTTCCACGCCCGCTTGCTGAACCCGTGCGCTCCGCCGTGCAGCGTCAGCTTTCCCTCCTGATTGCGGTCCGTATCGAACCGCTCTCCGTCGAGCGTGAAGCGCCCATTGGCGATGCGGTTGGCAAAACGGCCGGGCACCGCGCCGAAATGCGGTGAGTGCTCGGGATAGTCCGCGAAGCTGTCGAAGCCCAGAACCAGCGGCGCCTCGTGACCGTCAAGGCGCAGATCCTGGATGACAGCGCCCCATTCCATGATCCTGGCGCGCAATCCTCCGGCGGCGATTTCCACGCGGTGGATATCCTCGCCATCGCCCGTCGTGCCGAAGATCTGCCCCTTGGCCATTACACCACTCCCTTGGCTCAAAGTCCGAGGCCGCCGAGGCAGACATATTTCGTGTCGAGATAGTCTTCGATGCCCTGGTGCCCGCCTTCCTTGCCAAGGCCGGATTCCTTGACGCCGCCAAAGGGAGCCTCAACGGTGGTGATCAGCCCCTCATTGATCCCGACCATGCCATATTTCAGGCCTTCCATCACGCGGAAGGCGCGCCCCAGATCGCCGGTATAAAAATAGCAGGCCAGGCCGAATTCCGTGTCGTTGGCGAGGCGCACCGCCTCTTCCTCGGTGTCGAATTTGAATACGGGGGCAACGGGACCGAAGATTTCCTCTTTCATGAACAGCATGTCCGGCTTGGCGCCGGAAATGACCGTAGGCTCGAAGAAGGAGCCGCCCAGTGCGTGCCGCTTGCCGCCGGTCACAATCGTCGCGCCCTTCGCCTTGGCGTCCGCGACGAACTCCTCCGTCTTCTCAGCCGCCTTTTCGTCGATCAGAGGTCCCTGCTCGACACCGTCTTCCAGGCCGGAGCCAACCTTCAGCTTCCTTGTGGCCGCGGCCAGTTTCTCCACGAAGGCATCGTAAATTCCGGCCTGGACGAAGAAGCGGTTGGTGCAGACGCAGGTCTGGCCGGAGTTGCGGAACTTGGCGAGCATCGCGCCCTGGACCGCGCGTTCGAGGTCGGCATCGTCGAACACGATGAACGGCGCATTGCCGCCGAGTTCCATGGAAACCTTCTTCACGGTCGCCGCGGATTTCTGAATGAGGATCTTCCCGACGCCCGTCGAACCGGTGAAGGTGATCTTCCTGACCAGCGGATTGGCGCAGATTTCGTCGCCAATCTCGCCCGGCGAGCCGGTGACGATGTTGATCACACCCTTCGGGATGCCAACCTCTTCGGCCAGAACGCCCCAGGCCAGCGCCGAGTAAGGCGTCTGCGAAGCTGGCTTGACCACCGCCGTGCAGCCGGCTGCGAGGGCCGGCCCAAGCTTGCGGGCCAGCATCGAAGAGGGAAAATTCCACGGCGTGATCGCGGCGATGACGCCGACCGGCTCCTTGGTGACGATGATGCGGCGATCCGGCCATGGGGACGGCACGACGTCGCCATAGGTCCGGCGGCCCTCCTCCGCAAACCAGAGCACATACGCCGCCGACATGCCGACTTCGCCACGCGATTCGAAGAGCGATTTACCCTGTTCCGTGGTCAGCAGCTCCGCCAGCGCATCCTGATTGTCCAGGATCGCGTCATGCAGTTTGCGCAACAGCTTGGAGCGCTCCAGCGCTGATGTCTTTCGCCAAACCTGAAAGGCGGTCTCCGCGGCGTCGATCGCCCGGCGAGTCTCGGCCGCGCCCGACTTCGGCACAGTGCCGATGACCAGGCCATTGGCCGGATTGGTTACGTCGATCGTCGCGCCGCTATCGGCGCCGACCCATTCGCCTCCGATAAGATTCGCCTGGCGCATCAAGTGAAGGGTTTTCTGAAGCATCACGGCCTCCATCGCGGAAGTGAGAAGGATCAATCGCAAACGCACAAGGCGTCCGGTTCCGGTTGGTCAGGTCTTAGCGTGGCCCTGATGGGGCGAGCAATGGAAATTCGCCCTGGACCAGATCAACCGAAGACCCACTGTGCCATGGAGAGCCAAAACGCGGTCGTGAAAACCGCCAGCGCGGTGGCGATTGTCATCTGATTGCTGGCCAGCGCCTGGCCGGTGCCGAACTGGCTGGCGATGAGGTAGGAGTTGACGCCCGACGGCAGCGCCGCCGCAGCAATTGCCACTTTTGCGACCAGTGGCGGCAAGCCGAAAAGCCAGGCAAGGCCCAGCGCAACGGCCGGCATCAGGATAAGTTTGACCAGCGACAGCACAAAAGCGGGCTTCACATTTCCGGAAATGCCGAAGCGCGACAGGCTCAAACCCATGGAGAAGAGGGCAACCGGGCCGGCAATGTCGGCGATCGAGCCGACGATCCTGGTGGGCAGAGCGGGAAGCTCCACGCCGCCGGCACGCCACAGGAGGCCACCGAGAATGCCGTAAATCAATGGGTTAACGGAAATCTTTGAGAAAAAGGTCTTGATGACCGCGAGCGGCTGTAACCGCTCCCCGCCAACGCGCCCGAACAATTCGAACAGAATGATCGAGGCCATGATCATGGTTGGCAAATGCACGGAAATAAGCAGCGACAGCACCTCGAAGCCGGGCTGGCCGAGGACGCCGAGGATGAATGGAATGCCCAGCAGGACGAGGTTCGAGAAGGCCGACGAGACGCCACCCACGACGCCGGCTTGCGAATCGCGCCCGAAAACCCTTGTCGTGATCAAGTGGCCGATGGTCCAGGTCACGACGACAGCCGTGAAATAGACAGCCCAGAGGCCCCATGGCGCGGCGCCGTGAAAATCGGCGCTCACCATGGTTCGGAAAAGCAGCATTGGCATCGCGACGTTGACGGCGAACTCGGCCACGCCCTCGCCGGTCTGCGGCTTCAGATAGCCGGTAACGCCCGAAAGATATCCCATCGCCACAAGGCTGAAGACGAACAGGATTGTTTCGACGAGGAGAGACATCAGGCTCGCTGATAAGCGAGCAAGCTCATTCGTGCAACGCAACCTGGCAAATTTCGTCGCCGCTGCTCGACGGTGGTGGGCTCCGTCATTGGGAACAAGGACGACGGGTATCAAGCTGGAGCAGCGGCGTGCGACCTGGGCATGTGCGTGGGAACCGTCGTGTTTTGATCACTCACAGGACAAGCGGTGACGGCGCTTCGGAACCGGGTCGGTCCTTTTCCGTTGTCCTTCCCATCAGAAGGAAGCGAAACATGCCTGATCAACGTGAGTTCACCCGGGAATTCTGGAAATCCCTCAAGGCGACGATGACCGTCATGCTGGCGGCTAACGGCGTCGATGCACGCCCGATGACGGCGCAGCTCGATGGGGAAAAGGGGCCAGTCTACTTCTTCACCGCCAAGGACACCGAATTTGGCCAAAAGCTTGGGCGGGCGAAGAAAGCCAGCTTTTCGCTGGTTTCGAAAGGACACGACCTTTTCGCGCATGTCCATGGGACGCTGAAGATCGACAACGACCGCGAAATGATCGATCGGTTGTGGAACCCCTATGTCGCGGCGTGGTTCGAGAAGGGCAAGGACGATCCGAAGCTGACGCTGCTGCGTTTCGACGCGGATCACGCGGAAGTGTGGAAAGACGCCTCAAGCCTGGTCGCTGGAATCAAGATGTTCCTGGGAATGGGCGACCCGAAGAAGGACTACAAGGATAAGTTCGCCGAAATTCCCTTGAGGTAGGCGCCGGCGAGTTACGCCTTGGGCGTTTAGGCCTTCCATCGCGTTTCTGCCAGTTCGAGGCTAGTTGGCAACGACGATTCGACCCCGCTTGATCGATCACCCTCCCCGCGTTTGTGGGGAGGGTTTGCCGCACACGCTGAGGTGCGACTGAAGATCACCGCCTGTTGTCCAGCACGGCTCAGCCCGGCGATCCAGATTAGAATTGGCGCCACCCGGATCAGATCAGAATTGGCGCTCCCGATCAGAATTAGTGCGCCCGCCTCAGATAAGAACTGCGCTCCAGATCAGAACGGAATGTCGTCGTCGAGGTCGCGCGAAAAACTGCCGCCGCTGCTGCTGCTGGCGCCACGCCCGTTCGCCGGGGCGCGTGCGTAATCGTCGCCGGGCGATGCCTGGCCGAAATCCGCACCACGACCGCCGCCCGAATAACCAACCTGACCGCCCTCGCCCTGATTGCGGGAATCGAGCATTTGCAATTCGCCGCGGAACTTCTGCAGGACGATTTCAGTCGTGTAGCGGTCAGCACCCTGCTGATCCTGCCACTTGCGTGTCTGCAACTGGCCTTCGACGTAGACCTTCATACCCTTCTTCAAATATTGCTCGGCAACCTTGGCCAGATTGTCGTTGAAGATCACGACATTGTGCCACTCGGTCTTTTCCTTGCGGTCGCCCGAGTTCTTGTCACGCCAGCTTTCCGACGTGGCGACGCGAATGTTGACAACCGGATCCCCGGAATTCAGACGCCGGATCTCCGGATCAGCTCCCAAATTCCCAACCAGAATGACTTTATTGACGCTACCGGCCATCACACTTCTCCGCGCTCATCCGAAACAAGAGGTCTCATACACGAATTCCGCCCCCGTCTCCGCCGCCTTCCCGACATTCGCCCGCTATCCACAGGCTGGATGTTCCTCTTATGTTCTGACATGCTTTTGTCAGGAGCGCAAGAAGCTGGAGCGACGCCGCACTTCGCGAGCCAAGCGGATGCCAAAGAAAGGAGGAGCGGAGGCCCGCATGTATATGCGGAGCCCTGGGTGAGCCGGGAGCAAACGCAGGCGACTGGACAGCCGACCTGGCACTAACGAAATTTCTAGGCCTCGGCCGGGCCACTTGGAGCTGCCAAGTCCTCCGAGGCTGCCGGAACGTCCTCATCGTCGTCCGGCTCGGAGATGCGTTCCACCGACACCACCTTTTCGCCTTCAGCGGTATTGAAGATGGTCACTCCCTTGGTGGCGCGGCTGGCGATCCGGATGCCTTTGACCGGGACGCGGATCACCTGCCCGCCATCCGAAACCAGCATGATCTGATCCTCGTCGGCGACCGGGAAGGTCGCGATCAGCTTACCGATCTCGGCGGTCTTGGAGACGTCGGTCGCACGGATACCCTTGCCGCCGCGTCCGGTCAGGCGGAAATCGTAGGACGACGAGCGCTTGCCGTAGCCATATTCTGTGACTGTCAGGACAAACTGTTCGTGGTTCCTGAGGAACTCGTAGCGGTCGTCGCTGAGTTGCGCTTCCTCCGTGACGTCCTCGTTGGTCAGGACAATCTCTTCCTCTTCGGACCCCGAGACCTTCCGCTCCGAGACGGCACGCTTCAGATAGGCCGCGCGCTCCGCGGCATCGGCATCGACGTGCTCAAGAATGGTCATCGAGATCGCGCGGTCCGTCTCGGCAAGCTGGATGCCGCGCACGCCCTGTGAGCCGCGACTCTGGAACACGCGGACGTCGCTCACGGGGAAGCGGATGCACTGGCCGCTTCCCGCCGTCAGCAGCACATCGTCATTCTCCGAGCAGGTCTCCACGGCGAGGATCGCGTCGCCCTCCTCGTCGAACTTCATGGCAATCTTGCCGTTACGGTTGACCTGCACGAAATCCGACAGCTTGTTGCGCCGCACGGTGCCGCGCGTCGTGGCGAACATCACGTCGAGCTCGCCCCACTGCGTCTCGTCCTCGGGTAGTGGCATGATCGCCGTAATACGATCACCGTTGTCGATCGGCAGCATGTTGATCAAAGCCTTGCCGCGCGATTGCGGCGTGCCGATCGGCAGGCGCCAGACCTTTTCCTTGTAGACGATGCCGCGCGAGGAGAAGAACAACACCGGCGTATGGGTGTTGGCGACAAACAGGCGCGTAACGAAGTCCGTGTCCTTGGTGGACATGCCGGAGCGGCCCTTGCCGCCGCGCGCCTGCGCCCGATAGATCGAGAGCGGCACCCGCTTGATGTAACCTTCATGGGTTACGGTGACGACCATGTCTTCGCGCTGGATGAGATCCTCGTCATCCATGTCGGAGCCGCCATCTGTGATTTCCGTCCGGCGCGGCACGCCGAACTCATCACGCACGGCGAGCAACTCATCCTTGACGATCTGCTGGATGCGGGCGCGCGACCCGAGAATGTCGAGGTAATCCTTGATCTCCTCGCCGATCGTGTTCAGCTCGTCCGCGATCTCGTCGCGTCCGAGTGCAGTCAGGCGCGAGAGCTGCAGCGCCAGGATGGCTCGAGCCTGCTCCTCGGAGAGATTGTAGGTGCCGTCATCGTTAATGCGATGGCGCGGATCGTCGATCAGGCGAATCAGCCCTTCGACATCCGCCGCGGGCCAACGCCGCGTCATCAATTGCTCGCGCGCCGTCGCCGGATCCGGCGCATTGCGGATAACCTTGATGACTTCATCGATATTGGCGACAGCGATGGCCAGGCCGACGAGGATGTGCGCCCGATCGCGCGCCTTGCGCAGCAGGAACTTGGTCCGGCGGCTGACGACTTCCTCGCGGAAAGCGATGAATGCCTTCAGCATGTCGATCAGCGTCAGTACCTCCGGCTTGCCGCCATTCAGCGCCACGACATTGGCGCCGAAAGAGGTCTGCAGCGGCGTAAAGCGATAAAGCTGGTTCAGGATGACATCGGCGACGGCGTCACGCTTCAATTCGATAACGACTCGCAGGCCTTGCCGGTCACTCTCGTCGCGAATGTCCGAAATGCCTTCGATGCGCTTGTCACGCACCAATTCGGCCATTTTCTCGATCATCGCCGCCTTGTTCACCTGATACGGCACTTCGGTAACGATGATCGCTTCGCGGTCGCCGCGCATCGGCTCGACATGCGTCTTGCTGCGCATCACGACGGAGCCGCGGCCGGTCGAATAGGCGCTGTAGATGCCGGAACGGCCGAGAATAAGCGCGCCCGTCGGGAAATCGGGGCCTGGAATTATCTCCATCAAGTCCGGCAGGTCGATCGCCGGGTTCTCCATCACCGCGATGGCGGCGTTGCAGACTTCGATCAGATTGTGCGGCGGGATATTGGTCGCCATGCCAACGGCGATGCCGCCGGAGCCGTTGACCAGCAGGTTCGGAAAGCGGGCCGGCAGAACCTTCGGCTCGCGCTCGGAACCGTCATAATTGTCCTGGAAATCGACCGTGTCCTTGTCGATGTCCTCCAGCAATTCATGCGCAAGCTTTGTAAGCCGCGACTCGGTGTAGCGCATGGCCGCCGGGGGATCATTGTCGATCGAACCGAAATTGCCCTGCCCGTCGATGAGCGGGGCGCTCATCGACCAAGGCTGCGCCATGCGCACCAGCGCGTCGTATATCGAGGCGTCGCCGTGCGGATGGTATTTACCCATCACGTCGCCGATGATGCGGGACGACTTAACGTGCTTGCGGTTCCAGTGGTAGCCGCCCTCCTGCATTGCATAGAGGATGCGGCGGTGCACCGGCTTCAGGCCGTCGCGGACATCCGGCAAGGCACGGCTGACGATCACGCTCATCGCGTAATCGAGGTAGGAACGCTGCATCTCCTCAATAATGGAGATTGGTTCGATGCCTTCGGAGCCGTCCGGCCCGCCTGGTTTATTCTGGTCGGTCAAAACTAGTCACTGAAATAAGGGAATCGATGCTCCCTTATATAGGAAGGGTGATCAATTCTCCAATGCGCCAAGCCGATTTTCAGGCGGTTTCGCACTGCTATCCAGAGCTAATTAGTCAAATTCTTACAATGAGTTATCCGCGCGGGTCAAAAAGACGCGCCAACACAACCCGCAAACGGTCTTCAGGTCGCCGCCACGCGGCATAAACAACCCCTTTTCGGCATAGCTCCCTATGCATGCCGATCGCCATCCAGCACACCCGCCCCTGCCCGCCAAACCGCTCTGATCTGGCGCGCTGGCTTCACGCCGGCCTGTACGATAGAGCTTAACCGAGGCAGCTTTGCGAGAGGGCCGCGATGCCAAGCTATGACGTCGTCTTCAATGCCTTCGTGACGATCCTGGTGACGATCGACCCGCCCGGTCTGGCGCCGCTCTACCTGGCGGTGACGCGCGGAATGAGCCGTGATCAGCGGTCGCAAGTATCGATTCGCGCCTCTATCATCGGTTTTTTCATCCTTGCCGCTTTTGCGCTTGTCGGCGCCGCGATCCTCTCCACGCTGGGCATAACCTTGCCGGCGTTCAGGGTCGCCGGCGGGCTGCTGCTTTTCTTCATTGCCTTTGAAATGGTGTTCGAGCGGCGAAACGAGCGCAAGGAAAAGACTGCCGAGACGGCCATCACAAAGGATCAGGTGCGCAACATCGCCGCTTTCCCGCTGGCGATCCCTTTGATCGCCGGACCCGGTGCGATCTCAGCAGTCGTGCTGCTGTCCGGCTCGATGCCGACGGTGGCCGGCCAGAGCGCGCTGGTGGCCATCATTCTGGTCTGCCTTATGCTGACCTATCTGGTTTTCGTTCTTGCCGAGCGCATCGATGGCCTTTTGGGAGAGACGGGGCGCTCAATCCTCACGCGCCTGCTGGGGGTTATACTTGCCGCCCTTGCTGTCCAGTTTGTCGCGGATGGAATCCGTGCGCTGATGGGCACCCACGGCGTGTAGAACGCTCACAGACCGGAGAGTTCCTTGAAAAGCTCGGCGTGGTCGAGTTTGGTTACCTCGATGACCGCTTGCGTGCGGCTGTAGACATTCAGCTTTCGCAGAATTTCCGAGACGTGCGCCTTCACCGTGGTTTCGCCGACCTGCAGCTCATAGGCGATCTGCTTGTTCAACAGTCCCTGGCGCAGCATCTGCAGCACCCGCAACTGCTGCGGCGTCAGCTTGGCGAGACGGCGAACCATCTCGGCGCGGTCGGTGCTCTCTGTATCCTGTGTCGGCGCTTCGTAGTTCTCCGGCGTGTAGATATGGCCGTCCATCACCGATTTGATCGCAGCGGTGAGGTCGGCCTTTCGCACGGACTTGGGAATGAAACCCGCCGCCCCATATGACAGCGCTTCCGAGATGATTTTCGGCTCTTCGTGACCCGAGACAACCACCACCGGCAAATGCGGATATCGCGTCCGCAGTTGCAGCAGACCTTCGAAGCCGTGGACGCCCGGCATGTTCAGATCGAGCAGCGCCACATCGAACGGCTCTTCGCCCGAGAGCACCTGGATCGCCTCATCGACCGACCGCGCTTCGACCGTGTCGACGTCGGGGTATGCCATTTGCACAGCGCTGTGCAGCGCATCGCGAAACAACGGGTGGTCGTCGATGATCAGGAAACGAACAGCTTCGCTCGCAGCGGTCATGATTCTGTTACCGGTTGTTGTCGCCGATGATCCTACGCTGGCGCTTGACCCGGCTCAATGGCACTTCGGAACAACCGGCTGATGCGCGGACGGCATGCCCCATGCGGCTCTGCGTCAGAACTCGAAGATCGAACGGAAAATGCCCGGTGCAATCACTGACAAGGGGTTTACCTCAAGCTGCGGCGCCTTGGCGTCGCCCCGCAGGCGGTAGGTGATGCCGATCAGGCCGCGGTCTCGACCGTTGCCCAGTAAAGCGCCAAGCAGCGGAATGTCGCCAAACATGCTGTTCAGCCCGTAGGCCGGCATGAAAGTGCCTGTCATGTTCATGCGATTCGCCTGATCGTAGACGGTCCCCTGAAAGGTCGTGCCGATCAGCGGTCCGCGCAGCACGCCATTGGCGATTTTCAGCGTGCCGTCTCCCCTCTCGAGATCTGCATAGCCGTGGTCGAAGGTCACGCGCGACGTATCGATAACGGCGTTTGTTGCCTGACTGAGGCTGCGGTCTCCCCCAGGGGGGCGCGACGACACGAGAGAGCCTAGCCTCGGTTCGTCCACGATGACGAAATTGCGCAGGTCGAGCCGGCCATGCAGCGTCTCCTGGCCCGACAGCGACAGCGAAAGCGATCCACCCTGCGCGCGCTCATAAATGTTGAGGAAGCGCAAGAACGCTCCCGCGTCCTTTGCCGATACAGCTACCGTCTGCGTTTTGCCCGACGTCGTATTTTCGATCGAAACGGCGGTGCCGGATCTGCTAACGCCATTGAGCTTGAGCGATCCGACCGTCGACCCGGTGCCCGAATATTTCAAAGTCACATCGCGCAACGTCTCATTGCCGAACCCGATCAGCTTCTGCAGTCGCGCCGATACCGCGACCGAGGCGCCGCTGCCGCGCTTGGCGGCGGAGCGGGTGTTTATGCCTTTGATCAGGGAGCGTGCATCGAACGTTGAGCCTCTGACGTCGATCGCATAACCCTTGCCCGGGCGAGTCAGGGTAACGGCAAAGTCATCGTCACCGTTCAAGCTTACTCGATCGAACTGCGCAGACTGCAGCGAGCCTCCGGTTGTGGTCAACGAGCCGCGAGCCGAGAAGGATTTGCCGTCGAGTTGAAAGTTGGAGATGCGCGACACCCCGCCTTCCGACACCATGTCAAACGTCGCCTTTGCCGCAATTCCCGCGCCTTTCGACCAGCCTATCCAAGGCAGCTCCAATTTGGCAGAGGTCAGATCGGCTTCCACTTTGCGTCGGCCCTCACCGGCGGAGGCGTCAACCTTCAGCGTGATGGGGCCGCTGAGCAAAGTGTTCAGGCCGGGCGCCAGTTCCGCGCGCAGCTTGTCATCGTATACGAGTTCGACCTTCTGGCGCCGCGCCGCATCCGAACCTCCAAGCGGCCGGACGACATCAAGTTCGGCAGGAATGCCGTTCAAACGCCCGGTCGCCTTGATAACCGCCTGGCGCGGATCGATGCTGATCGTGCCGTCGGCCTCGGTGAGTACCTGTCCATCAAGCGCTTTGCGCAGATTGAGCTTGCTGTAGGTGAGGTCAACCAGCCAATCGAGCTTCTTGCGATCGATGCCCCGCTGCAACGGAATATCCGCCCGCACGTGTCCCTCGACATCGCCCGAAAAGTCATCGGCCTGCAGCCCCACCTGCCGCATCACCGCGATGGGCTCATAGGAAGCCAATTCCGCCACGGCGTCGGCGGAGCCGGAGATATCGATGTCCAGCTTTCCGATCAGCGGTGACACGCCAACATTGCGAATGAGCATGACACCGTCTTTTGCCATCACGCTGCGTCCGCTCGCCATGTAGGCGGTTCCCGAAGTGAGCTTGATGTCGACGGCACGGCCGCCAAAGACGACCTCTCCCTCGGCGTCACGGACTGGCGGGAGAAGCCCGGCGATATCGAAACGGGAATCCGACACCACGAAACGACCCGAGACTTCGTTCGCGTCGAGAGGCTCTGTCAGCTCGAGCCTGCCAACCGCTACCTGGTATCGGACCCCGCCCTCACGGACGGTTCCACCAAAGAAATTGTTCATCACCCAGCGGCGGGCGCCACCCGCCGCCAGCCACGGCCATAATTGCTTTGCCTGCTGGACGGACATGCCGTTGACGCCCATGTCGAGCGAGATGCCGGGCGAGCGCCCCGCAGCAAATTGCAATGAGCCACGTCCCAACGCTTCTCCGGAGCTGGTGCGGATGCCGATTTCATTCACATCCAGCCGGTCGCCGGCGTAAGATCCCGCGAGCTTCAAGGAAGCCGGCAAAGCGGCTTCCGGCGAATCTTCCGGAGCGATGAGCGACTCCGTGCTGACCAGTTCGAAGCGATAAGCGGGCTGAGCGGCAGCCGGCGCATCACGCGGTGTCGGCCCCACCGCGCCGGTGAAGGCAAGGCGCGATTGGCCAATCTCGAAATTGAGACGCTCGATCTCGGCCTTGCTGCTGCCGCTGGAGAGAAGTGCCGCAAGGTCTATGTTTCCTTTCAAGACCCCGCGCCTGCCTAGGTCCAGCTCCTGGCCATCGGCGGTAATCGTTGCACGAAGCCAGGTAGGAACCTTCTCGTTCTCTCGTTGTCCTGTCAGGTTCAGGCTGGAATTCGGCTCTCCAGATGAGCCGACGGTTTCCATCGTCAGCTCCAGCGACCGAGCCTGGCTGCGGCCTGCGCCGGTTTCGACGCTTCCACGAAAAGTGAATGCGGTGGCGTTAAAGGAGGCGCTGCCCTCGATTGTCACCGCATCGCCGGCCTCGGCAATCGTGGCGGTATCGAAATGGACCCGCTGCGCCGACTGAGCCTGCGATGCGGCGATCGTGACGTCCTGAAATCGGATTTCCCGTGTCGAACCAGATCGCACCGCGGATACGAAGCGGTCGAGTGCCTCGAAGGTCGCGACCGTAATCCTGTCCGGATCGATGAGGCCGCGGTCGTCGCGAATCGAGGCTGCCCAGTCGCCTCCGCTTCCACCCAAACCCTCAAGGGCGATGTGTGCGCCGTTGACGCTTGCCGTCGCCAATTCGACCCGGCCTCTGAGCAGCGGCCAGGCGCGCAAGCCGAAACTGAGCTCCCTGGCTTCAAGGAAGGCCGCCTCACCCTCACCACGGGTCAGCCCCACAGCATCGAAATCAACGGCGACAAGACTGGCGCCGTCCAATGCGAGCCGCGCCGGGCCGATGTTCGTTTTGACATCCGGGCCGGCAATGCGGCCGATGAGGGTTTCCACTTGCGACCGCAATCTGTGCGAAGCGAAATCCGAAGAGCCGAACGCTGTCAGAGCCACCCATGCGGCCGCCAGAATAACGACGCACCCGAGCCCAAGGGAGAGAACGACCCTGCCGAGGTAATGGACCGCTGATCGCTTTGGCGATGGAGGGATAAGCTCCGCACCCGACGGGAGCGAGCCGAGGTCAACGATCTCGTCTTTGCGAAAACGGACCCGCTCGTGCCTGGGAACCTGATGCTCCACCGCCGCTATCGTTCCAGTCCAGTTAGGCTATAAGTTTGATCATCCAGGAGCATAACCGCAACTCGATCGCTTTCGGCAGAAATTTCAAGGTGATGAGCGAACTCAATCTCGGCAGCCCGGCGCCTGCTTTCCAAGTGACCATGGAAGATGGCACGACAGTTTCGAACCGGACGCTGGCCGGAAACCCTGCGGTGCTGTTCTTCTATCCGCAGGACGATTCCCCGACCTGTACCGACGAGGCGATTGCATTTTCCACCCTCGCTGCCGATTTCGCGGCGCTGGGCGTAGCGTTGATCGGTGTCTCCCCGGACAGCCTCAAAAGCCATGCGAAATTCCGCGCCAAGCGCGGGCTGAGCGTTGATCTCGCCAGCGACGAGCTGCATTCCGGCATCAAGGCGTTTGGTCTGTGGGGTGAGAAAACGACGTTCGGCCGCACCTACATGGGCGTAGAACGCGCGACGTTTCTGCTGGATGCCGAGGGCCGATTGCAGGGAATATGGCGCAAGGTTCGCATCAAGAACCATGCCCGAGACGTTCTCGACGCCGCTGCTCAACTCACGAAGGCGCGGCGCTGAAAACCGACGGGCGGGCGCACGGCGGCGGAGGAGACGCGCCTCGACCGCCCGCATCGCAACCTCAGTTCTGGGGCTGGGGCGGCGTTGCGCCCTCGGGAGCCGCTTCGGCAGTCGGCGCCTGCGGGGGCTTCGGCCCTTTCTCGACCAGTACCTTCGCAACTTCCTGCGCCAGGTCGCGCACGATGCCTCGTTGCCAGATGTCGGCGGCCTTCAGCACCTCGCGGGTGACGATCGGTCCGTCGGCGATCAGCTTCTTTCCCGGCGCCGAGGTGTAGAAGGCGGCGATCGCGTTCAGATCCTCCTCCGAGAACACCTTGGCGTAGGCGGTGGCGGATTCCTTTTCCAGATCGGCGCGGCGCGCGCTCATGGCGATCGCTTTCTCGTTGACCGTATTCTCGATGAGTTCCTGCAAATCAGGGTTCTGCTGGATAAGCTGTTCCTTCAGCGCCAAGGCGGACTGCGGCAGGATGGCATCGAAGTCGCCGGTCGCATTGATGGCCGAAACAGCAGCACGCGCCGCCTTCAGATGCGAGTCGGTGATTTCCTGCGCGCTGGCCTGCGGCGCAAGAGCAGCGGTCGCGATGGCCGCCGAAACAAGGCAGATGCGTGCACGGGTGAGCAGGCTCATGATGGTCAAAACTCCTTGATCAAGTATCAGCGCGAACTGTTCGTACACCCTCGTCGCCCGCGACGATGGCCAAATTCGCCAAGCCGAGAAAAAGTCCGTGTTCGACGACTCCCGGCACTTCATGCAGTGCGGTTGACAGCGCTCTTGGATCGGGAATGCGGCCAAAAGATGCGTCGAGAATGAAATGGCCGCCGTCCGTGACAAAAGGCTCGTTGCCGGCGGTTCGCTGCACCACGTCGCCAGCGAGTCCCAGCCTTGAGGCAGCCCGTTCGATGGCGATCTGGGTGGCGCCAAGGCCAAAGCGGTTGACTTCGATCGGCAGCGCAAATGCGCCCAGCGTCTCGACCATCTTGGACTGGTCGGCGATAACGATCATTCGCTTTGAAGCGGCAGCCACGATCTTTTCCCGCAGCAATGCGCCTCCGCCGCCCTTGATCAGGTTAAGCCCGCCGTCCAACTCGTCCGCACCGTCGACCGTGAGGTCGAGTTCCGGCAATTCCTCGAGTGTGGCAAGCTTCACGCCCAACTCCATGCAAAGCCGTGCGGTACGTTCCGATGTGGGAACGCCGGTGACCTGCAGTCCGTCAGCCACGCTTTCGGCCAGCAGGCGAACAAACTCCTCCGCGGTCGAGCCCGTTCCGATGCCGAGCTTCATGCCATCGGAAACATGTGACAGCGCTTGGCGCGCGGCGGCGATTTTGAGCGACTTTGCGTCCATAAAGCACTGGGTAGCGTTGAAAGATTGGCGCTGTTAGCATCTTTGACGGCGCGGTCAAACCGCCAAAATCGTCTCTCTCCCCTTGTTGATTGCCGCGGAGCACGATATCGCGCCGCTTTTCGGAACGCGGTGCAGGATAGCATGGGACGCAAGATCGCCGTCTTCGATCTCGACGGAACATTGGTGAACACGGCCCCGGACCTGCTCGACAGCCTGAACCATAGTCTGCTGGACGGCGGCGTCGCGTCCGTTCCCGAGCAAGGTTTCAACGGTGTTCTTGGCATGGGCGGTCGGGCGATGATCGCGCGCGCCTACGCGGCCGCCAGGCGCGATCTGGCGTCCGATGAACACACGCGCCTCTACGAACTGTTCATTGCGCATTACGGCACGGGCATTCCCGGTAAATCCGCCCCCTACCCCGGGCTCGTAGCCGCGCTGGACCGCTTGCAGGCGGCTGACTATCTACTGGCCGTCTGTACCAACAAGACCGAGGGCCTGTCCCTGCGCCTGCTGGGCGCGCTGGGGCTCACGCCGCGCTTCGCCGCTATCTGCGGCATGGACACGTTCGATGTCTGCAAGCCCGATCCCCGGCACTTGACCGAGACCATCGCGCGTGCGGGCGGCGACCTGCGGCAATCAATCATGGTCGGCGATTCGCGCACTGACATCGATACTGCCAAGGCTGCCGGCGTGCCCGTGGTGGCAGTCGATTTCGGCTACACGGATCGCCATGTGCGGGAGTTCGAGCCTTCGGTCGTCATTTCTCACTTCGACGAGTTGACCGTAAAGCTGGCCAACAGCCTGATCGAAGCTTCGAACGGCTGAGGGCTTCGAGCGGCTGATGGTTCGTCCAATCCGCCTTGACTTGGCGAACGCCGCTCTTCTATAAGCCGCGCACGTTTCGGACCTGAGGTCCAACGGGCGATTAGCTCAGCGGGAGAGCACACCCTTCACACGGGTGGGGTCGCAGGTTCAATCCCTGCATCGCCCACCATCTTTCATGAGCCTTGCGCCGGCGTTTCCGGGTCAAACCCTCAACTCGTCGGTGCGCGTGCAGCGTCTGTGCGTTCGATCGCGCTGATCAGGCGTGCGTCCCGGCCGTACACATCGCCAAAATATTCGACGGTTCCATTGG
Source organism: Mesorhizobium sp. (assembly GCA_036524835.1). Lineage (GTDB taxonomy): Bacteria > Pseudomonadota > Alphaproteobacteria > Rhizobiales > Rhizobiaceae > Mesorhizobium_G. The sequence continues at coordinate 53,535 of DATDBN010000103.1, read as the reverse complement.
CGTTGGGCCAAGCCGTGAAATAGGCGACGTAGACCGGAATCTTCTCGTCGACCTTTTCCGAAGAATGGCCCTTCTTCAGCTTTTCGGCGACATACTCAACCGGCTTGCCGAGCACCGCCGCCGCCATCCCACGCGGATCGGATAGGCGCACGCAGCCATGGCTGAGCGCGCGGTTCTCGCGCTCGAAGTACTGCTTTTGCGGTGTATCGTGCATGTAGATGGCATGCTTGTTGGGGAACAGGATCTTCAACTCGCCCAGCGCATTGGCTTCGCTGGGCGTCTGCCTGACGCCGAAGGGGATCTTCGAGCCGTAAGCGCCCCAGGCCACCGAAGAGGATGACACCCTCTTTCCCTTTGCGTTATAAACCTCGTAACCGGCACGGTCGAGATAACCAGGGTCGCGGCGCAGCCTCGGCAGCATCTCGTTGACAATGATCGACTGCGGAACGCCCCAATAAGGATTGTAGTCTACCTGCTCGATCTCGTCGTAGAAGAAGCTCGTCTGGTTGGTGGTCTTGCCAACAACCGCGCGCATGTTCAGCTTTTCCTGGCCGCCCTCCCAATAGCTTGCCGTATAGGCGGGCTGATTGATGAAGACACGCCTCGCGCCAAGGTCCGAAGGCAGCCACCGCATCTGTTCGAGGGCAACGGTGACTTTCCCGATCCTGTCATCCTTCGAGACGCCGGCCATCGCCTGCACGGTACGCGGCCCGATCACGCCGTCGGGCTTCAGGCCGGCACGCTTCTGCTCCTCCTGGATCAGCGGCACCAACTCCTGGGAGTAGAGTTCGGTGCCGCCAAGACGATGGAGTGTCTCGCCGAACTCGCCGCCCAATTCGTCATCGAGCCCGCGCGAGATCAGGGACAACAGCTTGGGCAATTCCGGACTTGATTCGCCGGGCTTCAGTAGCAAATTCTCATCCACGGAAATGCTGGTGTCTTCACTGGCGCGCAACGCCGCCAGTTCGTCGCGCAAAGCTTGATATTGGGCATTGCCGGGATGCTGGCTTTGCAGGAAATCCGCGACATTGCTTGTCGTGGCGATCGAGGCCAGGGAGGCGACCGGATCCAAGGTCGGCGCGGGAAAATCATAGTAGCCGGAGATACGGTTCGGATCGATACGGCCGCCTTTTGCATCGCGGATGTAGCGCAGCACGCGGGCGGACAGCGCCATCTCGAATCGCATCAGCGCCTGGCCCTTGGCCACCGAACCGGCGGTACTGGCGCTCGGCTCTTCGACAGCATAGTCGCGCGGCTCAAGGCCGTAGCTGGCGGCATCCGCCAAAACCCGCATCGCATCCTGCGCCTTTGCGTTTGGCGCCCCGTCAGCAATCCACAGAAATTGCGGCGTCGCCGCATAGTGTTCGACCAGCGCGTCCGCGATGCGCTTTTCGGCGAAAAGCTCGAAATTCGCCAGGCTGCCAGCCAGTTCGGAAAAACTCGGATCGGCGCCCGGCTGGAACGCGACCTGCTGCGGCGAGCTTGCAAGGCTGCTGAAGTCCACGCGAACCAACGGGTCCGCGCGATATTCATTGTAGGATGGGGCCGAGATTCTCGTCACGGCGCCGCCGCGCTTGTACGCCTTGTTTGCCTTCTTGACCTGATAAGCGGAAGGATTGCGCGGGGGCGGGGGAAACCGGCGCTCGCGTTTCACGCCGCCGCCGAAAAGCATGTCGAAAAATCCCTGCGCCTGGACGCCGGGCGTAATAAGAAGGCTGACGGAGATCGCCAGAGCCGCAACCTTGAAAAACCTGCCGGTCAGGATGTTCACCGCCGCTCTCCCCAAGTCCCGACGAATGCCCGCTTCACGACATGCGCCGCGTGCAGGTGGTGGATGTATGGTATCACTGCATTCAATCATATGAGGAAGGTTAAGTCTTTGCTTAAAGTCCCCGCACTGTTGCGTGATCGCCGCAGAAAACCGCACGCATGAAGAAGGGTTTTCGCGATTATCTGAATGAAGCCAACGCCGAGGTGGAGTCGATTGCGCCGGTGCAAGCCGCGGGCCTTGCTGGAGACGGTGACACGGTGCTCGTCGATCTGCGCGACCCGCGGGAGGTCGAACGCGAAGGCGGCATCGAGGGCGCAAGGCACTGCCCGCGCGGCATGCTCGAATTCTGGATCGACCCCGAGAGCCCGTATCACAAGCCGTTTTTCGCCAAGAAAAAACAGTTCGTATTCTTCTGCGCCGGAGGCTGGCGCTCGGCGCTCGCGGCCAAAACCGCGCAGGATATGGGCCTTTCGCGGGTGAAACACATCGAGGTTGGTTTCACCGCCTGGAAGAAAGCGGGCCTGCCCGTCGTGGCGGCGGCCAGGAAATGATTCGGTCCGACGCTCTTAGTGGAGCACAGGCTCCGCGCTGTTTTCCGTGACAAACGCCACAGTTGCTTGAACTGTCGCCGCATCGTTGATGATGCGGCGATGGCCGAGTCCTCTCGTGAGATGCAATCGCACATGGCCGCCCGCCCCTGCGGCTAGAATGGCCTCGTCAACCGGCACTTCCGCGTCATCCTCGTCGTGGATCAAGAGAGTCGGGATGGGCAAGCGGCGCAACTGATCGGCGGTTTCGAATTCCGGCAGCGGCCGCCCGGTCACGCGCAGGACCTGCCGGTTTACGATTTCTTGTGAGCGTGGTCCCAGATGCAGACGCTTGCCGAACTGCCGGAACAAATTTGGCAGCGAGCTTGGCGATGCGATTGCAACTATTCTCTCAGTCGGCACGGCGTCGAACCCTTCAACGGAGCCGACAGCGGCGTTGATCGCCACCGCCCCGCCGAAGGAGTGGCCGACAATGGCGGCAAACGGGCCGAACCAGTCTGCCGCCGCACGGACTGCGCCAACCGCCGACGCCATATTGAGCCGCCGACCGCTCGAACCGCCATGCCCCGGCAGATCGAGCGAGACGACGCGGTAGCCGGCCGCCCGATGAGCCGCGATGAGCGCGCGCATATATTCCGTTCGTGACCGCCAGCCGTGTACGACAAGCACGGTCTGACGCTTCTCGCCCCCCTGCTCCGGAGGCCGGAATTCGTGCAGCGCGACACATCCTGCCGGCGTTGCAAGCCGGTGATGGCGCGCACCCTCCATGAAGGTCTTGGCGCGGCTCACCGCTTTGCGCTCTCCCGGCGTCAGGCGCGCGGGATTGGGTGTGCGACAGAACAATTCAAAGGCAGCCCGGCCCGCAAGCCTCGGCGCGATATGTTCGCCAGCGGCAAATATGTTACGGATGACGTTGATGTGCAGCGGTGCCATGGTGCGGCTCCAAGGATGGTTCAACATTGAACAAAATAGTTCAACCATGAACAATGTACAAGAGACGCCCTGGACCAATCCGCGATTCAGAAACTGGATTGCATTGGTTCGCGCCGAGAAAGCGGTGGTGCAGGCGCTGACCAAGGCGCTTGCGCCGCTCGACCTGAAGATCGCCCAGCTCGACATCCTGATGAACGTGCACCGTCATCCCGATCTGTCGCAGCAGAATCTCGCACGGCGCCTTCTGGTCGGCCGCTCCAACATCACGATGCTGCTGCCGCAACTCGAGGCACAGCGGCTTTTGCAACGAACACCGGATGCCAGGGACAAGCGGGTGATGCGGCTGAAGCTGACGCCCAGCGGTGAAGAACTGCTCTCCAAGGCATTGAAAGTCTACGCTGATTTGGTCGAGCGGGTGATGGCGCAGTCGTCAGACGCTGAGTGCAACCTCATCGGTGCCCGCATGACCCAAATCGCGGAACTGCTGAAAGACGACTAGGCCTTTCCGGCTGGAAGTGCCTGAATCAAGAAGCGGCCGGGCGAGGGTAGCATGGTGATTCCGAGAACCGGAACTTGAGCGTACATTCAGGTAGGTAAGTCCCGGAAGCGCTGAAATCGCCATCCTGCAGCCCGGCATAACGGCTTTGGATCAGACTCTCAGGCCCAGGGGCGGCTTTCCGCGAGCTTGCGTTCATAGGTGTCGATCGACGGCGACTTTTCCATCGTCAGCCCGATGTCGTCGAGGCCGTTCAGCAGGCAGTGCCGCCTGAACTCATCCAGATCGAAATGCACCACCCCGCCATCGGGACCGCGAATTTCCTTGGCTTCCAGGTCTATCGAAATGGTCGCGTTGGCCCCGCGTTGGGCATCGTCCATCAGCTTTTCCAGATCTTCCGGGCTGACGGTGATCGGCAATATGCCGTTCTTGAAGCAGTTATTGTAGAAAATATCGGCGAAGCTGGTGGAGATCACGCAGCGTATCCCGAAGTCGAGCAGCGCCCAGGGCGCATGCTCGCGCGATGAGCCGCAACCGAAATTGTCGCCGGCAACCAGGATCTGCGCCTTGCGGTAGGCAGGCCTGTTGAGCACGAAATCGGGGTTCTCGCTGCCATCCTCGTTGAAGCGCATTTCAGCAAACAGGCCAACGCTGAGGCCGGTGCGCTTGATCGTCTTGAGGTAGTCCTTGGGGATGATCATGTCGGTATCGACATTGACGATCGGCAAGGGCGCTGCGACGCCGGTGAGTTTGGTGAACTTTTCCATGGCTTAGCCCCTTGGGCATCTGGGGAAATTCTGGCTGGCACGCCTATACACAACATGTCCCCGCGACGGCAAGCGTCGTCGACGCTTGTCTGACAGGGCGGGATAGGCGACAAATCGGTGGCAACCCCAGAGGCGCCACGAGGGAAGATATTGACCGAAGCGCTCGACATCCTGTTCCAGGCCTCGTTCTGGGTCGCAGCGATCCGAATCGCGTCGCCATTGATCTTTGCCACGATGGGCGAACTGATCTGTGAACGCGCAGGCGTGCTCAATCTTGGCATTGAAGGCATCATGACTGCCGGCGCCTTCGCCGGCTGGTTCACAGTCTATGCGGGTGGCGACCTTTGGACCGGCGTATTGGTTGCGGCTCTGGTCGGCATGGCGCTTGGACTTTTGCACGCGGTTCTGACCGTGCCGCTCGGCCTTTCGCAGCACGTCGTCGGCATCGGCATCACGCTGCTCGCGACCAGCCTCACCTATTACGTCTATCGTCTGACCCTTCCCGAAGTGACCTCGCCGCCCAAGATCGAACCGTTCCAGCCCTGGCCGATCCCGGGATTGTCCAGCATTCCCGTCCTGGGCGAGGCGCTGTTTACACAGACGCCGTTGACCTACCTCGCCTTCATCGCGACTGGCGTTGCCGCCTGGCTGCTCTACCGGACGCCGCTCGGGCTGGCGATCCGCGCAGCCGGGGAAAATCCTGCCGCCGTCGAGGCGCAGGGCCTCAGCGTGACCGGCATCCGCATCGGCGCGGTCATGGCCGGCAGCGCCTTTATGGCTGTCGGCGGGGCGTTTCTGACCATGTCCGCCTTCAATTCGTTCTTTTTCGAGATGGTCAACGGGCGTGGCTGGATTTGCATTGCGCTGGTGGTGTTCGGGTCGTGGCGACCGGGAAAGGCGCTGCTTGGCGCCGTCCTGTTCGCCGCCTTCGACGCCTATCAGGTGCGCCTCCAGCAACTTTCCGGCGGCATTCTCCCCTATCAGGTTTTCCTGATGATGCCCTACGCGCTGTCCATCCTGGCGCTTATTCTCGTTGCCCGGCGCGCGGCCTATCCCAAGGCCCTGATGGTGCCCTATCAGAAGGGCGAGAGGTAGGAAAAGGGAAACGGGCGGGGAACTTCCGGTCGACAAAGGGTAGTCAACTAACATTCGAGGTAGATGCGTCGGCCCGCTTGCGCTATTCGCGATGCAAGCTGCCCGCTCGGGCAAACCCTCGACCCGGAGCCTAGACGACCGATGATGGGATGGTATCGCCGGCTGCTGCCTCGCGAGGACAAGTTCTTCGATCTGTTCGACAGGCACTCGCAAACTCTGGTGCTCGCCGCGACCGCGCTGGAGCAACTGCTTTCCGGCAAGGAGGTAGAACGGCACGGCCGTGAAATCTACGCCTTGGAGGATCGCGCCGACGCAATCACGCGGGATGTGCTGGTGGCGCTGCGCAAGAGCTTCATCACTCCTTTCGACCGAAACGACATCAAGGACCTGATCCAGTCGATGGACGACGCCATCGATACGATGCGCAAGACGGTCAAGACCGTCGTGCTGTTCGAACAGAGAACCTTCGAACCGCTCATGCAGGAGATGGGAAAGACGGTTGTCGAGGCGGCCAAACTTACCGCGCAGGCGGTGCCGCTGCTCAATGCGGCCAGCGCAAACGCCCATCGCCTGAACGAGCTGACTGAAGCGATTATCGCGGTAGAGGGTCGCTCCGACGACCTGCACGACCAGGGCCTGAAAGCACTGTTCGAAAAGTGCGGCCGCGACGATCCGATGAGCTACATGATCGGCAAGGAAATCTATGCCGACCTTGAGAAGGTGGTCGACCGTTTCGAGGACGTCGCCAACGAGATCAGCGGCATTGTGATCGAGAACGTCTAGGCGATGGAGGCCACCCTCGCCTTTCCGCTGCTCGTGGCCTTGATCGCCGTCGCACTGCTGTTCGACTTCCTGAACGGGTTGCACGACGCCGCCAATTCCATTGCCACGATTGTTTCGACGCGGGTTCTGCGGCCACAATATGCGGTCTTCTGGGCCGCCTTCTTCAACTTCATCGCCTTTCTCTTCTTCGGCCTCCATGTGGCCGAGACGCTGGGCAAAGGCATCATCAGCGCCGATGTCATCGACCCGCGCGTGGTGTTCGCCGCACTTTTCGGCGCCATTTCGTGGAATATCCTTACCTGGGCCTACGGCATCCCCTCCAGCAGTTCGCACGCCTTGATCGGGGGACTGGTCGGCGCCGGCGTTGCAAAGGCCGGCATCGGCTCGATTGTCTGGTCCGGCTTGCTGAAAACCACCGCCGCCATCGTGCTTTCGCCCGCGACCGGTTTCATACTCGCGCTGGTGCTGGTCTTCATCGTGTCCTGGACGTTCGTTAAATACACGCCGTTCGCCGTCGACCGAACGTTTCGCGTTATGCAGTTCGTCTCGGCCTCGCTCTATTCGCTCGGTCACGGCGGCAACGACGCGCAGAAAACGATGGGAATCATCGCAGTGCTGCTCTATTCGCAGGGAATGCTCGGGCCGACCTTCTACGTCCCCCTATGGGTTGTGATTTCCTGCCAGGCGGTGCTCGGATTGGGCACGCTGTTCGGCGGCTGGCGCATCGTCCACACCATGGGCTCCAAGATCACCAGGCTGAATCCCATGCAGGGCTTCTGCGCCGAAACCGGCGGCGCAATCACTCTGTTTGCCGCGACATGGCTGGGCGTGCCGGTGTCAACGACACATACCATCACCGGGGCGATCGTCGGCGTCGGTGCAGCCCGGCGGGTCTCGGCGGTAAGATGGGGCATCGCAGGCAACATCGTGTGGGCCTGGATCATTACGATCCCGGCGACGGCCACCGTCGCGGCGCTCTGCTACGCCGTGACCGGAATGTTCGCTTAGGCTGTGAGAACAGACAGCTCTAAGTCATTGTTTCAGAATGCATTTATGAGACGCTGAGCGATGTCGCTTGGTTGCACAATGCCCTCGCTAAGGATCCAACCTAGGGATCCGGATGGCCTGCCAGCTGCGAGATGGTGATGACCACAAATTCCGCGGGATTTGTCACCGCCATTCCGATGGTTACTATCAGCCGTCCATTGTCTATGTCGTCCTGCGTCATGGTCGTCCTGTCGCAGACGACAAAGAACGCGTTGTCTTCGGTCGGGCCGGCGAGACCGCCAATCATCCACTGCGAGCGAAGGAACAGCCGGATGGTATCGCGAACGCGAGCCCATAGCCTTTCGTCGTTCGGCTCGAAGACCACCCACTGCAGACCTTCATTCATCGAGTGCTCGAGGAATATCAAGAAGCGCCGAACCGAGACGTACTTCCAATCCGGTTCGGTCGAGAGGGTCCGCGCGCCCCAAACCCGTATACCAAGGCCCTGGAATGCTCGGATGGCATTGATACCGACCGGATTGAGGATGCCTTGAAGCCCGTCATTGATGTTCGCTGAGAGGCGTAACGCGCCAACAACCGTATCTACCGGTGAACGGAACACCCCCTCCTGCGCGTCCGTCCGGGCATATACGCCAAGGACATAGCCGCCCGGCGGTATCGTTCTTGTCGCGCCGGCGGCGTCATCGGCGACCTCGATCCAGGGATAATAGAAGGCCGCATAGCCGGTGTCGGCGACATCGATCCGCGGGTCGTATTCGCGAATTAACGGGATCTCCGGCGGCGAATCGATCACAGCAAAACGCGTCTTGCTACGCTCGCAATCGGCGATCAGCACGCGCGCTACCTCGATTGCGTCGCGTGAGGGATAGGGTGCGTGGAGAAGCGCCACGTCGTCAAAATCGCCGTCCCGCAACGCGATTAGTCCTGATTTGGCGTCGCCCTCGAAGTCAGCGGAGGCAGCCGGCACTGTGGTCCCCGCCCTGAGCGGAGCGGACAGAAATTGCGGCAAACCGTCAACGGCACCAGGAACCCTGCTCACGACCACCAGGCTCGAAGCCATCAAACGGTCTTCGAAACTGTCGCCGCCTTCGCCAGATGGCGCGATATCGGTGAACTCTTCAAGCATCTCGAAGGCGGGCACGGGCCGCAAGTTGTCGAAAGGATCGGCAAGCGGGCTGTCGGTGGCTTGGGGCGGAAGCAGTGCGATTCTGAGACGGAACGTGTCGGCGATCCTTTCCAGCCTCACCCACAGGCGGTTGCCCCACTCGCCCGGCCCGTTGGCCTCCATCAGATAGGCACCCAGCCGCAGGTGCGCCGTCTGTGACGTCCGGCCGGCAATCCGGCAAATGACAAGCTGGCGTCCGCCATTCAGGAAGAAGCCGTTCACGGCATCTGCCAAATGCCTTCCTGCCACACGGCGTCCGTAGAGGCGCGAAAACTCCGCAGCACTCGTGATCCGCTGCGGCAGGCACACACCGCGTTCGGCTTCGCCCAGAAAGGCAGCCGTGCTGGTTTCGACCCCGGTGATGCCCTGGGGGCCCGCAATCTCCTCGATATAAACTCCAGGTGCTCTGAACTCCGGCATGACGTGCTCCTCGCTATCGCGTCCCTCGGCGCCGCCAACGCGGCCAGCCTGACGCTGACAGACGCCTTTAGCAAGGGTCCGCAAGCGCGCCGGTCCCCAAAGAAAAGGCGGGGCCGAAGCCCCGCCATCCCATTCAGTCAGGAGTGTGGTGTAAACGGATCAACCGTTCGCCTGGGCCACTGCCCGCTTTGCCATCACCGCGATCAGGTTGGCGCGATAATCGGCCCCGGCGTGGAGGTCGGTCATCAGATTCTGGGCGGAAACCTTGACGCCATCGAGCGCGGACGCCTCAAATTTCTTGGCAAGGGCCGCTTCGACTTCCTTCGACCGGAAAACTCCGTCGTCGCCGGCGCCGGTGACCGCGGCCCGCACGCCATCCTTCGTCTTGGCGACGAAGACACCGGTCATCGCATAGCGCGAGGCCGGGTTGCGAAATTTGGCGTATCCGGCCTTGGCGGGCGCCGTAAAGGTTACGGCAGTCACGATTTCGCCGTCCTTCAGCGATGTCTCGAAAAGTCCCTTGAAGAATTTCGCCGCCGGGATCGAACGCTTGTTGGTGACGATGGTGGCATCAAGCGCCAGCAGGGCGGCAGGATAATCAGCCGCCGGATCATTGTTGGCGATAGAGCCGCCGATCGTGCCGCAGTAGCGAACGTGCGGATCGCCGATTTCGCCCGCCAGATGCGTGATAGCGGGGCAGACCTTAGCCAGCTTTTCGTCATGGGCAACGTTGAAATGCGTTGTGGCCGCGCCGATGGTGACTGTCTTGCCGGACACCTTCACGCCTTTCAACTCATTGATATGGCTAAGGTCGATGACGTCGGAAGGCGCGGCGAGCCGCGTCTTCATGGCGGGAATCAGCGTCATGCCGCCGGATATGTATTTCGCCTCACCTTTTGCGAGTTTCACTGCCTCGGCAACCGACTTGGCGCGGTGGTAATTGACTGGGTACATCGCGGTGTCTCCTCTCTCGCGCCTAGTTCTTCGTTGCGTGGACTGCAGCCCACACCTTCTGCGGCGTCGCCGGCATCGACAGATCGTTGTTGCCGATCGCATCCGTAATTGCGTTGATGACCGCTGGCGGCGACCCGATGGCTCCGGCCTCGCCACAGCCTTTCATGCCAAGCGGATTCGACGGCGTCGGTGTGCATTGGTGCGACACCTCGAAGGACGGCAGGTCATCCGCGCGCGGCATGCAGTAGTCCATGAAGCTCGCGGTGAGCAACTGGCCTGTCGCGTCATAGTGGCAGCCCTCGAGGAAGGCCTGCCCTACCCCTTGCGCCAAGCCGCCATGCACCTGACCCTCGACGATCATCGGGTTGATGATGTTGCCGAAATCGTCAGCCGCCACGAAGCGCAGGATATCCGTCATGCCGGTTTCGGGATCCACCTCGACCTCGCAGATGTAGCACCCTGCCGGGAAGGTGAAGTTGGCCGGGTCGTAGAACGCCGTCTCCTTGAGACCGGGCTCCATTCCCGCCGGCAGATTGTGCGCGGTATAGGCGGCCAGGGCCATCTGGAACCACGGCACGTTCTTGTCGGTGCCGGCAACCTTCAGCGCGCCGTTTTCAATGACGATGTCGCTCTCATCGGCTTCGAGCAGATGGGCAGCGATCTTCTTTGCCTTGGCCTCGACCTTCTCGAGGGCCTTGACGATCGCCGACATGCCGACCGCGCCGGAGCGCGAGCCGTATGTTCCCATGCCCATCTGCACCTTGTCGGTGTCGCCGTGCACGATGGACACGCTGTCGATCGGTACACCCAAACGCTGATTGACCAGCTGCGCGAAGGTCGTTTCGTGGCCCTGCCCGTGGCTATGCGATCCGGTCAGCACCTCGATGGTGCCGACCGCATTGACCCGGACTTCCGCCGATTCCCATAGTCCAACACCGGCGCCGAGCGAACCCACTGCCGCCGATGGTGCAATGCCGCAGGCCTCGATGTAGGTGCTCATGCCGATACCGCGCAGCTTGCCGTTTTTCGCCGACGCGGCTTGGCGCTTGGCAAAACCCGCATAGTCGATGGCCTTCATCGCCGCATCGAGCGACGCGCCGAAATCGCCCGCGTCGTAACACATGATGACAGGCGTTTGATGCGGGAAGGACTTGACGAAGTTCTTGCGCCGCAGTTCGGCGGGAGAAACGCCAAGCTCGCGCGCGGCAGTCTCCATCGTCCGCTCCAGCACATAGGTCGCCTCCGGCCGCCCCGCCCCGCGATAAGCGTCGACAGGCGCGGTGTTGGTGTAGACCGCCCGCACGTTTCCGTAGATGGCCGCGATGTCGTACTGGCCGGAAAGCAGCGTGGCGTAGAGATATGTCGGCGTCGCCGAGGAAAACAGCGACATGTAAGCGCCGAGATTGGCGATCGTATCGACCTTCAGGCCGACGATCTTATTGTCCTTGTCGAAGCCCATCTTCACCGTGGTGTGATGGTCGCGGCCGTGCGCATCGGTCAGGAAGCTTTCCGTACGATCGGCGACCCACTTTACCGGCACGCCCGTCTTCTTCGATGCCCAGAGGCACACGATTTCTTCCGGATAGATGTAGATTTTCGAGCCAAAACCGCCGCCAACATCCGGAGCGATGACACGTAGCTTGTTTTCCGGCGCGACGTTGTAGAAGGCGCTCATCACAAGACGGGCGACATGCGGATTCTGCGATGTCGTCCAGCAGGTATAGTGATCCTCGGCCTTGTCGTAGTAGCCGAGCGCTGCGCGCGGCTCCATCGCGTTTGGAACGAGCCGATTGTTGACGATGTTCATCGTGGTGACATGCGCCGCCGAGGCGAGAGCAGCATCCGCTGCTTTCTCATCGCCGAGGCCCCAGTCGAAAATCAGATTGTTCTCCGCCTCCGGATGGAGTTGCGGCACGCCCTTGTTTGTCGCATCGGCGCCGCTGACCACCGCTTTCAGCTCCTTGTAGGTGATGTCCACCGCCTCGGCGGCATCGCGCGCCTGGCCCTTCGTATCGGCCACCACAACGACCACGGCATCGCCGACATAGCGGACCTTGTCGAAAGCCAAGGGCGACCAGGCGCCCATCTTCATCGGAGTGCCGTCTTTGGAATGGATCATCCAGCCACAGATCAGATTGCCGATCCCGTCCGCCTTCAACTCCTTGCCGGTCAGCACGCCGATGACGCCAGGCATCGCCAGGGCCGCTTTGGTATCGATCTTCTTGATCTGGGCGTGGGCATGCGGGCTGCGTACGAACACGGCGTGCTTCATGCCTGGCACCACCATGTCGTCCACATAGCGGCCGGCACCGGTGATGAATCTCTTGTCTTCCTTGCGCGCAACGCGTGCGCCGATGCCTTCCATTCCCATCAGAGTTCCCTCCAGAACCGTAAGAATAGTGGGTGGTCGGGTGGCAGGCGGATCGGTCCTGAATGGCCCCTCCTACCAGGCGACGCGAACATCTTTCGCGGATCGCCTTGGCCCGTATGCTTGTCGTTCTCTTCAGGCCGCCTTGGCTTTGGCCTTGCCCTTGGACATCGTCTTCGACGCCGCGAGGATCGCCTGAACAATATTGTGGTAGCCTGTGCAGCGGCAGATATTGCCCTCGAGTTCGCTGCGCACGGTGGCTTCATCAAGCCCGCCGGGATGGCGGCGGATCATGTCGTCCGCGGCCATGATCATGCCAGGGGTGCAGAAGCCGCACTGCAGGCCGTGATATTCCTTGAAAGCAGCCTGGACCGGATGCAGATCCGCGCCGTTCGCGAGGCCTTCGATGGTCGTGACGGTCGAGCCATCGGCTTGGGCTGTCAGCAGCGTGCAAGACTTCACGGCCTTGCCGTCGACGTGAACGACGCAAGCGCCGCACTGGGAGGTATCGCAACCGACATGCGTGCCGGTGAGGCCCAGGCTCTCGCGCAGAAAATGCACGAGAAGCGTTCGGCCCTCCACATTGCCGGTGACCTTGCGGCCATTAACAGTCATGGAAACTTCAGACATGTCACCTCCCTTGGTATCCCCTAGGTACAGACGAACCGAAAACTGGTCGTGTGGAATTGATAGTACAAATTCGGCGCGATGGAAGCGCTCATTCCCCTATCTTTTTTCGTGACCATGCCGCTGCCTCCGTGAAGAGCCTATTGTACTTTCGGTCAAAATTTTGCCGCACCGCCCATTGCCAATCTCCCCGGCCAAGTGAATATGAGCCAATGCGTGGTGGCAGCGGTAACGCGCCGGGCGCGGAGGCAGGGAGGGAGTCGGCTGGTCTGTTCGCGGACAAGCTACGCGTGCGGCCTTACAGCGGTCAGCACCGACGCGGCTGACGTCGACGCGTTCGTCGCGGCAGTCGACGCCGAGGCTGTTTCCGTCGGCGCCAGCTTTGCGCTTTTCTTTTTCTCCCAGGCGCTGATGAGCGCCACCGCGTTGCGCGACGCGCTCAAGCGACGATTGCCCCGGCTCCGCTACGCGGCATGCTCAACAGCAGGTGAAATTACGCCGAGAGGCTTGCAGGACAATCAGGCCATGTGCCTGCTCTTCCCACGGGAAAACTTCACCGCCGCCTGCACGATGGTGCGCGAGATTTCGACATCCGGCATCTATGCGATTTCGGGAGAAGTCGAAGCGCTCAAGCACTCGCTGGCCCGGCGGCGTGGCGAATCAGGCAGCGGCAAGGTCTTTGCGGTGTGCCTCATCGACGGGCTGTCCTACGCCGAGGAGGCGGTAACGTCGGCCATCCATTGGCAGTTGGACGATATTCCCCTGATCGGCGGCTCGGCAGGCGACGATATGCAGTTCAAGTCGACCGCGTTGATCGCCGATGGCGAGGTCAGCAGCGACGCCGCCATCATCATCCTGTTTGCGACTGATATCCCTTTCCACGTCTTCAAGACGGACAATTTCATCCCCACCGACAACAAGCTCGTCGTGACCTCCTCGGATCCGGACCACCGGGTCGTTCACGAGTTCAACGCGAGAAATGCCGGCGAGGAATATGCGTCGGCTGTCGGGCTCCTGCCAAAGGACCTCAACTCGTTTTCTTTCGCGTCCTACCCCACGATCGTGCGGGTCGGCGGCGAGCACTTCTGCCGGTCCATTCAGAAATGCAATGACGACGGATCGATGTCTTATTTCTGCGCCATAGATGACGGCATCGTTCTGTCCATCGCGCGCGCCGTCGACATGGTCGAGGCAACCGACAAAGCCTTGCAGGATGTCGATCGGAAGCTTGGCGGCACCGATGTGATCCTGGGCTTCGACTGCGTCCTGCGCCGGCTCGACGCGGTGAACCGGCAGGTGGTGCGCGGACTCTCGGAGGTTTATGAGAAGAACCACGTCATCGGCTTCGGCACCTATGGCGAGCAGTATCAGTCCATGCACCTGAACCAGACATTCACCGGCATCGCCTTCGGAAAGACCCATCCGGTGGCCGCGGAGTAGTGATGCCGGTTCACGACGTCGATGAGATCGAGCGGCTGAAGAAAATCAATGCGGCCCTCATCGGCCGCGTCGAGCGCTCGATGGATCAGCAGGGGAACGCCTTTTCCCTTTTCCAGACCGCGATCAACCTCGAAAACCGCATCAAGAGCCGCACGGAGGAACTGAATGCCACCTTGCGCCGGCTTGAGCAGACGAACATCGATCTGGTGGCCGCCAAGGAGTCCGCGGAGCAAGCGAACATCTCAAAGACGCGGTTTTTGGCGGCGGCGAGCCACGATGTCCTTCAGCCCCTGAACGCTGCGCATCTTTCGGTGTCGGCCCTCGCTGACCTGCAAACGACGAAGGAAGGCACATTGCTCGTGAGGCAGGTCGAGCGCTCGCTCGATACCATGAGCGAATTGCTGCGCACGCTGCTGGATATATCCAAGCTCGACGCGGGCGTTGTGAAACCGGAGCCGGTGGAAGTCTCGCTGGAACAGATGTTTCAGTCTCTTCGCTCCGATTTCCAGCCGATCGCCGACAAGAAAGGCCTGCGGCTGCGGTTCAGGCCGACACAATTCTCGCTCATCAGCGACCGCACGCTGCTGCGCCGAGTCCTGCAGAACATCATCTCGAACGCCATTCGCTACACACCACATGGCGGCGTGCTGGTTTCGGTGCGCCGGCGGCGGGATGTTGCCCGCATCGAAGTCTGGGACACCGGCAGCGGCATCCCCGCCGACCAGACGGAGAGGGTCTTCGAGGAGTTCCACCGCGGCGCGGCGGTAAGCGAACCGGCGCTGTCAGGCGCAGGCTTGGGCCTCGGCCTGGCGATCGTGCGACGAATGGCCGACACGCTGGGCTATGATGTTTCCCTGGTTTCAAGGGTTGGCAAAGGAACGGTTTTTCGCGTCGACATGCCGGCAGGTAGTTTCCTTATGTCGAGGCCACCCTCGCCGGCCAGCGAACCCGAGACGCCTCGCGGCTATGGCCTGTTTGGCGCCAAGGTGCTGCTGGTGGAGAACGACCTCAACGTCATGGAAAGCATGCGTTCACTGCTCCAGCGCTGGCAATGCACGGTCCGTGTCGCGGCGACGACCAAGGAAGCCATCGACGAACTCGGCGATACCGACTGGACCCCCGACATTGTCATCGCCGACCAGCATCTGGACGATGGGGACCTGGGTTCCGCGACAGTCATCGAAGTGCGCGCCCATCTTGGACGCGATATTCCGGCCTTGGTGGTAACGGCGGATCCCTTGGTGGAAATTCCCGCGACGGCGGCCGCACAAGGCATCGAGCTGATGCACAAGCCGGTGAAACCTGCCCAATTGCGCGCGCTGCTGGCGCACCTCCTGGCATGAGGACGTATCCGCGCGGGTCAATCCGCGCACAGACTGCTCAGTCAGAATGAGAATCAGGCGGCAAACCCGCCATAGCCGCGCGCGACTGCTCGACCGGCGGCCGGAGGCTCCATCTCGGCGCGCAGGGATCCGATGGCTTCGGCGAATGTCACCAAGGTTCGCCTTGCCTGATCCATGGTGATGTAGCCTAAGACGGCTGCCTCACATGCCTTAACCGCGAGTCCGTAAAGCCTGCCGCGACGATGCTGCGGCCATGTCCCAAGAAACCGTTCCATATCGGAAAGCGACGCAATCTGAAGGTCAACGCCCTCACCAAGTCGAACCGCAACCGGTGCGGAAAACAGCTTGTCGTGCATTTTTGTACTCCCTCGCGACCAAACGTCGATCAGTTTCCCCCAATGCCCTTGGATGTTCGGTCGCGGGTATGCAAAATCGAGTCGGCGCGTGCCGTGCGACCGAAGTCATATTAGACGCCGTCGCCGTAACATGACAATGACAAAGAGATAAAATCCGTGATGACGCCACGTCGCGCGGGCCGCCGTCATGGCTCCCAGAACGCGGTTACATCGGCCACGCCCCTTTTTCTTTGTGTCAAAACCGATTAGAGAGCCAGCCGAGCAGATTTGGCGGTGCTGCCGCCCATTGTAGATAAGGAAGAAAAAGTGGCTACAACATTTGAGAAGGTGGCAAAGATCATTGCCGACACCAGCGAGATCGACATCGACAAGATTACTCCCGATTCTCACACGATCGACGATCTCGGCATCGACAGCCTAGACTTCCTCGACATTGTGTTTGCCATCGACAAGGAATTTGGCATCAAGGTGCCGCTCGAAAAGTGGACGCAGGACGTCAATGACGGCAAGGCTTCAACCGAAGAGTACTTCGTCATGAAGAACCTCGTGGCCAAGATTGACGGGCTCGTTGCCGCCAAGAACGCGGTGTAATCACCTCGCGCACTTGACTGGCACGGCAGGCTCGCCCAATACGCCCGGCCATGAGCGCACGTGACGTCGTTATCACCGGCATTGGACTGGTTTCCTGTCTTGGCGAAGGTCCGGACACGCATTGGGCCGCGCTAACTTCAGAAAACGCCGAACCGATCGTCGATAGCGAGCGGTTCGCACCCTACACCGTGCATCCCCTGCCCGCGATGGATTGGAACCTCCAGATCGCCAAGCGAGGCGATCAGCGGCAGATGGAGACGTGGCAGCGGCTCGGCACCTATTGCGCCGGCCTGGCGCTGGACGATGCCGGAATCAAGGGCGATGAAGCGCTTTGCGCCTCGATGGACATGGTCGTGGCAGCTGGCGGCGGTGAGCGAGACGAAGCGGTGGATGCCGATATCCTTGCCGCCTCCACCGCCCGCAACGACCGCGAAGTGCTGCTGAATGAAAAACTGACCACCGATCTCCGCCCCACCCTTTTTCTTGCGCAGTTGTCCAACCTGCTTGCCGGCAACATTTCCATTGTCCACAAGGTGACCGGTTCATCGCGCACCTTCATGGGCGAGGAAGGGGCCGGCGTCGCCGCCGTCGAGACGGCAGCGGCGCGCATCCGGTCGGGTCAGTCGAACCATGTTCTGGTCGGCGGATCGTTTCAAACCGAACATTCCGACATGCTTCTCGGCTATGAACTGGGCGGCTTCTTGCATCGCGGACCGTGGAAGCCGGTGTGGCAACGCGCTGCGAGCGAAGGCGGCGGCGTGGTCACAGGCTCTGGCGGCGCCTTTCTGGTGCTGGAATCCCGCGATCATGCGGAAAAGCGTGGCCGAGCTGGCTATGCGAAGATCGATTCGATTGTCTCGGACCGCATCAAGAGGTCCAAGACACACCTCGAGGCAGGCATTGCCAAGCTGCTGGAAGGCGCAAACCTGCCGTCCGGTCAACTGCTGGCGTTGTCGGGCGCGTCCGGCGCCCACGCCGCAACCGCCGCCGAGAAGGCAGCGCTTGAGTCCCTTTCCGGCATCGCCGTGCGCGGGTTTGGGTCGCGAACCGGCCATTTGAAGGAAGCGCAGTTCCCCTTTGCCGTCGCGCTTGCCGCCATGGCGGTGCAACGCGGCTCCGGCTATCCGGCATTCGACAGCGCCGTGGAAAAGGCTTACGCCGGCGCGCCGGAACAGGCCCTTGCCACGGCCATCGGATACCATGTTTTCGAAGGCGCCGCGCTGCTGTCGCGCGCCGCCTAGCGAGGCCGAGACAATGAGTAGCTACACCGATCATCTGGGCAGGCCGCTGGTCGCCGTAACCGGCATCGGCATGGTGACGTCGCTAGGCGTCGGCAAACAGGATAATTGGGAGGCGCTGACCTCCGGGCGTTCCGGTATTCGCAAGATCACCCGCTTTCCGGTCGATCATCTGAACACGCAGATCAGCGGCATGGTGGATTTCCTGACGTCCAGCAGCCAGGGCGCCAGCCCGCTAACCTTTGAACTGGCCGACACCGCCGCAGTCGAGGCGATCGGCGAATCCGGTCTCAGCCTCGACGATTTTGGCGGACCGCTCTACCTCGCCTCTCCACCGGTCGAGCTCGATTGGCGGGACCGTATGAGCCTTTACCACGATGGCAAGGGTGAAAACGCCGCTGCGCGAATCGCTCAGGCCGCGAGGTCGCTGCCGACGCTCGACGTGTTCGAAACCGCGCAATTCGGCTCCATCGCCGACCGGTTGGCCGAGAAATTCGGAACCCGCGGTCTGCCGATCACGCTGTCGACCGCTTGCGCATCCGGCGCGACGGCGATCCAGCTTGGCGTCGAGGCCATCCGCCGTGGCGAAGCCGATCGCGCACTATCGATCGGCGCCGACGGTTCGGCAACCGCCGAAGCCTTGATACGCTTCTCGCTGCTGTCCGCTTTATCGACCAACAATGGCGATCCGGAGAAGGCCTCCAAGCCTTTCTCCAAGGACCGCGACGGCTTCGTGCTGGCTGAGGGATCGGCGGCGCTGGTCCTGGAATCGCTGGAGAGTGCGGTTGCGCGCGGCGCGACCATTCTCGGCATACTCCAAGGGTGCGGCGAGCGTGCCGACGATTTTCACCGGACGCGTTCCAAGCCGGACGGATCGCCGGCCATTGCCGCCGTGCGCGCCGCTCTTGCGGACGCCGGCCTTGACGAGGACGGAATTTCCTATGTGAACGCGCATGGCACCTCGACGCCTGAGAACGACAAGATGGAGCATTTGTCGCTGTCGACCGTCTTCGGCGAGCGGATGCGCAAGATTCCCGTCTCATCGAACAAGTCGATGATCGGCCACACCCTGTCGGCCGCCGGCGCCATCGAGGCAGCCTTTTCGCTGCTGACGATTCGCGACGGCGTCATCCCGCCGACGATCAACTACGACCATCCGGATCCCGCCATCGATATGGATGTGGTGCCGAATGTGAAGCGCTCCGCCGATGTCGCCACCGTGTTGTCCAATTCCTTCGGCTTCGGCGGTCAAAATACCTGTCTAGTCATGGCGCGGGAGCCCCGCTGATGCGCGCCTTGCAGCTGATCGAAGACCGTCGCCTTGAAACCGTCGACCTGCCTCCCCCTCCTCCGCCCGCACATGGCGAGGTGACGCTCGCAATCAAGGCGGTGGCGCTGAACCACATCGACGTATGGGGCTGGCGCGGCATGGCCTTCGCCAAGCGCAAGCTGCCGCTGGTGATCGGCGCTGAAGCTTCCGGCGTGGTCGAGGCGGTCGGCACTGGTGTCGCCGGTCTCGACCCTGGTCAACTCGTCTCGATCTATGGTGCGCGCACCTGCGGTCTCTGCCGTGCCTGCCGCGAGAAGCGCGACAACCTGTGCGAACACGTCTCCGGCGTGCATGGATTCCACCTGGATGGCTTCGCGCAGGAAAAGATAAACCTGCCGGCGCGCCTGCTGGTCCCTGCTCCGCCCGGCGTAGACGCCATCGGCGCGGCGGTCGCCCCGGTCACCTTCGGCACCGTGGAGCACATGCTGTTCGACAATGCGAAGCTGGAACCCGGCGAGACCATCCTGGTCCATGCCGGCGGCTCCGGCATCGGCTCGGCGGCAATCCAGCTTGCCAAGCGCATGGGATGCATCGTCATCACCACCGTCGGCTCCGACGACAAAATCGCCAAAGCCAAGGAACTCGGCGCGGATCACGTGATCAACTATCGCGAAGACCGGTTCGAGGGCGTCGTGCGTAAGCTGACAAAGAAGCGCGGCGTCGATGTCGTGTTCGAACATGTCGGCGCGGACACATGGGCGGGGTCCATGCTGTCGCTCCGCCGGGGCGGGCGCCTGGTGACCTGCGGCTCGACGTCAGGCGTTTCGACGCAGATGAACCTGATGCAGCTTTTCCAGCAGCAGCTGAAGCTGTTCGGCTCGTTCGGCTGCAGGATGGAGAACATGGCGGACGCCATGCAGAAGATGGCCGCGGGAATCGTCAAGCCGGTCATCGATACCGAAGTCGACTTCGAAGGCATCGATACGGCGCTGAAGCGAATGGAAGGCCGCGACGTCTTCGGCAAGATCATCCTGCGCGTCGGCTAGGTCCGTGTCGTGACAGGGCTTTGCCAAGCTGCATCGACGATCCACCCCGATAGCCGCGTAGCCTCATGAGCTTCGCGCGTCAGATCATCGCGCGCGCGCGCCGCATACCGGGGGCGGTGAGCGAATGGCTGATCGGCCAATCCGCGCTGCTGATCATGCGCGTCCTGCGGCTTGTGCCGGTCGACAGCGCGCTCAATTTTGCCGACCGGTTCGCCCGCCGCTTTGGCCCGCTGTTTGGCCGTCACCGCGTCGCACTCGACAATCTTCGGGAAGCATTTCCGGAGAAATCCGAGGCCGAGATCCAGCAGATCGCCTCCGACATGTGGGGACACATGGCTCGGTTGGCCGGGGAATACCTCTTTCTTGACCAGATTTTCGATTTCGACCCGAAAACCAAACATGGCGAGCGCATCGAAGTTGACGGCGAACCCTATTTCCTGCGCATCGCGTCGGAATCCGGACCGCACATCATCTTCACCGGCCATCTTGGAAACTTCGAGCTTCTGCCGGTCGCCGGCATGGCTTTCGGGATGCCGGTCACCTCCATGTTCCGCCCGCCGAACAATCGCTACATCGCCGATTACATCTATCGCACGCGCACCGGCGCCATGGGCGGCCTTCTTGCCTCGCGCTCAGGTGCCGCGCTGCAGCTCTCGCGCATTCTCGACGCGGGCGGCAATATCGGGGTGCTGGTCGACCAGAAATTCTCCAACGGCGTGCCCACGACCTTTTTCGATCGCCCTTGCGAGACCAGCCCGTTGCTGGCCAAGCTGGCGCGAAATTTTGAATGCGATGTTTATCCCACGCGCTGCATCAGGCTGCCGAATACGCGCTTCCGCCTGTGCATGGAGGAGAAGCTGGACTTGCCGCGCACCGCGGACGGGCGCGTTGACATTGCCAGAACCACTCAGTTACTCAACGACATCGTGGAGCGATGGATCCGGGAAGATCCGGCGCAATGGATGTGGTTCCACAAACGCTGGAAGCTGACTGGCGGATCGCGCAGCCACAGGCCCTCGCTCAGCGCCTGATAGCTCCCGATCTCACGAAACTGTCATCAGCGGTTCATGCTTGTGCCACTTTCTTACAGCTTGATATGTTCGCGTTACCGGCACATGATCGAGTCGGAGGTTTTGCCATGGTCGACCAACTCTTGAATGCTTCATCCAGCGGCAATTGCACGCTGTGGACGCCGTGGGGACCGCAGTCGACTGCTGCATCCAGCCCCCGTTTGGGCTCACTCCGGCGTGCCATCCGCAAGTTCGGTGACACGAGCGAAAAGCGCCGCAAGGAAAAGGCGAAGGCCGCTCTCGCAACAAGGCCGGATAGCGGCTACGAGCCGTAATAGCTCATTACCGCATGGCGTGCCTCGGCGAAGAACAGCCAGCGCTCGACAAGCATCCCCACGAGATAACCGACGGTTGCCAGCAGCGCCAGGAACGCTGACGTCAACGGTATGGCTGAGAAGATAGCCGAGGCGAGCGCGACCAGCAGACTGGGCATCAGCCCGCCGAAGACCAGCGCCAGGCCGAAAAGCTTGTCGGCGTGCTTTCGAGCAATCCTGAAGCCCATTTCATGGGTCAGGTAATTTTCCGTCATATGCGGCCGCTCAAGCAACCGAACTGCGCCCAGGTGACCGAGGCCTGTTGCGGTTTCAGCGGAGGATCGTGGAGGCGTCGCCTTGAGGCGTTGCCGCCAGCGCCATTTTGCGCTCCATGCGGCAAAGTTTGCCACTGCGGCGAGCAAAGCCAGCGAGGCAGCATTGCTGGAGCCAGAAGTGATGGCGAAAAAGCTCGCCGCGAGCAGCCCGCCCGCAGCGGAGAACAGCAAATAGCAAAAGCTGGTGAGCGGCGTATACCAGGCATCGACCGACCTCAGCGAGGCATAGATCATGGATGTGCAGTAGACGGTCAGCGCGGCCAGCACAGCCCCAGGCACTCCCGCCAGGAGGATGTAGCGGCCATTCATGATGCAGGCCCAGGCGGCACAAGCGATCGGGACGAAGGTGAGCAACGCCAACACCCCTTCACGCGACAACCAACTGGAACGCCATTGCGACAGCGCTCGCCAGGCGCGTTGCGGATTGCCAAGATGCAGCGTCGAAGACAGCAGGCCGGCGCCGATGAGCCCGATCGCTAGCATATGCGCGGCTTTGGTTGCCGTCGCGGTCGGGTCCAGCAGGTTCAGCCCGAGCGCCGCAGCCAGTCCGTAGCCAAGCCCGGAGAAGACGGTGAAGATAATTATCGAGGGTGCGGGATGCATCAGGCAGACGGCCTACGGTACAAAGACTTGAGGCGATCCCCCTCTGCCCTGCCGAGGAGGGCGCAGGGGTGTCGCTTCAGATGTGAGCGATACGACGTCGCCTCAAAGCACACCGAGAAAACCATTCTCAAATCCGCTCCAACACACCGTCGAGCCAGGCAAAAAAGCCCTTCGCGCCTTCGGTATTTTCCGCCAGCGGTACCGCGATATCCGCCAGTGCCTTGCGCGGACGCGGAGGCAGATATTTGTTCACCGGCCGGGTCTCCTGTTCCGGCATTAGGTCCATGCCACCGCGCTCCGCCACCAGGATCGATACCGACGAACCAGGATCGCCAAGATCGCCGAAATGGCGTGCATTGGCGGGGCAGGTGCGCACGCAGGAGGGGATACGGTCAACTTCTTCGAATGTCTCGTTGTAGATGCGGTCGACGCACAGCGTGCACTTCTTCATCACGCCTGCGGCCAGATCCATTTCGCGCGCGCCATAGGGGCACGCCCAGGCGCACAGCCCACAGCCGATGCATTTGTCTTCATCCACCAGCACGATGCCATCGGCCGAACGCTTGTACGACGCACCGGTGGGGCAGACGGTGACGCAGGGTGCATCCTCGCAATGCAGGCACGACTTCGGGAAATGGACGATGCGCGCCTGGCCTGCTTCACCGACGATCTCGCCGCCGTCCGGCACGACTTCGAAGGTGTGAACCCGGTTGAGCCAAGCGCCGGAAACCTCTGCACCGTAAGGATTTTGGTCCGAAAGCGCCGCGCCATATCCGCCGGTGTTCCACTCCTTGCAACTGACGACGCAAGCATGGCAGCCGACGCAGACATCAAGATCTATCACGAGGCCGAGCTTCTGCGAGGATCGCTGGCGCGGAAGGCTGGTCACCGTGCCCACTCCTGCCCATAGCGCAGTTCCGCGGGCGCCTCGGGATTGTCCGCCGGTCGCGACATCGGCGCAAACTGCGGCTCGCTGACCTCCCCCCGCGGGGCTTTCTCGATACGCACCCGCAAATCATACCACGCCGCCTGCCCGGTCACCGGATCGGAATTCGACCAGCGCATGCCATCGCCCTTCGGCGGCAGCAGTTCGTTGATGAGGTGGTTCATCAGGAAACCGCGCCTTGCTTCCGGGACATCGCGGGCGAGGCCCCAGGCCCCTGCCCGTTTGCCGATAGCGTTCCAGGTCCAGATCGTATCGCGATTGACCGCGTCGCTGCGCGCTATCTCGACCTTGATGCGTCCATGATCGGAGATCAGCCAAACCCAATCGCCGTCGCGCAAGCCTTCCGCATCGCATATCTGTCCGGCCACATAGAGCACGTTACGCGTATGGATTTGCCGAAGCCAGGCGTTCATCGACCCCCAGGAATGATACATCGCCGCCGGGCGCTGGGTTATGGCGTGATAGGGAAAGTCTTTGGTTTCGGCGGCAAGTTCACCGAATGGCGCGTACCATTCCGGCAGTGGGTGGAACGCGGCGAGAATACGCTGCCTGTGCGTTTCCGGTGCGACGGGTTCGCGCACGCCTTCCGCCGCCAGCCGGAACTTCTGCAAGGTTTCCTGATAGAGCTGGAGTGTCACCGGCTGGGGCGTATCGAAGAAGCCCATGCGCACGGCGAAGTCCTGATAGGCGCGGTTGGCGAATTTGAAGAACTGCGCTTCCAGCGGAATGTGCGCAGTGAAGAACGAGCCGTTCTCGATGTACCGCTTTAGCTGGTCGCGATTGGCTGCGCCGCGCCCCACCCGATCGCCGTTCGCGCCGCGAAAGCCCGCCAGGGGACCGATGCCTGGCCGCCGCTCATGGCGCACGATGTAGTCCGCATAATCGGCATAGACCGCTTTGCCGCGGCTGTCGGTGAAAGCCGGCAGCGCCAGACGACTGCCAAGGTCGATCAGCACGGATTGGAAACCGCGCACGTCACGGTCGGGTTCTAGGACCGGCCAGCGAATGGCGTCCTGTACGGCGTCCGGCTCGGAGATCGGCCGGTCGAGCAAGGAGATGCAATCGTGCCGTTCCAGATAGGTCGTGTCAGGCAGAACGAGATCGGCATAGGCGACCATCTCCGACTGATAGGCGTCCGAGTAGATGATTTTTGGAATGCGGTATTCGCCGGTCTCATCGTCCCTGTCCTCCAGCATCTTGATGACGGCAGAGGTGTTCATGGACGAATTCCAAGCCATGTTCGCCATGTAGAGAAACAGCACGTCGATCGGATATGGGTCGCCGGCATGCGCGTTGGCGATGACCATATGCATCATGCCGTGCACCGCGAGCGGCGCATCCCAGGAAAACGCCTTGTCGATGCGTAGCGGCTTGCCTTCCGGGTCGACCAACAGGTCTTCCGGACCACGGGGAAAGCCGAGATGCGGACCTGACAGCGGCTTGTTGGAACCGAAATGCTCGGCCCGGCCATGCGGCGTCGGATGCGCTTCGACCGGCTTCGGATAAGGCGGCTCGAACCGAAAGCCGCCCGGACAGTCGACCGCGCCGATCAGCACCTGCAGCAGGTGCAGCGCCCGCGCCGTCTCAAACCCGTTCGAATGAGCGGAGATGCCGCGCATGGCGTGAAACGACACCGGACGCCCGATAAATCCATCGTGCCGGTCACCGTTCATATCCGTCCACGGCTGGTCGATGAAGATGGCCTCATCGAAAGCGACACGGGCAATCTCTGCGGCAAGACCGCGGATGGTGGCGGCATCCACGCCCGTTCGCGAAGCGACTACGTCCGGCGCGTATTGCGGATCGAGATATTTCTCGGCCAGCAGTTCGAATGACGGAACCGCGTGCCGGCCGTCCTCCAGCGTCACGCGGCCGGAAAGAGCGGGACGCGCGCCTGTCGTGCCGGCTGCCACGATGCGCTCGGTAACCGTTTCGAAGATCAGCGGCTTGCCGTCAACGTCGCGCGCAAAAAGGCCGTGATCGGCACTGCCCGGCGCATCGATGACCAGCCACGGCGCGTTGGTGTAGCGAAGCAGGTAGTCGACGTCGATCTTCCGCGCTTTCAGCAGTTCGTGGACGACGGAGAGGATCAGCAGCCCGTCGGTGCCGGGGCGAATACCGATCCAGTTGTCGGCCACCGCCGAATAGCCGGTGCGCACCGGATTGACGGAGACAAAGCGGGCTCCACGCTTCTTCAGCTTGGAAATGCCGATCTTCAGCGGGTTGGAATCATGATCCTCGGCGACGCCGAACAGGATGAAGAGTTTGGTGCGCTCCCAATCGGGGGCGCCAAATTCCCAGAAAGCGCCCCCTATGGTCATGATCCCGGCCGCCGCCATATTGACCGAGCAGAAACCGCCATGCGCCGCGTAGTTTGGCGTGCCGAACTGCTGCGCCCAGAAACCGGTCAGCGATTGCGACTGATCGCGGCCGGTGAAGAAGGCGAGCTTCTTCGGATCGGTCTTACGGACCGTGCCAAGCCATTCCGTTGCCAACTCCAGCGCTTCGTCCCAGGAAATTTCCTTGAACTGGCCGGAGCCACGCGGCCCGGTGCGCAGCAGAGGCGCGCGCAGCCGCGCCGGCGCGTAATGCTGCATGATCCCGGCCGAACCCTTGGCGCAGAGAACACCGCGATTGACCGGATGGTCGCGGTTTCCCTCGATGTAGCGGATCTTGCCGTCCTTCAGATGGACATCGATGCCGCAGCGGCACGCGCACATATAGCAGGTCGTCTTGCGAACCTCGTCGCCGACCGGCTCCGACAGCGCGAGGCGCGGCTCTTCTGACATGCGGAGCGACTCCCTTCCCTGCGAGTCGTAGCCGGGAGTGGCCAGGAAGGAAACGGCTCAGGCGACCGCGAGTGTCGGTTTTTGTCTAGACATAAACAGTTGCGCGCCACCCAAACCGGAACGGGGCCGGTTGGCGCGTAGCGCCGACCACTCAATTTGCGAGAATAATCCGCACATTGTTACGTCCATGCTGCTGCACGAGATCGTAGAAGCGCTTGGCGTTGCTGGTCGCCAGCCGAACACAGCCGTGCGAAGCGGGACGTCCGAGGCTTTTGACATGTCCCGTTCCGTGCACCGCATAGCCCCCGTTGTAGAAAACGGAGTATGGCATCGGCGCATTGTCATATTTACGCGAGCGCCACATGCGGTAGAGCCGTTGCGGACGATATGTGCCGCGCGGGGTTACATAGCCCCTGCGCGCGGTAGAGACCTTCCACGAATGAATGATGCGGCCATCCTCGCTGACCGTCATGGTCTGCGAGCCGACATCGACACGCGCGACCAGCGTTGCCGCGTTGCCCGGATTGACCAAACTGAAAAACGTTGCCGCAAGTGCAGCGGCCAAGAGTGTCCCCTGTTTCATCGCACTATCTAACTCCCCCATGGCGATTCAAACGAGTTGCTGGTGAACAGCTTTCGCGAGCAAGATAATGCCCCCACAATTCTAAACAAACCTGCCAAACCAAATTGCAAAGGCGATACAACTTCCTGTGATTGCAAGCTTTACTGGAAAGGTGTGACGGACTTGCCACGCCGGCAAATACGCGGCTCAATCGGATCATGGCCGATTCACTGAAGCAGAAGATTTGGGAGCGGCGCGACGAGATCGCCGCGCTGACATCGGAACTGATCCGGTTCCCAACCGTCAACCCGCCCGGCGAAGGCTATCTCCCCTGCGCCGAGTACATCGGCGGGCGGCTGTCAAAGCGCGGCTTTGCAGTGGAATATGTGCGAGCCGAAGGCGCTCCTGGAGACACCGACCGCTACCCACGGTGGAATGTGGTGTGCCGGCTGGAGGGGTGCTCGCCGGGGCCGACCGTTCACTTCAATTCGCACATCGATGTCGTCGAGGCGGGCGAGGATTGGACGCTCGATCCCTTCGCCGGGATCATTAAGAACGGGCGCGTCTATGGCCGCGGCGCCTGCGACATGAAGGGAGGCCTCGCTGCGTCGATCGTTGCGGTCGAGACTTTCATCGAGACCTATCCGGACTTTCCCGGCGCTATCGAAATTTCAGGTACGGCCGATGAGGAATCGGGAGGCTTCGGCGGCGTGGCCCACCTGGCAAAGCTTGGCTATTTCTCAAAGCCACGTGTCGACCACGTCATCATCCCCGAGCCTCTGAACAAGGACCGCATCTGCCTCGGCCACCGGGGCGTCTGGTGGGCGGAAATCGAAACCAAGGGCGAAATCGCGCATGGCTCGATGCCGTTTCTCGGCGATTGCGCGGTGCGGCACATGGGCGCCGTGCTGGAAGCCTTCGAGAGTGATCTTTTCCCGGAGCTGGCCCGCAAGCACACGACGATGCCCGTGGTTCCCGAGGGAGCGAAGCGCTCGACCATGAATATCAATTCGATCCATGGCGGGCAGACAGACGATTTCCGCCCCGGACTGCCCTCCCCCAACGTGCCAGACTGGTGCCGCATGACGATTGACCGGCGCTTCCTGCTCGAAGAGACGATCGGCGCTGTGAAGGGCGAAGTCGTCGCCATCCTGGACCGTCTGAAACGGGAGCGGCAGAAGTTCGACTACGAGATCCGCGACGTGATGGAGGTGCAGCCGACCATGACGGAGCGCGACGCGCCCGTGGTGAAGGCGGTTTCGCAGGCGATCCGCGAGATCTTCGACAAGGAGCCGGATTATGTCATCTCGCCGGGCACCTACGACCAGAAGCATGTGGCGCGGATCGGCCAGCTCTACGACTGCATCGCCTACGGTCCCGGCATCCTCGATCTCGCCCACCGGCCCGACGAGTGGGTGGGCATAGACGACATGGCGCAATCGGCGCAGGTCATGGCGATCGGGTTGAACATTCTGCTGCGCGGCCAGCGCTAGAAAAGCGCTTCTTCAATGCAAGCAAGGAACGCAACTCCCGCGCTGCACAAAGCAATTTACTCTTGTCGCGTTTCACGCTTCTATCCGCCACCAACATCGGGATTCCAGGGGAGACATTCGATGAAGCGTATCAGCAGGATTGCGGCGGCTCTGGCCGTTGTGTTGGCGGCCGGTACTTCGGCCTTCGCCGCACGGACTGATCTTGTCGTCGGCGTCGTTCTGGAGCCTCCGCATCTCGATCCGACCGCGGGTGCTGCCGCCGCGATAGACGAGGTTCTTTACGCCAATGTCTTCGAGGGCCTAACCCGTATCGACGAGAAGGGCCAGGTTCAGCCCGCTCTAGCCGAAAGCTGGACCGTTTCGGATGATGGCAAGGTCTATACCTTCAAGCTTCACACCGGCGTGAAGTATCATGACGGGTCTGACTTCAACGGGGAGGACGTGAAGTTCTCGCTCGACCGCGCCCGCGACGAGAAGTCCACCAACGCACAGAAAAAGCTGTTCGAATCTATCGAGTCTGTCGAGGTGGTCGACCCGGCCACCGTCAAAGTGACGCTGAAGAATCCGGAAGGGCTGTTCGCCTACAATATGGGACTTGGCGATGCGGTGATCGTGGCGCCGGAATCCGCCGAGACCAACAAGGAAAAGCCGGTCGGCACCGGGCCTTTCAAGTTTGACAGCTGGGCGAAGGGCTCGGCGATCAAGCTGACAAAGGCCGAGGGCTATTGGGGCACGCCCGCCGGGCTGGACAAGGCCGAGTTCCGATTCATCCCCGACGCGGCAGCGGCTGTTCCGGCCCTTCTGTCCGGTGATGTGCAGGCATTCCCCAATATCTCGGTCGGCGACGCGCTGCCGCAGATACAAGCGGACCCGCGCTTCAAGGTGGTTATCGGCCTGACCGAAGGCGAAACGCTTCTGACGATGAACAACAAGAAGCCGCCCTTCGACAAGCTGGAGGTGCGCCAGGCTATCGCTTCGGCCATAGACCGCACGGCAATCATTGCCGGTAATGGCAGCGGCCTTGGCCAGCCGATCGGCTCGCACATGTCGCCGGCTGACCCGGCCTATGTCGACCTCGTCAGCACCTACCCGCGAGACATCGCCAAAGCGAAGGAATATCTGAAGGCTGCCGGTCTCGAAAACGGCTTCAGCGCCACGCTCAAGCTGCCACCCGTGCCCTATGCGCGCGACGGTGGCCAGGTCATCGCCTCGCAGTTGCGCGAAATTGGCATCAACCTCGAAATCGTTCCAGTCGAATGGGCCGACTGGCTTAGCAAGGTGTTCACGGACAAGGATTTCGACATGACCATCGTCTCGCACACCGAGGCGAACGACATCGATATCTACGGCCGACCCGGGTACTACTTTCAGTACGAAAACCCGGAGTTCAACAAGCTGATGGCTGAGCTCAAGGTCACCAACGACGCAGCCAAGCGCAAGGAAATCCTAGGCTCCGCGCAGAAGATCCTGGCGCATGACGTGCCGGCGGTCTTCCTGTTCGAACTGGCGAAGGTCGGCATCTGGGATGCCAAGGTTCAGGGCATGTGGGAAAATGCGCCCATCCAGGCGACCGACCTGACCAAGGTGAAGTGGACGGATTAGCGCGCGCCGCTACCTCCCGCGGGGCGGCGCTC
Source organism: Mesorhizobium sp. (assembly GCA_036524835.1). Lineage (GTDB taxonomy): Bacteria > Pseudomonadota > Alphaproteobacteria > Rhizobiales > Rhizobiaceae > Mesorhizobium_G. The sequence goes on along the minus strand of DATDBN010000103.1, from coordinate 23,630 downwards.
TCGGATATGCCCCCTCACCCGGCCTCCGCTTCACTCGGCTACCCTCTCCCCGCTGGGGAGAGGAGGTCGTCAGCGGTGCCGCCAATCGCCTCCGCTTTTCTGCAAGGTTGGCCGAAAACGGCGAAAACGTCCTGTCCCCAGCGGGGAGAGGGTAGCCGAGCGGAGCGGAGGCCAGGTGAGGGGGCGTTGCCGCTAGACTCGAAGGTTTCTGTGCGATCGTCGCCATGCCCCAAAATTCGATTACCCTCCCCGTCCGTGGCAGGGTAAGGCGCACCCATGACGGCCTTTCTCCTGAAGCGCACCCTCATAGGCCTGATCACCCTGGTGGTCGCGTCGATGGTCGTCTTCGCAGTGCTTGAGATCCTGCCGGGCGACCCTGCCCGGCTGATGCTCGGCATGGAGGCGACGCCCGAGGCGCTCAACGCGTTGCGCGAACAGATGGGGCTGAATCAGCCGCTTGTCTGGCGCTATCTCTCCTGGATTGGCGGGCTGCTCATCGGCGATTTCGGGCGCTCCTACACATATTCCGTGCCGGTAGCGGATCTGATTGTCGAACGCGTCGTCGTCTCCCTGCCCCTGGCGATCCTCTCCCTGCTCCTGTCCACGCTCATCGCGATCCCCGTCGGCGTATTCTCCGCCGAGCGGCGCGGCCGGCTAGGCGACACGATGACCATGGGCATTGCCCAGGTGGGCGTCGCCATCCCGAACTTCTGGTTCGCCTTGATGCTGGTTTATATTTTTGCTGTATGGCTGCGGCTGGTGCCGGCCGGCGGTTTTCCCGGCTGGAGCGCCGGCGTCTGGCCGGCGAGCAAGGCGCTGATTCTGCCGGCCATCGCGCTGGCGCTGCCGCAGGCGGCTATCCTGGCGCGCGTCACCCGTTCCGCGCTGATTGAAACGCTGGGCGAAGACTATATCCGCACTGCCCGCGCCAAGGGCCTGCCACGGCGGTATGTTCTATGGCGGCACGCGCTGCGCAATGCGCTGATCCCCGTGCTGACGATCCTCGGCCTGCAATTCGCATTCCTGCTCGCAGGCACGATTATCATCGAGAACGTGTTCTACCTGCCCGGGCTCGGACGGCTGATCTTTCAGGCGATCACCCAACGCGACCTGATCGTCGTCGAAGGCGTCGTCATGCTGCTGGTGGCCACGGTGATCGTCATCAACCTGATCGTTGACCTCTCCTATGCCATCGTCGATCCGCGATTGAGGACGCGGCAATGAGCATCGAGGCACCGCTCCACGAACCGGAGGGCATCGGCGCAGTGGCACGCAAGGCGTTCGCCAATCGCTCCTTCCTGATCGGCTGCGTCATAACCGCCCTGATCTCGGCAATGGCGCTGATATCCTATGTCTGGACGCCCTACGACGTCGCCAATCTGATCGTTGCCGACCGGATGCAGCTGCCTTCCGGCGCGCATTGGTTCGGCACCGATCATTTCGGCCGCGATGTACTCTCCATGATCATGGTCGGCGCGCGCAATTCGATCGCCGTGGCGCTGGTCGCGGTGGGCATCGGCATGGGGCTTGGCGTGCCGCTGGGCTGCTGGGCAGCGGCGCGCGGCGGCATTGTGGACGAGGCGCTGATGCGCTTCAACGATCTGGTCTTTGCCTTCCCCGCCCTGCTCTCGGCGGTCATGATCACCGCGATCTTCGGCCCCGGCGCGGTCAACGCCATCATCGCCATCGGCATTTTCAACATTCCAGTCTTCGCGCGCGTTGCCCGGGCCGGCGCTTTGTCGCTGTGGCCGCGCGAGTACATTCTGGCCGCCCGCGCCGCCGGCAAGGGCCAGGCGCGCATCACCATCGAGCATATCTTGCCCAACATCGTGAACATGCTGCTGGTGCAGGGCACGATCCAATTCGCGCTCGGCATCCTGGCGGAAGCCGGGCTTTCCTATCTTGGACTCGGAGCGCAGCCGCCAATGCCCAGTTGGGGGCGCATGCTGTTCGACGCGCAGACCAGCATGATCGTCGCGCCCTATCTCGCGCTTTTTCCCGGCATGGCGATCGTCGTCACCGTGCTCGGCCTTAATCTGCTTGGCGACGGCCTTGCCGATACGCTGGACCCGAAACTGAGGCGTCAGCGGTGAGCCTGCTGGAAATCGAAAAGCTCAGCCTCAGCATCGGCCGGACACCGATCCTGCGGGATATCGACCTGTCGATAGAGGCCGGCGAAGTCATGGGTCTGGTCGGCGAGTCCGGGTCTGGCAAATCGATGACCGCGCTGACAATCATGCAATTGCTGCCGCGCGGCGCGACAGCGCAGGGCAAGGTCAGATTCAACGGCATCGATATCCTGGCGGCCAGCGAGGACGAGATGTGCGCCCTGCGCGGCGACGATATCGGCATGGTCTTCCAGGAGCCGATGACAGCGCTCAATCCCTTGAAGACGATCGGCGAACAGGTCGCCGAGGGGATACGCTGGCACACAGGCGCTGCACGCGCCGAGGCCGAGCAGCGAGCGCGCGCCATTCTGGATCGCGTTGGCCTTCCAGAGGCGAAATTTCCGTTGACCCGCTACCCGCACGAGCTTTCCGGGGGGCAACGCCAGAGAGTGGTCATAGCCATCGCCACGGCATTGAAGCCGAAGCTGCTGATCGCCGACGAACCGACGACGGCGCTGGATGTCGTGCTGCAGGCTCAAATCCTGGAACTGCTGCGCGAACTCGTCGACGAGAACCGCATGGGCCTGCTGTTGATCTCGCATGATCTTGCCGTGGTCACCGAGATGTCGGACCGGATCACCATCCTGCGGCGCGGGAAAGTGATGGAAGAAGGCGAGACAGCCCGCGTGCTGTCGGAACAAGTCCATCCCTATACGCGCCAGTTGGCCCAGGCCTCCATGCATGTACCGGCGGTGCGAAGCGCGGCGGTGAAGCGGCCGATCTCCCCCCTTGTGGGGGAGATTGGCAGCCTCAACGTCCCGCCCCTCCTCCGCGTCTCCGCCGTCACGCGTGATTATCCCGGCCGGCATACGTCGCTATTCAAGACAGCGCCGTCGTTTCGTGCTGTGGATGACGTCTCCTTCGCGATGCAAGCCGGGCGTTCCATCGCGCTTGTCGGTCGCTCCGGCTGCGGAAAATCCACCCTCGCCCGCATGATCCTGGCACTGGATCGGCCCACCAGCGGGACTATCGAATTTCGCGGCGAAACGCTGACTGGAAAATCGGAGGCCGCGCTGAAGCCAGCCCGCCGCAACATGCAGGTCGTGTTCCAGGATCCTTATGGCTCGTTCAATCCGCGCCACAAGGTTGCCAGACTGGTTGCCGAGCCGCTCTATCTGCTGGAAACGGCGCCTTCCGACCACCAGCGGCGGGAAATGGTGACGTCGGCGCTTCACGAGGTCGGGCTGGCGCCCGCCGACATGGATAAATATCCGCATGAGTTCTCGGGCGGCCAGCGCCAGCGCCTCTCAATTGCGAGGGCGTTGATCACCCGGCCGAAGCTGATCATCGCGGATGAACCTGTTTCGGCACTGGACGTTTCGATCCGCGCGCAGGTGCTGGACCTCTTCGCCGATCTCAATCACCGGCTGGGCGTCGCGTATCTGTTCATCACCCACGACCTGACCGTCGCGCGCGCCATCACCGATGAGGTGATGGTCATGCATGAAGGGCGGATCGTCGAACGTGGACTGACCGGCAAAGTGCTGGACGATCCACAATCGGACGCAGCCAAGCAGCTCGTCGCCGCCGCACCGGACTTGCATCGCGCCCTCGCCAAGCGGCTGCAGGAGCAGGGCTAAACATTTTCAGAGATGGGGAGCCACATTCGCGTCAAGTTGAGGCGTCGCGACATGATTTGTCACCCCCGCCGGGGCTTCGTGCCACCTTCCCCATCAAGGGGGAGGGACCGACCGAACGTCGGGGGTGGGGTGCTTTCAATTCTGTCGAACCCCACCGGCACTCGCCTCACACGGCAGCGGTGATGATGATCTCGACGAGGTATTCCGACGTGGCGAGCTTGGCCTCACCTGTGGCGCGTGCCGGCGCGTTGGCGCCGTCCACCCATTTGTCCCATACGGCGTTCATCTCGGCGAAGTCCTTCATGTCGGCGAGCCAGATGATGGCCTGCAAGAGCTTGGACTTGTCGCTACCCGCTTCCTTCAGAAGGCGGTCGACGCTCGCAAGGACGGCCTGCGTCTGCTCGGTGACGCTCTTGCCCGGCGCGCCAACCTGGCCCGCGAGGTAGACTGTGTTGCCGTGGATGACCGCTTGGCTCATGCGGGGCCCAGCCTCGATGCGACGAATGCTCATTGTTCAGATCCTTTCAGAAATTGACGCGTGAAACTTAGAAAAATCGGTTCGGGGAGAGCGCATCGACGACATCCGCGAGGTTGTCCTGGGGCTGAGCGCGCCTGATCAACTGCCCGGCAAGAAGCGACAAGGCCGGCGCGGTCTGGATGCCGTATCCGCCCTGCCCTGCAAGCCAGAAAAAGCCATCCGCGCGCTTGTCGAAGCCCGCAATCGGCGTGCGGTCCGGGGCAAAGCTGCGCAGGCCGGCCCAACTGCTTTCGAGGCGCGTAACCTGATAGGTCGTCGCCTGCTCGAACCGGTCGAGCCCCTCGGCCAAAACCATATCGTCGACATAGGCGTCGTGCGGATCCACCGGAATTTCTTCCGACGGCGAAACATAGAGCTTGCCGGCGTCGGGCTTGCAGTACCACCCTTCCGCGGAATCATCGATCAGCGGCCAGCCGGTAACGTCCATGCCCTCAGGAGCAGGCAACACGGCGATTGAGCGGCGCATCGGCTGGATGCCGATCGGCGAGAGTCCTGCAGCCTTCGCAACGACATCGGCCCAGGCGCCGGCGGCGTTGACCAGCACATCCGCCCTGACGGTGCCCTTCGGCGTCTCGATCAGCCATTTGCCGCCGCTGCGTTCCGCCCGCGTCACCGCGGCGTCAGTCAGCACCTGCACGCCGGCGGCGCGGGCCTTTCGCAGCCAGCCTTCCTGCAGCGCATTGACGTCGATGTCTTGCGCATCTTTCTCATAGGCCGCTGCTGCGATCTTGTCGCGCCGCAGGATCGGAACCATGGCGACTGCTTCGTCAGGCGAAATGGCATGCAGCCCATCGGCCATTCCCATCAGTTCGCCGTGGTGCTTCAAGCCCTCTGTGTTGGCCACATAGAGCAGACCGCGCGGCGAAATGAGCGGGTGCGGAAACAGGGCCGTATCCGGCTTGTCGAACAAGGGCGCGCTTGCCCGGCTCAGCGCACGGATGACGGCATTGCCATAGTTGCGAATGAAAATGGCAGCCGAACGGCCGGTCGAATGATAGGCGGGCCGGCTTTCCTGCTCCAGGATCAGGACGCGATAGTCCGCTGCGATATCGGCGGCGAGGCCAATGCCGGCAATCCCCGCGCCAACGATGGCGACGTCAGTTTCGATAAAATCGCTCATGTGGTCAGCCTAGACAACAGGAATGCCTGATAGGGCAATGGCCAGTCCCGTTCAATGCGTATGACAGGCGGCGCAATTGCCTCGTATTTCGATGGTGGTCTTCTCGGCATGAAAGCCGCTGTCGCGCGCCCAGACGCCCAGACGGCTCTCGATCGCCTCATCGGAAAACTCGGTAACCTGTCCGCAGGCATCGCAGATGGCAAATGCCATCAGGCCGTGCCGATGGTCATGCGGGTGCGCGCAGGCGACAAAGGCGTTCAGGCTCTCCAGCCGGTGCACCATGCCGAATTGCTGCAGCTTCTCCAGGGCACGATAAACCTGAAGCGGCGCGCGAAAACCGTCGTCCCGCAACTGGTCCAGAAGCGAGTAGGCGCTGAGCGGCGCTTGCGCCTTGTTCAGGGCATCGAAAACCAGGCGCTGGTTTTTGGTTAGTTCCGTTGATTCAGCCATTCATTCCCACAGACCCGCCCACCAATCGCTAAGAGCGCTTGACGGATGTAATAACATCACGTAGCTCTGTAATAACATTACGTGGCGCCCGGTCAAGTGGCCGCCGTTCAACTCCCACCGAACCGCACAATGTCCGATCCCTGCCTGACTTTCAACAATCTGACCTTGGGGTATGACCGCCATGCCGCGGTGCACCACCTCGAAGGCGTTGTCGACAAGGGATCTCTGACGGCAATCTACGGCGCAAACGGGTCAGGAAAATCCACCCTGCTGAAGGGTATCGTTGGGCTGATCAAGCCGATGGCGGGCGATTGCAAGCGCTCGCCCGGCACGAGGATCGCCTATTTGCCGCAGCTTTCGGAAATCGACCGGGCATTTCCGGCCCGGGTTGTCGATATCGTGTCGCTGGGGCTTTGGCCGCGCCTTGGCCTGCTCGGCCGGCAAACCGCGGAAGACCGCAAGGCGGTCGCCGATGCGCTCGTCGCCGTTGGTCTCGCGGGTTTCGAGAAGCGACCGCTCGACACGCTGTCCGGCGGCCAGATGCAGCGCGCCTTGTTCGCGCGCGTGCTGGTGCAGAACGCCGACCTGATCCTGCTTGATGAGCCGTTCAACGCCATCGATGCCCGCACGGTGCGCGACCTGCTGGTGATCATCAGCCGCTGGCATGCCGAGGGCCGCACCGTGATGGCGGTTCTCCACGATCTCGAACTGGTACGCCTGCACTTTCCCGAGACGCTGCTGCTGGCGCGAGCGCCCGTCGCCTGGGGACAGACGAAAGACGTGCTGACGCCCGCCAATCTCGAGTATTCCCGGCACTTCGACGAAGCCTGGCACGACGATGCGCCCTGGTGCGAAGGCGATGACGCCCACCACGGTTCAATTCATGGGCATGAGCATGAGCATGGGCATGGGCATGACCACCATGATGGTCATGCGCACCGCGATTCCAAACATGGCTCAGCCTCGGCCAAGGCTCCACAGACCGAAGACGCATGACGATGTTCGAGTTTCTGATCGCGCCTTTCACCGAATTCGGCTTCATGCAGCGCGCCCTCGCAGGCTCGCTGCTTCTGTCGCTCAGCTGCTGCCCCGTCGGCGTGTTCCTGATGCTGCGGCGCATGAGTCTGGCGGGCGATGCCATGGCGCACGCAATCCTCCCGGGAGCGGCGGCAGGCTTTCTACTCTACGGGCTGGAATTGGTGCCGATGACCATCGGCGGTCTGATTGCCGGCTTAACCGTTGCGCTCAGCGCCGGCGCGGTGTCGCGCTTCACGCTCCAGCGGGAGGACGCGTCCATGGCGGCCTTCTACCTGATTTCCCTGGCAGCCGGCGTCTTACTCGTGTCGCTGAGGGGGTCGAGTGTAGACCTGATGCATGTTCTGTTCGGCTCGGTGCTCGCCCTGGATAATTCCGCGCTCACCCTGATCGGCTCCATCTGTGTCGTGACGCTTATCCTGCTGACCGTGTTCTGGCGCGCGCTCGTCGCGGAATGCCTCGATCCGCTGTTCCTGCGCTCGGTGAGCCGGCTCGGCGCCCCCGTCCATTTCGTCTTCCTCGGCGTCGTCGTGCTCAATCTGGTTGGCGGCTTCCAGGCGCTGGGTACCCTGCTTTCGGTCGGACTGATGATGCTGCCGGCGGCCGGCGCGCGCTTCTGGACGTCACGGGTCGAGACGATGGCGCTGCTGAGCGTCGCCATCGGCATGGTGTCTTGCGCAGCCGGCTTGCTGGTTTCCTATCACGCCGCCCTGCCCTCCGGGCCAGCGATCATCTTCGCCGCCGGCGCGATCTACCTTTTCTCCGTCATCTTCGGGACCCGCGGCGCCATAGCGGCCCGCGTCAGGCCCAGCCGTCATCGCACTGCCTGAAAAGGAGACACCAATGATCTGGACACTCTGCCTCACACTGCTCTCAACAACGCTCATGGTGGCCTCGGGCGCCTCGGCCGAACCGCTTAAGGTGGTCGCGAGCTTCTCCATCATCGGCGACTTCGCCAGGATCGTCGGGGGCGACCGTATCGACCTGACGACACTGGTCGGACCGGGCGGCGACGCGCATGTTTATGAACCGAAGCCTGCCGACGCCGCCGCGATGTCGCAGGCCGATATCGTCCTCGTCAACGGCCTGCATTTCGAGGGATTTCTGGCGCGTCTCGCTGAGACGAGCGCCAGTCGGGCGCGGATCGTCGAATTGACCAAGGGAATCAAGCCGCTTGAAATGCCCGAGGAAGCGACATCCGCAGAGCATGCCGATGATGCGGCGCCGAGCGATGATGCCCATAGCCACCACAATGGCGCAGACCCGCACGCCTTTCAGGCGGTGTCAAACGCGCGCGTCTATGTGAAGAATATCGCCGACGCCTTCTGCGCCGCCGATGCCGCCGGCTGCGACAGCTACCGGGCCAACGCGCTGGTCTATGATGCCAAGCTCGAAGCACTGGATGCGGAGCTAAAGGCAGCGGTAGCGGCGATCCCGGCCAACCGCCGCACCATCATCACCTCGCACGACGCGTTCGGCTATTTCGCCAATGCCTATGGCATTCACTTTCTTGCGCCCGAAGGCATCTCGACCGAGGCGGAGGCGTCGGCCGCCGACGTCGCCCGGCTGATCCGTCAGATTCGCACTGAGAAGGCGTCCGCCGTCTTCGTCGAGAACGTTTCCGATCCGCGCTTGATCGAGCAAATCGCGTCCGAGACCGGTTTGAAAATCGGCGGCACGCTCTATTCGGATGCCCTGTCGGGGCCGGATGGTCCGGCCGCGACTTACATCGACCTGATGCGGCATAATGTGACGACCATTAAGGGCGCTGTCACGGGCAGTTAACGGCCATCGCGAGCAGGCGCGCACCCTTCATTCTTGGTTCGTAAGCCAAGGGCGACGCAATTGCCGGCGACCCCGCCCGCTACAGACTAATCCGGTACTTCGCGAACCCGTTCTCGCCATCGCCTGCCGGTTCGATCTTCACGCTCTTCACATCCGCGATGAAGTTTTTCGCCTTCGGCCCGGTTTCGAAGATCACGCTGGTGCCCGGCAGCGGCACGAAACTCCAGTTGTTGTCCGCCGAGGGATTGATCGTGCCTTGATCCACTATGTAGCGCACGATGACGTCGCGATTGGTGTCCGGCGCCTCAAAGATGATCTTGGAGGCATCTATGTCTGGAAAACTGCCACCGCCTCCAGCGCGGTAATTGTTGGTTGCGACGACGAATTTCGCTGCCGGATCAATTGGCTTTCCGTCGAACATCAAGTCCTTGATGCGATTTGCCTGCGGGTTCTTCACCGGGCCTTTCGGCTCGTACTTGGCCGGTTGCGACAGATCGATCTTGTAGCTCACGCCGTCGATGACGTCGAAATTGTAGGATGGAAAGTCGGGGTTCAGCAGCGGCTGGTCTGCCTTGCCAGACTCGACCTGATTGAAGATACCCGCCGACATCTCCAGCCATTCCTGCACTTGCGCGCCCGTGATCGCCACCGCACGCACGGTGTTGGGGTAGAGATAGAGGTCAGCGACGTTCTTGATCGCCACATCGCCCGCCGGCACGTCGGTATAATATTCCGCGCCCCCGCGGCCGCCCGCCTTGAAGGGCGCTGCGGCGGAAAGCACTGGCAAATCCTTGTACTCCGTTTCCTTGAGCAGATCCTTGATATACCAGGTCTGCGCCTGGCTCACGATCTGCACCGAGGGATCGTCCGCCACCAGCGCGAAATAGGAGTAAAGCGGCGCGGACGTCTTGCCCACCGGGCGGCGCACATAGGCGAGCGTCGCTTCGTGATCTTCTTTGAGCGCCACTTCGATTTCCGGAACGCTCTGCACCGTCGCGACGGTCACATTGGTCTTCTTGCCATCGACCTCCTTTTCGACGCGCTCCCAGATCGGCCGCGCCTCGGAAGTCGCGGAGACCACCTTCCACTTGCCGCCGTCCTGTTCGAGCAGCAAATCGATCAGGCCCATATGCGAGCCCCAGAAGCCGCCCATCACCGCCGGCTTGCCGTTCAACGTCCCCTTCTCAGCGTCTACGCCGGCGAGGTCCACGAAGTCCTTCGGTCCGGGGAAGACGAGATGCTGGTGGCCGGTGAAGACGGCGTCGATGCCTTCGACGCCAGCCAAATGGAACGAGGCGTTTTCCATCATCTCTCCGGGCTTGATGTCGATGCCGGAATGCGAGAGCGCGATAACGATGTCCGCCCCCTCCTCCTTCATTTGCGGCACCCAGGCCTTGCCGGCCTGGACGATGTCGCGCGTCACGACATTGCCGACCAGGTTCTTGGCGTCCCACATCATGATCTGCGGAGGAACGAAGCCGATTATGCCGATCTTAATCGGCAGTTCCGCACCGGCGCCGTCCTTGATCTTCTTTTCGACGATGACGTAGGGCTTCAGATAAAGCTTGTCGTCACGCGGATTGGCGGCAAGCTCGGTGCCGCGCACCAGATTGGCGCAGACGAATGGAAAGTTCGCGCCGGCCAGCACCTTGTCCAGGAAAGACAGGCCGTAATTGAATTCGTGGTTGCCCAGAGTCGAGCATTCGTAACCCAGCAGGTTCATGCCTTTCATCACCGGGTGAAGGTCGCCGTCCTTCATGCCCCTCTCATACGCGATGTAGTCGCCCATCGGGCTGCCTTGCAAAAGGTCGCCATTGTCGACCAGCATCGAGTTGGTGGCTTCCTTACGCACGCCCTCGATGAGCATCGCGGTGCGCGCCAGTCCCATCGTGTCATTTGGTTTGTCGGCGTAATAGTCATAGGGCAGCACGTTCACGTGCAGATCGGTCGTTTCCATAATGCGCAGATGCGCCTGCTTTGCCTGCGCCCGCGCGGAGAAAGGATGCAGCATGATCAAAGTGCCGGCAGCCACGCCGCCACCAATGAAGGAACGTCTGGAGATTGGGGACAATCGGGTGGACACGCTTGCACCTCCGCCTTGCTGTTTGAGTTGTCTGGCCTGCGAGACAGGAATTTCGCGCCGTTGAGAGGGCGAGTCCAGCAAATTAACATGTCGCCGGAATGACATATCTCCTTGACATGACGTACCCTTGCCCGACTCCCCTCGCGGCGAGCGCTGACTTCCTACCCGGCAGAAACGACCGTCCGCTGCCTCCGCCAACAGGGAAGATATCGCGACCCCCTGTGGTGTGAAGCGATTTTGAAGGAGGCACAAGATGGCGCCAGGAAGTTCCGGGAAGCCGGCAGAATATGCATCTCCGCCATGCTTCATGCATGAACTCGATCAAGCAGAAGCCGCTCCGACGGATTCAGAAGTCCTCGCGGCGGACGTGATGCGCTGGCGTAAGGCCAAGCGGGAGGGTCTGATCGCCGCGCGCCTTGCTCTCCCGGCGGAGGCGCGAGCGGCTATGACGCGGGCGATCATCACCGGTCTCGACGATATCGTCGGCGACGTGAAGGGTAGAACCATCAGCGTCTATTGGCCGTTCCGTGGCGAACCGGACCTCCGCGCCTGGCTTAACGCCCTCAACGAGCGTGGCGCTCGCACCGCTTTGCCGGTCGTGATTGCGAAGGCCAATCCACTGATCTTTCGCGCCTATCGGTCGGGCGACGCGCTGGAGAAGGGCATCTGGAACATTCCGGTTCCCGTGGCGGACCTGCCCGTGATCCCCGACATCGTGATCGCACCGCTCGTCGGCTTCGATCCCGAGAGCTACCGCCTCGGCTATGGCGGTGGATACTTCGACCGCACTCTCGCCAGCCTGCCGCGCAAACCGCTGGTTATCGGCGTCGGCTATGGAACGCAGCGCATCGCGACAATCTACCCGCAGCCGCATGACATCCCGATGGACCGGATCGTTACCGAAGCTGGTCCGATAACGAGATAATTGCTGGCGGCAAGGCGAGCGATTCCGGACTAAGTCGATATCAGCAAGGACTTGCGCTCGATAATGTCCAGCACTGCGGCTGCGGCCGCTTCACCGGGAGGACGGTCGGTGGCCATGCGGCGCACAACCTCGGCGAATCCGGCCTTCTGCCATCTTCGCAAATCGCTATCCGCCATGAGCGCTTCGATCTGGCGGGCCAGATAGCCCGGCCGAATATAGAAGTCGATGAACTCGAAGATGACAGAGCGGTCGGCGATCAGGTTCGGCAGCGACGCCGTCCAGACGGTGACCAGCCCGCGGAGCAGGCGTGCGACGCCGTCCAGGCGATAGCATTGCGCCATCGGCGTTCCGCATAGTGCAAGTTCCAGCGAGACCGTGCCGGAGGCGATCAGCGCCGCATCAGCCTCGCCGAAAGCCTGCCACTTACGGTCCTGATCGAGGATGATTTCAGGCTTCTGCGGCCAATTCGCGGTGGCCTGCCGCACAAGTTCGGCAACATGGGGCACGGTTGGAAGCAGCAGGCGCAGTCGATGTCCGCGTTGACGCAAAATCTCAACCGTTTCCCCAAACGGTGCGATCAGTTTCGACACCTCGCCCCTGCGCGACCCCGGCAGCAACAGGAGCGTCTTTTCGCGGTCATTGGTAAGATTGCGCGGCGCCGCCTGCAGTGCAGCGGCGTGGGCGATTCCGGGATCGCTGGTCAAGCGGTGGCCGACATAAATGCCCGGCGGTCCATCGAGCCTTTGCAGTTCAGCGGCTTCGAAAGGCAGGACGCAGAGCACCCGGTCGACATAGGCTTTCATGTCCTTCGCCCTGCCAGGCCGCCATGCCCAGACGCTCGGGCAGACATAGTGGACAACAGGAATTGAAGGCGCGGCGGCGTGCAGCTTTTTCGCTACCCGAAGGGTAAACTCGGGGCTGTCGATGGTGATGAGACAATCGGGCTTTGCGGCCGCGATCGCCTTCGCCGTGCTTCCGATGCGGCCAATGAGGCGCGGCAGGTCGCGCAGCACGGCGCTGATGCCCATCAAGGCGATCTCTTCCGAAGGAAACAGCGAGACCAGCCCAAGGGCGGCGAGGTGCCTACCCCCTACCCCGACCAGTTCGATCTCCCGACCGCTCTTGACCCTGAGGGCCTTGATGAGATCCGCGCCGAGCAGTTCGCCGGATTCCTCGCTAGCGATAATGCCAATCTTCAAAGGCCGGCTCACGGTTTGCCGTCCCTTGGAAGCCCCAGGACGAAAAGTCCGAGTGCGTCGGCGCGCTCGATCAAATCCTTCAGGCCCAGCCCCAGCGCGCGCTCGGCTTCGACGGCAATGCCCGACAGACCGGCGCGATGCGCCCCTTCGACCGTGCGAACGCCGATACCCGGCAGATCCGCGCGCAGTTCCTGGCCGGGCTTACTGCACTTCACCAGCACGCCGCCCTTTCGTCCGGCAAGACGGCCGTGACTGCGAAGTCCGGCCACGCGCTCCAACAGGGAGTCGGTGCCTTCGATCCCTTCCAGCGCGATGGCGCGCCCGCCGATTGCAACCGCGGCTTGGCCGATGTCCAGTGCGCCAATGGCGCGCGCTGCGGCAAGTGCCGCCTCAATGTCCTTGCGATCTGCGCTTGCCGGCTTCTTTCTCGTGAGAACGCCCTGCGGAACCAGCAGGTCGGGCAGGATCTCGTGCGCCCCCACCACCTTGATCCCGTGGTCCTCTAGATAGCCGATGACGGTTCGCAACAGGCCGTCGTCACCGCTGGCCAGCGCTGCGACCGCGCGCGGTATCAGCGGCAGTAGCGGCAGAAATGGCCGCATCGAACGCAGTTTCGGCCGACGCGCGATATTGCCCGCCAGCACGACCTGGGTGACGCTCTCGCCCTTCAGGAGACCGACAAGACTGCCGAACTGCTCAAGGTCCAGAAGGAGATTGGGATAGGGGGCGAAGCCGGCCGGGTCCTCGACCTCCCCACGAACCATGACGACGAAGGGCTTCCGGCCGCTGGCGGCAAGACCGCTGGCGATCTCCAAAGGCAGCGCTCCACCTCCCGCGATGATGGCGACCCGACCCGAGCTGCCGGCCTCGCGCGGAGGGGCGTCAAGCGTCTGTTTCGTCGACATCGCTGCCGCTGCCGCGAACCGGCGGCGTCACGAAATAGCGCTTGCCGCGCGCGGTCATGAAATCGACGAGGCTCATCGCCAACGCCGAGTCCGCAAAGTCGATGCGCGCCCGATCAAGATTGTCGGCCATCGGCGTGGAGCGGTCGAATATGAGCTTGTAGGCGGCGCGCACCGCCTGGATTTCGGGGCGGGTCATCCCCGCACGGCGCATCCCGATGATGTTCAGCCCGCGCAGGTCCGCTAGATTGCCCTGCGCCATGCCAAAGGGGATCACGTCTCCCGAAATCGCCGACATGCCGGCCAGGAAGGCGTTGTTGCCGACGCGCACGAACTGCAGCACCGCAGTCAACCCGCCAATGGTGACGTTGTCCCCGATCTCGCAATGGCCTGCCAGGGTGGCGCTGTTCGCCATCGTGACGTTGTTGCCCACGGTGCAATCATGCGCCACGTGCGAATACGCCATGATGAAGCAATTGTCGCCGACCGTCGTCGCGCCGCGACTGGTGTCCGAACCGGTGTGGATCGTCACCGACTCGCGGATGACGGTGTTGCGGCCAATTGTCAGCGTCGTCCGGCCACCCTTGTGCTTCAGGTTCTGCGGCTCGCAGCCCAGCGCCGCATGCGGATAGACCTTGCAGCCATCGCCCAGCGTCGTTACCCCGACCACGCTGACGTGGTTGTGAAGTTCGACCGCTTCGCCCAGCACGGCGTCGGCACCCACATAGCAGAAAGCACCGATGCGGCAGCCCGGCCCGAATGTGGCCCCAGCCTCAACGACAGCCGTTGGATGGACATATGCCGTTTCGCTCATGCCGGATCAGGCCTGCTTCGGCGACATCATGGCCGTAATCTCTGCCTCCGCCGCGACCACGCCGTCGACTTTAGCTTCGCAGGCGAAGCGCCAGATATTGCCTCGCTTTTTCTGCTTGCGCACGTGAATTTCAAGACGGTCGCCAGGCACTACCGGCCGGCGGAATTTCGCGTTGTCGATGGTCATGAAATAGACCAGCGTCGGGCTGTCGCCTTCCATGGTGTTGACGCAGATCACACCTGCGGTCTGCGCCATCGCCTCGATGATCAGGACACCGGGCATGACCGGCTGCGAGGGGAAGTGCCCCTGGAAATGCGGTTCGTTCACCGTCACGTTCTTGATGCCGACCGCCGAATTATCGCCTTCGATCTGCTCGACGCGATCCACCAGCAGGAAGGGGTAGCGGTGCGGTAACATGCTCATGATGCGGAGGATGTCGAGCGTCTCCAGCGTCGCTGACTTCTCATCGCTCACTTGTCCGTCCCTTTCCTGTTCTTCACCAACGCGCGGATTACGGAAACCTGCCTGAAATGGTCGCGAATGGGAACAGCCGGCAGGCCTGCCCAGCGCGCTCCAGGCGGCACATCATCCATAAGTCCGGAACCGGCGGCGATCTGCGCTCCGCTGCCGATCGTGATGTGGTCCGCAAGACCGACGCTGCCGCCGAGCATCACGAAATCACCCAGTACGCACGATCCTGACAGGCCGCAATGGCCTGCGATGATGCAGCCTCGTCCGATCTTCACATTGTGCGCGATCTGCACAAGGTTATCGATCTTGGTCGCTTCGCCGATGATTGTATCCGTCAAGGCGCCACGATCGACGGTCGTGTTTGCACCGATCTCCACGTCGTCCTGAATGATCACGCGGCCGATCTGCGGAATGCGTTCGGGTCCCTTGGCCCCGCCGACAAAGCCAAAACCATCCTGGCCGATGCGCGCACCGCCGTGGATGACCACTCGGTCGCCCACCAACGCGTATTGAACGGAGGCGCCGGAGCCGACGAAGCAGTTGCGCCCGATGCGGCATTGCTTGCCAATCACCGCATTCGGCGCAATCACTGTTCCCCTGCCGATGACGGCGCCATCCCCAATCACGGCGCCCGCTTCGATAATCGCCTCATCCTCGATCGTCGCCGACGGCGAGACAGCCGCACGCGCGGAGATGCCGGTTTCTCCGGTGACCGAACCAGGGATTGAAGCCTCGGGGAACAAGAGACGTCCAATGGTCGCGAAGGCTTGTTGCGGCCGCGGTGAAACGAGCACGGCGGCGGCGGCAGGCGCGCGCTCAGCGATGTCGGGAGCACAGAGGATTGCCGCCGCCTCAACCTCATGGAGAAGAGCAGCGTTTCTTTTGCCTTCGACGAAAATCAGAGATCCGGGGCCACCTTGTCCGGCGGCGGCGATCCTTGTGACCATAACGCCGGCTTTGCTCGCATCGGCGAGTTGCGCACCTGTGAGGCTCGCTATTTCGGATGCTGTAAACTGCCGGGAAGGCGCAAAAAAGATTGGATCCATCTGCGCCTTCCGCTCAGGCCCGAAATTGGCCGTCACGCGTTACGAATATCAGAAGCGGGTGGAAACGCCGAAGTTGAACTCCTGCACCTCGTCCTGCTCTTCCTTCATGACCGGGATCGCATAGTCGACCCGCAGCGGACCGAAGGGCGAAGCCCAGATCAGACTCACACCGACCGAAGCACGCCACTGCATGTCGACTCCCTGGGGGTTAACACCATCAACATCCACCTCGTTGCCATACAGCGTCGCAGCATCGGCAAACACGGCGCCGCGGAGACCAAAGCTCTCCGGAACAATAGGTACAGGAAATTGGGCTTCCGCCGTCGCGTTAAAGTAGGTGGTGCCGCCAAGGTGGTCATTGCCAGCGCCCGGAGCCGCATCGTAGGGGCCAATGCCGCCATACTCGAAGCCGCGGATCATCCTGTTGTTGTTCTGGAACTGGTCGAAGATGCGGAGGCTATCGCCGCCGTTGGACACGATATACCCACCGCCGCCGCTGAAAATACCGACAACGTCGAGCTCTTCGCTCAGCGTTTGGTAGACACTGCCGCGCGCCGTGAATTTCGTCCAGTCCGCGTCACCGCCAAGACCGGCGAACTCGGCCGTCGCGTTGGCGAAGATACCCGCATGCGGGCTCTTCATATCGTCGATGGTGTTGTAGGAAATGCCGCCGCTGACGGACGACGTGACCCAAGGACCGTAATTGATCGCCTGCCTGACGGCCTGAGAAATATCGCAGTCACCGTTGTTACAACTGTCACGATAGTCGTACTCTTCCTGTGACAGATTGTAGGCGAGTTGGGTCGAGATAGACTCCGTGATCGGCAAGCCGAAACGGACGGAACCACTCGTCGTCTCGCTTTCGTATTCATCGTAGCGACGCGTCTGGTGGGAGATGTCAAAGCCCGCCGAGATACGCTGACCGAGGAAGTACGGCTCGGTGAACGAGAGATTGAAGTCGCGCGCATTCTCGCCACCACCCGCCGATATGCGGATATATTGGCCGCGCCCGAGGAAGTTGCGCTCGGTAATCGACCCTTCGATGCTGGGACCCGACGTGTCACCACCCGTCGAATAGCCTGCACCAATCGAGAATTCGCCCGTCGACTTCTCAACAACGTCGACGATCAGAACCACCTGATCGGCTTCCGATCCTGGGGCGGTCGAAATCTCGACTTTCTCAAAGTAACCAGTGCTTTCCAGGCGGCGCTTCGCGCGCTGGATCAGCACCTGATTGAAGGCGTCGCCCTCGGCCACGTCGAATTCGCGCCGAATGACATAGTCGCGTGTACGATTATTGCCGCGTATCTCGAGACGCTCGACATAGGCACGGGTGCCCTGATCGATCGTGTAGACGACCGAAATCGTCCGGTTCTCGAAATTGCGGTCACCCCGCGGGGTGACCTGCGCAAACGCATAGCCACGGCCAGCCACCGACTCGGTCAAGGCGATGATCGAGTCTTCGACCTCTTTCGCGCTGTAGACATCGCCGGTGTGGGTTTCCAGCACCGACTGCAGCGAGGCTGCATCGATCTCGGCGATCGTGCTGTCGACGCTTATGTCGCCGAACGTGTAGCGTTCGCCCTCTTCCAACGTGATGTTGATCGTATATTCGTTGCTCGCCTCGTCCATTTCCCCGGTCGCCGAAACGACCTGGAAATCGGCATAGCCACGATTGAAATAGAAGCGGCGAAGGGCCTCTTCGTCCGCCTTCAGACGATCCTCGTCATAGATATCGTCGCGGAAGACAAAGGACATGAAGTTTGACTGCTTGGTCGAGATGATGCCGGCGAGACGGCGATCGCTAAACGCGTTGTTGCCGTTGAAATTGATCGCCGCGATTTTCGTGCGGCCGCCTTCATTGATCTCGTAAACGACGTTGACGCGATTCTCACCGAGGTCGATGACCTGCGTGGTTACCTGTGCGTCCTCGCGACCGATACGCGCATAGGCCTGACGGATCGCCTCTGCGTCCGATTCCATCGTGGGTCGCGAGAAGGCGGAGCGCGGCTGGAGCTGCACCGACTGGGCAAGCTGCGCGTCCTTGATCTTCTTGTTGCCCTGGAACAGGACATTGTTCACCACCTGCAATTCGGACACTTCGACGATGAGCGTCGAACCGGAATGGTTGATGCGAACGTCCGAAAACAATCCAGTCGCGAACAGCCGCTTCACGGCCTCGTCGATGTCATCGCTGGAGAAGTCTTGCCCCGGAGACACCGCAACAGCATTGCGAATGGTCTCGTCATCGACGCGCTGATTGCCGCGGACTTCGACGTTGCGCACTACAGCGGCTTCCGCGACGGACACCGATGAAAGCTGAATAACGGCGACACTCGGCAAAAGCCAAGCCGCTGACAAAGCCACTGCCGAAGCAGCGCTTAGAAAACTGGAAGTTGCCTTCATAGGGCTAAATTACCTTTTTCTCGAAAGTCCCCACGGCGAGAAACCGGACGTATCGATCATTTCCCGTTTCCGTCTTACCGGTATTTTCCCTACAAGCAAGGCTTCTGGTAAATATCGGTTTACTAAGCCGCAGGGCGTGGCATTCACGTCACGCTTCACCGCTAACTATGGTAAACGCCCTCTAAATTGACACTTTTTCGCCATTAACAGCCGAAAATGTCGTTCCAAAAGACAAAAACCATAAAGCTCATCACGAGCAGGAAACCCACTCTGTAGACAGCCTCCATGGTTCTCTCGGAAACAGGACGCCGGATGACCGCCTCGATCGCGTAAAATGCGAGGTGTCCGCCATCCAGTGGGGGAATCGGCAGCAGGTTGAGAATCCCGATTCCCACCGACAGAAATGCAATCAGCTGGATCAGCAGATCCATGCCCTCTTTTGCCGCCCTGCCCGCCATGTCCGCGATCTTGATAGGCCCGCCGAGCTGGCAGCGGTCCTCGCGCCCCCCAACGAGGCGTTTCAGGAATCGGCCGGTTCCCTGGATAATATGTCCCGTCTGGACGACCGCTTCCCCAACCGCGGCGGGGACACTGTATTCAACGAGGCGCGGCGTTCCCTGATCGGTCGTCTGCATCACGCCGATGGCTCCGACCTGCACATTTCCGAGCCGATCCTCGATGGTGCGCAGTTCCGGCGTCACGTTGAGCGACACTTCGCGATCGGCCCGGCGAACGACGAAAACCATGGGATCGCCCGCCCGTCCCGAGACGTAGCGCTGAACATCGTCGAACGTCTCGATCGGCACCCCGTCGATTGACACAAAGCGGTCACCCGCCAGAAAACCGGCCCGCGCGGCGGGGCTGTTTTCCTGCACCTGCGCGATTGTCGGCTCAAGAACGTAGCGCCCGTAAATGGAAAAGAACGCTGCAAAGACGACGATGGTGAGAAGGAAGTTGAAGGCCGGACCCGCAAATACGGTAAGCGCGCGCTTCCAAACCGGCTGCGTGTGAAACGCAACCTTCTTTTCCTCAGGCGTCAGGCGGTCCATCTCCTGGGCATCGGGAGTGCTCGTCGCATTCATGTCGCCGACAAATTTGACGTAGCCGCCGAGAGGAACGGCGCACAGCTTCCAGCGCGTGCCGTGCCGGTCGTTGAAGCCGATCAGCTCCGGCCCAAAGCCGATGGAGAACGCCTTGACGCCGATGCCGCACCAGCGGCCAACCAGGTAATGTCCCATCTCGTGCACAAAGACGACGACCGTCAGCACGAACAGGAACGGGACGATCTTGCCGAGCAACAAGCCGCCCGAGCTCAGAAATGTATCGAAAAACGGGCTCAAATGGTCCTCGGGCTTTCAGGCGCGACACGGTGCGGCGGCAATATCGGCGATTCGATGGCCACGGCTAGGATCATCGGCACACCCCGCCAGGAATGCTTCACCACTGCCGCCCCCTCGGGGACGAAGGCGTTGCCGCGCATCCGACAACCGCCGTCTTGAGGCGTGTCCGCCATGTCGAAGTCTCCTGAAGTGTCGGCTCGGCCGGCGCTAGCCGGCGAATAGTCCGTGAGCCGGCGTGTTGGCACCGCCGCTCAGCGTGCCCAGGATATAGAGGGCGAATGCAGCGGCCACCAGCCCGTCAATGCGATCCATCACGCCACCGTGACCGGGTATGATAGCGCTGGAATCCTTCACGCCATGTTGCCGCTTGACCCAGGATTCGAACAGGTCGCCGGCTTGCGCGAGGATCGAGAGGACCAGCGCGATGACCGCCAACTGGCCGAGCCCAGACAGTCCGGCGGCCGCGGCAAGAATAACGCCGGCGACAACCCCGCCGACCGCGCCGCCGGCCGCGCCGCTCTGTGTCTTGCCCGGTGAGATCGATGGCGCAAGTTTCGGCCCGCCGACCGAGCGGCCCACAAAATAGGCCAGAATGTCCGTCGCCCAGACCACGGCGAACAGGAAAAGGATGGCGATGAGTCCCGGATGATCGGAGTCACGCAGGAATGCCAGCGAAATGGCCGAGAGGCCTGCATAGGCCAGTCCACCGGCGGCCCAGTAGCTGCGCTTCGTCAATGCGGCGTCGGCGATCGTCGCGGCCACGCCAACGCCAAGCACCAAAAACGCATAGGGCGCGGGAAAGTAGAGAACCAGCGCCAGCGCCAGGAGGGCGAAACCAGCGCTGGCGAGCAGCTGATTCTTGCCACCCGAGACAGGCCGCGACATGGTGAACCACTCATAGAGCATCAGCGCGCCAAGAATGCAGGCGAGCAGGCGGAAGGCGAAGCCGCCGAGCCAGGTGAAGCCCAGCACCAGGACAGCGAGTATGACCGCCGAAATTATGCGAAGCTGCAAATTGCTCATCTGACCGGGCACCGCGCTCACAGGGCGCTCTCCTTGCGGCCGCCGAATCGGCGATCGCGGGCGCCGAAAGTGCGAACTGCCTCTGCAAAGTGGTCGCGGTTGAAATCCGGCCAGTAGCACGGCAGGAAAACCAACTCGCTATAAGCCGCCTGCCAGAGCAGGAAGTTCGACAGGCGCAATTCGCCGCTGGTGCGGATCACGAGATCCGGGTCAGGAATGCCGGCCGTATCCAGATACTCGGCAAAGCTCTCGGCGGTGACACCATCTGCCGAAATCTCGCCGGCGACCGCGCGCTCCACCATGTGTCGCGTCGCACGCACGATTTCATCGCGTCCGCCATAGTTAAAGGCGATGACAAGCGTCATCGCCTTGTTGGCATGTGTCAGCGTCTCGGCTTCGATCAGCAGCGCGCGGATGTCCGGTTGCAGCGTCGTTCGATCGCCGATGACGCGAACCTTCACACCGTTCTTGTGCAGTTCGGCCAGATCGCGCCGGATAAACAGCTTGAGCAGCCCCATTAGATCGCTGACTTCCGCCTGCGGGCGCGACCAGTTTTCCGAGGAAAAGGCGTAAACGGTGAGCCACTGGATACCCAACTCGTCCGCCGTGCGCACAGTCTGCCGCAGCGCGTCGACGCCGGCCTTATGGCCGGCAAGACGGGGCAGACCGCGAGCCTTCGCCCAGCGGCCGTTTCCGTCCATAATGATCGCTACATGCTGGGGCGTGCCCATCCGTTCGCCTCGAAGCCGCGACTATCCGCGACCGCTTTTGTGCCGCAGGCTATACCTGCATGATTTCCGCTTCTTTGCCCGCCAGCAGACTGTCGATCATGTTGATGGTCTCGTCGGTCAGCTTTTGCACCTGATCCGACTGCTTGCGATGGTCGTCCTCACTGATATCGCCATCTTTCTCGGCTTTCTTCAGCGAGTCCATGCCGTCGCGCCGCACATGGCGCGCGGCGACCCGGGCGTTTTCGGCATAGGTGTGGGCGATCTTGGCCAGTTCCTTGCGCCGCTGCTCGTTGAGTTCGGGCAGCGGAATGCGCAGCGTCGTGCCGTCCATGATCGGATTGAAACCGAGATTGGATTCACGAATGGCGCGATCCACCTTGCCCACCAGTTGCTTGTCCCAGACGGAGACCGAGATCATGCGAGGTTCCGGCACGGAGACCGTTGCCACCTGGTTGATCGGCATGGCCTGGCCATAGGCGTCGACGTGGATCGCATCCAGGAGATTCGACGAGGCGCGGCCGGTGCGCAAGGAGGCAAGATCATGCTTGAACGCAGTGATCGCTCCTTCCATTCGCCGCTGCAAATCCTTGTAATCCGTGCTCATAATTCCCTCCTGCGTCTGGGGCGCTGTATCTTCGCCAGCATTGTCGCCGGCTTAGGCGTCGGTAACCACTGTGCAGCGTCCGCCGCCGTTCAGGATTTCGCCGAAGCCGCCCTTCTCGTGGATCGAATACACGATTATCGGGATGTGGTTTTCGCGCGCAAGCGCAATCGCAGCGGTATCCATGATCGCCAGGCCGCGCGAGATGACCTCTTCATGCGTCAGCCGGTCATAGCGCGTGGCGTGCGGATCCTTCTTCGGGTCGGCCGAGTAGATGCCGTCGACCTGCGTTCCCTTGAAAAGCGCGTCTGCGCCGATCTCTGCGGCGCGCAGCGCGGCGGCCGAATCGGTGGTGAAGAAAGGATTGCCGGTGCCGCCCGCGAAGATCACGACCTTGCCCTGGTTCATATAGGCGGTGGCCTGGCGCTGCGAGAAGCTTTCGCAAAGTTCCGGCATAGAAATCGCCGACAAAACAACGGCTTCGACGCCGATTTTCACCAGGGACGTGCGGAGCGCCAGCGAGTTGATGATGGTGCCGAGCATGCCCATGTGGTCGCCGGTCACCCGGTCGCCTCCCTTGGAGGCGACGGCCACCCCACGAAAGATGTTGCCGCCGCCGATGACCACGCCCACCTCGACTCCCATCGCACGCGCCTCGGCAATGTCTGAGGCAATGCGGTCGACCACGGTGACATCGATGCCGAAATGCTGGTCACCCATGAGCGCTTCGCCGGACGCTTTCAACAGGACACGTCGGTAGAGCGGCTTGGCGGTCATGGATGCCTCGTCGGGTCAGGGCGCAACACGGGCGAAAAACTCAACGCGGCGCCGAAGGATTCTCGAATTGGCAGAGCAGATACACAAAGGAAACCGCGATGTCACGGTAAACGCTGAATATCTCCGTCGCGGATAAGCATCCGGCACGGGATGCGCGTCAGGGACCGGTTTTCCCCGCGCAGGATTCGAGCTATCGTCTGATTCTGGCATAGCCCGTGCCTCCCCCCTCCAGTGGGAAAGCATATTTCATGCGGGGCGCAGACAATGGTCGAACCGACTGTTCGAGCACAACGCATAAGGAGGGAATGCGACGACGGCTCGACATGGGAGGTTCACATGAAGCTTTCTACGCCAATCTATCACCTGAAGCGCAAAGCCAGGCTGCTGTCTCGAAAGCAGAATATCCCCCTTCATCAAGCACTCGACCTTATCGCGGGGAATGAAGGTTTCAGCGGCTGGAGTTTGCTCGCAGCCAAAGCGCCCTCGCCCGTCTCCGCCAGGGAACTGTTTGCAACTCTAAATCCGGGCGGTCTGGTTCTGATCGGCGCACGCCCCGGTCAGGGCAAAACACTGCTGAGCCTCGAGCTTGCCGTAGAAGCGATGAAGATCGGCAATCGCAGTGCCTTCTTTACGCTG
>DATDBN010000102.1:0-2437 GCA_036524835.1 Mesorhizobium sp. | reverse complement strand
GGCAGCTTTCCATGCCTGGGCCTTACGAGCGCCACCGCTTCCTGGCGCTGGAACTCGTCCCCGGCGCACTCGACAATGCTGCCGGTACGCTGAAGGCCACCGGCCGCAAGACCAAGCCCGCCCGGATCGCCGCGGCCGCCTGAAAAGCCTTTATGTCACAATGACTTGTGAGCGCTCAGCCGATCAGCTGGCTGAGCGCCATGGCGACCGACATGTCGCCTTCGATCTTGATCTTGCCGGTCATGAAGGCCGTGGTCGGATTCAAATCGCCTGATACCAGCGAGTCCAGATCATCCAGCGAGAGCTTGATGGTGCAGTCCGTGGCGGCATCGTCTGTGGAAATCGTCGCCCCGTCGATGACGATGACTCCATCGGCGCCGGTGTCGAACTTGACCGAGCGGTCGAAGCCGGAGTTCGCCACTTTGTCCTTCATTTTGTCGGCGATCGATTGAACAGTCATGGTGTCCTCCAAAAGGATTGGGCCGCGAACCGCTCGTCGACCGTAGCGTTCCGGTATAGGGCTATCTTGACCTTTACGTCAACGTTAGAGCGTCAGGTCATCAGCCGCATGGCGGGCTTCAACTGCGAGGGCGGGCGATGGTCGTCGGCATCCTCGTAGAGGGCGACAGGCCTGATTTCCAGCGCTCCCTCGTGCAGGCCGCGCGCTTCGACCAGCAGGCGGGCAGCCGCCACGGCTTCATCGAGAGACGGGCAGTTGAGCAGCCACAGGCCGAGCAGCTGCTCGCCGGTTTCGGCGAAGGGGCCGTCGAGCACAACCGGCTGCGCGCCGGAGCGCAGCGTCACGGCCGTCGTCGTCGGCATCAGCCGAAGTGCCGGGCCGCGCGTGACGAAATCCCGGATCAGATCGGCGGCGGCCGCACAGCGGCTCATCACGACCTGCTCCTGCTCGCGGCTCCAGGAAGCGACTTCGTCCTCGGAGCCGTAGCAGAGCAGGGCGTAGAGCATTCGACCGTTCCTTGCGCAGCCGAGGTCAGACTTGCGCCGAGCCGGCGTGGTTGATCATCCAGGGCGTGCCGAAGCGGTCGATCAGCATGCCGAAGCGATCTGCCCAGAAGGTCTTTTCCAGCGGCATGGTGACCGTGCCGCCATCCGCGAGACCGTTGAAAACGCGCTCGGCTTCATCCGGGGTATCGATCGCCAGCGACACGGAAAAGCCGCCGCTGGGCTTCTGGTATTCGGGCGGGGAATCGGACGCCATCAGCAACTGGTCGCCCACGACCAGGCAGGCATGCATGATCTTGTCTTTCCATTCCTCCGGCACATGCTCCTCCACCGGCGTGCCGCGATGCGTCATCATCGCTTCGATCTTCCCGCCAAGCACGCCGTGATAGAACTCGAAGGCTTCGCGGCAGTTTCCATTGAACATCAGATAGGGCTGGATCTTCATGGTTTTCTCCTGTGTGAAGTGGGGGTCAGCCGGGCAACCGGGCTGGCGTTTGCTCGGCCAGGGTTTTCATCTTCGCCAGGCCGCGCTCGAAATCGGGCCCAACCATCTTCTCCATGTTGAAGAATAGGCTCATCGTTTTCACGATGAAGGGCTGCGGCCCGAACATCGCCCAGTTCACCTTCGTGCCCTCGGCGGAAGGCGCCAGCGTAAACTCGGCGGTGTTGTTCGCCTTGAACGGCTTGATGAAATCGAGCTGGATGAGAACGCGCGAGGGCGCCGCCGCTTCAAGAATCTCCATTCGCCCGGCGCCGACCTTGTTGTTTCCTTGATAGGCGTAGACCGCGCCCTTGCCCTGTGCCGGACCGGTATAGGTTCGCCGAAGGTTCGGATCGATGCCTTCCCACGGCGACCAGTGCTGCCATTGACGGAAATCCTGGATCAGCGGGAAAACAGCGTCAGGCCTGGCCTTCACGAGCGTCGAGCGCTCGATGCGAAAGCTGTTCGGCTTTGTCGCCGCAAATGCCAGGAGGGCGAGAATCGCGAGCGCGATGATGATCAGAATGGTGGTAATCAAAGCTGTTCTCCAAAACGACATGGCGAGGCGTCGGTCCTAGGACGCATGTGCCGCGTGCTTGCCGACAGGTTTGGTAAAAAATGTGCTGGAGCATGTCGCGTCTTATCAACGCGCCATGGTCGCTGGAGACACCCTGTCTGGTGGCCGCGCGAACGCGGCACCGCCCGAATTGATCGAGCGGGGGGAACCACAGCGAGTTGTCTGCGAAAGCCGCAGCGATGTGCTGTCATGAGGTGTCGCGACGCGGGTTCTCCAGGGCATAGAGGGCCATCGCATGGGCGTGGGCCAGAACCTCGTCCACCTCGCGGATCCCTGCTCAGCCGCCTGGCGACAGGATCGAAGCCGGACAGGCGGCCACCGGGCGGGCGGCCGGGACGCAGCGGCCAGATGCGGCGAAATCTGCCGGGGAAGGTGGCTGCCCGCGCAGCTGATCGCGGCGGGCGCGCCAGCGCGCG
>DATDBN010000101.1:0-3557 GCA_036524835.1 Mesorhizobium sp. | reverse complement strand
GCCTCGCTCGATCTGGTGCTGTATCTGGTCTTTTTCGTGCCCGGCATCGCCGCGCTCATCTACGCCGGCTACGATTATGCCGCGGATTCATGGCGCATCGCGGAGCACTCGAATGTGACCGCGGAAGGCCCGCCGGTCTATCACTTCAAGACGGTCATCCCGATTGCCGGGGCACTGGTGATGCTGCAGGGCATTGCCGAAATCGTGCGCTGCGTCGTCTGCCTCAAGACCGGGGTGTGGCCGAGCCGCCTTAAGGACGTCGCCGAGACCGACGTCATCGAAGAGCAACTCGCACACAGCGAATACGTCGATGAGGATGCGCGCAAGATCGCGATCGAACGCGCGCACCGTATCGACGAAACCGCGCGCCAGCGCGGGATGGGGGGAGAGCTGAACACATGAGCGATCCGGCCCTCGGGCTTCTGATGTTGGGGCTCATCGTCGTCGTGATCATGATGGGTTTCCCGACAGCTTTCACGCTGATGGGGCTCGGAATTTTCTTCGGCTTCATCGCGTTCTACGTCCCGGGCGAATCCTGGGTGCACAATCGTGTCTTTGACTTGATGGTCCAGCGCACCTATGGCGCCATGACCAACGACGTCCTGATCTCCATCCCGTTGTTCGTGCTCATGGGTTACGTGATGGAGCGCGGCGCGCTGGTGGACAAGATGTTCTACAGCATCCAGCTCGCGTTCCGGCGCGTTCCAGCGTCGCTTGCCGTTGCGACGCTGATCGTATGCACGTTCTGGGGCATTGCCAGCGGTCTCGTGGGCGCGGTCGTCGTGCTGATGGGCGTCATCGCGTTCAACCCGATGCTGCGCGCGGGCTATGACGTGAAACTCGCCTCCGGCGTGATCACGGCCGGCGGCACGCTCGGGATCCTGATCCCGCCCTCGGTGATGATCATCGTCTACGCGGCGGTCGCGGGCCAGTCGGTCGTCAAGCTCTACGCGGCGGCGATGTTCCCCGGCTTCTTTCTGGCGCTGCTTTATCTCGTCTATATCGTCGGCTGGGCGATGATCAATCCGAAGATCGCACCGCGCCTGCCGGAAGAGCAGACGCGGGTGCCGGTACCGGCGTGGGTCCGGCAATTCCAGGCGGCGTATTCGCGCAATATGCCGCTGGCGCTGGTGTCAGCCTTGTTCTCGCCGGGGCGGGCGATGGCGATCAAAGGCGAGGACGGAAAGCCGATCGGCTACTGGACGCTGCTCAAGAATCTGTGCATCGCGCTGGTGCCGTTCGCGCTGATCGCGCTCACGCTGTGGGCCGTGTGGTGGTACGTCGTCATCCATCAGCAGGTCACGGTCGAGGCAGCGCCGGAAGCCTTGCAGCAGCTGGGCAGCCCCGGATTGACCCCGGCCCCGGCTGCGCCCAGTGAAGCGGGACCGCCGTCAACCTTCTACGTCTGGTACTGGGCGATCGCCGCCCTCTTGGGACTGGTGATCGCGCGCTACTACTCGCGAATGGATGGCGACCGCCTCGAGGTCGTGAAGCTCCTGACCTCGTCGGTCATGCCGCTCGGCATCCTCACCGTGATTGTGCTCGCCGTCATCCTGTTCGGCATCACCACCGCGACCGAGTCCGCCGGCGTCGGCGCCGCCGGCGCTTTCCTGCTGGCCTTCCACGCCCGCACGCTCGACTGGAAGCGCACCAAGGAAGCGGTGTTCCTGACCGCGAAGACCACCGCCATGGTCTGCTGGCTGTTCGTGGGCTCGGCACTGTTCTCCGGCGTGTTCGCCATCCTCGGCGGGCAGGCGCTGGTCGAGCACTGGGTGCTGTCGCTCAATCTGACGCCCGTGCAGTTCATGATCCTGTCGCAGGCCATCATCTTCCTGCTGGGATGGCCGCTCGAATGGACTGAGATCATCATCATCTTCGTCCCGATCTTCCTGCCACTGCTCAAGCACTTCAACATCGACCCGGTGCTGTGGGGGACGCTGGTGTTCGTGAACCTGCAGGCGGCGTTCCTGTCGCCGCCGGTCGCGATGTCGGCGTTCTATCTCAAAGGCGTCGCGCCCTCGCATGTCACGCTCAACCAGATCTTCTCCGGCATGATGCCTTACATGCTGATCGTCATCATTTGCATGGTCTTCATGTACATCTGGCCCGGAATGACGCTCTGGCTGCCGAACTACCTTTACGGCGGCTGACGCGCGCCGCCGCCCTTCGCAGGAAGGGCGCCGAGGGCACGGCCATCGCTCTCAGTTCAGCGCCTCGGACAGTACGTGCCCCTCGCAGCCTTTCGTGCCGCACATTCAGAATGAAGGCAATGGCGAGGTCCACGATGGCGTCCAAGCAACCATCGCCTCGCGCCGCCGCGCGTCGATCCGTCCGCGAGCCCAACACGAGGCCAACGCCGGTCGGAAATGGATATCAGTGATCTAACAACGAAATCGCCCACGGCCGGACGGTGGCGGAGATCGCGAGCTTCCTCTGCCGGGACGAAGATGAGGTTCGAGCGAAGATGGAGGAACTCGGCTTGGTCTCCCACCCACGGAAGCGAAGCTCCGCCCGCGTGGTTCGCTAGAGTCACCCTAACGAGATCAGCACGGCCTTCGCTGCGGCCGCGCCCGGTTTTGTCGCCATTCGCAGCGAGGTTTTGCTGTCATTTGACTTTCAAACAACCTCTTCCAGTCAGCCACAGAATATTTGAATGAGCCATGGGCGGATGTGGCAAAGGGCCTTCGTGCTCGAAGGCTTGGCCGAGATCACGGCAATCGATCCAGGCGCCGAAGGCTACCTGAAATCATTACCTCTTTCGCGGCTGCACAGGCCAGATTGGTCTACTGTATCGAGGCCTCTTCCGCGTAGGGGCTGCAACCCGAACCCTCCATTTAGGAGCGGCAATCTTCCGCGCCCAGCAACGTATGATCTCCCTGAGGCGAGCATTCTGCACCGCTTTGGCAGCCTCTTGGACTGAGACCCACTTGATTTCTCGTTGATTCTTTTCTGGCCATTGCGGCCTTTGACGGGCGACATGCAGGGGGAAGACATGCACGTCACAAACTGCGACGCGCCCTTTCTTGAACCGCTTTTTGTACCGAAATAACCCCAGAGAGCGCCTTCCAACCAGTCCGAGTACCCCCGCTTCTTCAAAAGCTTCGCGGGCAGCCGAGTCGCAAGGTGCTCTGCCGCTGTGTGGCCATCCCTTCGGGATTATCCAGCGTTGCCGACCTCGTGAGGTCACAAGCATGACCTCAGTGCCAGAGGACCCAGTCGGCCTGTAAGGCAATGCTGCGTATTGAACGCGCTTCGATCTGGCGACAGTCCTCGAACTCATGGACTGGAATACAGCGGAGTACTAGCGCGCAGCCGCAGGTGCGGGCGCCCCAGTCAGCGGATCGACTTCAATCTTCTGCTTTGATCCATCTTTCGTGAAATATTCGATTTTGTATTTTCCATCCTCAAGCTCGATCTCCTCGAAATAGCCGAAGTCAGAGCGAGCCTCGATCGGGCGCAGAATTTCCGTCAGCGGCTTGGACCCTTGCGGCGGCGCGGCCTCCGCCCACACGACGGAGGGCGCGCAGAGCAGAAGAGCGATCCACAGCGATGCAAAT
>DATDBN010000100.1:0-3681 GCA_036524835.1 Mesorhizobium sp. | reverse complement strand
GAATTGGCCAAGGCCAAGGATGGCGCGGCGCTGAAAGCTGCCATGGAAGCCAGGTTCCCCAGTCTCGGCATGGGCGTCGCCCTCGACATCGGCTCCAAGGTTGCCAAAGGCGAAATGAAGTGGGGCTGAGACGGGTTGATCTCGATCTGATCAGCGCCACCTTGAGCAGGCTCGTCGGAGGAGAGCGACCGCAAAGCGCTGGTCGCTCTCACTCACGCCTCTCCTGGAATAACCACGCGCACGGGGCTTTCCAGCGTTTCCTCGACGATGCGCCATCCCGAGGCGGTTTTCCGTGCATCGACGGCCCAGGTGCCCAGTCCAAAAACCGTCGCGCATCCTTGCGAACATGCCAGGCTTGGAGATGGGCGTTCACGCGCGCCTCGTTCGGCGCGGATTGTTCGATGCCGATGCTTGTCAGATGATGGCTCGTCACCGTATAGCCAGCGCGATCATATGAATTGCGGGCTGCAGCGACCCCGAATTGAAACGCTTCCCCTTGCAAAGTCGGAGCCGCCGAACTTCCGTGGCATTCTCGGGACGCCGATGGCGGCGTACCTTTGCCATCTCGCCATCCGCGTCGCTCTATAGCGCGCCGAAGACCATCGCTTCAAACCATCTTACTTTTGATTTCACCAAGCGGCCGTTTCTGACCGGCCGCTTCTGGCGCAAAGCAGCCGCTCGCTGGAATGTCCTTACTGAGGGCAGAACGGACGTATGCGTCGGCCCAGCTACCGTCAAAACCCGCCGCTCGAGGGGGTCAAAATTCGTCGGTCGTCATGTTGCGCTCTCCTTGCCAAGGGGACCACCCCACCATTTGAGCGGAGTAATCGAAGCACGCGCGCTCATTCTGTGACCGGCATCCCCCACATTCGCTTGCGCCGTGACGCTGCAGCCCCAATAATGCGCTCACAAAAAAGTGGAGAGGAAAATGCCAGCACCGTTCGTTTTCACACGCCGCCAGCTCATGGCGGCCGGCGCGGCGACGGCGGCCGTGGCTTCCGCGGGCCCAGGGTTTGCGAACACGGCATGGCCGGCCAAACCGATCAAGATGCTCGTCGGCTTCGCGGCCGGCGGCCAGACCGATCTCTTCGCACGCACCTATGGTGACTACATTTCGCGGCAGGTTGGACAGACCGTGGTGGTCGAAAACAAGGTCGGCGGCGGCGGCGCCGTCTCCGCGGTGGAGCTCAAGCGGTCCGCGCCCGACGGCTACACCGCGATGATCAACAACACGACGACGTACATGACCAACCCGGTGACGATGAAGGACATCCGCTATGACGTCGGCAAGGATTTCCTCATCGTCAGCATCATGCCGACCGGCAGTCTTCCGCTGATCGTCAGCGAAAAGTGTGGCGCGAAAAATCTTGAGGAATTTATCGCCTACGCGCGGAAGACCGAAAAAGTGAACATCGGCACCTATGCGGCCGGATCCTACGCGCATATCGCGATCGCCGAACTCAACAAGCAGTACGGCCTCAAGATGGTGGCCGTGCACTATCGCGGCGAAGCGCCGATGTGGACCGATCTCGCGGGGCAGACGCTCGACGGCGGGATCGGGAGCTACACCGCCGCGCTCGGCGTGCTGCAAACCGGCAGGGGACGCGCGATCGCGGTGTCCCGCCGCCGCATCAGCGTGTTGCCTGATGTCGCGACCTTCCACGAGCAGGGCGCAACCTCGCGCGCCTTTGGCCTCACCACGTTCCAGGCCTGCGCCGTCCCCGCCGCAACGCCGGCCGAAATCGTGCAAAAGCTGTCGGACCTGTTCGTCGCCGCCGGCAAGACCGATGCGATCCGCGAGATGCTCAAGAACCAGGCGATCGACGAAGCCCCGATGACACTGGAAGCCAGCCAGACGCTTTACCGGACGGAAGCGCCGATCTGGGCCGAGCTGATCGCGGGGCTGGGGCTGGAGCCGATGTAGGCGCGACTTTCGCCCGTCCGGCTTTGGCGCGGCGACCGTCACTCGATTCGCTCAATTGTTGACAGCGTCCCGCCAGCGTCCACGGCGGAGCAAATCATTTGGCCGAAATATCCGCTGAGCGGATCACCTCAGCATATCTGACCGTCTCGCTCTGAATGAATGCGTGGAATTGCGTTACTGATCCCGGCAGCAACGATGCGCGAAGTTCCGCCAGTCTCGCTTTCATTCCCGGATCCCTGAACGCTGCGTTGACGGCTACATTGAGTCTCTCGACCAAAGCAGCGGGCGTTTGATGGGGCGCGACGATACCGAACCACGACCCCGCCTGGTACCCTGCAACCAGATCTGATGCCGACGGGACATTTGGTAATGCGTCGGACTTTGCGGGAGTCGTCACCGCCAGCGGGATCAACCGTTCAGCCCTGATAGGCGCGATGGACGACGGCATCGGATCGAACATGGCGTCGATTTTTCCGGCAAGGAGGTGGGCAAGCGCAGGGGTTGAGCCGAGGCCGAGGTACGGGACCAGGGTCATATCGACATCCGCCATCGCCTTGAACATTTCGATTCCGATGTGCTGGGGCGTGCCCACACCGGCAAAGCCGATTCTGAGTTTGCCCGGGTTGGCCCCGGCGTAGGCGATGAAGCTGGCCAGCGTTCTTGCGGGAACGGAAGGATGACCTCGATGACAAGCGTTCGCCTTCGATCACTTGCGGGCCAGGGACACTGCTGCGCAGAAGGCGCTGCTCGAGACTCGACGAGCGAGTGAGCCCAGCCTTTGCCCACGACAAGCGCGGCGGCGAGGACGACTCCTGGATCTACGCGTACGACGTCCGCAATATCGTCTCCCTCCGGCGAGGGCCGCCTTGTTGGATTAGTCCAATTGGTGCGTAACAGTCCTTATGGACAGCCATAAGCGCAGTACTCAGCTTGAACGGCTTGAGGTGGTCGAAACTGGTCGCCGGCGGCGCTGGTCGGATGACGAGAAGCTGCGGATCGTGACAGAGAGCTTTGAAGCGCCGCGCGCGATATCGTCGACAGCAAGACGCCATGGCATATCACGTTCGTTGCTGATGACATGGCGTCGCGCGTTCGGTCGCGAGCCGATTGGCCCTCAAAGCGGGCAATCCGGCTTTGCGCGGGTCGTCCTTGCCGCTGAGGTCGAGCCGGCGGTTGCGGCCACACCGACGAGCGGGCAGATGGTGATCGTCATTGGCAGGGATTGCCGGGTGATTGTCGATGCCGGCGTGGATGCTGCCGCCCTGGCGCGGGTGCTGCAGGTTCTGGAGCGTCGATGATCCCGATCTCTTCGAGCGCCCGCGTCTGGATTGCGACCGGCCACACCGACATGCGCAAGGGCATGCAGGGTTTGTCCTTGTTGGTGCAGGAAAGCCTTGGTCGTGATCCGTTCGCCGGAGATGTCTTCGTGTTCCGCGGACGCGGCGGTTCACTGATCAAGGCCTTGTGGCACGATGGAATTGGATTGTCGCTCTACGCCAAGCGGCTGGACCGTGGCCGGTTTGTCTGGCCGGTGACGGTGGATGGTGTGGTGGCGCTGACGGCAGCGCAGATACGGATGTTTTCGGACAGTGGTCGGCCACAATAGGTACAAGTCGGCAAGCTTGGCCGATTTCCTTGCGCCGGGGTGTACCCCGTGGTTGCTGCGCCGGGAATATTACGCATTGGTGACCGCGTCCTACTGAATTCCGCTCAATAGTGTTCTCTGCGACCTGCGACCATGTCTGCTTCTGCACCTT
>DATDBN010000099.1:0-2789 GCA_036524835.1 Mesorhizobium sp. | reverse complement strand
TCCGATATCTGGCTGAGGATCTGGTCGTTCTTCATCGGGCCGGAAGCACTGAAAGGGATGGGAAATGCCGGTGGGCAGCCTTGGCTGACCGCAATGTCCTACCACCGTCCGCCCACCGAGCAAATAGAAATGCCGCCCCCTCCCACTACTGAGTCAGAATTGCGGAAGAAGGACATAGATCGGACTCAGTTTGGCGAGGGTATTGGCTGCGATTGCCTTCGAGCTTGGAGGTTGTTGCGATGGAGCTCGCATCGAGCCGAGATAGTGAATCGCGTTTTGCGGCCTATGTCCAGGAATTGACGGCGGTGATTGGGCACGCGGACCGTGCGCGGCCGCTGTCGGATTATTGTCAGGGTCTGCTGCTGCCCTGTGAACGCAAGAGCGTGGAACCGCTGGCGGCGGCAACCGCGCCGTCGCGGGTAGCCGCGCAGCATCAGTCTTTGTTGCATTTTGTTGGCGAGGCGCCGTGGTCGGATGAACGGGTGCTTTCGAGGGTGCGCGAACTGGTGCAGCCTGCGATGGAGCGGCACGGGCCGATCGAGGCGTGGATCATTGACGATACGGGCTTTGCCAAGAAGGGGCGGCACTCGGTTGGCGTGGCGCATCAGTATTGCGGCGAACTCGGCCAGGCGGGCAATTGCCAAGTGGCGGTGACGCTATCGATCGCCAATCATCACGCCAGCCTGCCGGTGGGCTATCGCCTGTACCTGCCGAAGGAGTGGGCCGAGGACCGGGCGCGGCGGAAGAAGGCGAGGATACCCAAGGAGGTGGCGTTCAAGACCAAGACGGCGATTGCGCTCGATCTGGTCCGCGCCGCTTGGGCGGCCGGTATTGCGCGCGGCGTTGGTTTGATGGACGGGGCTTACGGCTGCGACACGGAATTGCGCACGGGAATCGGCGCACTCGGCATGAAGTATGTCGCCAGCATTCCCGCAGCCATCACGGTGTGGCCGCCGGGATGTGAACCGTTGCCGCCGAAGCCTTACGTCGGACACGGCAGGCGTCCCACCCGGCTGCGTCGCGACAGCACGCACAAGCCGGTCGCGGTCAAGGCGCTCGCGCTCAGCTTGCCGGAAAAAGCTTGGCGCAAGATCCGCTGGCGCGAAGGCAGCAATGACTGGCTCAGCTCGCGCTTTGCCAGGGTGCGGATACGGCCCGCCCTTGATGACTACCGGCGACAGGTGCCGCATCCGCACGAGTGGTTGCTGATTGAATGGCCAAAAGGTGAGGCTGAGCCGACCCGCTACTGGCTCTCCAACCTACCGGAAGACGTCAGCTTCGAACGCCTGGTCAATCTTGCCAAACTGCGCTGGCGCATCGAACGCGACTACCAGGAACTTAAGCAGGAGGTCGGGCTTGGGCACTATGAAGGCCGCGGCTGGCGGGGCTTCCACCACCACGCCACGCTGTGCATCGCCGCTTACGGATTCCTGATCGCCGAAACGGCGACGATTCCCCCCTCAGGCCCTCGTCCCGCCGCGCAGCGCCAAGCGCTTGCCATTCCCGAAGGTTGTCGACCCCAGGGCGCCCCCGATCCGACCCGAGCGCCACATCCCAAACTCAATCGCAACCTTGCGCCGACGACTGACCGTCGCCATCGCTCGCAATCTCGCCAGATGTCCGTGCTGCGCCCGCAACAATGATCCGTTCAGACCTCTTCGCTTATGACACAGTAGTGCTTGGTGCGGGCCCGGAATCCATCCATCCGCCTATGCGGTCAAATGGATTCCGGGTTCTCGCTACGCGAGCCCCGGGTTGACGGAAAGACCTTCCAACTTGCAGGATAGTACGCCAACGCGCCGTTTCGCGCTCAGACCGGCGCGCCCATCACGTACGGCTTCAGCACCGCATACATCATGCTGTGCGCCGGTGTCGCCACGCCAAGCTCGCGGCCGAGTTCGACGACCTTGCCGTTGAGCCAGGGCAGTTCGAGCCGGTTGCCGCGTTCGAGATCGAGCGCCATCGACGCCTTCATGGCCGGCGGCGCGTGATCCATGAAGGCGAGCGTTTTCTCCACCGCGTCGGCCGGCAGCGCGATCCCCTTTGCCTTGCCGACATCATACACTTCCCGGAAGGCAGCGATCATGACCGGACGAATGTCGGAATCTTCCCGCAGCCTGCCGATCGGCTGACGCGTCGCCGCCGTGATGCCGGCATTGGTGGCGAGCAGGATGAACTTCATCCAGAGTTCGGTGAGGATCTGCTCGCTCAGCGTCGCATCGAAGCCGGCCTTCTGGCACAGCGCGAGAAATTCTTCGGCGCGCTTGCTGCGCGAGCCGTCGAACTCGCCGAACACCATGCGCATGAAGGTGCCGACCTGCTGGATCACGCCGGGCGCGACGATGGACGCGCTGATCTGCGCCACGCCGCCCATCACGGCTTTTGGCCCGAGGATCGGGAGCAGACGCTCGGCGGCGTCGATCCCGTTCTGCAGCGGGATGACGGCGGTGTCGGGGCCGACCAGCGGCCTGATGGCCGCGCCGGCGCTTTCGACGTCCCACAGCTTGACGCAGAACAGCACGATGTCGACTTTGCCGATTTCGGCAGGGTTGTCGGTTGCCTGCGTCGGCACCAGATGGGTGTCGCCGCGCGGGCTTTGAACTTTCAGCCCATCGCGTTTCATGGCCGCGAGATGCGCACCGCGCGCGATGAAGGTGACGTCAGCGCCTGCCTTGGCCAGCGCCGCGCCGAAGGCGCCTCCGACGCCGCCAGCGCCGACAACCGCAATACGCATGATGTTTCCTCTATCCGGAAAATTTGTAGGATGGGTAGAGCGAAGCGAAACCCAT
>DATDBN010000098.1:0-26440 GCA_036524835.1 Mesorhizobium sp. | reverse complement strand
ATGCATGCATGCGGCCATGACGGCCACACATCGATCCTGCTGGCGGCGGCGAAGACGCTGGCGCAGCATGGCCGGTTTTCCGGAACGCTCAACCTGATTTTCCAGCCGGCCGAAGAGATCGGCGCGGGCGCGGCGAGAATGATCGGCGAGGGACTCTTCGACCGCTTCCCAGCGATGCCGTTTTCGGCCTGCACAACTGGCCCGGATTTGAGAGTGGTCGCTTCGCCTTCGTCGAAGGGCCTGCCATGGCGTCTGTCGACCTGGCGATCGTTACCATCGCGGGCAGGGGCGGCCATGGGGCCGAACCGCACAACACGGTGGATCCCGTCCTCGTGGCGGCGCACGTGATCACAGCTCTTCAAAGCGTGGTATCCCGCAATGTGGACCCTCGCGACATGGCGGTGGTCACCGTCGGGTCGATCCATGGCGGCTCGGCATCCAACGTCATTCCCGACAGCGTCGAGCTGAAACTCACAGTACGTGCATACCGGCCCGAACAGCGGCTGGAGATCCGGGACAGAATTGTCTCCTTGATCGGCGCACAGGCCCAGAGCTTTGGCGCAACGGCGAGGGTCGACTATCGCTTTGGGTTCCCGAGCGTCGTCAATCATGCCAGCGAGACGGCCTTCGCCAGACGGGTCGCAGTCCACTCGTTCGGCCCAGGCGCGGTGGACGATGCATTCAAGCCGCGCACTGCCAGCGAAGATTTCGCCTTCATGCTGCAGGAACGGCCCGGAACCTACCTCTTCGTGGGGAACGGTGACAGCGCATCGCTGCACAGTCCGCACTACGATTTCAACGACGCAATCATCGCACCCGCCGCCGCCTACTGGGCAAACCTGGCGGAAGCATATCTCACGCAACCAGCCGATCAGGAGCTTCGCTGATGAGCGACGAATTCATCCTGTCCAACCCACTCGATCCTCGCGCCCAGCCGCTGATCGACGATCTGATCTACGAGTATGACAGCCGCTATGGCGACCTGTTCGACCGCGATGGCGCCAAGGTTGAGCTCAACCGCTATCCGCCGGAGGCGTTCGCGCCGCCATCGGGCAACTTCATCCTGCTCCTGCGCGATGGCGAGACCATCGGCGGCGGCGCATTCAAGCTTTATGATGAGCACACGGCCGAACTGAAGCGTGTGTGGACCCGCCGCGACCTGCGTCGCCAGGGTCTGGCGCGGAAGGTGATCGTACGCCTCGAAGAACTGGCGCTGGCTCAAGGCTACAGCCGGATATTCCTGACCACAGGCTTCCGGCAACCCGAGGCCGCCGGCCTTTATCTCAACAATGGCTATTCGGCGCTGTTCGATACCAACCTTCCACACGCCCTCTACAGGCATCTGCCATTCGTCAAACACATCGATAGCACCTGCAACGCGGCCGACTTGCGCAAAATCGACTGGGCGACGCCCGTCAGCTTTGCGCAGGCGAGCTAAGAGGAAACCCGGGCATGACGATCACAGCAGATTTTGTGGCGGTAAATCCGCTTTCACCGCAACCGGCAAAAAGGACGGACGGCACGCACTACCGCATCGTGCCGGCGCGATAACCGCTGCGCAAGGTCGGCACGTTTCTGGCACTGGCCCTGATCCTCGCGGTCGCTCATTCGACCATCACGAATGAGCGATGGGGATGGCCTGTCTTCGCCGAATGGTTCTTTGCCGAGCCGATCCTCGTCGGCCTTAGCCGAACTCTGTTGCTGACCTTCCTGGGCACGTTCTTCGGATTCGCGTTGGGAACGTTGTTGGCGCTAGCGCGCGTTTCGGGCTCGCCACTGCTGGCGGGGGTGTCTTGGGTCTATGTCTGGATATTCAGGTCCATTCCGCTGATCGTGCTTCTGCTGCTGCTGAACAACCTCGGCTATCTCTACGAGACGATCCGGCTCGGTGTGCCTTACACCGACATTACCTTCGCCAGTTGGCAGACCACGCTCTTGATCACGCCCTTTTTTGCGGCTGTGCTAGGCCTCGGTCTGCACGCTGCGGCGTTCTCGTCGGAGATCGTCCGAGGTGGCATCCTGTCGGTCGATCAGGGCCAACTTGAAGCTGCCGCGGCACTTGGCCTGCCGCGCCGCCACCAGGCGACGAGGATCGTCCTGCCGCAGGCCATGCGCTCGATCCTGCCAGGCGGTTTCAACGAAGTGATCATGCTCGCGAAAGGCTCGTCGCAGGTCTACATCCTGGCCTTGCCCGAACTCTTCTACACGGTGCAGGTGATCTACCGCCGCAACCTGGAAGTCATTCCGCTGCTCATGGTAGCGACCGTCTGGTATCTCGTCATCCTGTCGGTGTTGTCCACCATCCAGTTCTTCATCGAGCGCCACTACGCAAAAGGCGCGTTGCGCAATCAGCCGTCCTCGGTGTTCCGGTATTTCCTTAAGGACAAGCCGGTGGATAAGCCGGCAGGCGCTGCCAGGGTCACAAGCACTCCGGCTGCCCCTGTCTCGAGCGGAAGAGCCGGTGACGGATGGGCTGCCCGAACCGCGCCTGGGGGTGCCGTTTCGATCCAGAACGTCTCCAAGAGTTTCGGCGACCTGCGTGTCTTGCGCGATGTCAGCCTTGAAATACCGGCCGGCAGCGTTACGGCGATCCTCGGTCAATCTGGCTCGGGCAAGTCGACCCTGCTGCGGACGATCAACCACCTTGAGAGTGTCGACGACGGGATCATTTCGGTCGATGGCAAGCTGATCGGCTACCAGAAGGACGGCGACACGCTGTTCGAGCTCAAGGAGCCGGAAATCCTCAAGCGGCGCGCCGACGTCGGCATGGTTTTCCAGAACTTCAACCTGTTCCCGCACATGACGGTGCTTGAAAACATTGTCGACGCGCCGATTACTGTGCGCGGCCTGTCAAAGGCTGAGGCGGAAGCGCTGGCCTATGAACTGCTCGACCGCGTCGGTCTCTCGGACAAGGCACAGTCCTATCCGCGCCAATTGTCCGGCGGCCAGCAGCAGCGCGTCGCCATAGCGCGGGCGCTGGCGCTCAAGCCCAAGGTTCTGCTCTTCGACGAGCCGACGTCGGCGCTCGACCCGGAACTGGTCAACGAGGTGCTTGACGTCATCAAGGAACTCGCACGGTCAGGCTCGACCCTGGTCATCGTGACCCATGAGATCGGCTTCGCACGCGAGGTCGCCGACACCGTCGTCTTCCTGGAACAAGGGCAGATCCTCGAGAAAGGCCCGCCCGCGCAAATCTTCAATGCACCAGCGCATCCGCGCACCGCGGCCTTCCTGGCCAAAGTCCTCTGAAATTGCAGCCGTGTCCGTTCGCGGACGCCACCCAAAATCTCAACCGAAGGAAACGAAAATGACTATCTCGTTCAGGAAGATTGCAGCCGGCGCGCTTGCCATAGGTCTGATGACGACGGTCGTCTCGGCCGAGGGGATCGACCTCAGCCCCGAACAGGCCGGGCGCGTGCACGCCGAGAAGGTGCCCGAGGCGATCGCCTTGATCCCCGCGGGCCACAAATTTGTCACCCAGGGCAAGCTGACGGTGGCGTCCATTCCGGGCAACCTGCCTTTCGCGGTCTATGCGAACGACACAAAAACCTCGGTCGGCTCCGAGCCCGATATTGCGCAACTCGTCGCCGATAGCCTCGGGCTCGAACTCGAACTTGTACCGATAGCTTGGGCCGACTGGCCGCTCGGCCTCGAATCCGGCCGGTTCGATGCGGCAATCGCCAACATCACCGTCACCGAGCAGCGCAAGGACAAGTTCGACTTCTCGACATATCGCAACGACCTTCTCGGTTTCTATGTCGCCAATGACAGCAAGATTCAAAGCATCACGAAGCCGGAAGACGTGGCCGGTCTCAAGGTGATTGTCGGCGCGGGCACCAACCAGGAGCAGATATTGGTGCGCTGGATTGAAGCGAACAAGGCGAAGAGCCTGCCGGACACCGAGATCCAATACTACGACGACGTCCCGCTCCAGGACTTGGCGCTCCAGTCGGGGCGCGCGGACGCCTACCTTGGACCAAACGCAATTTCGGCAATCAAGGCGGCTGGCGAGAAGAAAACACGCCTTGTCGGTGCCTTCTCGGGTGGTTGGCCCGAGACGGCCGAGATCGCCGTGGCAACCAAAAAAGGCGCGGGGATCGCGGAAGCGATCACGGCGGCGCTCAATGCCCAGATCAAAAATGGCAACTATGCCAAGGCACTGGCCCGTTGGAGCTTGTCGGCAGAGGCGATCCAGGAATCCCGCTTCAATCCGCCCGGCCTGCCACGCTCGTAAGCCGCCAACTCTGACCAACGAAAACAAGAGCAACCAGATGATACGGCATTCCATTACAAAGTCTGTTGCAGCGGCCCTGATCGGCCTGGCGCTTTTGAGCGGGCAAGCGGCCGCACAGAACGCTTTTGACTTCAGCCCCGAGCAGAAGGATCGGCCGCGAACGCAGTCGAACCCCGAGGCTGTCAAGGCGATCCCGGCGGACTTCAAATTCGTGCGCGAAGGATATCTGACGGTCGCTATCGCGCCCTTCGCGCCGCCCATTAGCACCTACGCCACGGACGCGAAGACCGTAGTTGGGGCTGACCCCGACTACGCTCGGCTTGTTGCTGAAAGCCTGGGGCTCCAGCTCGACCTGCAGCCTATCGCCTGGGCGGACTGGCCGCTCGGGCTCACCTCCGGCAAGTACGACGCGGTGATCTCGAATGTCGGTGTAACCGAGGCGCGCAAGGAGAAATTCGACTTCTCCACGTACCGCCTCGGACTGCATGGCTTCTACGTCAAGAAGGATAGCCGGATACAGAAGATCGCCGAGCCAAAGGACGTCGCCGGCCTGCGCATCATCACCGGTTCAGGCACAAACCAGGAGCGCATCATCCTCGAGTGGGATCGTCGCAATCGCGAGGCGGGGCTGCCCCCGATCTCACTGCAATATTACGACGACCAGGCCGCGATCTGGCTTGCGCTCGCCTCGGGTCGCGCGGACGTCAATTTTAACCCGAACGGCCCGCAAGCCTATGAGGCGGCGTCGAAGGGCGCAATCAGGCAGGTCGGAACCGTCAACGCCGGCTGGCCGCTGAAATCCGATGTCGCAATCGCAACCCGCAAGGGGAGCGGCCTGGCCAATGCGCTGACCATCGCAACGAACAGCCTTATTCGGGATGGGTCCTACGAGAAGTTCCTCAAACGCTGGAACCTTGGCGAGGAAGGCTTACCCGCCTCCGAAACAAATCCTCCCGGCCTGCCGCAATATTGAGAGGCTGCCGATGAGCGCCTTCCACATTCGCCACGTCGGGTTTCTCACGCCAGGCAACTATTCCGAAGACCGTCCGGCTGTGGGGCTTGAGAACACTCTCCGACTGTTCGAATACGGGGAGGAGATCGGCTTCGATAGCGCGTGGATCCGTCACCGGCATCTGGAACGGGGCGTATCGTCCGCGCCGGTGTTCCTAGCGGCGGCCACGCAACGAACCTCCAAGATCGAATTGGGCAGCGCCGTCATCCAACTGGGCTATGAGAACCCATTCCGGCTGGCGGAGGATCTGGCCACAGTCGATGTGCTGTCCGGGGGCAGGCTCAATATCGGCGTCAGCGCCGGGCCCCCGCAGCATGCTGCGCTGCTGGGCCGGCTGTTCGACGATGGCGGATCATCGACAGCCGACTACAGCCATACGCGGGCAGAGCGTCTGGCCGAGGCGTTGAGCGGTGCCATGCTTGGCCATGAGGCCACGCGGCTCTCATCTGCCATCGGCGACTATCGGCCGCGCATTCAACCCGTCGCGGCTGGCCTGACGGATCGCCTCTGGTATGGGGCGGGTTCATTGCGCTCGGCCGAGTGGGCAGCGCAGCGCGGCTTCAATCTTCTGATCGGCAATGTCACAACCGGCGAGCGGACCGACAACTTCCTTGAGGCACAGCTAAGTCAGCTGACGCTGTTCAAGTCGGCATGGCGCAAGCAGCGCCCGCCGCGCATCGGCCTTGGCCGCGTGATCGTGCCGTTTGACAGCGCCGACGGGCAGACGCGCGAACGCTATCGCGCCTACGCCGCGGGCCGCCACGCGCGAACTCTCCAGCCCAACGG
This sequence comes from Mesorhizobium sp., assembly GCA_036524835.1. Lineage (GTDB taxonomy): Bacteria > Pseudomonadota > Alphaproteobacteria > Rhizobiales > Rhizobiaceae > Mesorhizobium_G. Next base: position 20,408 of record DATDBN010000098.1, on the reverse strand, counting down.
CGAACGGCGCACGCTGTTCCTGCCGGACATCATCGGCACGTCGCAGCAGATATTAGACCAACTGGCAGGCGACCCGCTTTTGCCTTTGGTGGACGAGTTTCGCATGGAACTTCCATATGACTTTCCGGAGGAGGACTACCGGCAGGTCATGCACGACTTCGTTCATGAAGTCGCGCCGAAACTGGGGTGTCGAAACGATCCGCCCCGCTGGCCGTCGAAGGTTTCAAGTCCGAGCGTATGATCGACCGAACTTGATGATGGCCGCGCGATCGAGATCGGCATCCTCAATTTGCCGAGCCTGCGTTCTAGGGGTTGCGCTCTTGGAACCATTGTGGAGACTTGCCGACAGCGCACATGTCGCCGATGTGGAGATCGACCAAGTTCCCAAAGTGCTAAGGAGCGCGACGAGAGGGGTCTCGCCTCGGTCGATTTTGGCTTCGGTCTCGATTGCTCTACGAAGGGCATCGTCACGGCGCAAAAACCTCGGGTTGACGTAGCGACCCTTATGACGGATTTGGACACGCCATGAAACAGAGGGTGGTTTCGTAAAACTGGCAAATTTCGTGTGCGCTCTGTGCGCAATCAGGCGGCAAACGTGGCATGTTGCCCGTAGAACAGCGTAAAAAAGTGCACGCCAACCGCCAGGTGCCCGCTCACTTGTATGGGAAAAATGTATAAATACCAACAACATAGGCTGGCCATTGCACCCATGATGGACTGGACTGACCGGCATTGCCGGTCCTTCCACCGTCAGTTGACGCGGCGAGCGCTGCTCTACACGGAGATGGTGGTCGCCGATGCCGTCATTCATGGAGACCGTGACCGGCTGCTGGGATTTGATCCTGTCGAGCATCCGGTGGCGCTGCAACTTGGCGGCTCGGATGCGGCGAAACTGGCCGAGGCCGCGCGCATTGGGGCCGATCTCGGATATGACGAGATCAATCTCAACGTCGGCTGCCCGTCCGATCGGGTTCAATCCGGCACGTTTGGCGCTTGCCTGATGCGCACCCCCGATCTTGTGGGGGATTGCGTCGCGGCAATGCGGGCTTCGATTTCGAGCATACCTGTCACGGTTAAATGCCGGCTCGGTGTCGACGAACAGGATACCGAACAAGCGCTCGACGAATTGGCAGATCGTGTTTTTGCGGCTGGCGCGGATGCCTTGTGGGTTCACGCGCGCAAAGCCTGGCTCGAGGGTCTAAGCCCCAAGGAAAATCGCGATATCCCGCCGCTGGACTATCAGCGCGTTTATCGGCTCAAGCGCCGCTATCCGGGAAAGTTCATAGGCATCAATGGCGGAATTGCCTCTCTTGATGAGGCCACGGAGCACCTCCTGGAGGTGGACGGCGCGATGCTCGGCCGCGCCGCTTATCACACCCCCGGTAGTCTGGCCGAGGTCGACCACCGCATTTATGGCGAGCCGGCGAGATCATTCGACCGCAACGCCTTGCTCGAAACGATGACGGATTACGTTGCGCGCCACATCGCGCGAGGAGGGCGGCTTGGTCATGTTACTCGGCACATGGTCGGGTTGTTCCATGGCCAGCCCGGCGCCAGGCGCTACCGTCAGATCCTCTCGACGGATGCCACCCGGCATGGCGCGGGACCGGAGGTTTTGCGCGCAGCCTTTGCTGCTTTGGATGAACGGCTCGAAGCGGCTGCGTGAGGCATGTCGGTGTGATCTGTGGAGCGGTTAGCCAGGCAGGCCAGTTGGAACCGGCCGCATGCGTCGCGCCCGCTGGCTGACGACAAGTCATTGTCGCTTTGCTGGACCATCAATCGCGGATATTCAGCGCAACCGGCATTGAATTTGCCATGATTATGGTATTTTCCAGTGCTTCCATGTAACACTCGACGTGTGAATATGTGTGGGGACGTTCGGCGTCAGTCGCGACGTAGTGAATTCAATGAGCATTGCTGATCAACGGCCTCGCGAGCCCGGCCTTACGCCGCTGCGCCAGGCATTGCGCAAGTGTTACCCGGCGCTATGGGGCGTCGGGCTCTTTTCCGGCCTCATCAATGTGCTCGCCCTGACAGGCTCGCTGTACATGCTGCAGGTCTACGACCGGGTACTGACCTCGGGAAGCGTGCCGACGCTGATTGTCCTGACCATCGCCATGGTTGGTCTCTTCGCCGCATATGGCCTGCTGGACTGGGTGCGGCAGCGCATCCTGGTCCGTGTCGGCAATCGCTTCGACACCACGTTGCACGAACAGGTTTTCGACGCCCAACTGGCCATCCCCTTGCGCGCAGGCCACGATGGCAACCGGGTCCAGCCGATCTCCGATTTGGATACGATCCGCGGGTTTCTGTCGGGTGCTGGCCTGACGGCCTTTTTCGACGTGCCGTGGCTGCCGTTCTACATGATCATCGTTTACTACCTACACCCCTGGCTCGGTATTCTGGCGACGGTCGGCGCCATTATCACCATCGCCATCACGCTTGTTGCTGAGGGTATGACGCGTGGTCCCGCCCGCAAGGCCACGGAATCGGTCATTGCGCGGCGCATCTATGGCGATGCGGGCCGCCGCAACGCCGAAGTGGTGCGTGCACTTGGTCTCAGCGAACGCATAGGCGCCATCTGGTCGAACTACAGCACACGGTATCTTGAGGATCAGCGCAACATTTCGGACATCGTCGGCGCAAGCGGCGTCATCTCGCGAACCCTGCGCATGATCCTGCAATCGCTGATCCTCGGTCTCGGCGCTTACATCGTTCTGCGCGGCGAGGCGACCGGCGGCATCATCATCGCAAGCTCCATCCTGACGGCCCGGGCGCTGGCGCCGATCGACATCGTCATTGCCAATTGGCGCGGCTTCATGGCCGCGCGCCAGAGCTGGACCAAGTTGAACAACGTGCTGTCCAACCTGCGCATCAGGCAGGAGGCGATGCAGTTGCCGCGGCCGCGCAAGGTGCTTCAGGTCGAAGATATCGCTGTCGCTGCGCCGGGATCCCAGAAGGTCATCGTGCAGGGCGTCAGCTTCTCCCTTCAGGCCGGCAACGGTCTTGGCATCATTGGACCCAGCGCCTCGGGAAAATCGTCCCTGGTGCGCGCCATGGTCGGCGTCTGGGCGCCGGGTCGCGGGAAGGTGCGCCTCGATGGCGCAGCGCTGGAGCAGTACGATCCATCTGATCTCGGCCGCGACATTGGCTATTTGCCGCAGGACATCGAGTTGTTCGACGGAACCGTGGCCGACAATATCAGCCGCTTCGCCGAAAACCCGGACGCGACCACGGTGCTCAATGCCGCCGAGGCGGCCGGCGTTCATCAGATGATCCTTCGGCTGCCGGATGGCTACCACACCCGTGTGGGAGAAGGCGGCGTTGCGCTGTCCGCCGGCCAGCGGCAGCTCGTCGGCCTGGCCCGGGCGCTCTATGGCGACCCGTTCCTCGTTGTGCTCGACGAGCCAAACTCCAATCTCGACGCCGACGGCGACACGGCGCTCGCCAATGCAATCCGCTCCGTGCGGGCACGCGGCGGCATTGCCGTCGTGGTGGCGCATCGCCCCTCTGCCTTGGTCAATATCGACCAGCTCCTCTACATGGCGAACGGCGCCATGCAGGCGTTCGGCCCGCGCGATGAAGTGCTGGCGAAGGTCACGCAGGCCAGTCAGCAGGCGGCTCAGGCCGGACAGGCGCGCCCCGATCAGGCGGCTCAACCGTCTCGCCAAGAGTCCATTCCCGCAAAGGCGGCCTCGACAACCGTCATTCCGTTGCATGAGCGGCGGCCATGATCGCTCTGGAATTGCATAGGTGCGCGATGCTCGCTGTCGCTGATATTGCGGACGGAGGGTGCGACTGATGCTTGATGTCGCCAGCACAAATCGTTCCGACTTTCGCGGCGCCAAAAAATTGGAGCCCGCCAAGACCAATGATGGCATCCGTCACAATGTGCTTATCGGGTTGGGCATAACAGCCGCGCTTGTCGGCGGGCTGGGCGTCTGGGCCGGCTCATCGTCGCTGGCGGGCGCGGTCATCGCCGGCGGCACGGTTGTCGTCGAAACAGCCGTCAAGAAGGTTCAGCACCAGACCGGCGGCGTCGTGGGTGAGATTCTGGTGAAGAACGGCGATCGCGTCGAGGCCGGCCAGATTTTGATGAAGCTCGATGAAACCATGACGCGGGCCAATCTGCAGATCGTCAGCCAGCAGTTGGATCGTGCCGACGCCCGCATGGCGCGGTTGGAAGGTGAGCGCATCGGCGCTTCCGAAATGAAGATACCGGTGCGGCTCGCTGCTCGCGTAAACGAACCGGAAATCGCCGAACTGCTCGCGGGCGAGCGCGCACTGTTCGAAAGCCGCATGACCTTCATCAAGGGGCAACAGGCGCAGCTTGGCGAGCGCTTGGGCCAATATGCGCAACAGATCGAAGGCCTGAAGGCACAGCAGAAATCGGTCGAGGATTCGCTGGCTCTGACGCAGGACGATTTCAAGACCGTGGGCGACCTCTACAAGCAGAAGCTGGTGTCGCTCGATCGCATCAGCGCGCTCCGGCAAAACATCGTGCGCCTGGAAGGCGAGGCCGGCCGTTTGCTGGCGGCGGTTGCAGAGACCGAAGGGCGCATCAGCGAGACCAAACTGCAGATCATTCAAATCGGGGAAGACCAGCGCCGCGAGGCGAATACAGATCTCCGCGAGACCGAAGGCCGGCAGGTCGAATTGCTGGAACGCAAGCTCGTGGCTGAGGACCAACTGAAGCGCACGGCGATTACCGCGCCGCAGTCGGGTTTCGTCCAGCAGATTGCGATCCAGACGGTCGGCGGTGTCATCAATCCCGGTGAAACGATCATGAGCATCGTGCCGCAGAGCGACGCCCTGGTCATCGACGCGCGCATTTCACCCGTCAGCGTCGATGACGTCGTGCCGGGCCAACCGGTGCGGATTCGATTCTCCGCTTTCGACAGGTCCACGACGCCCGAATGCGACGGTACGGTCGAACGCGTTTCTGCCGATCTGGTGCACGATCAGCAGCAGCAGATTTCCTACTATGAGGTGCGCATCGACGTGGACGACCAGGCGAACTGCCTCCAGGGTGCGCGCCGCCTGCTGCCCGGCATGCCGGCGGAGGTTTACATCCAGACGGGCGAACGCGGTGTCTGGTCGTACCTCATGAAGCCGTTGACCGATCAGCTTACCCGCGCCTTCAAGGAATAGCATCGTCCCGAAGCGATGTTCGCTGGTGAGACCGGCCCTACGACCGCGTTCGGGTGAACCGGCCGCAAGAACCGGGCAAGTGCCCCTGGCACGCGACTACCAGCTGCGCTCTCCGCAGCGTTGGCGATCGAACCGCACGCGCGGCACCCCAAGCGGCCGTACCCCTACCGCAGCTTAATTTGCAACGCACAATCCACTTGCATTTCCTGGCCGACACAATTGATATGGCGTGGTCCAACGGAGAAATTGCGTGGCTCACTTCGACGAGATGCTTCCGGTCGAATCCGGGCTGCGAGGCCCGTATGAGAGTTACGACCGTTGGTTCAAGTTGCAGGATCCGGCCAGGCTCTCGGAAAAGATGCAGGATGCGGAGCGCGTGTTTCGGCGCACCGGCATCACCTTCGCCGTCTATGGCGAGGCCGAAGCAGCAGAGCGGCTGATCCCCTTCGACATTGTTCCACGCATTATCTCGGGTGCGGAATGGCGGCGGCTGACCCAGGGCATAAAACAGCGCGTTCAGGCGTTGAACGCCTTCCTCGACGACATCTATCACCGGCAGGAAATTCTGCGGGCAGGGCGGGTTCCCAAGGAACTGATTGCGGGCAACGAGGCGTTTCTGGCCGAGATGGTCGGCGTTCGCCCTCCGGCCGGCGTGTACACGCACATTATCGGCGTCGACATCGTGCGCACCGGAGAGAACGACTTTTTCGTGCTCGAAGACAATGCCAGAACGCCGTCCGGCGTTTCCTACATGCTGGAAAACCGCGAAACCATGATGCAGCTCTTTCCCGAGTTGTTTCAGCAGGTGAAGGTGCGGCCGGTCGAGAACTATCCGCAATTGCTGCGGCAATCGCTGGCAGCGGTGAAGCCCGATGGCGCGCCGGACAATCCGACGATCGCAATCCTCACGCCGGGCAGCTACAACTCCGCCTATTTCGAGCATGCGTTTCTGGCCGATCAGATGGGGGTCCAACTCGTCGAGGGGCCGGATCTGCGGGTGGTGGACGGTCACGTCGCTATGCGCACCACCGAAGGCTACAAGCAGATCGATGTTCTCTATCGCCGCGTTGATGATGCTTATCTCGATCCGCTCACCTTCAAGCCGGATTCAGCCCTTGGCGTCCCCGGCATTATGGACGTTTATCGCGCCGGCAACATCACCATCGCCAACGCTCCGGGCACTGGCATCGCGGACGACAAGGCGATCTATTCCTACATGCCGGAAATCGTCGAGTTCTATACGGGCCGCAAGCCGATCCTGGGCAATATCCCGACCTGGCGCTGCTCTGAGGCGGACAGCCTCAAATATGTGAAAGAGCACCTCGCGGAACTCGTGGTGAAAGAAGTCCACGGCTCAGGCGGATACGGCATGCTGGTCGGCCCAACGGCGACCAAAGCGGAGCGCGAGACCTTCCTCAAGAAACTCGAAGCCCGGCCCTCCAACTACATCGCCCAGCCGACACTAGCGCTGTCGACCTGTCCGATCCTGACGGAGAAGGGACTGGCGCCGCGCCATGTCGACCTGCGTCCCTATGTCCTGGTTTCCGACCGCATTGAAATCGTGCCTGGCGGTTTGACCCGTGTGGCGCTGAAGGAAGGTTCGCTGGTGGTGAATTCCTCGCAAGGCGGCGGCACCAAGGATACGTGGGTGCTGGATGACTAGGGTGAGAGTGAAGCGTGAATGGGATCGGCTTTGGCTAGACTCAAGCGGAGAACGCAGATTTTGAATCGCCTTTCACTCTTCTCACTTCACCGTACACGGCTGGAGGCGCTGTGATGCTGCTGGGTCGCACCGCCAATGGCATCTACTGGATGAGCCGCTATTTCGAGCGCGCCGAGAACATGGCTCGCTTGATCGACGCCGGCCTGCGCATGGCGCTGACGCGGTCGCAAAGTGCGGCCGAAGAGTGGGCCTCGGTTATCGCCAGCGCCGGCGCGCAGCACAGCTTTCTGGAGCGGCACCAAGAATATACGGTCGGCACCGTCACGGACTTCCTGCTGCGCGACACGACCAACCCGTCCAGCGTCGCCTCCGTCGTGGAGAATGGAAGGCTCAACGCTCGCATGGTGCGCACCGCGCTGACGCGCGAGGCATGGGAGGCGATCAACGAGGCGTGGATGCTCTTGAAGCGCATGTTTGCCAAGCCCATCGATGAGCGCGACCTCCCCAAGGTGCTGGATGCGATCAAACGCGAGACTGCTTTGATCCGCGGTTCGATCTTCGGCACGCAGTTGCGCAACGAAATCTTCGATTTCTGGCAGGTCGGCAGCTTTATCGAGCGCGCAGACAACACCGCACGTATTCTCGACGTGAAGTACTTCGTCCTGTTGCCGTCGATTTCCTGGGTGGGATCGACGCTGGATAACTCGCAATGGGAGTCGATCCTGCGGTCGGTCTCCGCGCACCGGTCGTATCGCTGGGTCTACGACGCGCAATACAAGCCGACGCACATTGCCGACTACCTCATCCTGAATGGCCGCATGCCCCGCTCGCTTGCCTTCAGCTACCGCATGATCGAGGAGCACCTGGGCTTTCTAGCGCGCGACTATGGCGAGCGGCAGCCCTGTCACGACACCGTCGAGCAAAACCTGGGGAAGCTGAAGGTTGGATCGATCAAGGAAATCTTCGACGGCGGCCTGCACGAATTCCTGAGTGACTTCATCCGCGACAACAATCGCCTGAGCAGCGAAGTTGCCGAGAACTATCGATTCGTCTGACGATGCGCCTCAAGATCTCCCACACCACCGAATATGGCTATGCCTCCCTGATGCCATATGCGCTGCAGCGCGTGCGGCTCTTGCCGCGTAGCGGCCCGACCCAGAATGTCTTGTCCTGGGTGATCGATTTCGAGGGCGCGCGTGAAGAGGTGCGTTTCAACGACCAGTTCAACAACGACACGCGCCTGCTGAGCGCATCGGGCGCGGCCCGGTCGATCGCTATTCGAGCCAGCGGAGAGATCGACACCAAAGACACGGGAGGCGTTTCCGGGCCGCATACGGGCTTCGCGCCCCTATGGCTGTTCACCTCGGAGACGGCGCTGACCGCTGCCGGAAAACAGGTGAATGCACTCGCCCGGTCGGTCAAGCAAAGCGACGAGATCGAACGCCTGCACGCGCTGATGCAGGCGATCGGCGAGCGCGTTGCCTACTTGATCGGTTCGACTGATGCCGAAACGAATGCCGAGACGGCGCTCGAACAGAAGCAGGGTGTCTGTCAGGATCACGCGCATATCTTCATTGCCGCGGCACGCCTGCTGGGATTTCCCGCCCGCTATGTCAGCGGGTATCTGTTGCTTGACGACCGCGTCGACCAGGTTGCCAGCCACGCCTGGGCGGAGGCATATGTCGAGGGGCTCGGATGGGTAAGTTTCGACCCTTCCAACGGCATGTGTCCCGACGAGCGATATGTGCGCCTGGCGATCGGCCGCGACTATCGGGATGCGATGCCGACTTCGGGAATTCTGTTGGGGCATGCCATAGAACGGCTTGATGTCCGCATTACCGTGGAGCAAATGGGCTCCGGTAACGGGCAGCAGCAGAATCAATGACCTATTGCGTCGGACTCAAGATCGACAGTGGACTGGTTTTTATGTCGGACACGCGCACAAACGCGGGTGTCGACAACATATCGACCTATCGCAAGATGCATGTGTGGGAGCAGCCGGGCGAACGCGTCATCGTTTTGATGTCGGCCGGCAATTTGGCCACGACCCAGGCTGTGGTCAGTCTTCTGGACGAGCGCACCAAGGCCGTGTCGGAGCGCGTTCACACGCTGCTTGAGACACCTTCAATGTTCCAGACCGCCCGCCTTGTCGGCAATACCGTCAAGGAGGTGATCGCCCATTCTTCGCCCGTGGGGCAGAAGGCCGATTCCTACTTCAATGCCTCCTTCATTCTGGGCGGGCAGATCAAGGGCTCGGAGCCGCGGCTCTTCCTGATTTACCCCGAAGGCAATTTCATCGAGTCGACCGACGATTCCCCATTCTTCCAGGTCGGTGAAACGAAGTACGGCCGGCCGATCATCGTGCGCGCCTATGACCGCACCATGAGCTTCGCCGACACAGCGAAGCTGTTGATGGTGTCGTTCGATTCGACGGTGAAGGCGAACCTCTCCGTTGGCCTTCCACTCGATCTCGTGTTTTACCAACGCGACGCGATGCGGATCGCTCTGAAGAAGCGGATTGCGCCTGACGATCCATATTACAGAACCATTTCAGAGGGCTGGTCCAATGCCCTGAAGTCGGCATTCGAACGCTTGCCGGCCTTCGAATGGCAAGCTCCGGACGGATTGTGACGGCGTTTTAGGTAATCTATTCCGACAGCCGACTAACCTTCGTTTGCCACCTTACGCGGCCTTTCGTTTGGGATTAGAGTGGTCTCAAACGAAAGCGAGGGAGGGTGCGGTCATGTATTTGCCGCCGCGTCATGCGGAAATCATCCAAATGGCGAAAGACCAGGGCAGGGTGCTGGTCGACGATCTCGCTCTCCATTTCAACGTCACGCCGCAGACAATTCGCAAGGACCTGAACGACCTTTGCGACCAGCGCATGCTGACCCGGATTCACGGCGGCGCCTTGTTCCCCTCCGGCATCGAAAACCTCGAATATGAAGCGCGGCGCAAGATTGCTGCCGACGAAAAGGAGGCAATCGGCACTGCGGCGGCAAAGCTCATTCCCGACGGAGCATCCCTTTTCATCAATATCGGCACCACCACGGAAGCCGTGAGCAAGGCGCTGCTGGACCATAACGGCCTGATGGTCATTACGAACAATATCAACGTTGCCAACAGGATGCGCGTCTACCCTACGATTGAGGTCGTGATCGCCGGCGGTGTTGTGCGTGGCTCGGACGGCGGCATCGTCGGCGAGGCGGCTGTCGATTTTATCAGGCAGTTCAAGGTCGACTATGCGGTAATCGGCGCGTCTGCGCTGGACCATGATGGCGCGCTGCTCGATTTCGACTATCGCGAGGTCAAGGTGGCTCAGGCGATCATCGAGAATGCGCGACAAGTCATCCTCGTGTCCGATTCCACCAAATTCGAGAGAACGGCGCCGGTGCGCATCGGCCACCTCTCCCAGGTCGATACGTTTATTACCGATCGGTGCGAAATCCCTTCAATTCGCAAGATTTGCGAGGAATCCGAGGTCCGGCTTATCGAAACTTTGCGCTGATCCTCTTGTCGCACGAATTTGATTGCACCCAGTGCATTTCGTTTGACATTCGAATTTGGTTCGAAATAATCGCGGCATGCTTTCGCTCTAGCTATTTTATGCTGCATTGCGAAAGCGGGAGGAACAATGGCAGCGACCGCGACTGTCGACATCTTCGTCATAGGTGGCGGCATCAACGGCTGCGGCATAGCCCGCGACGCCGCGGGCCGAGGCTTCTCGGTTTTCGTCGCCGAAATGAACGACCTTGCCAGCGGCACATCGTCGGGTTCCACCAAACTTATCCACGGCGGCCTGCGCTACCTAGAGCACTATGAATTCCGCCTTGTGCGCGAAGCGTTGATGGAGCGCGAGGTCCTGTGGCGCAACGCGCCGCATATCATTTGGCCGATGCGCTTCGTGCTGCCCTATTTCAAGGGCGGTCCCCGTCCGGCCTGGATGCTGAGGCTCGGCCTCTTCCTCTACGATCATATTGGCGGTCGCAAGCTGCTGCCGGCCACCAGGACGCTCGACATGCGCAGCGATCCGTCGGGGCGGCCGCTGAAACCCTTGTTCACGAAGGCGTTTGAATATTCCGACGGCTGGGTGATGGATTCCCGGCTGGTAGCCCTGAATGCGCGGGATGCCGCCGAACGCGGGGCCATCGTGCGGACGCGCACCAAGGTCATCGAAGCGCGGCGCAACGCCAAGCACTGGGCCGTCGAAATCGAGGATATGGCGACCGGTGCGCGCGAAACGGTCAACGCCAAGCTCCTCGTCAACGCCGCCGGTCCCTGGGTCGATCACGTCCTGGCGGAAACGGTTGGCCAGAACGACGTCCACAATGTCCGCCTGGTGCAAGGCAGCCATATCGTGGTGCCCAGGAAGTTCGACGATCCGCGCGCCTATTTCTTCCAGAACAAGGATGGCCGTATCATCTTCGCCATTCCTTATGAGGACGATTTCACGCTGATCGGCACAACCGACCGCGACTACGAGGGTGAGCTCTCCGACGCCAGGATCAGTGATGCGGAAATCAACTATCTCTGCAGCGCCGCCAGCGAATATTTCGCCGAGCCGATCCGGCCCGAAGAGATCGTCTGGACCTATTCCGCCGTGCGGCCCCTCTTTGACGACGGCGCCTCAAAGGCCCAGGAAGCGACGCGCGACTATGTGCTGAAGGCGGATGCCGCGTCCGGCGCCCCGCTGATCAACAGTTTCGGTGGCAAGATCACGACGTATCGCCGCCTTGCCGAATCTATGCTCGACCTGATCGAAGGTTTCCTCGGCCAGCGCGGCAAGTCTTGGACGGCTACCGCGCCCTTGCCGGGCGGGGATTTCGATGCGCAGGACTTTGACGGAGAGGTTGCGCGACTGAAGCGCGACTACGCTTTTCTCGATGCGGCGCATGCCCGCCGGCTGGTTCGCCTCTATGGCACGCGCGCTCGCAAACTGCTTGGCAAAGCAAAATCACGCGAAGATCTCGGCACGCTCTTCGGGGCGGATCTTTATGAGGCGGAAGTGCGCTATCTTGCGGAAGAGGAATGGGCGCTGACGGCGGAAGATGTTTTATGGCGGCGGACCAAGCACGGTTTGCGTTTGTCTAAAGAAGAGGCTGCGGCCTTGGAGAAGTTCATGCGTGGCATCAGCAATCATCTCCACGCGGCCGCGGAGTAGCCGCATGCTCGAGCTCCGAAACGTTTCCAGGACTGTCGGCGGGGCGGACCATATTCGCGATGTCTCGCTGACGCTGCAGCATGGCTCCCTGAATGTGCTGCTCGGACCCACATTGTCGGGCAAGACCAGCATCATGCGTCTGATGGCCGGCCTCGATAAGCCTACCTCCGGCTCTGTGTGGTTCGATGGGGTGGATGTCACCGGGGTGCCCGTGCAGAAGCGCAACGTCGCCATGGTCTACCAGCAGTTCATCAACTACCCGGCGATGACCGTGTATGAGAATATCGCCTCGCCGCTGCGCGTCGCGGGGGCCGATGCAGCGAAGATTGACAGGGAAGTGCGCCAGGCCGCAAGTCTGCTGAACCTGACGCCTTTTCTGGAGCGGACACCGCTCAATCTATCGGGCGGCCAACAGCAACGGACGGCGCTGGCGCGAGCAATTGTGAAGAACGCCAAACTGGTGTTGCTCGACGAGCCGCTCGCCAATCTGGACTACAAGCTGCGCGAGGAGTTGCGCGCGGAACTGCCGCGTATCTTTGCCGCCACGGGTGCGATCTTCGTTTATGCGACGACCGAGCCGCACGAGGCGCTGCTCCTGGGAGGCAATACCGCGACGCTGTCGCAGGGCGCCGTCACGCAGTTCGGCGCCACGATCGAGGTGTTCCGCAAGCCGCAGGATCTCATTACGGCGCGAACCTTCTCCGATCCGCCGCTGAATACCATTGCCCTCGACAAGGCGGGCAAGGATTTTGTGCTGGAAGGCGGCGTCCGCATTCCCGTGCCGGCTGAGATCGGCGGCATTCCGGACGCGAATTACACGATCGGTTTCCACCCGCACCATTTATCGCTCAAGCGGCCCAACGCACAGGCTGTCGCGGTGAGCGCGAAGGTGCTGGTCACCGAGATCACCGGCTCAGAAAGCTTCGTTCACCTTGCCTTCGCGGATGCGCGCTGGGTGATGCTCGCACACGGCATTCTGACATTCGAGCCCGACGAGATGGTCGAGGTTTTCATCGATCCCCGCAACATCCTGGTGTTCGATGGCTTCGGCAACGCCCTCGGCGCTGATCGCAGATTGGCGGCTTGACCATGGCGCGTATCGATCTTGACCATGTCCGCCACGCCTACGGGCCAAATCCGAGCCGGCCTGAGGATTTCGCGCTGCGCGAGGTCAATCAGGTTTTCGAGGACGGCGGCGCCTATGCGCTGCTCGGGCCGTCGGGCTGCGGCAAGACCACTTTGCTGAACATCATTTCCGGACTGCTGCACCCATCGCACGGGCGGCTGCTGTTCAACGGCGACGACGCCACCGAACTCTCCACGCAAGGGCGCAATATCGCGCAGGTGTTCCAGTTTCCGGTCATATACGACACCATGACGGTGTACGACAATCTGGCGTTTCCGCTGCGCAACCGCGGTGTCGCCGAACCCGACGTGGACCGAAAGGTCCGCGAAATCATCAAGATGATCGACCTCGAAGATTGGTCCAAGCGCAAGGCGCGCGGATTGACCGCCGACCAGAAGCAGAAGATCTCGCTCGGCCGTGGGCTGGTGCGCTCCGATGTCAACGCCATCCTGTTCGATGAGCCGCTGACGGTCATCGATCCGCATATGAAATGGGTGCTGCGGTCGCAGTTGAAGCAACTGCACCGGCAGTTCGGCTACACCATGGTTTATGTGACGCATGACCAGACCGAGGCACTGACTTTCGCCGACACTGTGGTGGTCATGCATGACGGGCAGATCGTGCAGATCGGAACCCCGGCGGAGCTTTTCGAACGGCCCAAGCACACTTTCGTCGGTTACTTCATTGGCTCGCCCGGCATGAACGTTCTGCCGGTGACCGTCGAGGGCCGCAAGGCCCGTCTCGGCGAGCAGACGATCGAACTGCCGGTCGCGCCCAGCGCGGAAGGGCAGGGCAAGGTCGAGCTTGGCATTCGGCCGGAATATATCCGCATCGGCGCGCTGGGCATGCCGGTGAAGGTGCGCAAGGTGGAGGATATCGGTCGCCACAAGGTGCTGCGCGCAAGCCTGGAGGGGCAGGAGATCGCCGCCATCGTTGGCGAGGACGAATCCATTCCGGAAAACCCACGGGTCCGCTTCGACCCCGCTGGCATCAATATCTACGCCAATTCCTGGCGCGTCGACGGTGAACCGGGGAGGAGGGTCTGACATGGACAAGACCTGGAACAACCGAGCCTGGTTCATGGTGCTGCCCGTCTTGCTGCTGGTCGCCTTCTCGGCGGTCATCCCCCTGATGACGGTCGTGAATTATTCAGTGCAGGACACATTCGGAAACAACGAGTTCTTCTGGGCCGGTTCCGAATGGTTCCAGGAGATGCTGACATCCGACCGCTTCTGGGAGGCGATGGGCAGAAACCTCATCTTCTCATTCGTTATCCTGGCGATCGAGATTCCCCTCGGCATCTTCATCGCGCTCAACATGCCGAAATCCGGCTGGGGCGTGCCTGTCTGCCTTGTGTTGATGGCTCTGCCGCTACTCATTCCGTGGAATGTCGTGGGCACGATCTGGCAGGTCTTCGGCCGCGTCGACATCGGCTTGCTCGGCTACACGCTCAATGCACTCGGTGTCGACTACAACTACGTCAACGATTCCTTCGATGCCTGGGTGACCGTCATCGTCATGGATATCTGGCACTGGACGAGCCTCGTCGTGCTGCTGTGCTACGCCGGCCTGGTCTCGATCCCGGATGCCTACTATCAGGCTGCCAAGATCGACGGTGCGTCGCGCTGGGCAGTGTTTCGCTATATCCAATTGCCGAAGATGAACCGCGTGCTGCTGATTGCAGTTCTGTTGCGCTTCATGGATTCCTTCATGATCTACACCGAGCCCTTCGTCGTCACCGGCGGCGGTCCCGGCAACTCCACCACCTTCCTGTCCATCGATCTGGTCAAGATGGCGGTCGGCCAGTTCGACCTCGGCCCGGCTGCGGCGATGTCGATCATCTACTTCCTGATCGTCCTGCTGCTGTCATGGGTCTTCTATACCGTGATGACCAATTACGATGCGGAGCGGTGAGATGAGCGACACCGCTTCCCGCACGGACAATCTCGCCGGAAGAGCAGCACCCTCCCTGGCGGCGGATGACGCGCTGGCGCGGAAAATGCGCCGGCGCGGCGACGAAAGCCGCTTCTGGTGGCTGATTCCGACGATTTACATCATCTTCCTGACGCTGCCGATCTATTGGCTCGTGAATATGAGCTTCAAGAGCAACCAGGAGATCGTGGGTGCGTTTTCGCTCTGGCCGCGCAACCCGACACTGCACAACTACGCAGTGATTTTCACCGATCCGTCCTGGTACAAGGGTTACATCAATTCGATCATCTATGTCGTGCTGAATACGGTGATCTCGGTCTCTGTGGCCCTGCCGGCGGCCTACGCCTTCTCGCGCTACCGCTTCCTCGGCGACAAGCATTTGTTCTTCTGGCTGCTGACCAACCGCATGGCGCCGCCGGCGGTGTTCGCGCTGCCGTTCTTTCAGCTCTATTCTGCCTTTGGCCTCATCGACACGCACATAGCCGTGGCCCTGGCGCATTGCTTGTTCAACGTGCCTCTGGCCGTGTGGATTCTAGAAGGGTTCATGTCAGGCGTGCCGAAGGAGATCGACGAAACGGCCTATATCGATGGCTATTCCTTTCCGCGCTTTTTCGTGAAGATCTTCCTGCCGCTCATCGCGTCGGGAGTCGGCGTCGCGGCCTTCTTCTGCTTCATGTTCTCATGGGTGGAATTGCTGATCGCGCGCACGCTCACCACGACAGACGCCAAGCCGATCGCCGCGATCATGACCCGCACGGTGTCCGCCTCGGGCATGGACTGGGGCGTGCTGGCCGCTGCCGGCGTGCTGACCATCATCCCCGGCGCGTTGGTGATCTGGTTTGTGCGCAATTACATCGCCAAGGGCTTTGCGCTGGGGAGGGTGTGATGCGCGGTCGTCCGGGTGTTCTGAGCTTGATGGTCTGTTTGTCGCTGCAGCCGGTGCTCGCGACTGCGGCGAACTATGTTGCCGACAACCATAGCTGGACGATTACCTGCAACGGCTCCGGCTACCAACTGAAGTCGGTCTATCCCGTGTCGCGCTTCATCGAAGCCGGCGTCAATTCAAAGGTCAGCGAAGGGATTGAGACGCTCAACCTCGGCAAGAGCTGCGACGCTCAACATACTGTGCTCGGCACCGGCAAATGGTGCTGGGCGAATGGCGGCTTCACGGCTGAATTCAGCAGTCACTCGATCGGCTTTCCCCGGCAGGAACTCTCCTGTCCGAATGACGCCATCGAGCTAGACGGATGCGGGTGCTAGAGCGATGAACCTCTCCTGGATGGCCTGGACATGGCCGACCGCCACCTTCTTCATCGTCATCGCGCTGTTGATCGCCTCAATGGGGATCTGGGAGTATTTCTCGCCGGGCGGCAATCCACGCGTTGGCGTGCTGCGCTTCGAAACAACGCGCGGCGATCGTCTTTTCCTGTCGCTGCTCGGCAGCGCCTTCATCAATCTTGCCTGGCTGGGTCTTGTCGGACCCAATCTCTGGTGGGCTCTCGCCCTCTCAATCGTCTACGCCTTTGGCGTCTTTCGATTTGTGTAGGGCGAAAAACTGACGTCGCAGCCGCCGTTGAAACGGCTGCGCCGAGACTGAAGCTGAGAACCAAGTGGGAGGACTTCAATGCGAAGACATATATTGACGACAACAAGTGTCCTTGCGCTCGTGTTGGGCGCGTCGAGCGCCTATGCGGGCATGGATGAAGCAAAGGCGTTCCTGGACGCCGAGATCAAGGACATGTCGACCCTCGACCGGGCCGCGCAGGAAGCCGAGATGCAGTGGTTCATCGATGCTGCAAAGCCATTCGCGGGCATGGATATCAAGGTCGTCTCAGAAACCATCACCACGCACGAATATGAATCGAAGGTGCTTGCCAAGGCGTTTTCCGACATCACCGGCATCAAGATCACGCACGATCTGATCGGTGAGGGCGACGTCGTCGAGAAACTGCAGACGCAGATGCAGTCGGGCGAAAACGTATATGACGCCTATGTCAACGACTCGGATCTGATCGGCACGCACTGGCGCTACCAGCAAGCACGCAGTCTGACCAAGTGGATGGCGAACGAAGGCAAGGATGTCACCAATCCGAATCTCGATCTCGCTGACTTCATCGGCACCAAGTTCACGACCGCTCCGGACGGCGACCTCTATCAGCTGCCCGACCAGCAGTTCGCGAACCTCTACTGGTTCCGCTATGACTGGTTCAACGACGAGAAGAACAAGGCCGACTTCAAGGCGAAGTATGGCTACGACCTCGGCGTTCCGGTCAACTGGTCGGCCTATGAGGATATCGCCAAATTCTTCACCGGCCGTGAGATCGACGGCAAGAAGGTCTTCGGCCATATGGACTATGGCAAGAAGGACCCGTCGCTAGGCTGGCGCTTCACCGACGCCTGGCTCTCCATGGCCGGCAATGGCGACAAGGGCCTGCCAAACGGCCTCCCGGTCGACGAATGGGGCATCAAGGTCAACGAGAAGTCGCAGCCCGTCGGTTCATGCGTCGCTCGTGGCGGCGACACCAATGGCCCGGCATCGGTCTACGCGATCCAGAAGTATCTCGACTGGTTGAAGGCCTATGCACCGCCGGAAGCCCAGGGCATGACGTTCGGCGAATCCGGACCGGTTCCCTCGCAGGGTTCCGTCGCGCAGCAGATGTTCACCTACACGGCATTCACGGCAGACTTCGTCAAGCCGGGCCTGCCGGTGGTGAACGAGGACGGCACGCCGAAGTGGCGTTTCGCGCCTTCGCCGCATGGCGTCTACTGGAAGGACGGCATGAAGCTTGGCTACCAGGACGTGGGTTCCTGGACGTTGCTCAAGTCGACGCCGGACGATCGCGCTAAGGCTGCCTGGCTCTATGCGCAGTTCGTGGTCTCCAAGACCGTGGACGTCAAGAAGAGCCATGTAGGTCTGACGCTGATCCGCGAAAGCACGATCCAGCACAAGAGCTTCACGGACCGCGCACCGAACCTGGGCGGTCTGATCGAGTTCTATCGCTCGCCGGCCCGCGTTCAGTGGTCGCCGACCGGCACCAACGTGCCTGACTATCCGAAGCTGGCTCAGCTTTGGTGGCAGGCAATCGGTGACGCGTCGTCGGGCGCCAAGTCCCCGCAGGAGGCGATGGACTCGCTGTGTGCCGAGCAGGAAAAGGTGATGGAACGTCTCGAACGCGCTGGCGTGCAGGGCGACATCGGACCGAAAATGGCCGAAGAGCATGATCTTGCCTATTGGAACGCGGAAGCGGTGAAAGCCGGCAACCTCGCACCGCAGCTTAAGATCGAGAACGAGAAGGAAAAGCCGATCACCGTCAACTATGACGAGCTGGTGAAGAGCTGGCAGAAGTGATCATTCGGATCGCATGAATCAACATTGAACGAGGCGGCCCGTCCGCCTCGTTCTCGCTTGTTCGCACTGACACGAATAATTCGCCCCCGGTTGCCCCTCCATCCTGTCGGGAGAGGAGGCGTGAGCATGATAGACGCAATGACCAATAACATCCTCGCCATCGACCAAGGCACAACTTCCACCCGCGCCATCATCTTCGATGGCAGCATGAAGATTGCCGGTGCCGGCCAGAAGGAATTTCCCCAGCACTATCCGGCGTCGGGTTGGGTCGAGCAAGACCCCGAAGATATATGGTCGAGCGTCGTTTCCACCTGCAAGACAGCGCTGAAGAAGGCCAATCTCACCGCAAAGGACATCGCCGCCTTCGGCATCACCAATCAACGGGAAACGGTGGTCATCTGGGAAAAGGCGACCGGCAAGCCGATCCACAAGGCCATCGTCTGGCAGGATCGCCGCACGGCGCCGCTCTGTCAAAAGCTGAAGAAGGCTGGCCTGGAGCCTGCCTTCACGAAAAAAACCGGCCTGCTGCTTGATCCCTACTTCTCGGGCACCAAGATCGCCTGGCTGCTGGACAACGTCAAAGGTGCGCGGCAGCGGGCCGAAACGGGGGAATTGCTCGCCGGCACGATCGACACCTTTCTCATCTGGCGGCTCACAAAGGGCAGGGTCCACGCCACGGATGCCACCAACGCGTCCCGCACGCTGCTCTTCAACATCGTCACCAATCAATGGGATGCCGAGCTACTCAAGCTCCTGAAGATTCCCGCGGCGATCCTTCCCGACGTGAAGGATTGCGCGGCCGATTTCGGTGTCGCCGACAAAGCGCTGTTCGGTGCGGAAATCCCTATCCTCGGTGTCGCCGGCGATCAGCATGCGGCAACCATCGGCCAGGCCTGTTTCGAGGCTGGCATGATGAAGTCGACTTACGGCACCGGCTGCTTCGCCATGCTCAATACGGGCACGACGATGGTGCCGTCCAAGAACCGCCTGCTCACCACCATCGCCTATCGCCTGAATGGCAAGACGACTTATGCGCTCGAGGGTTCGATCTTCATCGCGGGCGCGGCAGTCCAATGGCTGCGCGACGGGGCCAAGATGATCGACCGGGCGCAACGCTCCGGCGAACTGGCGGCGCTGGCGGATCCGACTCAGGATGTCTATCTGGTACCGGCTTTCGTGGGCCTTGGCGCACCGCATTGGGACGCCGATGCGCGCGGCGCGATCTTCGGCCTGACACGCAACTCCGGACCAGCCGAATTTGCCCGGGCGGCGCTCGAATCCGTGGCCTACCAGACCCGCGACCTGCTCGACGCCATGAAGAAGGATTGGAAGACTGGGGGCGCAAAGACCGTACTGCGCGTTGATGGCGGCATGGTGGTGTCGGATTGGACGATGCAGCGCCTGGCCGACATTCTGGACGCGCCGGTCGACCGCCCGACCGTGCTGGAGACGACGGCGCTCGGTGCGGCCTGGCTCGCCGGCTCGCAGGCGGGGGTCTGGCCGAATGCTGGTGAGTTTGCGAAGAAATGGTCGCTGGACCGGCGGTTCCAGCCGGCGATGGATCACAAGGAACGCAGTTCCAAAGTCAAGGGCTGGCGCGATGCCGTGCGGCGGACATTGAGTTCGGCATAACGCGGCTTACGCGAAACCAGACATCACTGAGTTCAGCCGCCGAACCGAATGCTGCCTGAATCCATGGCGTCTGGATTCGACCCCGATGGCCAGTGAAGATTTGTCCTTGGCGTGTCCAACACCAGGCGACGCCACCCCGCTCGACAGCGCCCTAACGCTTGTTGCTCGATAGTTCGCCGAGAAGCCGGGTCATTTCGTCATCGAGCGAAACTGCGGGCGCTTTAACGGGGGAGGTCTTTGGCGGAGGAGCCTTGCCGCTCTCCAATTCGACCGACAGCTCGCGCAGCAGCTCGTCGTCGAAATCGTCTTCGAGCGAGGCAGCCGCAGGCATTGTGGGTTTGACAGGCGATGCCGGTCTGGCAGCAACCGGCGCCGGCCGCATGACCGGCGGGGC
>DATDBN010000097.1:0-22730 GCA_036524835.1 Mesorhizobium sp. | reverse complement strand
TGCCCCCTGCCGGCCACGCCCCGAGTTCTCGACCGCCCCTGGAAGGTTCCAGAAGCCGTAGCCGTCAGCTGAACGCTGCCGAACAAGCGCGTGGAGATCGTTGTGGCGGGCCGGCGACTTTGTCCCTCGACGCGTTGGAGGAATTGAAACGATGAAAGCATACGCATTCGCGGCCGCCTGTGTGGCTGCATTCCTTGTGGTCCCGCCTCTCGCTTGGTCGGCGGATGAAATAACGCCTGACGAGGCGCGCACCATCGCCAAGGAAGCCACGATCTACGGCTTCCCGCTCGTCGACAGCTACCGGATTCAATATTCCTATTTCGTCGACAAGGCCGACCCGGAATACAAGACCGGCTGGAACCAGCTCTACAACACGGCGCGCGTCTATACGCCGGACGACAAGGCAATCCAGACGCCCAATTCGGACACGCCCTATTCCTTTGTCGGCGCCGACCTGCGCGCCGAACCGCTCGTCTTCACAGTGCCGGCGATTGCGAAGGAGCGGTACTATTCGCTGCAGTTCATCGACATGTACACGTTCAATTTCGCCTATGTCGGCAGCCGAGCCACCGGCAACGAGGCCGGAAGCTACTTGCTAGCGGGGCCGGGCTGGAAGGGCGACACGCCGAAGGGAATCAAATCGGTGATCCGTTCCGAAAAGCTGGCCTTCGTGCTCTATCGGACCCAACTGTTCGATCCAGGCGATATCGACAACGTCAAGGCGATCCAGGCCGAATACAAGGTTCAGACTCTATCGGCATTCCTGGGCGAGGCTGCGCCGCCGGCAGCTGCGCCGATCGACTTCATGAAGCCGCTCAGCCCGGCGGACGAGAAGACGTCGCCGGCTTTCTTCACCGAGTTGAATTTCATCCTGCAGTTCTGCCCGACCAATCCCGCGGAAACGGAACTGATGGCGCGCTTCGCCAAACTGGGTATCGGCGGCGGCAAGACGTTCGATCCCGAGGCGCTTTCGCCCGAGCTCCGCAAGGCGGTTGAAGCCGGGATGGCCGACGCCTGGGCAGCGTTCGAGGAGCACAAGGTCACGGAGATCGATACCGGCAAGGAATCGAGCGCCGACTCCTTCGGCACGCGCGCCTTCCTGAAGGGCGACTACATGAGCCGCATGTCCGGCGCGGTGCTCGGCATCTACGGCAACTCCAAGGATGAGGCGATCTATCCGGTCTATTTCACCGACGCCGATCACCAGCCGGTCAATGGCGAAAACCGCTACACACTGCGCTTCGCGCCGGGCCAGCTGCCGCCGGTCAACGCCTTCTGGTCGTTGACGCTTTATCAGCTACCGTCGAGCCTGCTCTA
The DNA here is from genome assembly GCA_036524835.1 of Mesorhizobium sp. GTDB lineage: Bacteria > Pseudomonadota > Alphaproteobacteria > Rhizobiales > Rhizobiaceae > Mesorhizobium_G. Next base: position 21,413 of record DATDBN010000097.1, on the reverse strand, counting down.
TGCCAATCCGCTTCACCGCTACCTAATCAATTCGCCGATGCTGCCGAAGCTGAAGAAGGATGCAGACGGCGGGATCACGCTTCTCCTGCAGAACGAGACACCCGGACCCGACGCCGAGAGCAACTGGCTGCCGGTGCCGAAAGGCCCGTTCGTCGCGGTGATGCGCCTCTACTGGCCCAAGCCCGAAGCGCTGGACGGCCAGTGGAAGGCTCCACCGCTCGAGCGCGTTCGATGAGCGTGACTGAACGAGGGCCGACACCCAACCGAAACGCCCTGCACGTGCACGGGGAGGCAAAGTGATCTCAATGAAAGTCTTTCCGATAAGGGTTCTGGCGGCGTGCCTGGCTATTCTCGTCACCATCGGCGCCGCGGCCGCGCAGAGCGATCCCCTGCCGTCATGGAACGATACGCCGACCAGGCAGGCAATCGTCGACTTCGTTGCCAAGGTCACCAAGGCGGGCGGGCCGGACTTCGTGCCGGAGGACCAGCGCATCGCGGTGTTCGACATGGACGGCACTCTCATTCCCGAGAAGCCTGCTCCAGCCGCCCTTATCCCGGTCATGGTCGATCTGCAGCGGCTGATCACGGAAAAGCCGATGCTCGCCGACAGGCCGGTGGTCTCGGCCTTCATGAAGGGGGACTTCGACGCGGTGCAAGCGACCGGCGAAGCTGGACTGAACGAACTGGTCGCCATCGTCACGGACGGCAAGAGCACCGAGGATTTTGCCCGCAATATCCTGCCGCTGATGAAGTAGACACGCAGTGCCAAGTTCGGGGTTGCCTTCACCCAGGCGGTGTACAAGCCGATGGCGGAACTGCTCGCCTATCTCGAGGCCAACGGCTTCGACAACTGGATTTGCAGCGGCAGCCCGATCCTCTTTACGCGAGCCGTCTCGATGGAAATGCTCGGCATCCCGCCAGAGCGGGTGATGGGCACCAACGCCGGTACGAAACTCGACGAGCGGGAGGGCAAGACGGTGCTCGTCTTCGACGGCACCATCGATCACCTCAACGACCGGGAAGGAAAGCCCGTCACCATCAACCTGGCGGTGGGGGCACGCCCGATCTTTGTCGCCGGCAACGAGGGAGGGCGCGGCGACATCGCAATGATGCGATGGTCCAAGGATCGCCAGGGGCCGAGCTTCCAGCTCCTGGTGAACCACGACGACCCGGTGCGCGAATTCGAATATGCGGAGCCTGACAATTATTCGCTGAACGCCGCGAAGGAACACGGCTTTCACGTCGTCAGCATCAAGGATGACTGGAAGGCCGTCGTTGCTCCGTAAAGTACAGGCAAGGTATGATCTCGAAGCGGATGTGATCGGACAGTTAAGTATCCGATTTTACATCAGTTCCAGGACATGGGCTCGGCGCCGATGCGACCGAGCCGCCGCCGCATCTGCCGGCGAACAGGCTGGCAAGCGCTCGTAGCTCTTGCAGAGCCAGTGACCGAGAGGCGCTCCGGTCAATCGTCATCCAGGAGAATACGCTCGGCGGCTCCCTGCATATCCTCGTATTGACCGCTTCTCAGCGACCACAGAAATGCGCCCAGCGCCGCGCCTCCGAGTAGCAGCGCGAGCGGAACGAGATAGACGAGACTGCTCATGCGCGTCCTGCCAAAGGTTGCCCTAAAGCTTGCTGCTTCGGTGCGAGGGTGCGGCTGCGCGGATCGGCCGCCGGAACCCGGTCGGCGACAGGATGAAGCCGCAGGGCGTTGGCGACAACCACGATCGACGACAGCGACATCGCCAGCGCGGCGATCAGCGGCGTGACATAGCCGGCAATGGCAAAGGGGATCGCTATGGCGTTATAGGCGATGGCGATGGCGAAGTTCTGATGAACGAGGCGGTTGGCCTCCCTGGCGACGCAGATCGCATTGGGAACGGACAGCAGGCTTGGGCGAAGAAACACAAAGTCGGCTGCGTTGCGGCCGATATCGCTGGCGGTGGATGGCGCCATGGAGGCATGCGCGGCGCTCAACGCCGGCGCATCGTTGAGACCGTCGCCGACCATCAGCACCTTGCGTCCGCCAGCAGCGAGTGCGGCGATCCGGGCAACCTTCTCCTCGGGAAGCAGCCGCGCCGTCACGTCGCCCACGCCGAGCTGCTTGGCCACGCGCGAAGCCGCGTGCTCGACGTCTCCGGACAGGATCGCAACGGGAAAGCCATCGCGCCTCAAGGCTTCGACGGAGCTTGCCGCGTCCTGCCGCAGGCTGTCTTCGAACACGAACGACGCGAGCCTTTGGCCATCGCGGGAAAGCACGGTCCCGGCCGAGCCGCCGGGTACGGCCCATTCCGCTCGCCCCAGCCGATACAAAAGCCGATCAATACGCGCCTCGACGCCGAGACCGGGATGCTCGGTGATTATGGCCGGTGAAGGCTGCGAGCCATCATCGAAGGGAGCCAGCGCCCGCGAAACCGGGTGGTTCGAGTGCGCCGCGATGGCTCCGGCCAAGGCGAGCGCGCCGGCATCGATCTCCGATGCGTTGGCCAGTCTCGGGCGGCCGGTCGTCAGCGTGCCGGTCTTGTCGAAGGCAACCATGTCGATCTCGGCAAGGCGCTCCAGGGCCGAACCGTCCTTGACCATGATGCCGGCTTCGAACAGCCGCCGCGCCGCCACGGTCTGGACGATCGGCACCGCAAGTCCCAGCGCGCAGGGGCAGGTGATGATCAGCACGGCAATGGCGATGCCGATGGCGCGATGCCAGTCGCCGGTGGCGGCCATCCAGCCGAAGAAGGTAAGAAATGCGGTCGCGTGAACCAGCGGCGAATAGAGCCGCGCGGCGCGGTCGGCGATGCGCCGGTAACGCGCCCGCCCGCCATCGGCCACCGCCATCAGCGCCACCATGTCGGCAAGCGATGAATTGCTTGCGTCGGACGTCGCGGTCACTTTCATGGCGCCGGTGAGGTTGAGCGTACCGGCGCGTACGGCCGACCCCGGCTCCACCGATTGCGCCGCACTCTCGCCGCTGACCAGCGCGCAATCGATATCGGATCGGCCCCACTGGACGATGCCGTCGACCAGCAGGCGCTCGCCCGGCGCAACCGCCAGCAGCATGCCGGTCTCGATCTGGTTGGCCGGCAGATAGTCGCGGCTGCCGTCCTCGCGTTCTACCGTCGCGCCGCGCGGCGTGAGCTTGATCAGACCGCGCACGGCGCTGCGCGCCTTTTCGCGCATAATATGGTCCAGGGTCCGGCCGATCAGCAGGAAGAACAACAGCGACACCGCAGCGTCGAAATAGGCATAGGCGCCGCCGGCCATCGTGTCGTAGAGGCTCAGCGCGAAAGCCAGGATGACGCCGACGGAGATCGGCACGTCCATATTGGTGCGCCCCTGCCGCAAGGCAGACCACGCCGAAGCAAAGAACACGCGACCGGAATAGAGCAGGGCGGGAAAAGCCAGCGCCGCCGATATCCAGTGGAATGCCTGCCGGGTCTCCGGCTCCGCGCCGGACCATACCGAGACCGAGAGCAGCATGATGTTCATCGAGGCAAAGCCGGCGACGGCCGTTGCCCGCACAAGACGCGACAGTTCGGGGTCGGCGGCGTCCTCCTCGGTGTCGAACAGATGCGCTTCGTAGCCGGCCCGGCTCACGGTCTCGATGATCGGCGGCGGCGTATCGCCTCGCCACTTCACCGACAGGCGCTTGGCTGAAAGGTTCACGCGCGCCTGCTCCACAGCCGGCACGTCGCGGAAAGCACCCTCTATTGCTGCGATGCAGGCGCCGCAATGAATGCCAGGCACTGACAGATCCGTCTGGCGCAGGCCGTCTTTCAGGTCGCGGCTGGCGAGCAGAATTTCATCGCGCGACGGAGCGCCGCCCAGCTCGGCGGCAGCTTCCACGCCGGGTGCGCAGCAGCTCACCTCATCGCCTTGTAAGCGTGCCAGGTGGCATGACCCAGCACCGGGAAGGCGACGATCAGGCCGATCAGGCAGGTGGCGACACTGAGCACGAAAAGTGCGAGCACGATCAGGCCCCAGGCGATCATGACGGGCAGGTTGCTCCACACCAGGGAAATGCTGGTGCCCATGGCGGTGAAGGCATCCGTCTTCTCATCGAGCAGCATGGGGACGGCGAAGGTGCTGATGGCGAAGGCGAAGGCGGCAAACACGCCGCCGACAACCGAGCCGACCAGAATCATTGCCCAGCCGGTGAAGGTCGTGAACAGCATCGACGCGACATGGTCGAGGCCGGGGAAGGCCGTCAGGCCGAAGAAGAGCGCATAGATCAGCACCGCCGCCCGCATCCAGAGCAGCATCAGCAGGCAGAGAATTGCTCCCGTGAACCACACCTGCGCGCCCGACTTCGCCTTGACGAAAATCATGCGCATCAGCGAGACGGGTTGGTTTGCGGCGATGGCCCGGCTCTTTTCATAAAGGCCGATTGCGATCAGCGGTCCGACAACCATGAAACCGGCCAGCGCGGGAAACAGGATGTAGTCCATTCCAAGCGCAAACAGGGTCCACACGATCGCCAGCGATACCGCGAAGACCGCGACGCCATAGGCGAGGCTTGGAACGGGCTGGATCATGAAATCACGCCACCCATCCTTCAGCCAATCGACAGCCGCGTGTGTGGGAAGGTTGCGGCGGTTCCGCTCGATATAGGGCCGCGGCAGCGATGTGTCGGGTGCTTCGCTCATGCTTTTTCCCTCAGCAGGCCGGCTTGGCCGGGCGAAGAATGGAGGAGGCCATCGCATCTCCTCCGCTCTGGACCACGCATTCCGGCTGCGATTGGATCGCCACGTAAATCAGGTGCGCATTGGCTGCGATGAAGATGGCCAGCAGCGCCGCGACGAGGGCAAACCACTTGAAGCGCGCAGTGGCGCGCCTCTGCGGCAAGGTCTCGGCCACGGTGCCTGCCGCCCTCATTGGGCTTGCCCCATTTGATCGACATAGAGCGCAAGCAGCTTGATCTCGGCCGGCGTCAGGCGGGCATTCCAGTTGGGCATGTGGCCCTGGCGACCGGAATAGACCGTAGAATAGACATCGTTGAGCGCACCGCCATAGATCCAGTGGCTATCTGTCAGGTCCGGCGCGCCCTGGTCGTGCATGCCTTTCGCATTCTCGCCATGACAGGAAACGCAATTGGCGGCGAAGACTTCCTGGCCCGCCTTGATGCTTTCGGGCGAACCCGCATTCGGCATCGACAGCGAGCGGACATAGGTCACGACATCGGTGACCTTCTGCCGGTCGAGGATGCCGTCACGGCCAAACGCCATCATCTGCGACACGCGCGTGTCGTCGTTGTGCGCGTTGATGCCAATTCCGATTGTCTCGGCGACCTTCTCGGGTTCGCCGCCCCACAGCCAGGCCTTCGCGGTCAGATCGGGGAAGCCAGGTCCGCCAGTGCCCTTCACGCCATGACAAACGGCGCAGTTGTCCGCGAAGAGCACGTGGCCGGCCTCGGTCACGTCCTGCATCAATTGGGGGTCGGCCTTGATAGCGGCGAAATCCATTCCGCCGATCTTGTCCAGCCACGCCGCGCGCTCGGCCTTCGCGGCGGCGACCTGTTCATCGACGATGCGGCGCTGGTCGTTGCCGAGCAGACCTTTCGTGTAGGTCGAGCCGAGCGGCCAGGCAGGCATCAGCAGCCAATAGCCAACGCAGAACAGCGCTGCAATCGCGAGGAAGAACAGCACCACCTTTGGAACCGGGGTGTTGAGTTCCTCGATGCCGTTCCATTCATGCCCGGTTGTGGTGCGGCCGGTGATCGCGTCGCGAGGTCCTACGTCCACGGCTTGTCGTCCTTGTCCAGGATGCTCTTCTTGACGCGATCGAAGCCCTTCTTGTTCGAGGGCCAATAGGCGTAGATCACGACGCCGATCGCCAGGGCGATGAGGTAGAACAGGCCCCAGCTTTTTGAAAATTCCACCACGGTGTCATGCATGGTCATTCTCCCAGCGCCGTCTGTTCGGTCTTCTTCGCGGCATCGGTCAGCCCGCCCAGGATCTGCAGATAGGCAACCAGCGCATCCATCTCCGTGAGTTGGCCTGGATTGCCGTCGAAGGGCCGGACATTCGTGGCCTCGCCATAGCGCTCGGCCACGCCGTCGGCGCTGGCGTCATCGGGAGCGGACTGGCCAAACGCATCGGCCGGAGCGTTGGCGATCATCTCATCCGTATATGGCACGCCGACGGTCCGCATGGCGGCGAGATGCTCGCCGAGATCGTCGGTCTTCAGCGTATTGCGCAGCAGCCAGCGATAGGCCGGCATCACCGATTCCGGAACGACATCGCGCGGATTGTTGAGATGCGCCACCTGCCAGGCATCGGAATATTTCTCGCCGACGCGGGCCAGGTCGGGGCCGGTTCGCTTCGATCCCCACAGCATCGGGTGGTCGTATTTGGACTCCACCGCAAGCGAGTACGGTCCGTAGCGCTCGACCTCGTCGCGCAGCGAGCGGATCATCTGCGAATGGCAGGCATAGCAGCCCTCGCGCATGTAGATGTTGCGCCCCGCGACCTCCAGCGGCGTGTAGACCCGCATGTCAGGCGCCGTCTCCACGGTTTCACCGATGGTGAAGAGCGGCGCGATCTCGACCAGGCCGCCGATCGAGGCGACGCCGACAATGGCGAGCATGAAGCCGATCGCGCTGCGTTCAAGTTTGCGATGAAAGTCAGCCACGGGTCATTCTCCAGGCTGAATGACGCGGTCGCGCCCGCCGATCGGCAGGTCGGCTTCGCTGCCGGCCTCGGCACCCTGTTCGAGGCGCGCCTGCCGGATCGTCATCAGCACATTGTAGGTTCCGACAATCGCACCGAGCAGGAACAGCAGTCCGCCGAAAGTGCGCGCGATGTAGTAGGGGTGCATCTCCACCAGCGAGTCGATGAAAGAATAGGCGAGTGTTCCGTTCTCGTTATAGGTGCGCCACATCAGGCCCTGGATGATGCCAGAGTTCCACATCGAAAAGACGTAGACGATGGTGCCCGAGAGGGCGAGCCAGAAGTGCCATTCGACGAGCTTCGGCGAATAGATGGTTTCGCGCTTCCACATCCACGGCACCAGGGCGTAGATCGACCCGAAGGTGATCATCGCCACCCAGCCGAGAGCGCCGCCGTGAACATGCCCGATGGTCCAATCCGTATAGTGCGACAGCGAATTGACCGAGCGGATCGCCATGAACGACCCCTCGAAGGTCGACAGGCCGTAGAACACGGCCGCGACCATCATGAAGCGCAGCGTGGCGTCGTCCCGCACCTTGTGCCAGGCGCCGTTCAGCGTCGCCAGCGCATTGCCGGCCGAGGCCCAGGACGGCACCAGCAGGATCACGGAAAAGGTCATGCCGAGGGTCTGCACCCATTGCGGCAGCGCGGTGTAATGCAGGTGGTGGGAACCCGCCCACATATACATGAAGGTGATGCCCCAGAAGCTGATGATGGACAGCGGGTAGGAGAAGATCGGCCGGCCCGCGCGCTTCGGCAAATAGTAGTACATCATGCCGAGGACGCCGGCGGTGAGGAAGAAGGCGACAGCGTTATGGCCGTACCACCACTGCGTCATGGCATCCTGCACGCCGGAGAAGGCCGAGTAACTCTTGGCGCTGCCGAAGGAGATCGGCACGGCGAGATTATTGACGATATGCAGGATCGCCACGACCAGGATGAAGGCCATGTAGTACCAGTTGGCCACATAGATATGCGGCTCCTTGCGGCGGGCCAGCGTGCGGATGTAGATCAGGAAATAGACGACCCAGACGATGACCAGCCACAGATCGGCGTACCATTCCGGCTCGGCGTACTCCTTGGACTGGGTGATCCCCATCAGATAGCCGCTGGCGGCGACGACGCAGAAGAGATTGTAGCCGATCAGGACGAACCACGGGCTGATCTGGTCGGGCAGGCGCGCTCGCGACGTCCGCTGCAGGACGTGAAGGGATGTGGCGATCAGGGCGTTGCCGCCAAATCCGAAGATGACGCCGCTGGTGTGGACCGGCCGCAAGCGGCCAAAGCTTGCCCATTCGGCGTCGAAGGTGAGTTCCGGCCATGCCAGCAGCGCGGCGACCCACACGCCGACGAACATGGCGATGACCGCCCACAGCATGGTCAGCACGATGCCCACCTTCGTGGGGTCGTCGTAGTAGCGCTCGAACTGGGACGGATCGGGCAGCGGCGCATCCCATTTGGCGATGATGAAGCCACTCAGCGTCAAGGCGAAGAAAAGGACGATGAAGCCCTGGGCGCCGAACAATTCGCCGCGGCCCGCAGCCGCCATGGCAAGCCCTATCGCAGCCACGACGAGGGCTATAAGGAGGCCAATCTGCCGCTCGGTCACAGTCAGTTTGGTCATGCGGGGGCCTGCCTTTGCGTGGATGAAACGCCCGTGGTTGGCTCGCCTTACAAGTGAAAACCTAAATTGTCTTTGCGCTAGCGCAAAGAGTTTCCTTAATCTTTTTTGCGCGGGCCGAAAGATAGTTCACCTCGGGCGGGCGCCCCGCTAAGGTTGCACTTCAAGAGTGCTTCGCAAAGTGCAGTGACGAGCGTGACAACCACCAGATGAGTGACGGCCGCAGCGACATCCACACTTCCGGCGTGCCGGCACTTTGCCAAAGCTGCGAGGCGCGCCACAACGGAATGTGCGGCGCGCTGAATGCCGAGGAGTTGCTGACCTTTGCCAGGCACACAAGAGTGGTGCGGCATGGCGCCGGGGAGGAACTGCTGACCGAAGGCGCGCCGATCGCGGCCTATGGCAATGTGATGCGCGGCGTCGTCAAGCTCACCAAGACTCTCGCCGACGGCCGGCGCCAGATTGTAGGCTTGCAGTTCGCGCCGGATTTCGTCGGCAGGCTCTATGCCGATGAAAGCGCCGTCACCGCCGACGCGGCTTCGGAGGTGGAGCTTTGCAGGATATCGAAGCCCGCGCTGGAGCGGCTTGTCGCGGAAAATCCGATGTTGGAGCGGCGGCTGCTCAGACAGGCGCTGCGCGATGTCGACGAAGGGCGCGAATGGATGGTCGCGCTGGGCCGCAAGACGGCGTCGGAAAAGGTCGCAAGCTTTCTCGGCCAGATCGGCAGGCATCTCGATCCGACCGTTGCTGGGGACCCGCGCGGCATGGCCTTCGAACTGCCGCTGACACGCGCCGAGATAGCGGATTTCCTGGGCTTGACCATCGGCACCGTCTCGAGAGAATTGTCGAAGCTGAAGCGCGACAAGGTGATCGATGTAGGGCCCCATCGCGAGATCGAAATCATCGACCCCCAAGCGCTTGAGCACAGGGCCGGCTAAAGCGTCGTCCGTGAGTGCCGCGACACGATCGCCGCGTCCTGCAACAATGACGACGTTGCGAGCACGCTACAGAAGCAGCGACTATATAGGTTCGCCGCGCGCTTCGCGCTCTGCCGCGCTTCTCAGCGCCCTCGCAAAAAATCAGTTCGCGAGTCGGGCCAGGGCATTCCAGTCGACGATACGGATCGTGTGAATATTCGGGATGAGAAGGATTTCCTTCTTCCTCAATTTGGAGAGCACGCGTGAGACGGTCTCGACAGTGAGGCCCAGATAGTCCCCGATGTCGGCACGGGACATCGGAAGTTCGAACTCCTCCAGCCCACCCTGACGTTCGGCAATCTCGATCAGGAAGGCCGCAATGCGCTCGCAGGCGCCTTGTCTGCTGAGGATCAGCAGTTGCCCCTGCGCCTGGCTCAGACCATGCATCACAAGCGACAGGAGATCGGCGGTATCTGGAATCGCATGCGACAGCGAGAGCTTGCGGACACCGCTGCTGGTAATCGCTTCGGCAAAGAATTGATGAGTGTCGCCGGTTTCGAACCCGAATGTCTCGCCAGCGAAGTGAAATGCCGAAATCTGCCGCCGGCCATCTCTCAAAAGGCGATAGACGCGAACGGAGCCGAACTCGATGTAGTAGACCGACGCCGCCCGGTCGCCCTGCGCAAAGATGCACGACTTGGCGCCAAACAGAGTCAGCGTCGCATCGAAAAGAGGCGGCCTGCAGAGCGAAGCGCGTTGATCCGCAGGGATTACCCGGCGGGCGTACGCGGTGGCTGCCATAAATCCCTCTCCAGCTTGCTGGCGGAGAGAATTACGCTGATTGCGGCGGCGAAAAATCAGGTTATGCCCGTAAGGGACTTTACGTAGGGGAAGGGTTTTCACTATCCAGGCGGTGGCGGTTCAGATGCTATTTGTCCCGCGGTTCGACGGCTAAAGCGCTGAATCTCCACAGACTTCCGACACCAGTTCGATCACGGCCTGACCGAGATAGGGTTTCAGAACAACGCCAGCCGTGGATACCTTGGAAAACCGCCTGTGCGGATCCAGAAGCAGCACGACCGGCGGCAGCAGCGCCCCAATCAGTTCGGCGTCGCTGAGCGAGTCGTTCAATGTGTCGTCATCCACGATGGTGCAGCTTGCGGTTAGTTGCCGCTTGTCAGCGAAGGATGCAACAATATCCGGATAGGCGCTGACCTGATACCCCTCGGCGTCGAGCGCGAATGCCAACGACCGACGCACCGCCGCGTCGCGGGCTATGATCGTGACCTTTCTCTTGCCGGCCAACAAAGTGTACTCCGGTCCGTCCCCAACTACCGGTCTAGACTGTGGCTGCACTGTGCGCCTTGCGCGAAATCAATCCGCCAGCAAGTTTTTGCTGATGCAAGTCGGTGGCCAATGTCATGCGTACCAGTTCTGCAAGGCTCTTGGCCTGCATCTTCGACATCACGTTGGCTCGGTGGATCTCGACTGTTCGCGGGCTGATATGGAGGTTGTAGGCGATGGTCTTGTTGGCGAGGCCCTCGACCACAGATGCCAGCACCTCGCGCTCCCGCTCTGAAAGGCACCTGTAGCGCGCTTCCACCACGGCAATATCGTCTACGCCGAGCGGCCTGCCCGTCAGATGTTCTGCGGCGCGGTGTATAGCCTCTATCAAGACGTCATCGTCAAAGGGCTTCTCGATGAAATCCAGCGCGCCCGCCTTCATGGCCTCAACCGCCATCGGCACGTCGGCGTGCCCAGTGATCACGATGCTTGGTATCGATGCGTTGGCCGCGTTCAAGCTGCGCAGAAGCTCGACCCCGTTCATGTCGGGCATGCGGAGATCCGTCACCAGGCATGCATTTTTCAAGGTCGGCGCCACTTGGAGAATGGCGGTCGCGGAGGTGTGCATCCTCACGGTAAAACCAGCGGTGGTCAGCAGAAACGCCAGCGACCTACGGACGGACTCTTCGTCGTCGACTATGTGGACAACGTAGTCACCTATATCCATCGTCCTTTCCCTCTTCTACCCTCGGCAGGGTGAACCTGAAGGTCGCCCCGCCGCTGCTGTTCCTGGTAGCCCCGATCTCTCCTCCATGCGCCTCCACGATCCGACGCGATATTGACAGTCCCACGCCTATGCCACCCGGTTTCGTCGTGACGAAAGGCATGAACAATTGGGCGGCGATGTCGTCCGATATTCCCGGGCCGGTGTCGGCGACCTCGACCGCAATCATTCCATCGCCTTGTGCGACGGTTTGGATGGTCAGATTTCGAAACTTGCTCTCGCGCATCGCCTCCATCGCGTTTCGAATCAGGTTTATTAGCACTTGCTGTATTTGCACCCGGTCGGCAAGAACCAAATGCGCGTGCGGACTAAAGTCAAAGATGGAACGGACGCCTCGTTCACGTGACCCGGCCAGGGCCAGTGCCCCGGCCTCTTCGATAAGCTTTCGGATGTCCTCCTTCGCCTTTCCGGTTTCCCCGCGTGTCACAAACTCTCGCAATTGCCGGATTATCTGTCCGGCGCGCAGGGATTGGCGCGTCGTCTCGTCAAGCGCATCCCGCATCTTGCCCGCGGTGATACTGTCCAGGCCGTTCAGCAGCCGCGAACACCCTTGCGCGTAGTTTGCAATCGCCGCCAAGGGCTGATTGAGTTCATGCGCGAGTGTGGAAGCCATTTCACCGAGCTCGTTGAGGCGGGCAAGACGCGCCAGTTCACCTTGCACTTCCTGAAGCCGCGCAGCCGATTCCTCGCGCTCCGTCAAATCCTGGACAACAGCCGTGAAAAGCCGCTGGTCGCCAAGTTTCATCTCGCCCACGGCGAGTTTCATGGGAAAGGTCGACCCATCCTTCCTGCGTCCGACGACAACGCGATCGAAACCGATGAGGTGCCTTTCGCCGGCAAAGAATTTGCCGACATCGATACGATCGCTGCGATAGGATTCGGGCATCAGCGCGCTGATATCGTTACCCACGGCCTCGCATTCCGAATATCCGAACTGGAGAACGGCTGCGGCGTTGAACGACGCGATCGAACCGTCGTCACGCACGATGATGGTCGCGTCCGGCACCGTGGCCAGGATGGACCGTAGGTGGGCGTCGCGAATACTGAGGGTATTCTCGGTCTCGGTAATCTTGTGGCGCGCGTGTCGAAGCACGCTGCTCAGCCAAATGACCGCCAAGCCGGTTGCCGCAAAAATGGTGAAGTCCATGCCATTCTTGGGATGGGCCTGAACGGTCATGAGGAAATAGGCGCCGAGAAGTGATCCCGCTATCGCCAGCAGCGCCGCACGCGACCCCGCAACGATGGATACAAAAAGAATCGCCGGAATGAAGATGATGAAGACGCTTCGGTCCTCGAAGACATCCCGCAAAGCGAGGTGGACCACCAGGGTGACGTTCACCGCCGCGAGGGCGAGAAGATAACCGGCTCCGCCTTCGAACTGCCGAGAGAGAGTGAGCAGCAGAAGCCGCTCCCTCAGGCGCAAAAGGTGATCAGTCCACATCACAATTTCGCCTCTACAGGCTGCCGGAGGCTGCAAGTCCACGAGCTGCGGGGCTTAGCCTAATTGATCGAAGTCAAGGCGACCGCTGCAAAGTCCCGTAGGATGCTTGGCGGGTTGCAACGAGCTCAGCCGTGACAGATTCGGCCTGATCAGGATTGCAGCCGACGCGAACTTTCCGTTGCATTAGCATCTGTTGAAATGCTTTCTTGTCGCCGCTACCGCAACTTTGAATTCTACGGGGTCAACTGATGTCCAGCAAGGGCTTCCTTCATCGCTCCCGCGCCTCGCTGATCGCGCTGACGCTGATGTGCGGGCTTTCGCCCGTGCCTGCGCTCGCGCAGCAGCAGCCTGCGGCAACAGCACCGGCTCCGGAAGAACAAGCACCGACTCCGCTTACGCAGGACGAACTGGAGGTTCTGGTCGCCCGGATTGCGCTCTATCCGGATGAACTGGTTGCTCTCGTCACCGGCGCGGCTCTCTATCCGCTGCAGATCGTTGAGGCCGCGCGCTTCCTGGACAAATATGGAAAAGACAAGACCCTGAAGCCGAAGGAAACCTGGGATGGCAGCGTAATCTCGCTGCTCAACTATCCCGAGATCGTGACGATGATGAGCGACGATCTGGAGTGGACGCAGGCGCTCAGCGACGCAATCACCTATCAGCAGAAGGATGTGCTGATCGCAATCCAGCAGTTGCGTGAGGAGGCAGTCGCCAAGGACATCATCAAGACCGACGACAAGGTGACGGTCGTCACCGACAATGACAACATCGTCATACAGCCCTCCACGCCGGGCAGCGTCTATGTTCCCCGCTACCAGCCCGAAATGCTGTACGAACCGACCTACGTCGCCCAGCCGATCGGATACTATCCCGACCCTTATCCTAACTATTACTATCCAACGGCGACGTTCTTTGCAGGAGCGGTGACCGGCGCGATCTGGGCCGCGGCCGTCGACTGGGACGATTGGGGTGTCTGGGGCGGCGATTTTGATGGCGGCAATATCGATGTCGACTGCAACAACTGCTTGAACAACATCAATGGCAAACTCAATCTCAAGGATGTCGACTGGAAAAACGTCGACCGCAGCAAGATCAACATCGACAGGGATCAACTCGCCAACTTCGACCGCACGAACATCAAGAACAAGGTCAAGGCCAACCCCAACAACTCGTTTCGCAACAGGGCAAACGATATCAAGAAAACCCGGGCTGCATCCCAGCCGAACAGGGCGGCGCGGGCTGCCGATGTCCGCAAGAGCACGCTGGATGGGCTGAAGGCAAATCCGGGCGACCTGGCAAGGGGGCGGGCCGACAACATCAACAGGCCAGCCACGCGACCGAATACGGGGAATATTTCGAGAGGAGACGTCAAGAACAAGGCCGCCAATGCTAAGCGCCCCGCCGGCAAGCCAAAGGCCGCGGGAAGGGCCGATAATCGCCCCAGGAAGCCATCGGGCCTGGGCAATGTCGACCGCGGCAAGGCCTCCAAGGTTCAATCCAATCGCGGGCGTCAATCCATGGGCGGCGGCAGCCGCGGTGGATCGCACCACGTGTCCAGGCGTCCCAGCGGCGGCGGGGGTCATGGTGGCGGCCGCGGCGGCGGCAGGGGAGGCGGCGGTGGCCGTGGCGGCGGTCGTGGGCGCTAAGTTCGAGAGGATGAGTTCGAGGCAAGGAACCAGATTATGAGCACGAATGTTCATCATACTCTTTTGACGGCGCTCTGCGCAGCCGCGCTTTTCGCTTCCACCGCGACGCTGACACAGGCACAGGACGCCGCCGCGCCGGACCAGACCGAGATCTCGTCCTTTGCAGCGGAAAAGGCGCCCCCGGCCTTCGATACTCCGGAGAAAGGGATCGACGCCTTCAAGGGCGCCCTCGCCGCCAACGATTTCGACGGCCTTGCCGCGCTGTTCGGCCTCGACGCAGCCAAGCTCAAGGCAGACGAAAACAGCAAGAATACGTTCGACCAGATCCGCGACGGCACGGCAAAGCGGCTTGTCGTCCAGGATCTGGGTGACCGCAAACTGCTCCAGATCGGCGACAAGCTTTGGCCGCTGCCGTTTCCCCTGGTCAAGGACGACGACGGCAAATGGTATTTCGACACCTATGCCGGGCTTGAGGAGATCGTGAACCGCAGGATCGGCGAGAACGAGCTCCAGGCAATTGCCACCTTGCGGGAGTATGTGGACGCGCAGAACGACTACGCCGCAGAAGATCGCGATGGGGATGGCGTTCTCGAATTCGCCCAGAAGCTCATCAGCAGCGAGGGGAAGACGGACGGCCTGTACTGGCCACCGGAACAGGGCGCGGGTGAAAGTCCGGCCGGCGGCTTCGTCAACGATGCGGAGCTTGAGGATGCGAGCAAGGGCGAAGGTTATTTCGGCTACAAGTTCCGCATCATAACCGGGCAGGGCGACCGCATCGCGGGCGGCGCTTATGATTACATCATCAACGACAACATGATTGCGGGCTTCGCGCTCATAGCCTGGCCGGTGAACTACGCCGAAACCGGTGTGAAAACCTTCCTCGTCAACCAGCAAGGCATCGTCTACGAAGCCGATCTCGGCGACAGCACCGAGGACATCGTCAAGTACATCGACCGCTTCAATCCCGATGACAAGTGGAGTATCGCCGGAGACTGAGCGGACACCCCACAGCTCGATACGACGCGGAGACGAAACAAGAGGTGGATGCAAAAGAGGACCGGTCCAGCCGGATGCGGCAGTCAAGGCAGATGCGGCATGTCTTCTTCGCCGCGCTCGTGCGCCAGGTCCGCGTCGTCTGGCCGATCCTCTCGGGGATCATCCTCTTGATGATTGCGTCGGGTCTCGCCGTCGCCAGCCTGGAGGACTGGAGCATCGATGAAGCGCTCTATTTCACCTTCGTCACCGGACTTACCATCGGCTACGGCGATTTTGCCCCGCACCATTTCCTGGCGCGGCTGTTGGCGATCGTCGTCGGCCTGGCGGGCATCATAATGACCGGCCTGGTCGCGGCTGTGAGCGTTCAGGCACTGCGGGAAACGAACCGGGACGAACACGATGATTCATAGAACGGACTGAAGGCCATGTACTCAGATGCGCAGGCCCCGAGCAGTATCATGCGCCGGAGCCAAGACCTGACGCGGATAACGCTGGCGGTCCTGTTTATCGGCAGTCTCCTGGTCGCCAGCTTCTGGGTGCTGCAGCCGTTCCTGCCTGCAATCATCTGGGCGATGACCCTGGTTCTCGCCACCTGGCCGGTGATGCGCTGGGTGCAAAGCCGCGTCGGCAACCGGCGAGGCATCGCGGTACTCGTCATGACGCTGACCTTGCTGCTGTTGGTGATTGTCCCGATGTGGGCGGCAATCAGCCTGGTCGTCGGAAATCTCGACGAGATCAGCGGCCTGGCCACGACGGTCATGACGCTGCGGGTGCCGCCCCCACCGGACTGGATCGCCGAACTGCCCATCATCGGGCGGCGCATCGCCGAAGCGTGGGGTAAGCTGACCTCCAACGGTGTGCGGGAACTTGCACCACGGCTGGCGCCCTATGCGGGAGCGGTGACGCAATGGTTTGCATCCGCTGCGGGAAGCGTCGGCTCGATGCTCGTCCATTTCCTGCTGACGACCGCCATCGCCGCGGTGATGTATGCGGGCGGTGAGCATGCCGCCGATCGAGCGATCCGCTTCGGCCGCAAATTGGCAGGCGATCGCGGCGAGTTGGGCATTCGCCTTACCGGCCAGGCGATACGCAGCGTGGCTCTTGGCGTCGTTGTCACTGCCGTGACCCAGAGCGTCATAGCCGGTCTGGGGATGGCGATTGCCGGCGTGCCGTTCACCGCCGTGCTGACGGCGTTGATTTTCCTGCTCTGCCTGATCCAGCTTGGCCCGAGCCTGGTCATGGCTCCGGCTGTGATCTGGATGTATTATTCCGGCGAGAATTTCTGGGCCACGATCCTGCTGATCTTCACAATCGTCGCGGCGACGATCGATCAGTTCATACGTCCGGTTCTCATCCGAAGGGGCGCCGACTTGCCCCTGCTCCTCATCCTGGCTGGCGTGATCGGCGGTCTCGTTGCTTTCGGAATGATCGGCATTTTCATCGGGCCGGCGGTTCTGGCCGTCACCTATACGCTGTTGAACGCGTGGATAGACGACGATCCGGAACCCGAACTTACACCGGCCGCGATCGAAGCCCATGTCCCACAGTCCTGAAGCATCTTCACCGGGACTGCGCTTCGATATCGTCGCGGGCTTGACGGCAGCTGCAGTCGTTCTGCCAAAGGCGATGGCCTATGCGACGGTGGCCGGACTTCCGGTAAGCGTCGGTCTCTACACTGCCTTCGTGCCGATGATCGTCTACGCCCTGCTGGGATCGTCGCGGGTGTTGAGCGTCAGTTCGACCACGACCCTTGCCATTCTGGCCGGCGCGCAACTTGGACAGGCCGTTCCGGATGGCGACCTTGGAAAGCTGATCACGGCAACCGCCACGCTCACCGCGCTGACGGGAACATTGCTGATTGCCGCATCGTTGCTGCGGCTGGGGTTCGTGGCCAATTTCATATCGACGCCGGTGCTTACCGGGTTCAAGGCGGGCATCGGGCTGGTCATCGTGCTGGACCAAGTGCCGAAATTGCTCGGCATACATATCCACAAGGAAGGGTTCTTCAGGGATATTCTGAGCATCCTGCACCACGTGCCGGAAACGTCGCCGATCACCTTGATCATCGCGATCGTGGCCCTGGCCGCCCTGCTGGTGATGGAGCGCATGAAACCGCACTCGGCAGCGCCGCTGGTGGTCGTCGGGGCGGGCATCGCCGTGTCATGGCTCTTCGGCCTCGATGCGCGTGGCGTTGCGACGGTGGGATTGATCCCGCAAGCGCTTCCATCGATCACGATGCCGAGCTTTGATCTCGTCCAACAATTGCTGCCTGGGGCTTTCGGTATCGCGCTCATGAGCTTTACCGAGACGATCGCCGTTGGCCGGGCATTCGCACGCCCCACGGAGCCGCCGATCAACTCCAACCGGGAATTGCTGGCGACAGGCGCGGCGAATTTGTCAGGCGCCTTCTTCGGCGCCATGCCGGCAGGCGGGGGCATGTCGCAAACCCTTGTCGTCCGCTCTGTCGGCGGACAAACGCAGAAGGCATCGCTGGTGACGGCTGCGGTTGCAGCAGCGACCATGTTGGTTCTGGCGCCGTTGCTCGGGCTGCTGCCGCAGGTGGTCTTGGCGGCGATCGTGATCGTCTATTCGATGGGCTTGATCGACCCGGCCGAATTCGCCGCGATCCGCAAAATCCGGACGATGGAATTCACCTGGGCGCTGGCGGCCTTGTTCGGCGTCCTTGTCTTCGGCACGCTGCAGGGCATCGTCGTCGCCATTATTCTGTCGCTGATCGGGCTCTCCAGCCAGGCGGCAAATTCAAAGGTGTATGTGATCGGCAGGAAGCGTGGCCAGGATGTGCTGCGGCCGCTCTCCCCTCAGCATCCGAACGATGAAACCTTTGACGGGCTCCTCATCCTGAGGCCGGAGGGGCGCCTGTTCTTCGCCAACGCCCAGCAGATCGGAGAGCAGATAAACGCCCTCTTCAACGAATACCGCCCGCGCGTGCTGGCGGTGGATATGAGCCGCGTCATCGACATCGAATATTCAGCCCTTCAGATGCTTGTGGAGGGCGAGCGTCGCATGACTGAGCGAGGCATTACGGTCTGGCTGATGGCGCTGAACCCGACGGTGCTGGCGTGCGTCCGCGCATCGCCACTTGCGGAGCGGCTGGGGGAGGATCGCCTCCTCTTCAACGCACGCGCGGCGATCCGCAAGTTCCAGGAAGAAAACGAGCCGGTCGATACCGGCCCACCGCTGCCCACACCGTGAAGCACGCCGCCGCAACGGATAACATCGCTTCGTGATGGTGGGGCAGGCATGAAAATTCCTATTGTCACGGCTGGAGTTCAACTGGCGTTAAGGGCCGCAGTCGCAGCTGGGCTATCCATAGCGCTCGCACAGATACTGGGTCTCCAATACCCGATCTATGCCTTCATCGGCGCGGTGATCGTGACCGATCTCAAGCCGTCTGAAAGCAAGCGGCTTGGGCTTCGCCGTCTCGCGGCGACTGTTGTCGGCGCGGCTGCCGGTGCTCTCTTGAGTTGGTTCCTTCCGCCAAATCCCTGGACGATCGGCATGGGCGTCTGCGTGACCATGCTTGTCTGCGAGCTTATCCATGCGCGTGACGGCGCACGGGTCGCGGGCTATATTTGCGGCATCGTGATGCTCGACCACAGCGCGGAGCCATGGGCATATGCCTTCTTCCGGCTCATCGAGACCGCGCTCGGTGTGTCGGTGGCCTGGGCGATCAGCTATGTGCCGAAGCTTGTAAGGCTCAGCGACCCGGACTGATTGCCCTCTCTAACGCGGCTTCACATACCGATTGTCATCAGCGCCACAAGGACCGGTCCCCAGGCGGTCAGCAGAATGTTCCCGATCGCATAGGGCACCGTGTAGCCCAATGCTGGAACATTGCTCCCGGATTCTTCTTGAACCGCGCGAAGAGCCGCCGTGATCGTTCCGGCTCCAGCGCAGGCCCCGAGGACAATGAGCGGGTTCATTCTCAAGACGTAGCGGCCAAAGAGGATGCCGATCGTATGCGGCAAAAGAGCTGAAACCAGACCCACCGCGACCAGGCTTACTCCGGTTTCCTGAAGGCCGGAGAAGAAGCTGGGGCCGGCGGTGAGGCCAACCACGCCGATGAAGATGCAGAGCCCGACGGTGTCGAAGATCCAGATCGCCGGCTCGGGGATTCGACCGAAGAAGGGATAGACCGAGCGCAGCCAGCCAAACACCAGGCCCATGACCAGCGCGCCGCCGCTGGCGGTGAGAGTCAACGGGACACTGCCGATGGTGACGGAGAGCAGGCCAACGAGACCGCCCAGCACGATGCCGGTTCCGACGAAAACCATGTCCGTCGCCGAAGTCGGCCGGTCGGGATATCCCAGTTCGTCGGCTGCCCTTTCTACCTCCGGCTTGGTGCCGACCAGGCGCAGCACGTCTCCGCGATCGATTGTGGTCGTAGCGGCAACAGGCATTTCCACGCCCGACCGCGTAAGCCTTCGCAGAAAGACGCCACGGGCGAACTCGTGTTTCGACAGTTCCGCAATCGTCTTCCCGTCCATCGCCTTGCGCGTCACCACCACGTCCAGCGTCTCGATCGGCAGGTCGAGCAAAGCCTTGTCGTCCACTTCGGGGCCAACGGCATCCCGGCCTTGCACGTGCACTTCCTGCCGGGCAAGCACGGCAACCACATCCTCCTTGCGAATGACGGAAGCGGGCACGGCTTCGATGATCTCGTGGCCGCGCCGGATTCGCGCGATGAAAACGCGGGCTTCACGCGGCAGCGCTTCAAGTTCTGCGATGGTCTTGTCAAACAGTACGGGGTTCGTAACCTTGTATGAGCGGACATCGAAGAACTTCGAACCAGAGACCACACCTGGCTCCAGCTCGGCCGCGGTGCCGATTTCGGCCTGCATGCGTGCGCCTTCCTCGCGCAAATTGATCCCCATCAGCTTGGGACCGATGGTGGGGATGAACCAGACGAGACTGGCCGTCCCGATGAGGTAGGTGACGGCATAGGCGACCGGAATGCTGTTCAGCAGTGCGGTCTTCTCGACATCGGGAATCGCAAGCCGCTGGATCGCCTCACCGGCGGTTCCGATCACCGTGGATTCGGAAAACGCGCCGGCAAGCAACCCCGCAGCGGTCCCGATGTCGTATCCAAGAAGCTTCGAAAAACCAAACGCCGTGAGCAGGCACGCCACGCAGAGCACGACCGTCAGCGCCACCTGAGGCAGCGCATCCTGCTTGAGTCCGCGAAAGAACTGCGGCCCTACCTTGTAGCCGGTGGTAAACAGGAAGAGGTCGAAGAAGATTGTCTTCACAATCCCCGGAACTTTGATGTCGAGCTGGCCGATCAGCACGCCGGCAAAAAGTGTTCCAACGACAATTCCGAGGCTGAAGCTGCCGAACTTTAGTCGGCCAATGAGGAAGCCGACTGCCAATGTCAGAAAGACCGCCAGTTCCGGATTGTTCTGCAGCGCTTGCACAATATAGGTCATGCTGCCCCCAAACGCGCCGCATGCATTTTGACGCGGCGTCTCAACCACATCTTCCACGCAGGTCTACCGGAAACGCTGCGCGAACAGTGCAGCGCGACGGCAAGCGTGCGTCATAACATCGAAGTCAGATCAGAACTTCATCCTGGCTCCGCCAAGAACCGCAGTGCTGTCATCAATAGACACGCCCGGCTCATCGTAGGAGTATGACCGAACACCGAGGTAGAGTTCGGTCTGCAGGTAATCCAGATTCTGCACAAGCTGCAGGCCAAAAGAGGTGCTGTCGCTACCAAGGGCATCGATGTCCTGGCCTGTGAAGGCGTCGATGGAAATGGCGGTTTTGCCGGCCTCGAAGTAATCCGTCTGATAGCCCAGCTTGATATAGCCATATCGGCCGTCGGTGACAGACTCATCCGAGTAAGCGGCGGCGACGGTCAGGCTGATGCCGGAAGGGACGTGCAGAACGGAAACGGAGCCATCGTACAGGTTCTGGTCCTCGGCAGGTTCAGAATATGCGACGGCGGCCGAGACCTTGAACTCGTCATAGGTCTGGTCATAGCGCGCCGCCACGTCCCAAACCGTGACATCGGTCTCCGTCGGCACCACCTGCGTGCC
>DATDBN010000096.1:0-11290 GCA_036524835.1 Mesorhizobium sp. | reverse complement strand
ACCGCGCTGAGCGAACACGCGCTGCGCCTCAAGGATGGCGGGTGGTCGACACAGCCCGATCGCATCGCGATTTTGCGCAAGCATTTGCGCGGGAAGGGATCGGCCGCGATCACGGCTTCTGCTGCTGTCGATTTCGGGCCGGTCGATCTGCCGGGACCGACGGGCGAAGCAAACACTCTGACGCTGCCTGCCCGAGGCGTCGCCGTCTGCCTCGGTCCGGATGGCGATACATTGCTGGCTCAGTCAATCCAGGCACTGGCTGCCGGCTGTCGCGTCGTCGCGGCTGCGCCTGGGGCCGCGGCAGCGCTGAATGCGTTGACGGGAAAGGGACTGCCGATTGCGGCGATCGACGGCACGGTGGACCCCGAATTGCTCGAGAAGGCGCCGTGCGATGTCGTGGCGTTTGCCGGCGAGGCTGATCCGATGCGGGCCATCCGTCAGGCTTTGGCGTCCCGCAGCGGAGCAATCGTGCCGCTCATCAGCGAAGTGATCTATCCGGCTGCCTATGCGCATGAGCGTGCCGTCTGTGTCGACACCACCGCCGCCGGTGGCAATGCGAGCCTGCTGGCAGCGGCGTAGGCTTCAGACCACGCCCGCGCCCAGCTTGGACCGCCAATGATCGAGGCGCTCTTTCAGGATCGCGTCGCGCACATAAGCCAGTTCTTCCGCCTCGATGGGTTCGAGCGCCTCGAACGAAAAGCTTTCCTCGCCGTAGGTGGTCCAGTCCGCCTGCATGGCCGGGTGCTGGTTGCCCGCTGTTCGCAGCCCAAACCATAGCCGCGTCTGCACTTTCTCAAGGTCCATGGTGCGGCCGACCCAGACGCGTCCGCTCAACGAGCAGCGCACAGCGTAGATACCCGCGATTGCCTCGCGCTTCTTGTAATCGGCGATCGCCGTCTTTCTCGCTGCCTTGTCCACTTATTTTTACCCGGGTGATATTGTGCGGCGCATTTAACCCGGGTAAAAAGCGAACGCAACACTCAAAGCGTGACGCTATGACCAATTTCGCATCGACCCCAACCACCGCCTTTCGCGATTCACGCCGCCTCGCCCGTGGGCCGTTGGCCGAGGTCGCGCTTGCGGTGAAGGCGGCGCAGGCAGCCTACCCCGAAGCAACGTTCCTCACCTTCGATGACAGGACAGGCAAGGTCATCGACCTTGATCTGCGCGGCGGCGATGAAGAGGTCCTGCGGCGTCTCGATATGCCGATGCCGGGTGAGACCAACTCAAGGGAAGGGGCGGAGAGTGCAAACGCCGGCAAGCGCGGGCGGCCCAAATTGGGTGTGGTGCCACGAGAAGTGACCCTTCTGCCAAGGCATTGGGACTGGCTCGCCGGGCAGCCCGGCGGCGCGTCACAGGCGTTGAGGCGCCTGGTCGATCGCGCGCGTAGTGCTGATGATGGCAAGAACGCGATTCGTGTTGCGCAAGAGACGGCCTATAGGTTCATGGCGGCAATGGCCGGCGATTTGCCGTCCTTCGAGGAAGCGTCGCGGGCTCTCTTCGCCGGAGATTCGCAGGCTTTGGCGGAGCGGATGAGCGATTGGCCCTCCGACATACGCGATCATACGCTTACCTTGGCGGGTGTCCGCTCCTGATCGCGGGGCGACTGGAATCTCGCGGACAGCGGCATTTCTCCCTGTAAAAAAGCGCTCGTTTGTAGGTCGGTTTTCTGCAATAGCCCTAAGATGCGCGCTGCGCTGATTCAATCTGCGCCACGCACAGGCAGGGGACTCATAGACGAGCGGATGCCCAAGGAAACGCCAAGCGACTTCTACCCTTCGCCGGTGGTCGATCAGAACTCCCGGCCAGGTGCGGTGACGCGCCTCGTGATATTCGTCATCGTGCTGGCGTTTTCGGCGGTGGTGTTCTCGCTGTTCCGAAACCGGCTTGGAGACCCGATCCTGCTCGGTCTGCTGGGCATACTGGCAATGATCGGCGTCGGCTACCTCTTCGCAACGGCCGTTGGGTTCATCCAGATCGTTCCACGCTCAGGCACCGACGACCTGTCCAAATCGTTCGTCGATTCGATGGGCGACGGAGTGCTGATCGCAGATGCCAAGGGGCGCGTCGTCTACGCCAACCGCTCCTATGCCGATATGACAGGCGCAACCAACGCCAGTGACGTCAAAACCGTGGAGAACCTGCTGTCGGACGTGCCGGAAGCCTCTCCGACTGTCCTGCGTCTCGCGTCGGGCCTTAAGGATGGGCAGACCGGCGAGGGAGAGTTTCGCGTCTCGCAAGCGATCAAGCCTGGTGCGTCTCCCGGCGCACGCTGGTATGGCCTGCGCGCCCGAACATTTAAGGTGCCATCACAGAAGCAACCGCTAAACGCCTGGCAGATTGGGGACATTTCCCGCGAGCGTGCTGAGCAGGAACGCTTCTTCCTCGATCTGCAGAAGGCGATCGACCATCTGGATCAAGCGCCGGCCGGATTCTTCGCCGCCGATCCCGATGGCCGCGTCACCTACATCAACGCCACCCTGGCGGAATGGCTGGGTATCGATCTCGCAAGTTTTTCGCCGGGGTCGACAACGCTGCGAAAGATCATTGCGGGCGACGGAATCGCGCTGGTCAATTCGGTGAAGGCGGATGCCGGCACCACCCGCAACGCGGTTGTCGATCTCGATTTGCAAACGGTGAAGGGCGAAGCTTTGCCCGTGCGGCTGATGCATCGCGTCTCGGCGACCCGCGAGGGATATGCCGGCCCAAGCCGCACCATCGTGCTTAACCGCGGTAAAGGCGAGGATTCCTCGGCAGATTTGCGCGCTTCGGAAGTGCGCTTCACCCGCTTCTTCAATTCAACGCCGATGGCGATCGCCGCGGTCGATGCCAAGGGCAGGATCGTGCGAACCAATGCGCCGTTCCTATCTCTGTATTCGTCGGTGGTTGACCGCGACGCCGTCGATCGCAAACTGCGCTTCGATCAGGTCGTGCACGAGCGAGACCGCCCGGCGCTGAATAACGCCCTGGAACGCGCGCGCTCGCGTCAGGCCGACATCGCGCCGATCGACACTGTTCTGCCCAACAATGAAGAGCGGCACATCCGCGTCTACGTCAACGCGGTGGCCGAGGGCGCGTCGGACGATGGAGCAGAGGAAGCGGCAATCGTCTACGCGGTCGACGTGACCGAGCAGAAAGCCCTCGAAGGCCAGATGGCGCAAAGCCAGAAAATGCAGGCGGTCGGCCAGCTTGCCGGCGGCATCGCTCACGACTTCAACAATGTGCTGACCGTCATCATCATGGCGACCGATCTGCTGCTGGCCAATCACCGCCCGTCCGACCCGTCCTTCCAGGACATCATGACGATCAAGCAGAATGCAAACCGTGCCGCCTCGCTGGTGCGCCAGTTGCTGGCCTATTCGCGCAAGCAGACGCTGCGTGCGGAAGTGCTGAGCCTCACCGACGTTCTGGCCGATTTGCGTATGCTGTTGACCCGGCTTGTCGGCACCACCGTCAAGCTGAAGGTCGATCATGGCCGCGATCTGTGGCAGGTGAAGGTGGATATCGGTCAGTTCGAGCAAGTCATCGTCAATCTGGCGGTCAATGCGCGCGACGCCATGCCCGAGGGCGGAGAGTTGACCGTGCGCACGAAAAACGTGCCGGCAGGCTCGATTTCCGGCTATGCATACCGTGAACTGCCCGCGGTAGACTATGTCCTGGTGGAGATCGAGGACACCGGCACAGGCATACCCCCGGATGTGGTCTCGAAGATCTTCGAGCCGTTCTTCACCACAAAGGAAGTGGGCAAGGGCACCGGCCTCGGTCTTTCGATGGCTTACGGCATCATCAAGCAGACCGGCGGGTTCATCTATTGCGATTCGGAAGTGGGCAGGGGGACGACTTTCCGTATTTTCCTGCCCCGGCACGTTCCCGGAGCGGTGGAGGCGGAGGCCGCCAAGGCAGTCAGCGAGGAGGAGCTAAGTGCTGCGCGCCAGCCGGCACGGCCAAAGGACCTCTCCGGTTCTGCCACCATCCTCCTGGTGGAGGATGAGGACGGGGTTCGCATGAGCGGTATGCGCGTCCTGACCTCGCGAGGCTACACGGTGCACGAGGCGGCGTCCGGCGTCGAGGCGCTGGACCTCTTCAAGGAATTGGACGGCAAGGTCGACCTGGTCGTCTCCGACGTCGTCATGCCCGAGATGGATGGTCCGACGTTGTTGCGTGAGTTGCGCAAACTCCAGCCCGACATCAAGTTCATATTCGTTTCCGGCTATGCCGAAGACGCCTTCGCCAAGAACCTGCCCGAGGATGCCAAGTTCGACTTCCTGCCGAAACCCTTCTCGCTCAAGCAATTGGCGACGGTGGTGAAGGATATGCTCGAGTCGGATTGATGGTCATGCGCGGCGCGAGATGAAAGCCCTGACCGCCATAGGCTTCGACGCCGACGACACGCTTTGGCAGAACGAGCACTTCTTCCGCATGACGCAGGAGCGCTTCGCGGGCTTGCTCGCTGACTATGCCGAGCCGGAAGATCTTGGCGACCGGCTGCTGGCGGTCGAGCGACGCAACCTTGAAACCTACGGTTTCGGCATCAAGGGTTTTGTTCTGTCGATGATCGAGACCGCGGTCGAGGTGACCGAGGGGCGTGTTCCGGGCACCGTGGTGGCCAGCATTCTCGAGGCCGGGCGCGAAATGCTTTCCCATCCGGTCGATCTGTTGCCCGGCGCCGCCGACGTTCTCGACGCGTTGAGCGACAGCTATCGACTCGTTCTGATTACAAAGGGCGACCTGTTCGACCAGGAGCGGAAGATCGCCGCTTCAGGGCTGGCGGATCGCTTTCATGCCGTCGAGATCGTCAGCGATAAATCGCCAGTCACCTATGAGCGTATTTTTGCAAGGCATGGCGACGGTGCAGGACGAGCGATGATGGTCGGCAATTCGCTGAAGTCCGATGTCGTTCCCGCCATCAGGGCAGGGGCATGGGGCGTTTTCGTACCGCACGCGCTGACCTGGATCCTCGAGCATGTTGACGAGCCGGCAAGCCATCCGCGTTTTCGCAGGATTGAGGCGCTCATTGAACTACCGCCCTTGATCGCAACATTAGGAATAGACTAAATATTAACCATCTCGCGGCAGGCTGCTCTGGGTGGGAAATTGGGGCGTCCAACTGAAATGCTTGGAGTGATGGAAATCTATCGTGTGGTAGAAGATCATGCGAAGAAGCGTTTGACCGAACCGGTCGATATCGCGAAGGCCATCTTGGCAGTGTCTGCCAAAGGCGTACCGGCGGACCGTTTGCTGCCGGAACTCATGAAGATTTTCTACATCGATCTCGACCAGTTTAATGCGGTCATCCATGGTCAGGTTCGCAACCAGACGCAGCGCAACTCTGGAGTTGCGGGCTAGTCTAGAATAGCTCCGCCTCTTTTCGAGCCACGGTCGAACGAGGCCGGGCCACAGGCCGCCTGACCATTGGCAGAGGCCTGGCAAGCCCTGCCTACAACGGAATATTGTCGTGCTTCTTCCACGGGTTTGACAGGTCCTTGTTGCGCAGCATGCGCAACGCGCGCGCCACCCGACGTCTGGTGGAATGCGGCATGATCACCTCGTCGATGTAGCCCCGCTCGGCGGCGACGAACGGCGACAGGAATCGGTCCTCATAAGTCTTGGTATGCGCGGCGATTTTCTCCGAATCGCCGATGTCCTTGCGGTAAATGATTTCCACGGCGCCCTTCGCGCCCATCACCGCAATCTGAGCGGTGGGCCAGGCGTAGTTCATATCACCGCGCAAATGTTTCGATGCCATCACGTCATAGGCGCCGCCATAGGCTTTGCGCGTGATGACAGTGACCTTCGGCACAGTGGCCTCTGCATAAGCGAAGAGCAGCTTGGCGCCGTGCTTGATGAGACCGCCATATTCCTGAGCCGTGCCCGGCAGA
Source organism: Mesorhizobium sp. (assembly GCA_036524835.1). Lineage (GTDB taxonomy): Bacteria > Pseudomonadota > Alphaproteobacteria > Rhizobiales > Rhizobiaceae > Mesorhizobium_G. The sequence goes on along the minus strand of DATDBN010000096.1, from coordinate 5,411 downwards.
AAACCGGGGACATCGACGAAGGTCACGATCGGAATGTTGAAGCAGTCACAGAAGCGGACGAAACGCGCCGCCTTGCGCGAGGCGTCGCTGTCCAGCACGCCCGCCAGAACCATCGGCTGATTGGCGACAAAGCCCACCGTTCGGCCCTCCACCCGCCCAAACCCCGTGACGATGTTCTTCGCGAATGCTGCCTGGATCTCGAAGAAATCGCCTTCGTCGATCGTCTTCAGGATCAGTTCCTTGATGTCATAGGGCTTGTTTGCATTGTCCGGGATCAACCGGTCCAGCGAGAGATCGTGATCGGTCACCGACTGGTAGCATTCCACTTCGGGAACGCTGGCAGTGTTGGAGGCTGGCAGCAGGTCGACCAGACGCCGCATCTGCAACAATGCCTCGACATCATTGTCGTAGGCGCCGTCGGCGATGGACGATTTGGTCGTATGAACCGACGCACCCCCTAGCTGCTCGGCGGTCACCGTCTCGTTCGTCACCGTCTTTACGACATCCGGGCCGGTTACGAACATGTAGGACGTATCGCGCACCATGAAGATGAAATCGGTCATTGCGGGCGAATAGACATCGCCGCCTGCACACGGGCCCATGATGACCGAGATCTGCGGAATCACGCCGGACGCCAGCACGTTGCGCTGGAAGATTTCAGCATAGCCACCAAGTGCCGCAACGCCTTCCTGGATGCGCGCGCCGCCGGCGTCGTAAATGCCGATGATCGGGGCGCGGTTGCGCAGCGCCATCTCCTGGACCTTGACCACTTTCTCGGCATGCGCCTCGGATAGCGAGCCGCCGAACACGGTGAAGTCCTTGGCGAAAACATAGACCGGACGTCCATTTATGGTCCCCCAGCCGGTGACGACTCCATCACCGGGGATCTTGGTCTTCTCCATGCCGAAGTCGGTGGAGCGATGTTCGACATACATGTCGAACTCCTCGAACGAATTCTCGTCCAGGAAGATCTCCAGCCGCTCGCGCGCCGTCAGCTTGCCGCGCTTGTGTTGCGCTTCGATCCGAACCGCACCACCGCCGGCTTTCGCCTCTTCACGGCGACGCTCCAATTCCTTCAGGACGTCCTTCATTGCAGGCTTTCCCCGACGAGACAGAACAGATGTTCACACTGCTCATTGGCGTGTAGCCACGGGACATTGGCAAGGCAATATGTCGGCCCACAAGTCGGCGGGCGATTTTCTTGCACACCTCATGTCGGATCTGCGCAATGGCGGTCGTCCTTGACGAGTATCTGTCGCTCGTCGACGAAGTGATTTGCCCATCCGCCCGCTCGGCGGTGCAAAGAGGAAGCTACAAAATGCCCAGGATGATATTCGTCAATCTGCCCGTGACCGACCTCGGACGTTCCACGTCTTTCTACGAGGCGATTGGCGGAACCAAGAACTCTAAATTCTCCGACGATACGGGCAGCTGTGTCGTCCTTTCCGATGCGATTTTCGTCATGTTGCTGACGCATGACAAATACCGCAACTTTGAATCGCGACCCATCGCCGATGCGCATAAGACCAGCCAGGTCTTGCTGGCGATTTCCGAAGAGAGCCGCGAGATCGTGGACCGGGTGCTGGACCGCGCAGAGAAAGCCGGCGGCCGCGCGGACCCGAACCCGCCGCAGGATCACGGTTTCATGTACAGCCGCGACTTCGCCGACCCGGATGGCCACACCTGGGAAGTGTTTTGGATGGACCCGGCCGCTGTGGCGTAAGAGCGGGGGTTAAGCCGACAGAAGCTGCCAAGCCTTATTGGAATGTCGCTGCAGATCCCCTGTAGCGACAGAGAGTGCTCATTCGGCGGGTCTTACCCGGGAGCCGACAACGCTTACCAACTGCCTGTGTTTGCCATGGAAGCCCATGGCTCGGCGGCTGGCAGCCGGTCGCCCTTCTGCAGCAGTTCGAACGAAATGCCGTCCGGCGATTTGACGAATGCCATGTTGCCGTCCCGAGGCGGGCGGTTGATGACCACTCCGCTGTCCATCAGCCGCTGGCAAGTCTCGTAGATATTGTCGACCTCATAGGCCAGGTGGCCGAAGTTGCGCCCGCCCTGATAAGCCTCCGGGTCCCAATTGTAGGTCAATTCGATCAGCGGCGCCTTGGACGACCGGGCGTCGGCTTCGTCCTCCGACGCAGCGAGAAAGATCAGCGTGTAGCGGCCTTGCTCGCTTTCGTGGCGGCGCACTTCCTTCATGCCGAGCTTGTTGCAGTAGAAGTCGATTGATTTCTCCACGTCAGTGACGCGAACCATTGTGTGCAGATAGCGCATCCGAAATCCTCGATATTTGTGAGACCACTCACCTTAGAGCTTCCCTGTGGGGCGCGGCAACACGGTCGAGGCGGTCGACACCATCGAAAATCTGGTGGCGGGCGCGACAAAACGCGTGTCGCCTCTTGCGCCATTAGCAACCCACGATGTTATCCTAACCTAAGAATCAGTTTGCAGAGTTTGGTGGAAAGGGGTGCGTTCGGATGGCGGATAAGTCCTCTTTCGAGGGGCGGAATGGAGCGCCGGAAAGCGCGACGCCGAACGACAATTCAGATGTTGGCGAGTTCTTCGAGGTCGCCGGGGCGATCAAGTGGTTCGACGTGGCAAAGGGCTACGGTTTCATCACGCCTGACGAAGGAAAGTTTGGCGATGTCCTGCTTCATGTCACCTGTCTGAGAAAAGATGGGTTCCAAACTGCGCTGGCGGGTGCCCGCGTGGTCTGTCTCGCCAAGCGCGGCGACCGCGGTTTTCAGGCCTTCAAAGTGCAGTCGATGGATAATTCCACCGCGCAGCATCCGTCCGAGGATATGGAACAGCGCACCCATGTCGCCGTGACGGCCGAGAGCGGTCTGGAACGAGCGCTCGTGAAGTGGTTCAACCGCACCAAGGGCTTCGGCTTCCTCACGCGCGGAGAGGGTACCGAGGACATCTTCGTCCACATGGAGACTCTGCGGCATTTCGGCATCGCCGAGTTGCGTCCGGGGCAAGTGGTGCTGGTTCGATATGGCAAAGGCCAGAAGGGCCTTATGGCTGCCGAAATTCATCCCGATATAGGGACATTGCCACATTAGGCGAGTTGTGCGGGCAGGCCAAATGTTCCAGTGGATACGACGTGCAGGCGCTTTTCTTGCATGCGCTGCGGTTTTCGTGCCTTTCACGTTGGCGATCGCTACTGCCGACAATCAGGCAATGGTGCTGCCTGTCGATCCCGCCCCGCTCATCGCCCAGACCAACAAGGGCGAGCAAGCGTTCAAGATCGAGATCGCGGACGACCAGCCGGAGCGCTCTGCGGGCCTGATGTACCGCAACTTCATGCCGGACGACCAGGGCATGCTGTTCATCTTCGACAAGACGCAGCAGGTCGGTTTCTGGATGAAGGACACGGTCCTGCCGCTTGATCTGGTCTTTATCGACGAGGACGGGGTCGTACGCGGCGTCAAGGAAGGCAAGCCGCTTTCCGAGGCGCTGATTACGCCCGGCGTTCCCGTCCGCTTTGTCCTGGAGTTGAAGAAGGGCACTGCCGCACGCACCGGCATTGAAGATGGTGATGTGATCCGCCATCCTCGGATCGGCCAGCCGGGCTGAGCGTTGCGACGCTGCCGACTCTTCGAACCAGCGGATCGATCCCCCGATGCAGCATTTCACTCATGACGGCTTTGACCTTGCCTTTGTCGACCGTGCGGCCGACGGCGAGCCAGCCGAGGCAGTGCTGCTGATTCATGGCTTTGCGTCGAACCATTTCACGAATTGGGTTTCGCCGGGCTGGATGAAGACATTATCGGACGCCGGCTACCGCTCGATAGCATTCGACAATCGAGGCCACGGCGAGTCGTCGAAGAGCTACAATCCGGCAGACTATACGCCTCAGCGCATGGCTTCGGATGCGGCCGCGCTGCTCGATCATCTGGGCATCGAGACCGCGCATGTCATGGGCTATTCGATGGGCGCACGCATCGCGGCCTTTCTGGCTCTGGCTGAGCCGCAGCGCGTCGCTACGCTCGTTTTCGGCGGGCTTGGCATCGGCATGGTCGACGGCGTGGGTGACTGGGACCCGATCGCGGACGCTTTGACGGCGCCGGACCCCGCCTTGACCACGCACCCGCGAGGCAAGGCCTTCCGTACCTTTGCGGACCAGACGAAGAGCGACCGCCGCGCGCTTGCCGCCTGCATATCCACCTCGCGCGAACTGCTGAGCGAGGACGAACTGGCGCGCATAGCACAGCCGACCCTGATCGCGATCGGCACCAGGGATGATATTGGCGGCAGCGCCAGCGAACTCGCCGCCCTGATGCCAAACGCCGTGGCGTTCGACATCGAGGGCAGGGACCACATGCTGGCGGTGGGCGACAAATCGTTCAAGGCGCGCGTGCTCAAGTTTCTGGGAGAGCACCCGCTATAGCGCTGGGCGCGGGCCGCGGCGGCGTCTAAGGCCCGAGCAGTTCGGTCGCCGCCTTCAACGCGGCGTCGAATTGCGGATCGGCACCGTCACTGTATGCCAGCGGGTATGGGATCGCGACGTCCGGCGAGACGCCTTTTCCTTCCAACGATTCTCCATCGACCAGAACCTGGCTGGCGGCCAGCATCAGGAGGCTGTCGTCCGGAAGCATCGAGACCTCGCCGCCCAGAACTGCGCCTGCCGTGCGCGTGCCGACAAGCTGGGCGCCGTTCTTCTTCATCACATAGGCAAGAATTTCCATAGCGCTGCGGGAACCTTCATCGATGATGCCGACGACGGGTTTGCGCCAGCGCAGCGGCGCAAAGCTCGCCCTGCCATCTCTGTCGATGAACTCGATCTGTGAGCCGCGCGGACTGAAGACATCGGCAAGCCGTCCGACGTAGCCGCCCCAGCGTCCGCGCAAGTCGACAATCAGCACATCGACGTCCTTGAGCCTGCCCGCTCCGAGCTCTTTCTGAACCGCGTCGTGGACCTCGTAGTCGTGCATTGTCCAAAGCCGGACATAGCCGATGCGACGGTTGCCTTGCTGAATGACGCGGATGCTGTCGTTGGTCGCTGCCCGGAATGCATCATCGGGCCGGATCGTCTTGACCTCCACCGGCGCGTCGAATGTCGGCCCTTCCGCGGCGCGTCGGAGATTCAGTTTGGCGGTGGCGAGGGCGGGATCCGCGAAGGAGTCAATTTGCTGATAGGGCTTGCCGTTGACCGCGACGATCTCGTCGCCCACCCGTATGCCTGCGCGGGCGGCGGGGGAGCCGCCATAGACATCGGCGACGAATGTCTTTCCATCAATGATGCGGGGTGCGATCCCGATGCCGCGATAGCTGACGTCGCGCTGAGAGTGGAAGAGGCGCGGAATCTCCTTGGCAAGGGAGCGATTGTAGATGTCGAAAATCTCGAAATAGTCGATCGTATCCTTTGGGATACGGCGCGTGTGCGACGCGCCAAGCGCATGCAG
>DATDBN010000095.1:0-21689 GCA_036524835.1 Mesorhizobium sp. | reverse complement strand
AGCGTCGATCTGGTCGTACGGCTTGTATTCGCCGAAATACTTGGTGATCGCAGCCGTCAACGACGTCTTGCCGTGGTCGACGTGACCAATCGTGCCAATGTTCACATGAGGCTTGTTACGCTCAAATTTACCTTTTGCCATCGTCTCTTTCCTTGGCGGCGAATTGCCGGGTTTCTCAGCGATGCGGGGCGATTAGCGAGTGACGTCCGAAAAGACAAGCCTTTTCGGCTGCCACGCCGTGACCGACCATGCGCTCCGCTTTCGGGGATGCAGCTCAGATAGGATGCGCGGCCTTGGAATGAAAGGGCTGAAATCCCTGCACGGTTGAGCGGGGCAGGTCCTGGCGCGTCAGAAGCGGGCGCCGTTCAAACCGGGCTGAACCAAGCGACTCATCAACGCGTCAGATCGTCACCTGCGTTCCAACTTCCACTACGCGGCCGGTGGGTATCTGGAAATATTCGGTCGCGTCGGCGGCGCTGCGCGCCAAGCCAATGAAGAGCTTGTCCTGCCAAAGCGGCATGCCGGAGTTGGCCGAGGGCTTCAGCGACCGGCGCGACAGGAAGAAGGAGGTCGTCATGATGTCGAACTTCCAGCCTTGCTTGCGGCAAATGGCGAGCGCACGCGGAATATGGGGCTGCTCCATATAGCCGAAAGTCAACGTGACCCGCATGAACAGGTCGTTGATCGGCTCCATCTTGACGCGGTCGCGATCGGACACAGTCGGCTGCTGGGCCGTGACCACCGACAGGATGACATTCTGCTCGTGAAGCACCTTGTAGTGCTTGAGCGAGTGCAGCAACGCAGTGGGCGCGCTCTGCGGGTCGCCCGTCAGGAAGACGGCCGTGCCGGGCACGATCTGCGGCTTCTTGGCCGAAAGCTTCTCCGCCAGGAAGTCGAGCGGCATTTCGTTCTTGCGCGTCTTTTCGAACAGATACCGCGAGCCGCGCATCCAGGTGGTCATGACCAGGACGACGGAACATGCCACCGCCAGCGAGGCCCAGCCGCCTTCGAACACCTTGACTATGTTGGAGAGGAAGAAGCCCACGTCGATGAACGCGAAAACCGCCGTCAGGCTGATCGTCAACAGCAGGGGCCACTTCCAGATACGCGTCATGACGACGAACAACAGAATGGTGGTCATCAGCATGTTGCCGGTGACGGAGATGCCGTAGGCGGCCGCAAGCGACGAAGAATCGCCAAAGCCGACCACCAGCAGCATGACCACCAGCGCCAGCAGAAGGTTGACGCGCGGCATGTAGATCTGACCCAGTTGGGTTTCCGAGGTATGCTGGATCGTGAAGCGCGGCAGCATGTTCAGTTGCACGGCCTGCCGCGTTAGCGAATAGGCGCCCGAGATGACGGCCTGGCTGGCAATGACGGTGGCGCATGTCGCCAACACGACCGTGGGAACCAGCGCCCAGCCGCGATTCATTTCGAAAAACGGATGACCGACGGTGCCGTTATTCGCCAGGACGAAGGCGCCCTGCCCGACATAATTCAGAAGCAAGCAAGGGAAGACGACCGCGAGCCAGGCGAGCACGATGGGCTTGCGGCCGAAATGGCCGAGATCGGCGTAAAGAGCCTCCGCGCCGGTGACGGCAAGGAAGATCGCGCCGATAGTCACGAAGGCGACCTCCGGCTGTCCGTACAGAAAAGTGACGATCCAGGCAGGATTGACGGCGTAAAGGATCTGGGGGTCGTCGAAAATGTGCTTCAATCCCGAGACGCCGATGGCGAGAAACCACAGCAAGGTGATCGGGCCGAAAATCGTGCCGACGCTGCCGGTGCCGAACCGCTGCGCAGCGAACAGGATCGCCAGGATAACCAGGGTCAGCGGCACCACATAGGGCTGGAACGTCGGCGTCACCACCTCCATGCCTTCGACCGCCGAAAGCACGGAAATGGCCGGCGTAATGACCGCATCGCCGTAAAACAGCGATGCACCCAGCATGCCGATGATCAGCAGCCACACCGGGCGGCTGGGAAAGCTACCGCGGGCCAGCGCCATCAGCGACAGCGTGCCGCCCTCGCCGCGATTGTCGGCGCGCAGCACGAACAGGATGTATTTGACGGTAACGATGATCGCCAGCGCCCAGATGATGAGCGAAAGGACGCCGAGAATATCGTCCCGCGACGCAATCTCGCCGCCCGAGGAAGCCACCAGGGCCTCCCGAAACGCATAGATGGGGCTCGTGCCGATGTCGCCATAGACGACGCCAAGCGCGCCAAGCGTCAATACGCTCAGTTTCTGAGGTGGATGCGCCGCGCCATCAAGTGATTTGTGATGCGCAGGATCGACTGCATCGGCGGAATTGGGCTGCTGCGCAGCCGCGCCGCCGATTTGTGCATTAGCCATGCTGGGAGAGGACTCCAACCATCTGGGCGGCGTGACCTATTCCTGTTGCAGTGCAAAAGCAAGCGCTCGCTTATGCACAGCTCCGCGATGTTCCATGCGTGTGCTGCAACGCTTGGGTGTTTCGCAAACCGAATTTCACGTCATAGCGAACGGGAAAGAGCAGCGGTTCGTTCCGTGGATTCCTGCAAGATCGATTTAATGTGCAGATCAAGCGTTCCCATGCCACTACACCTCTTCTTAATTTAATGTTTGTGCGCATATTGAGGCGGCATTTGCAAATGCTCCTCCGCCCCTTCAGTACCCGAGGCCGCAGGCCGCACTTTACCGATCTGGTGAGAACCAACCTCGGGGGTTCGTCTCACTGCTAGCGGACGACGGTCAGCGTCTTGGCGGCGCGGGTGATCGCCGTATAAAGCCAACGCTGGCGCGTCTCGCGGAAGGCGAAACTCTCATCGAACAGCACAACATCGTTCCATTGCGAGCCTTGCGCCTTGTGCACGGTCAGCGCATAGCCGAAATCGAAGTCGTCGTAGCGCTTGCGCGTAGCCCATGGAATTTCGTCCGGGTTCTCATCGTCGAAGACCTGCTTCAGCAGCTTTATCTTGGCAACGCCCCGGTCGGGGTCATCTTCCTCCGGCGATACCAACAGATTGATCCCGGGCTTTACGGTTTCCCTCGAAGAGGTCATGACCTTCCACAGCGATCCGTTGAGCAGCCCCTTGGCCGGATCGTTGCGCAGGCACACAAGTTTGTCGCCGGCTTGCGGAAAGGCGGCGTTGAAACCCTTCAGTTCGCGCAGGCGCTGGTTATAGCGGCGGCGCGTCTGGTTGCGGCCAACCAGAACCTGGTCCGCCTTCAGCACGAGTTCCTGGGTGACCTGCTCGCGCCCAATCACCTGAGCGCTGCCATAGTCGCCGCGCATGAATTCGCGGCCCTCGCGCACATCGAGCGCCAGCCGGATGATCGGATTGTCTCGCGCCTGTCGATGGATCTCTGTGAGCAGGAAATCAGGCTCGTGGTCGGTGAAGAACCCTCCACCCGAGATCGGAGGCAATTGCCCCGGATCGCCGAGTACGAGGATGGGCGTGCCGAACGACTGGAGATCGCGTCCGAGCTGCTCGTCGACCATGGAACATTCGTCGATGATCACCAGCTTTGCCCGCGAGATCGGGCTTTGCCGGTTGAGTGAAAAGGTCGGCGACATCGACGTCTTGCCCGTTGTCTCGTCGGCGACCTGCTCCTCGCCCCGCGGCCGGTAGATCAGCGAATGGATCGTACGAGCATTGACTGCCCCCTTCGAGCGCAGAACCTGAGCTGCTTTGCCCGTGAAGGCCGCAAATTGCACCTGGCCGTCGACATGCTCGGCGAAATAACGCGCCAGCGTGGTCTTGCCGGTGCCGGCATATCCAAACAGGCGGAAGACCTGCGGCCGACCGCCCTTCAGCCATCGCGCCACAGATTTGAGTGCTTCGTCCTGTTGCGGTGAGAACTCCATACTGTCGAGTGGCAGGATTCGAAGGTCGGAACAAGAACAAGTCGCGGCGCCCCGTATCAGATGGGGCGGCCATGCCGTAGCTGACCGGCAACACGGCCGGCCGGCGGGCCGTCAGGCATAAGGCAACTCCCGGCGACGCGACGGTCGCAGAACGAGCGGCTGGCAGCTTGAGCGCCAATGAGGTAGCGCGGCCGGCACAGCCGGCCAACCGCTTGCGTTTAACCCTCAGCGATGTCGTCCTGCTCGCCGGGACCGCCATTCTCCAGGAATTTCTCCGCGATCAGCCCTGCGTTCTGGCGCAAGGACAACTCGATCTCGAGCGCGGTGTCCGGATTCTCACGCAGGAAAATCTTGGCGTTCTCGCGACCCTGGCCGAGACGCTGCGAATTATAGGAGAACCAGGCGCCCGATTTCTCCACAACGCCGGCCTTGACGCCGAGGTCGATGAGTTCGCCCGTTTTCGACACGCCCTCGCCATACATGATGTCGAATTCGACCTGCTTGAAGGGCGGCGCCAGCTTGTTCTTGACGACTTTCACGCGCGTCTGGTTGCCGACGACTTCATCGCGATCCTTCACTGCGCCGATGCGGCGGATATCGAGGCGCACCGAAGCATAAAACTTCAACGCGTTGCCGCCGGTCGTCGTTTCCGGCGAACCGTACATGACGCCGATCTTCATACGAATCTGGTTGATGAAGATGACCATCGTGTTGGAGCGTGAAATGGAGGCGGTGAGCTTGCGCAGCGCCTGGCTCATCAACCGCGCCTGCAGCCCGGGCAGCGACTCGCCCATCTCGCCCTCAATCTCGGCGCGGGGTGTGAGCGCAGCCACCGAATCCACCACCAGCACGTCGATCGCGCCGGAGCGCACCAGCGTGTCGCAAATCTCAAGCGCCTGCTCACCGGTGTCAGGCTGCGAGATCAGCAGGTTCTCAAGGTCCACGCCCAGCTTGCGTGCATAGATCGGGTCAAGCGCGTGTTCCGCGTCGACGAAAGCGCAAATGCCACCCTTCTTCTGGGCCTCCGCCACCGTGTGCAGCGCCAGCGTCGTCTTGCCGGAGCTTTCAGGTCCATAGATTTCAACAATGCGGCCGCGCGGCAGTCCGCCAACCCCGAGCGCAATATCGAGGCTCAGCGAACCGGTCGACACGGTCTCGATCTCGACCACCTTCTCGTTCTTGCCGAGCTTCATGATCGAGCCTTTGCCGAATGCTCGCTCGATCTGCGAGAGCGCGGCATCAAGCGCCTTGGATTTGTCCACCGACTTGCTTTCCTTGTCGTCTACGAGCCGCAAACTGTTCTGCGCCATGATACATTTCCCCTGCGTGTCAAAGAAGGCCGGTTGATTGACGTTGTGCCATCATTCGTACACTTTTTGTTCTCTCGATGCAAGAGGGGTCAACTTATTGATTTCGATAGCTATTTATCGGAATGTTCCAATTTTGTTCCAAAAGCAGAGGTGAAAGGCTCTTTGCCGCTCCGTCGTCAGATTGGAACAAAGCGATTCGCTGTTTATGCAGTGTACAGCATGCCTTGCGCAGGCAGGCGACATCAGCGCTGGAATCCTGCCGGGTAAGGTTCGATTTGCGTCAGAACGCCCGAAACGTGACGGTTGTGAAGGTGTCCTTGATGCCGGGTATGACAGCGACGCGTTCATTGACGAAATGGCCGATATCGACCTCGTCGTCGACATAGAATTTGGCGATCAATTCGTAGTGTCCGGCGGTGGAATAGATCTCCGACGCGATCTCGGCCTCCGCCAATTCGCTGGCGACATCGTAGGTCCGGCCGACCTCGCATTTGAACTGAACAAAGAAGGTTTTCATGAGATGGAGCCTGACGACTGAGATGCGGGCCGTTTTGACAGAGCATAGTTCGCGGCACAAGCCGTGCAATGCGAAACCATCGCCCGCGCTGGTGCGTATACTATGGTAGATTGCCATTCGTCTGCCATCCGACATCACTCGCATTTGCAAATGTGGCGGCGGGGCACGGCTTGATCGAGAGGAACAGCCCATGCGTATGCTTTCTGCGATCGCGATCATCCTTGCAGGCGCCGGCGCAGCGATATGCGGCGAGGCCGAGATCAAGGCCGCCCAAGGATCGATCGACGCACAGTTGCGCGCCTTCCAGGCGGGCGACAACGACAGCGCCTACAGCTACGCCGCGCCGAACATCAAGCGCATCTTTCCCACGGTCGACGCCTTCATGGGTATGGTCGCCAATGGCTACCAGCCGGTCGCCAAGCCGAAAAGCTTCTCCTTCGGCGAGTCGAACGAGCCGGCCGCCGGCTTGGTTGCGCAGGAGGTGCTTATCGTCGGGCCTGATGGAAAGGACTATCGCGCCCTATATACGCTGGAACTCCAGCCGGATGGAACATACCGGATCACCGGGGTCAGCCTGAAGGCAGAGAATACGCTGGCGACCTGACAACTATCGCGCCCCGCCCAGGGCGCTGACGATCGCCACAGTAGCGCCGGCGACAACGCCGCCCAAGACTGTTCCCCACGCAGTATCGACGGCTGCGAGAAGCGGATCGAAGCCTCTGACCACCGCAAGGTTCGTCGCGTCATAGGTCAGGTAGCAGAAGAAGCCGAACAGCGCGCCGTTCAGCGCAGCCGCGCGCCAGTCGCCCGCTGCCAGATACTGGCTGATCCCGAAATAGACGAGGCCGACCACGAACAGCATGTAGAACAAGGCCGCGACGCCCCAGCGCGGCGGATCGGCCATAAGCGCGCCCATCCGGCCGATATAGAAGCCACGCGCAACAACGCCCAGCCACATGGCGTCGAAGGCGAGAAACAGCACCAATGCGACGAGGTAGGCGGATGCATATTTCATGTGGCGGCCCCGTCCTCGCCCGGCCCAGCCGGCGCTCGATTGTGCGTGAAGTCAGACCGGTGAGATGTCTCCCCGCGCCCAGCATTCTGAAACAACGCCGGCATGGCCGGAAAAGTTTCCGGCCTCTATCGCCCGGCGAATGCCCGCCATGAGCGATTGGTAGTAGGCGAGATTATTCCAGGTCAGCAGCATCGCGCCCAGGGCTTCGCTGCTTTTGACCAGATGGTGCAAATAAGCGCGCGAATAGTCGCGGGCGGCCGGGCAGTCACTCTCTTCGTCCAGCGGGCGAGGATCGTCCGCATGGCGGGCATTGCGCAAATTCACCTTGCCGCGCCGGGTAAAGGCCAGCCCGTGACGCCCTGCCCTGGTGGGCATGACGCAGTCGAACATGTCAATGCCGCGCGCCACCGATTTCAGGATGTCGTCCGGTGTGCCGACGCCCATCAGATAGCGCGGCTTGCCAGTGGGCAGCTCCGGACAGGTCGCCTCCAGCATATCGAGCATCACCGCCTGCGGCTCGCCGACGGCCAGGCCGCCAACCGCGTAGCCTTTCAGGTTCATCGCGGACAAAGACTGCGCCGAGCGCATGCGAAGCGCCGGCTTGTCGCCTCCTTGCACGATGCCGAACATCGCCTTTCCCGGCTGGGCGCCGAAAGCGGTCTTGCAGCGCTCGGCCCAGCGTAGCGACAATTCCATCGCCTTTTCGATGTCCTTGTCCTTTGCCGGCAGCGCGACACATTCATCGAGTTGCATCTGGATATCGGAATCGAGCAGGCCCTGGATCTCGATCGAGCGCTCCGGCGTCATTTCATAGGCCGCGCCGTCAATATGCGAGCGGAAGGTCACGCCGCTCTCGGTCAGCTTGCGCAGCTGCGCCAGGGACATGACCTGGAAGCCGCCGGAATCGGTCAGGATCGGGTATGGCCAGCGGGCAAATTCGTGCAAGCCGCCCAGCCGCGCGACGCGCTCGGCGCCGGGCCGCAGCATAAGATGGTAGGTGTTGCCCAAAATGATATCGGAGCCGAGGTCGCGGACCTGATCCAGATACATCGCCTTGACGGTGCCGCCGGTGCCGACCGGCATGAAAGCCGGCGTGCGCACGACGCCGCGCGGCATCGAAATTTCGCCGCGCCGGGCAGAGCCGTCGGTTTGCGTCAGACGAAACTCAAACTGATCGGACATCGAATTCCTTGTCGAACACAGGCGCGTCCGGAGCCTGCCTATCCAGCGATTGCCTGTAGTGAATGCAGCCGCGCATGAATTTTGCCCAGGGCGGAACGGCAATCGCCGGCTCGGTGCGTTCCGGGAGGAGGTCCCACAGGTCGGGATGATGCCAGCACAGATCGTGACCGGTCGAATCGCGATGCTTGCGGATGCCGGCGCGCAGCTTCCGAACCTCGGCAACCAACGCCGACCGCTCCATGATCTCCAGGTCATCGTCCATCGCTTGCCTCCTTTCGAAACAGCAAACTGCCGTCGCCATAAGAGTAAAAGCGGTAGCCGTTGTCGATGGCGTGGCGATAGACCGCCTGCATCCGCTCCAGCCCCATGAAGGCCGAAACCAGCATGAACAGCGTCGATCGCGGCAAGTGGAAGTTGGTCATCAGCACGTCGGCAGTTTTGAAGCGGTAGCCGGGGGTGATAAAGATATCCGTCGCGCCGGACCAGGGCTGCATCTGGCCACCCTCGCAGGCAGCGCTCTCCATGAGCCGCAGCGAAGTGGTGCCGACCGCGACGATGCGGCTGCCGCGCGCTCGCGCGGCATTCAGCGCGGCGGCCGTGGCCGCACTTACCATGCCGATCTCGGCATGCATCTTGTGGTCCGCCGTGTCGTCGGCCTTGACCGGCAGGAATGTCCCTGCCCCGACATGCAGCGTCACGAAGCGACGCTCGATGCCCTTGGCGTCCAGCGCGGCAAACAGCTCGGGGGTGAAATGCAGGCCGGCGGTCGGCGCCGCCACTGCGCCCTCCTCCGCCGCATAGATGGTCTGGTAGTCGACTTCGTCGCGCGCATCTTCCGGGCGCTTCAGCGCGATATAGGGCGGCAGCGGCATGTGGCCGACTGCGTGCAGCGCCTCGTCGAGCAGCGGCCCGGCCAGATCGAAGCGCAGCAGGACCTCGCCCGCCTCGCGCTTTTCGAGCACAGTCGCGTCCAGCTGGCCGAGAAAGCAGGCATTGCCGCCATGGCCGAAGGCGATGCGATCGCCGACCGCCAGGCGTTTGGCCGGCCGGGCGAAGGCCAGCCATCGGTCCGGCGCAATGCGCATGTGCAGGGTCACGTCGACATGGGCGACGGCGTCGTCGCGACGGCGCTCGCCGAACAATTGCGCCGGGATCACCTTGGTGTCGTTGAAGACCAGCACATCGCCGGGATCGAGCAGCGACGGCAGGTCGCGCACAACGCGGTCCACTATCGCGCCGCTTCCTCCCGCCACGAGCAGCTTGGCCGCATCGCGCGGATCCGCCGGACGCAGCGCAATGTGGCTTTCCGGTAGGTCGAAATCGAACAGGTCGACGCGCATCAGGTGAAACGGATCATCATCGCGCCGGCGAGAAGAAGCACGGCGCCGGCGATCCTGCCAAGCGACAGCTCGCGGACGGCGAGGCCCAACACACCAATTCGATCAAGGATCAGGCCGGCCAGCAACTGGCCGGACACAACGAAGGCCATCAACGCGGCCGCGCCCAGCCTCGGCGCCAGCACGACCGCTATGGTGACGTAGCTGCCGCCCAGCAGCCCGCCCACCACGAACAGCCAGGGCGCCGGGATTTTCCAATTCGGCCACGTACCCTGCGACTGCGACAAGATCGCCGTGACGATGCCGAGAAAAATCGCGCCCGACAGAAAGGACATTGCAGCCGCGGCCACCGGCTGGCCGAGCCCGCGCGCGAGCTCGGCGTTGATCGGAGCCTGGATGGCAATAAAGGCGCCCGCCAGCATCCCGAGCAGCGGCCACAGCAGTTGCGTCATGGCTTACTGGGCAGCGTCGGCTGCGACCTTCATCGACACGATGGTGTCGGGATCCTTGACAGGCTCACCGCGCTTGATCTTGTCGACATTGTCCATGCCTTCGATCACCTGGCCCCAGACCGTGTACTGCTTGTTGAGGAAGCCGGCGTCCTCAAAGCAGATGAAGAACTGCGAATTCGCCGAATTTGGGTTTTGCGCGCGCGCCATCGAGCAGGTGCCGCGGGTGTGGTTCATGTTGGAGAACTCGGCTTTCAGATCCGGCTTTTCCGAACCGCCCATGCCGGCGCGCGCGGGATTGAACGACGCGCCGCCGCTCTTGCCAAACTTGACGTCGCCGGTCTGCGCCATGAAGCCATCGATCACGCGGTGAAAGACGACGCCGTCATAGGCGCCCTCGCGGGCCAGTTCCTTGATGCGAGCCACGTGTCCGGGCGCCAGGTCGGGAAACAGTTCGATGACCACGTTGCCCTTGGTCGTTTCCATCAGCAGCGTGTTTTCTGGGTCTTTGATATCGGCCACGGAAGGCCTCCTTGGGTTTCTTAGGGATTGAAGCGGGTTGCCGAACCTATTTGTCGGCAGCGATGCGCACTTTCATCATGCGATCTGGATCGGAAACGGTGCCGTTCTGGGCGTCGTCGCCTTTCTTGATCTTGTCGACGGCTTCCATGCCGCTCTCGACATTGCCGACGATGGTGTATTGGCCATCCAGCGACGGGTAAGGCCCAAACATAATGAAGAACTGCGAATTGGCCGAATCCGGGCTTTGTGACCGCGCCATGCCGACCGTGCCGCGCTGAAACTTCTCGGTCTTGCTGAACTCGGCCGGCAAATCCGGCTTGTCGGACGCGCCGGTGCCGACCGCATCGGCATTCAGGCCCTTCTTGGCATTGCCGAACTTGACGTCGCCGGTTTGGGCCATGAACCCGTTGATGACCCGGTGGAACACCACATTGTCATAGGCGCCTTCACGCGCCAGCGCCTTGATCTGCTCGACATGCTTGGGCGCCAGGTCCGGCCGGAGCGCGATCGTCACATCCCCATCCTTTAGCGAAATGATCATCGTGTTTTCGGGATCGGCCGCCCGGGCGCCGAGTGCGCCAAGCATCGAAACGGCCACGAAGGCCAACGCAAGCTTCATAAGCCGCATAAGAATCTCCTGGATACTATTTGTTTTTGCGTAGGAATTTAGCCTTGAGAGGTGCTACGACCGACTTCGGCACGAAGGGCCTGATATCGCCACCCATCGCGGCAATCTGCCGGACAAGGGTCGCCGTAATCGTGCGCACAGACGGGCTGGCCGGAAGAAACACGGTCTGCAACTCCGGGGCCATCGTTTCGTTCATACCGGCCATCTGCATCTCATAATCGAGGTCCGTGCCGTCGCGCAGCCCGCGAATCATGATCGAGGCGCCATATTGGCGCGCCGCATCGATAACGAGGCCATCGAACGAAACCACCTGGATGCGCGTGGCGTCGTCGCCGAATTCGTCGCGGGTGGCCGTTTCAATCAACTCTACCCTCTCCTCGAAGGAAAACACCGGCGACTTCGAGGCCTGAATGCCGATGGCGGCAAAGATCCTGTCCGCCACCGCGAGCGAGGCTTTCAGGACGTCCAGGTGCCCGTTGGTCAACGGGTCGAAAGAGCCAGCATAGAGCGCGACGCGTTCTGTCATGGCGGCAGGTCATAGCGGCGGCATCGTGCAAAGGCAAAGATTTCCTTGGCCCAAAAGCGACAGCCGCCCTCCGATGATGGGGCGGCTTGATGCAAAATCACAACACAAGCGAGCCACGCGCGCCACCGCGCCCGGAATCCGATTCGTTTACCATGTCACTTGGCTCTTCGTTAAACGGCTCACGCGAGGCTGTGCTTGGAGAAAGAAGCCGACGCGAGCGGTTCGACCCGGGTTCCGAAAGAACTGCGAATGCCGGCGTGCAACCTTTTTCCCCAAAGTGCGTTTTTGCCGGGACGGAGATTAAGCACATGATGATTACAGTCTTGGCCGCCGCGATGACCGTTCTCATGCTCATCGCTACAGTGTTCGGTCTGCATCAGGAAGCCGAACGCGTTCGCTTCGATAAGCGCAGCAAGCGCACCGCCGGCTTCGGCTGGGAATAGACCGCCCGGCCTCATCCTTGTCCCATCCAGGTGGAAGCGAAGGGCGTCGGTGATCCGGCGCGCCGTTATCTGATTCCGAGCAAATGCCGCCGCGTGGGCGGCCCCCACACCACTCACAAATTCTCATCGGATAAGTCCTTGCTTATCCGATAAGTCTCGACTTATGCTTCATGCATGATCGAGTCGCAACTCTTCCGGGCGCTGGCGGATCCCACCCGACGCGCAATTTATGAGCAGTTGTCAAAGGCGGAGATGAATGTCTCCCAGCTGAACCACGGCCTCGCGGTCTCGCAGCCTGCTATTTCGCAGCATCTTGCAGTGTTGCGGGAGGCCGGGCTGCTGACCGAGCGCCGCGCCGGGCGCTTCTCCTACTATCGTGCCGAGCCGTCAGGCCTGTCGCCCCTGATCGACTGGGTAGAGCGCTACCGCCACTTCTGGCCGGAGCGCGTCGAGAAACTGAAAGCCGTGCTGAAGGAGATGGAACAATGAGCGAAACGCCTGCTGTTGCGCGCGAATTGTCGTTGGAGTTCGCCATCGACGAGGCCCCTGAAAAGCTCTGGCATGCGCTGACCGAACCCAGGATCGTCGAGCAGTGGTTGGCCCCGGTGGTGCGGAATGACCCCACGACCGCAGGCTTCTCCTGCGAACTGCTCGCCACCGATCCCGGCCGGAGCGTCAGCTACCGCTGGCGGGATCCCGACTTGGGGGAGAGCATCGTCACCTTTGGCGTATCGGAGCGCGAAGGCGGTTTCTCGCAGCTTTCGGTTCTCCAGGAGATCGTGCCCATGCCGGCGGTCACCATGTCCGGCGCGCTTGGCTGCAGCCTGGCAATCGCGGCACCCGCCAGCCGGCGCGTCCTCACTGCCGCCAATCAAGCTCGCCCTGCCCTCCTTCGTGCCGCCTGAGGTTTCGCCATGACCAATTACAGCAATCTCGTGCCGATGGTGATTGAGCAGTCGAGCCGTGGCGAGCGCGCCTTTGACATCTTCTCCCGGCTCCTGCGCGAGCGGATCATCTGCATCAATGGACAGATCGAGGATGGCATGGCCGCGCTGGTCTGCGCCCAGCTTCTGACGCTGGAGTCCGACAATCCGAAAAAGGAGGTGTCGCTCTACATCAATTCACCCGGCGGCGTGGTCACCAGCGGTTTCGCGATCTACGATACGATGCGCTACATCGCTTGCCCGGTTTCGACCGTCTGCATGGGATTTGCAGCGTCGATGGCGACCTTCCTCCTGATGGCCGGGGATCCCGGCCGGCGCATCGCCCTGCCAAACACGCGCATCCTCCTGCACCAGCCTTCGGGCGGCTTTCAGGGCCAGGCTTCGGACATTGAGCGCCACGCCGAGCATATTCTCGAGACCAAGCGCTGCATGATCGATCTCTACGCAAAGCATTGCGGCCGGACCGTCGAGGAAGTCGAGCGCACGCTCGACCGCGACCATTTCATGTCAGCCCAGCAAGCAAAGGATTGGGGGCTGGTCGACCATGTCTATGATTCACGCAAGGTCGAAGCTGCCTGAGGTAGACCTTCCCGGCTGCGCAGATTATCCTGCGCGAATGATCCGCCTTGGCTTTACCGCTCGCCGTCTCAGTGCTGGTTGCCTCACGGTTGCGCTGCTGGCAGCCCTGCCGTGCAGCCCGCTCCTTGCCGCCGAAACCCTGCCGGGAGTTGTGCAAGGCGAGCCAATCGTGAAGCCTCAGCCGCCCGAACCGGCCAGGCAGGATTCTTCCGAAAAGGAACCCGTTCGCGTCGGCGACTGGGATGTGCGTATCTCCGGCAGCGTGACAGTCGACGTCGGGGTTGGCGCGCTGCGCCGGCCGTCCCGGTAATTCGCCATGCGTGCTGATGACGTTGGCGACCTCATCGAGTCCGATGGTTTCCTCTACCGGCGCGCCGGCCCCCAATCCTCGCAGAACCTGATCGTCGCGCTGCATGGCTCAGGTGCGGATGAGGAAACGATGCTGCCCCTTGCCCGCGCCATATCGCCCAATGCCAGGATTGTCGTTCCGCGCGGCCGGATCGACCAGAACGGCGAGCGACGCTGGTTCCGCAAGCTGACGCCGACAAGCTTCGGCCAGGACAGCATCCGGGCCGAAGCGGAAGCGTTTGCGCGGTTTCTCGACGGACTGGCGACGCGGGAGCGGCTGGACCCCGCGTCGACCCTATTTGTCGGCTATTCCAATGGCGGCAATTTGGTGCATTCGACCATGCTCATGCATCCCGGCGGCATCCGCCGCGCCGCGCTGTTGCGTTGCATGCCGGTTCTGAGTCCGGCGCCGCAAACCGATCTGTCGGGATCGCAGGTCATCGTGCTGGGCGGCGACGTCGACCATACCTACGGGCCGCATTCGGCACGGCTCGTCGCGCTGTTGCGGCGGCGGGGCGCTGCCGTGCGAAGCCGAACCGTCAAGGCCGGACATAACTTCGGTGACGAAGACGCCGTGGAAATCCGCGCATGGTTTGAGGCGATAGACGCATAATCGCGATTGCCACTACGTTTGACCTGACGAAGCTTCAGGCCGCCAGGGCTGGCGCTCCCCTGCCCGATCCCTGGCGCTGGCCGTTGTCAGCGCGTGCCATCCATTCGAGCCCGTAGGCGAGCGCGAACTGCGCGGCGATGCCACTGGCAACGATGAACCCGTCCAGCACAGCGCCACCGGATAGGGTCTTGATAACCTGACCTATCATCGCCAGCACGGTTCCCAGGATGAAGACTGGCAGAGAATGCCTGCCGAGCACGGCGAGTGGATTGTCCCGCGCCACCCGCGCCCAGCGCGACAGGCCGGGAAGCTGGATGACCAGATACGCCATGGCCAGGCAGTCGAGAAGACGCGGCAGCGCGAGGAAGGTCTTGTCGAAGCCGGCGATGAAGGTCGGCAGGCCGTGCCACCCCTCCTGCCCCCACAGCGGGCTATGCACCCAGGCCAGCGCACCCAGGAGATAGATCAGCGCCGCTGCGGTGCAGAAGCGGCCAGAGGGCAAGCGGCCGCCTGCGCGCACATGGAGTGTCGCCGCGATCCCGATCACGAACAGGAACTGCCAGGACAGTGGATTGAGGAACCAGTAGCCCGTGGTCGGATAGTTGGGCGGCGCGAGTTTCCAAAGTCCCGCAACGAACCAAAGGCAGGCGGAGACGACCAAGGTCCAGGAAATGCTGCGCCTCAGCGCCCACAGGATCAGCGGCGTACCCAGCAACAGCACCGAATACATGGACAATATGTTGTTGTAGCCGAGTTGGTGGCCAAGCAGGCCGACGCCGACAAAGGCTTCCGCCGGATCGTCGATAAGGGCCTCGATATTGTTGAGCCGCAGCAGATCTGGCCGATGGAACAGGATCGCGGCGCCGCAGAAGATCGTCAGCGTCGCAACCGTCGTCATGATATGCGCGCAGTAAAGCACCCCGGCCCGCCGCCAGATCTTGAGCGACGTCAGCAATGCCCTTCCGTTATGGAATCGCGGCGCGTAGGCGAGGCCGACCGCAACGCCGGAAATCAGCACGAACACTTCCGCCGCGTCGGAAAAGCCGAAATTGCGAATGGTCAGCCGCTCGAAGACGGTGCCGGGCACGTGATCGATAAAGATCGTCAGAAGGGCAAGCGCTCGGAAGACGTCGAGCCGCGTATCACGTTCGGTCTGCATGCGATTTCCGGGCTAACTTGAAAATCGACGCATTCTGGGACGCGGACATGACAGGCGCATGAAGGAAAAATGGCGGCGCTGTGGCCGTCCTGCCCGTGCTTCAGCGGCAGCCTTCAGGGCCCAAACGGACTTGTGCCACCCGCACAAATGTGAAGCCTCGAGCTTGTCACGGCGACGAGGCTTCTGTTGACCGTATCAACTCTTGCTGGAACGCTGTTCCAGCTTTTATCTCGGATGCTTCGCGGGTATCAGCCGACGATCCGACTAGCAGTCTCTGATTGTGGGGGAATAAGCAAGTCGCGGTTTGCCTCAGCGCGCACGCTGACAGGGCCGTGGAGGCGGCACTTACGCCTGCCGTGGCTCCGCGATCTGGCGGAGCCTTAAGGGACTGTCCGGCGGGGTCATGACCTCGCTCCTTGATCAGTTGCTCCAACGTCCTTGAAGCCTTGTCGCCCTGTCGCGTCGTCCTCGCGAAACGGCCCCTTGGCCGGCGTTTTCGCAAAGCTACAGTGCTTCAAATGACAGGGTGGAATCTGCGCCGGCCAATAATCCAGGTCAAGCGCAAAGCACGCCGCCACGGAAATTGTGATCGAAACGCAGCGTTCCACCAGTGTCTACCGACCGGCCGATGTCAGGATGCTGTTCGGCCTTTGTTCTTTTTACTTGCAGGAAGTGCGCGAACGTGCCTAGACCATCGGCTTGGGATGATTGGCTCTTCGCTATTGGCGCGAGAGCACCTACATAGGGGACTGCCGGGCTCGCCTGGCCTCCCAGGGACGATTGCAAAGGCGGCGGGCGGCGATGGCCGATCACAAATTTATTTCCATTCGCGGCGCACGCGAACACAATCTGAAGAACGTCGATCTCGACCTGCCGCGCGACAGCCTGATCGTGATGACCGGCCTGTCCGGGTCCGGCAAGTCGTCGCTCGCCTTTGATACGATCTATGCCGAGGGGCAGCGCCGCTACGTCGAGAGCCTTTCGGCCTATGCGCGTCAGTTCCTCGAGATGATGCAGAAGCCGGACGTCGACCAGATCGACGGGCTGTCGCCGGCGATCTCGATCGAACAGAAGACGACCTCGCGCAATCCGCGCTCGACGGTCGGCACCGTCACCGAGATCTATGATTACATGCGCCTGCTTTTTGCACGGGTCGGCATCCCCTATTCGCCGGCGACCGGCCTGCCCATCGAGAGCCAGACCATCAGCCAGATGGTCGACCGCGTGCTGGCGCTCGACGAGGGCACAAGGCTCTACATCACCGCGCCGATCGTTCGCGGCCGCAAGGGCGAGTACAAGAAGGAACTGGCCGAGCTGCTGAAGAAGGGCTTCCAGCGCGTCAAGGTCGACGGCACCTTCTACGAGATCGCCGACGTGCCGGTGCTGGACAAGAAGTACAAGCACGACATCGACGTGGTGGTCGACCGCGTCGTGGTACGCAGCGACCTCGCCACGCGGCTGGCGGATTCGATGGAGACCGCGCTGAAGCTGGCCGACGGGCTGGCGGTGGCGGAATTCGCTGACCGGCCGCTCGATGCCAGCCAGACCGGCGAGGACGCGGTCAACAAATCCGCCAACGAGACGCATGAGCGCATTCTCTTTTCGGAGAAGTTCGCCTGCCCGGTTTCCGGTTTCACCATCCCGGAAATCGAGCCCCGGCTGTTCTCCTTCAACAATCCATTCGGCGCCTGTCCGACCTGCGATGGGCTGGGCAGCCAGCGGGCCATCGATCAAAACCTCGTCGTGCCGGACGGGAACCGAAGCCTGCGCGATGGCGCGATCGCACCATGGGCCAAGTCGAGCTCGCCCTACTATGCGCAGACGCTGGAGGGCCTGGGAAAGGTCTACGGCTTCAAGCCGGGTGACAAATTCAACGACATCCCCTTCGAGGGACAATACGCCATCCTGCATGGCACCGGCGCTCGCGAAATCGCGTTCCAGTATGATGACGGCCTGCGCTCCTACAAGACCACCAAGACCTTCGAGGGCGTGATCCCCAATCTGCAGCGGCGCTGGAAAGAGACAGAGTCGGCCTGGATGCGCGAAGAGATCGAGCGCTTCATGTCTGCCAGCCCCTGCCCTGCCTGTAAGGGCTATCGATTGAAGCCGGAATCCCTCGCGGTCAAGATCGCCGGCAAGCACATCGGCGAAGTGACCGAGCTGTCGATCCGCAAGGCGGATGCCTGGTTCACCGATCTGCCGCAGCAGATGAGCGCCAAGCAGAACGAGATCGCGGTGCGGATCCTCAAGGAGATCCGCGAGCGCCTGCGCTTCCTGAACGATGTCGGCCTCGACTATCTGACGCTTGCGCGCAATTCCGGCACGCTGTCGGGCGGCGAGAGCCAGCGCATCCGCCTGGCTTCGCAGATCGGCTCGGGGCTGACCGGCGTGCTTTACGTTCTGGACGAGCCGTCGATTGGCCTGCACCAGCGTGATAATGCCCGCCTGCTCGACACGCTCAAGCATCTGCGCGACATCGGCAATACGGTGATCGTCGTCGAACATGACGAGGATGCGATCATGCATGCCGACTATGTCGTCGACATCGGGCCGGCCGCCGGCATCCATGGCGGCGAGATCATTGCCCAGGGCAAGCCGGCCGAGATCATGGCCAATCGAAAGTCGATCACCGGCAAATATCTGACGGGCGAGTTGGAGATTGCCGCACCGGCCGAGCGACGGCCCGGCAAGAAGAACCGCCGCATCAAGGTGGTTGGTGCGCGCGGCAACAATCTGAAGAATGTGACCGCCGAAATCCCGCTGGGCACCTTCACCGCCGTGACAGGCGTTTCCGGCGGCGGCAAATCGACCTTCCTGATCGAGACGCTGTTCAAGGCGGCGTCGCGGCGAATCATGGGATCGCGCGAACATCCCGCCGAGCATGACCGCATCGAAGGGCTGGAATACCTCGACAAGGTGATCGACATTGATCAATCGCCCATCGGGCGCACGCCCCGGTCGAACCCCGCCACCTATACCGGCGCCTTCACGCCGATCCGCGACTGGTTCGCCGGCCTGCCTGAATCCAAGGCGCGCGGCTATCAGCCCGGACGCTTCTCCTTCAACGTGAAGGGCGGCCGCTGCGAAGCCTGCCAGGGCGATGGCGTGATCAAGATCGAGATGCACTTCCTGCCGGATGTCTATGTCACCTGCGACGTCTGCCACGGCAAACGCTACAATCGCGAAACGCTCGACGTGCATTTCAAGGGCAAGTCGATCGCCGACGTGCTGGACATGACCGTGGAGGAAGGCGTCGACTTCTTTGCCGCCGTGCCCGGCGTGCGCGACAAGCTGCAGACACTGAAGGATGTCGGCCTCGGCTATATCCATATCGGCCAGCAGGCCAACACGCTCTCGGGCGGCGAGGCGCAGCGCATCAAGCTTGCCAAGGAACTGTCGCGCAAGGCGACGGGCAAGACGCTCTACATCCTGGACGAGCCGACGACCGGCCTGCACTTCCACGATGTCGCCAAGCTGCTCGAAGTGCTGCAGGAACTGGTGGAACAGGGCAACACGGTGGTGGTCATCGAGCACAATCTCGAAGTCATCAAGACCGCCGACTGGGTGCTGGACCTTGGCCCCGAAGGCGGCGACGGCGGCGGCGAACTGGTGGCATCGGGCACGCCGGAAGATATCGTCGAGGAAAAGCGCAGCTACACCGGGCAGTTTCTCAGGGAATTGCTGGAACGGCGGCCGGGCGCGCGGAAGCGCGAGGCGGCGGAGTAGATGGCTGCGTGAGTGGCCCTCACCACGCGGCACCCTGCAGCGCATCGAGCGGAAACTTCAGATAGCGCCGGCCATTCGCCTCCGGTTCCGGCAGGCGGCCACCCTGGATATTCACCTGCAGCGCAAGCAGGATAAGCTTCGGCATAGGCAGCGTTGCGTCGCGCGCGACCCGCAGCTTGACAAAGCCCTCCTCGTCCATGCCGCGCAGGTGCGGATTTGACCGCTTCTGGTCGGCCACCCTGCTCTCCCATTTCGGGTGGCGGTTGCCGGGCTGATAGTCGTGGCCGGAAAACAGCCGCGTTTCCTCAGGCAAGGCCAGGATCGCCTCTATCGACTGCCAAAGTTGCCGCGCGCTGCCGCCTGGGAAATCGGCGCGGGCGGTTCCCGAATCCGGCACGAAGATCGTGTCGTGGATGAAGGCGGCATCGCCGAAGAGATAGGACACCGACGCCAGCGTATGACCGGGCGAGAACATCACCCGCCCCTCAAGTGCGCCGACCTTGAAGCTGTCGCCGTCCGAGAAAAGCTCGTCCCATTGCGAGCCGTCAGTCTTCAGCTCCGGCAAATTGTAGATGCCCTTCCACAGCGCCTGGACGTCCGTAATCTTCGCTCCGATGCCGGTCGGCGCACCGGTTCGGGACTTGAGATAGTGGGCGGCGGAAAAATGGTCGGCGTGCGGATGGGTGTCGAAGATCCACTCTACGGTCAGACCCTCGTTCTCGACATATCCCAGAATGGCGTCGGCGTTTGTCGTGGCGGTCGCGCCGGACTTCTCGTCAAAATCAAGCACCGGATCGATGATTGCACAGCGGCTGGTCTGCGGATCCGTCACCACATACTGAACGCTTGAGGTGCGCGGATCGAAAAAGCCGGTGACTTTCGGAACCTGCGCCGCCTCGCGCTCGGCCCACCGCGCGGCGCCCGACAGATCAAACCCGTGGGCTTCGCCGAAAGACACGATGTCGCCGCGCTCCATCCGTCCGTCCAGAACCTCGCCAAGCGCATGCAGCGTGAGCGCGCGGGCGCCGGACTTGCAGTGCGCGAAGACGGCGCCGTCGCTCGCCGCAACGGCGCTCTGGAAGGCGCGGATGTCTGCATGCGTGATGCCCGCACTTGTCACCGGCACGAAGCTGTAGGCCAGCCCCGCCGCTTTGGCGGCGCTCCGCTCCTTGTCGCTGCCGGGCTGATCCGGCGTCTCGCCGTCAAGCCGGGCGTTGATCACCGACGAGAAGCCGCGGGCGGCAAGGTCGGCAAACTGCTGGATGTCTGGCTGGCCGGCGACCCATAATCGGTCATTGACGCGCGCTTCGGCCATGGTCGAGCCCCCATTACATCTCGCAAATATACAATATCACATCACCAAACGACGTTGGTCCCAAACTTGCCGAACCATCGATCGCTCGTCGCCAGCACCAGGTCTTCGATTTCCGCCTGCGCCGCCAATATGCGGTCAAATGGATCGCCGTGATCGACGTTATAGGATGCCGCCAGGGACGCATGCTTGCCGGTGATTGGCAGCAGCGAGAGGCGTTGAGCCTCTACGATCTCGTCAAACGCCGCCAGCAAGGGTCCGACGTCCGGCCATTTGCCGAGCCGGTGCTTGTACCCGGCTTCGTAAGCTGAAATTGCACTGGCAAAGACCACATTGTCGGGATCTTCGACGAGCACCCTCACCCGGTGCGGCAAGTGAGGGTCGTCAAGATACCACCAGGCCAGGGCATGAGTGTCGAGCAACAACCTCATGTGTTGGGATCGGATGAGTACTTGCCTTCCCACGCCGCGATTTCGTCGTCGGGCAGCGGATCAAAAAAGCTTTCCGGCAATGTGAGCATGCCTTTCAGGCCGCCGGGTTTCCGCGGGCGCTTCTCTCCGGTCGCAGGCGCGACCGTTGCCACTGCTTTTCCATCGCGCATAATGGTGAACTCCCTGCCCGCCTCCACCGCTTCGCGCAGGCCGCTGATGTCGAATTCCGTCTGCTTGTCCTCGGCAAGGCCCACCATGCCACGTATCTCGTCCCACTGGTCCGGATACTTCCGATAGTACGCAGCGATGTCTTCCTTGCTGATGTAGTCGTCCGGCGCATGTTCAAAGATCAGATCAAAATCGGACGGCGGACCCTTGACAAGGTGAGCTAGAGAACCCGCCTGGCGTGCCCGTCCCATGTCGTCGGTCTCAGAAGCCCCCACCGGCACCATTTTCACCGCCGGCTTGTTTCTCCGAGCGATGACGATCTCCTCCCCGGCCTCCGCACGCGCTACGAGGTCGGACAGGTGCGTCTTGGCGTCGTGCATGTTGATAATAGCCATGCAGATTATTAGCTAGAAACCTAGCTAGATGCAACGTGTCTCACCGATTTGTCAGCAACTGTCAGGATTATTTTCCTCAGTTTATCCACACCCTCTCCAAGCGCTCTCATAATCCCCGCGCCTGCGAAAGGAGGGGCGGCGGATGGAGTGGCCTGCGAAAACGAAAGTGTTCACGCACATTGTGGCGCTGCTGCTATCGCTGGCCGCGTTGGCCGACCGCGCCGCCAACCTGCC
>DATDBN010000094.1:0-23484 GCA_036524835.1 Mesorhizobium sp. | reverse complement strand
AGCGTCGATCTGGTCGTACGGCTTGTATTCGCCGAAATACTTGGTGATCGCAGCCGTCAACGACGTCTTGCCGTGGTCGACGTGACCAATCGTGCCAATGTTCACATGAGGCTTGTTACGCTCAAATTTACCTTTTGCCATGTGAGGTCTCCATTCCTTCCAGCCCGTCAGGGCACTAAATTCTGTTCCGTAAGTCTTTGAAACTTACGCGTATTTCTTCTGCACTTCCTGGGCGACCGCAGTCGGCACAGGCTCGTAGTGATCGAACTGCATGGTGTAGGCCGCGCGGCCCTGCGACATCGAGCGCAGGTTGTCGACATACTTGAACATGTTGGCCAGCGGCACCATCGCGTTGACGACGACGGCAACACCGCGGCTTTCCTGGCCCTGAATCTGGCCACGACGGCTGTTCAGATCGCCAATGACGTTGCCGACGTAATCTTCCGGCGTCACCACCTCGACCTTCATGATCGGCTCGAGCAGCTGGACGCCCAGCTTCGAAGCAGCTTCGCGAAGGCAGGCGCGGCCGGCGATTTCGAACGCCAGCACGCTGGAGTCGACATCGTGGTAGGCGCCATCGATCAGCGTCGCCTTGACGCCGATCATCGGGAAGCCCGCGAACGGACCCGAGGTCAGAACGCTGCGCAGACCCTTGTCGACGCCCGGAATGTATTCCTTGGGAACCGCACCGCCGACGATCTTCGACTCGAACACGAAGTCTTCGCCCTCGGTGTTCGGCTCGAACGCGATCTTGACGCGGGCGAACTGGCCCGTACCGCCCGACTGCTTCTTGTGGGTGTAGTCCTCGGTGTGCGCCCGCGTGATCGTCTCGCGATAGGCAACCTGCGGAGCACCGACATTGGCCTCGACCTTGAACTCGCGACGCATGCGGTCGACGAGGATGTCGAGGTGAAGCTCACCCATGCCGGCGATGATCGTCTGGCCGGACTCTTCGTCGGTCTTGACTCGGAAGGACGGGTCTTCGGCAGCCAGGCGGTTGAGCGCGAGGCCCATCTTTTCCTGGTCGCCCTTGGTCTTCGGCTCGATGGCGATCTGGATCACCGGCTCCGGGAATTCCATACGCTCAAGAATAACCGGATGAACGGGATCGCACAGCGTGTCGCCGGTGGTGACTTCCTTCAGGCCGGCCAGAGCAACGATGTCGCCGGCAAAGGCTTCTTCGATGTCGGCGCGCGAGTTGGAGTGCATCTGCAGCATACGGCCGATGCGCTCTTTCTTGCCCTTCACGGTATTCTCGAGCGAGACGCCCTTGGTCATCTTGCCGGAGTAGATGCGGCAGAAGGTGAGCGAGCCGACGAACGGATCGTTCATGATCTTGAAAGCCAACATCGACAGCGGCGCATTGTCGTCCGAGATGCGAACGACTTCTTCGTCGGTCTTCGGATCGATGCCCTTGATCGCCGGAACTTCGGTCGGCGACGGCAGAAATTCGATAACGCCATCCAAAAGCGGCTGAACGCCCTTGTTCTTGAAGGCCGAGCCGCAGAACATCGGGAAGAACTTGACCGCGATCGTGCCCTTGCGGATCAGCGCGCGCAGTTCGTCGTTCGACGGCAGCTTGCCCTCGAGATAGTTGTTCATCGCGTCGTCGTCCATTTCGACGGCGGCTTCGATCATCTTCTCGCGGAATTCCTCGGCGCGCGCCTGCAGGTCGGCCGGAATCTCGACCACGTCCCACTGCGCACCCAACTGCTCGTCGCGCCAGACCAGCGCCTTCATCTCGATCAGGTCGACAACACCCTTGAAATCGTTCTCAGCGCCAATCGGCAGCTGGACGGCCACGGCGGTCGCACCGAGACGCGACTTGATCATGTCGTAGGAGCGGTAAAAATCAGCGCCGATCTTGTCCATCTTGTTGCAGAAGATCATGCGCGGCACGTTGTACTTGTCGGCCTGGCGCCAGACCGTCTCGGTCTGCGGCTCGACGCCGGCATTGGCATCCAGCAGCGCGATCGCGCCGTCAAGCACGCGCAGCGAACGCTCGACTTCAATGGTGAAGTCGACGTGGCCCGGCGTATCGATGATGTTGAAGCGGCGCTTCTTGCCGTCGCGGCCTTCCCAGAAGGTGGTCGTCGCGGCGGACGTGATCGTGATGCCGCGCTCCTGCTCCTGCTCCATCCAGTCCATTGTCGCGGCGCCGTCATGGACTTCGCCGATCTTGTGGGACTTGCCGGTGTAGTAGAGAATCCGCTCGGTCGTCGTCGTCTTGCCGGCGTCGATATGCGCCATGATGCCGAAGTTGCGGTAGTCTTCGATCTTGTATTCGCGGGCCATGGGGTGCTGCCTCTCGTCTCTGCTCGCCGATTACCAGCGGTAATGGGCGAAGGCGCGGTTGGCCTCTGCCATTTTGTGGGTGTCTTCACGCTTCTTGACGGCGGTGCCGCGGTTGTTCGCCGCGTCCATCAGCTCGCCCGAAAGGCGGTCGACCATCGTGGTTTCGTTGCGGTTGCGGGCAGCCGTGATCAGCCAGCGGATCGCCAGCGCCTGACGGCGCTCCGGGCGAACGTCCACCGGAACCTGGTAGGTCGCGCCACCGACGCGGCGGGAGCGCACTTCCACATGCGGCGCGACATTGTCGAGCGCCTGGTGGAACACGGCGACCGGCTCCTGCTTGGTCTTGGACTGAACCTGGTCGAGCGCGCCGTAGACGATCGTCTCGGCGACCGACTTCTTGCCGTCATACATGACGGCGTTCATGAACTTGGTGACAACGAGATCGCCGAACTTCGGGTCCGGGTTGATTTCGCGCTTTTCTGCAGCATGACGTCGGGACATATTCTTCTCGTCTCTCGATTTCGTCGGCCCGGCGCAAAAACAAAAAAGCGCCGAATCCGGGGAAAGCCCTTACTTCGGACGCTTGGCGCCGTATTTGGAGCGGCGCTGTTTGCGGTTCTTCACACCCTGGGTGTCGAGCACGCCACGGATGATGTGGTAGCGCACGCCCGGAAGATCCTTCACACGACCGCCGCGGATCATCACCACCGAGTGCTCCTGGAGGTTATGACCTTCACCCGGGATGTAGCCGATGACCTCGAAGCCATTGACGAGGCGGATCTTGGCGACCTTGCGCAGCGCCGAGTTCGGCTTCTTCGGCGTCGTCGTATAGACGCGCGTGCAGACGCCCCGCTTCTGGGGGTTCTGCTGCATGGCCGGAACCTTGTTGCGCGTCGCCGGCGCCAGGCGCGGCTTGCGGATCAGCTGGTTTACGGTAGGCATTAGCCGTCCTTCTTTGTTCAAATCTCACGTCACGAGCCCGAAAGCCCATTCCAAAGCACGCATTTCCATACGCAAATTCGGGCCCAAAACCGCGCAGTAGCGGTCTCGCCCGAACAAATGGCAGAGGAAGCATTGCTGCTTCATGCACGCCGGAAATGTCTTTCGCTCGTAGAACGAACCCTGTTTGAGGCTTGGCTTCCGGACGCGTCGTCCTGGAAAGGAAGGCCTCACATCGGCTCAGACGGGGCGGCTAATACGCGTGAACCCCCATCCCGTCAACCCCCGCAGCCTCCGAAAAAGCCACGCTTGAGCGCATATGGGACATGCGCGCGATGCAGTTCAAGAGGCGCGCAATATTCTGTCGGC
This sequence comes from Mesorhizobium sp., assembly GCA_036524835.1. Lineage (GTDB taxonomy): Bacteria > Pseudomonadota > Alphaproteobacteria > Rhizobiales > Rhizobiaceae > Mesorhizobium_G. The sequence continues at coordinate 19,881 of DATDBN010000094.1, read as the reverse complement.
TTTTCGCATTTGCGAAGAAGAAAATGACCTGCTGTCGGTCTCGGGCAGCCGCTCTCCTCGAATCGCATCCGCGACTTCGCACTTGCCGCGACGACGAAAGTCGGGTCGATTCGATCAGGAAAGGGAATCGCCATGAACGACAATGAACCGCCGCTGGTCTGGATCATCCTCGGGCGCGTGACTCGCCGCAAGGGCGGACCGGAAAGCAACGTGCATGTCATGCTGCGCGCGCCGGACGACGATTCCGCGGTGCGCCGTACGCTGGAGGCTTTGCAGAAAGAGGGATTCGTCGAAGCCGAACTGGACCAGATCGGGGAACTCGCGGGCGAACCGGATGAAGAGCCGCACATGTCCGCCTATCAAGGCGCCCTGGAAGGCGAAGTGTCGATCATCCTGGCGTGAGGATGCACCGCGCCCCGCACCGGTGTTTCCGTCTTAAACCCCTTCGTCGACTGACGAGGCAGGCGCGGGCCTAGGCCAGATCCTTCACGGCTTCCCCTGCCCCGCCTTCGATGCGATGCGCGAGGCTGGCTTCCATGAACTCGTCGAGATCGCCATCCAGCACATCTGACGGCGCGGTCGATTCCACGCCGGTGCGCAGATCCTTCACCAATTGGTACGGCTGCAGCACATAGGACCGGATCTGGTGACCCCAGCCGATATCGGTCTTGGATTCCTGGGTGGCATTGGCCTCGGCCTCGCGCTTCTCCAACTCCGCTTCATAGAGGCGCGAGCGCAGCATCTCCCACGCCTTGGCGCGATTCTGGTGCTGCGAGCGTCCCGCCTGGCAGGCAACGGCGATGCCCGTCGGGATATGCGTGATGCGCACCGCCGAGTCGGTAGTGTTGACGTGCTGGCCGCCCGCGCCCGATGAACGATAGGTGTCGATGCGCACATCGGCTTCGCTGACGTCGATCTGAATATTGTCGTCGACGACCGGATAGACCCAGGCGCTCGAAAACGAGGTGTGCCGGCGCGCATTGGAATCATATGGCGAGATGCGGACAAGGCGATGCACGCCTGACTCCGTCTTCAGCCAGCCATAGGCGTTCGCGCCCTTGATCAGCAGGGTGGCGGATTTGATGCCGGCTTCTTCACCGTCATGCATTTCCAGCACCTCGACCTTGAACTTCCGCCGCTCGGCCCAGCGGGTGTACATGCGCAGCAGCATGTTCGCCCAGTCCTGGCTTTCGGTGCCGCCGGCGCCGGCATGGATTTCCAGATAGGTGTCGTTGCCGTCCGCCTCGCCAGAAAGCATCGTCTCAATCTGGCGTTCGCGCACCTCGGCGGCCATGCTGCGGATGGCGGCTTCGGCTTCCGCCACAATATCCTCGTCGTCCTCGGCGCCGCCCAGTTCGATCAGCTCGATATTGTCGCTCAGCGCCTGTTCCAGGCGCCTGACCGCGCCGATGCCGTCATCGAGCGTCTGGCGCTCGCGCATCAGCTTTTGCGCTTCCTGCGGATCGTTCCAGAGAGAGGGGTCTTCAGCGCGATTGTTCAGGTTGTCGAGGCGTTTGACGGCTTGATCCCAGTCAAAGATGCCTCCTCAGCAGGGTTATGCCCTGCCTGATTTCGTCGACTTTGGTTTGCGTTTCCGCGCGCATGAAGAAAGGTGTCCCGTGGCGAAATGGTCGAGCCGCTACATAAGGACGGCGCAACGGAGTGTAAAGCGTCGGCGGGCGCTACGCGCTGCCGTGCCTCACCACATCGTCTTCTTCGCCCGCCCCGGCCACTCCTTGTCATAGGCTTCGCCGTCGATGCTGCTCATTGCGGCCAGCAGCCGGCCCGGCGTCGGCAGGCGTTTGGGATCGACATGCCGTTCCGGATTCCACAATTCAGAGCGATGGATCGCGCGTGCACACTGGAAATAGACCGACTCCACATTCACCACGATGACGGAGCGGGGGAGTTTGCCCTCCACGGCGAAGGATTGGCACAGTTCGGCGTCGGTGGTCAGTTGGGCGCGGCCGTTCAGCCGCAGCGTCGTGCCCGAACCCGGCACCAGGAACAGCAGAGCCACGCGCGGGTTGCGAACGATGTTCCTCAGCGAATCGACGCGGTTATTGCCGCGACGATCCGGCATCATGACAGTACGATCATCGTAGATGCGCACGAAACCGGCAAGATCTCCGCGCGGCGAACAGTCGAGCCCTTCCGGGCCGCAGGTCGCCAGGGCCACGAAGGGCGATGCCTCGATCAGTGCGCCATATTCCGGAATGATACGGTCCAGTTCCTTGACCAGCGCCGCTTCACCGGGCGCGCCGTAAAGCGCCTCGAGCTGCTCGACGGTTTCAATAGGCGACGCGATGGTCATCCCCGGTCCAGCCCCTTCTGCGCCAGTTCATCCAGATAGCTCTGCCAGCGCTCGTCCTTCTCATGACCGAGCGTGTGCAGATAGTCCCAGGTGAAGATCCCCGTGTCATGCCCGTCGGCGAAGGTGATGCGCACCGCGTAATTGCCGACCGGTTCGATCTTCGTGATGGTGATGCGGCGCTTACCCGGCACGGTCACGCGCTGTTCGGGCGAATGGCCCTGCACTTCGGCCGAGGGCGACAGCACGCGCAGCATCTCGGCCGGCAGTTCGAAAGGCGAATGGGCGGGAAAGGTCACGGTCAGAAGGTTCCGGTCCTTCGAAACGCGCAGTTCGGTCGGTGCGGTCATGGCGGTGCCCTTCGTCAGGCGAGATGCCTAATGCGGTTCGCGCGGCAATGAAAGCCGCCCAGAAGTACAAGCCCAAAAGGATGCACCGCCTTGCCGTCTTTTTGCGGAAACAGCCACCTGACCAAAGAACGACACTATCGGTCTTGAATTGCCTTACGATTGGCTCGACATAGGGTTAAACCTAGCTGAGCGGGCGGCGACGCCCCCGCGAGGGAAGGAAGCCTGAAGCCAGCATGAGCATGATTGATCCATTCGGCCGCGACATCAGCTACCTCAGGGTGTCTGTGACGGACCGCTGTGACTTCCGCTGCACCTACTGCATGGCGGAGGACATGACTTTTCTGCCCAAGAGGGACCTGTTGTCGCTGGAAGAACTTGAGCGGCTGTGCACGGTCTTCATCGAAAAAGGCGTCAGGAAGCTGCGCCTGACGGGCGGCGAGCCGCTGGTGCGCAAGAACATCATGCATCTTGTGCGGCAATTGTCGCGCCATCTGGACAGCGGCGCGCTCCAGGAACTGACGCTCACCACAAACGGCTCGCAACTGGCGAAATATGCCGGCGAACTCGCTGAGGTGGGCGTCAAGCGCATCAACGTCTCGCTCGATACGCTGGATCCCGCGAAATTCAGGCAAGTCACGCGCTGGGGCGATCTCCCAAAAGTGCTGGCCGGAATCGATGCCGCGCAGGCCGCGGGGTTGAAGGTCAAGATCAATGCGGTCGCGCTGAAAGGCTTCAACGACACCGAAATTCCATCGCTGATGCGCTGGGCGCATGGGCGCGGCATGGACCTCACCGTCATCGAAACCATGCCGATGGGTGAGATCGAGGGCGACCGTACCGATCAGTATATGCCTCTCTCTCTCTTGCGCGCCGACCTCGAAACGCAGTTCTCGCTTTCCGACATTCCCTTCAAGACTGGCGGGCCCGCCCGCTATGTGGCGGTGGCGGAAACCGGCGGAAGGCTGGGTTTCATCACGCCGATGACCCATAATTTCTGCGAGAGCTGCAATCGCGTGCGGCTCACCTGCACCGGGACACTCTATATGTGCCTCGGCCAGGAGGACGCCGCCGATTTGCGCGCGCCGCTTCGCGCCTCTGAAGGCAACGACCTCGTGTCCAACGCAATCGATGAAGCGATCGGACGCAAGCCAAAGGGCCATGATTTCATCATCGACCGGCGGACAAAGCGCCCAGCCGTCTCGCGCCACATGAGCGTCACCGGCGGCTGAAGTCTGCCGGATTGCCGGTTGCTCCACGGCGCGTGCCCCCGGGTGCCGTGACACAGCTATATCCCTTGCCTGGCCCCGCGGCCCTCGCAAGCGCTGGATGACGGATCGCCTTGGATCAGCCAATTGCGATTGCGTCGGCCACGATCATCGCTATGGCTGCCGTGACCCGAAGCGCCCGCATCATCCACGGAACAAGCTTTGCCACTTTCTCCTAACCATCGGGGCGCCATGTTCATGGCGATCTCGCAAGCCGCGTTTACGCTCAACGACACCCTCGTCAAACTCGCGACCGGCTCATTGGGAATCGGCCAGATTATGCTCGTGCGCGGTCTCTTTGCCACGACGCTGATCGCTATGCTCGTTTGGCGGCTCGGGCATCTTCGGCCTTTCAGGAAAGCGGTCAGCCCGCCGGTCCTCTGCCGGATCTTCGGAGAAATCGGCGGCACCGTCTTCTATCTGATCGCCTTGGCGCATTTGCCGATCGCCAATGTTTCGGCGGTTTTTCAAGCGCTTCCGCTCGCCGTCGCGATGAGTGCGGCGTTGTTTTTCGGCGAGCATGTCGGCGCCCGGCGCTGGCTCGCCATCTCGGCCGGCTTCGTTGGCGTGCTCATCATCGTTCGGCCCGGGCTTGAAGGCTTCAGCGCCTATTCGCTCTACGTCCTGGTGTGTGTCGCCTTCTGCGCGTTTCGTGATCTCGCCACGCGCCGCATCGCATCCGACATTCCGTCAACCTTCGTGTCGCTGCTGACGGCGGCAACGGTCACGCTGAGCGGCGGTTGCTGATTCCGTTCACGGGCGGGTGGACGCCGTTGACCCTGCCCCTGATCCTGACGCTGGCCGGCGCGGCGATGCTCGTTCTCACCGGCTACCAGTTCATCATCCAGTGCATGCGCGTCGGCGACATTTCCTTCGTCGCGCCTTTCCGTTACACCGCTTTGCTGTGGGCACTGACGACGGGCTATCTTGTCTTTGCCAACGTGCCCGACCTGCCCATGCTCATCGGCTCGGCGATCGTTGTGGCCTCCGGCGTCTACACGCTTTACCGCGAGCGGGTCGTCGGAAAAACCAGGCCGGTCGCAGAGACGACCGGATCGGCAACGGCAGTGGACGGATTGTAGGCGATGGACGCTCGATCGACTTCCGCGCTCGCGGCGCCTCCCAGGCTGGCGACGCTCGTCATCGCGACGTCCGTCGGCCCGCTCGCGCTCAATATTTTCTTGCCGTCGCTGCCCGGGATGGCGCGCTATTTCGCTGTCGACTACGGCGTCGTGCAGCTGGCGCTGTCGCTCTATCTCGTCGCGATGGCGCTGCTGCAGCTCGTGCTTGGACCGGCCTCGGACCGATACGGCCGGCGTCCGGTCCTGTTGACCTCGCTGATCATCTTTCTCGTCGCCACCCTGGCGGCGATCCAGTCGCCGAACGTCCATGTCTTGCTGGCCTGCCGTATCATGCAGGCCTTCGGCGCGGCAGGTATCGTGCTTTCGCGCGCCATCGTGCGCGACACCGTCGACGCAGAGGATGCGGCGAGCAAGATTGGCTATATCACCATGGGCATGAGCGTGACGCCCATGATCGCGCCGTTCATCGGCGGCTATCTCGATGAGATCTATGGCTGGAAGGCGAGCTTCTGGCTGACTTTCGCGTTCGGCCTGCTTGCCCTTGTCGTGGTCTATCTCGATCTCGGCGAGACCAACAGGAATCGAAGCTCCTCCTTTGCCGCTCAATTCCGCGCCTATCCCGAATTGATCGCCTCGCCGCGCTTCTGGGGCTACACGCTCACCGCCATGTTCGGCTCGGGTGCTTTCTTCGCTTTTCTTGGTGGCGGGCCTTATGTCTCGACGGAGATGCTGAAGCTGACGCCTTCTCAATACGGCTTCTATTTCGGCCTCATTTCGATCGGCTACATGCTCGGCAATTTCGTGTCCGGACGGTTTTCGAAGCGGGTGGGCATGAACCACATGATGCTGGCCGGAAATGTCGTCACCACGGTCGGCCTCTGCGCCTCCCTCGCCCTCTTCCTTGGCGGCTCCATGCATGCACTGGCGCTGTTCGGCCCTGCCGCTTTCGTCGGCATCGGAAACGGCATGACGCTGCCTAGCGCCAATGCCGGCATCGTCAGTGTCAGGCCGCATCTGGCCGGCTCCGCATCGGGCCTCGGCGGCGCATTGACGCTCGGCGGCGGCGCTGTGCTGGCGGCGATCACCGCGGCACTTCTGTCGCCGGACTCAGGCCCCTACCCTCTGCTCATCACGACCTTGCTGTCGGCCGTCGCTGGTGTCTTCACCACGCTGTGGGTCGTTCGCCGGGCTCGCGTGAAGGGCGAGCTCTAAGTGGCGGCCATTGTGGGCGTAATCCTTGCCGGCGGTCGCTCCAGCCGAATGGGAGGCGGCGACAAATCACTGCTGGACCTGGCTGGAGAACCGATGCTTGCCCGCATCATCCATACGCTGGCGCCGCAGGTCGACGCGCTGGCGATCAATGCCAATGGCGATCCGGACCGGTTCCGCCGGTTCGGATTGCCGTTCCTTGCCGACACGGTTCCCGGTCTGCCGGGCCCTCTCGCGGGAATCCTGGCGGGGCTCATATGGGCGCAGGACAAGCACGCGCGATGGCTCGTGACCACCGCGGGCGACACGCCGTTCCTGCCGGGCGATCTCATCGCGCGGCTATCCGGCGACGTGGATAGCCGAACGGTCGCGGTCGCCGCTTGCGAGGGCAGGACGCATCCGGTCTGCGCGCTCTGGCCGGTCTCCCTGATGAACGACCTCGACGGATATCTGCGCAGCGGCGGTTCGCGCCGGGTGGTCGACTACATCGCCCGGCATTCCTCGTCGGCCATCGATTTCCCGCCCCAGCGCTTGCCCGGCGGCAACGTCGATCCCTTCTTCAACGTCAATACGCCGGACGATCTTGCCGAAGCGCGGCGGCTCCTTCAGAACGCCACATCATGACCCACCGCATTTTCGGCATCACCGGCTGGAAGAACTCCGGCAAGACGACCCTCACGGAAAAGCTCGTCACCGAGTTGAGCCGGCGCGGCTGGCGCGTCTCGACGGTCAAGCACGCCCACCACAGCTTTGACATCGACAAGGAGGGCACCGACAGCTTTCGTCACCGCGCCGCCGGCGCCGGCGAGGTGGCGATCGTGTCCGCCCATCGCTGGGCGCTCATGCACGAGTTGCGCGGTGAGGACGAGCCGTCATTGGAAACAATTCTGACCCGACTCGCGCCTTGCGACCTCGTCCTCGTGGAGGGCTACAAGCGCGAAAGTCACTTCAAGATCGAGGCCCGGCGCAGCGCCGCAAAGGACAAGTCGCCTCTCAGCGCGGATGACCCTTTCATCGTGGCAATTGCCTCCGACCGTCCCGTCGAAAGCCCCTTGCTGCCGGTATTCGATCTCGACGACGCGGTTGCGATTGCCGACTTCATCGAAGTTTCTACGGGACTTCGCGGGGCCTAGGCGCAATCTGTACCGCAATGATTTGGTGTTGCTTTTTGCGGCGAAGAAGTGGGAATATCCGCGCCAGAGGGCAGCCGGAAGTGCTGCCCCACCGGCCGCCAACGGCGGCTACCGGGACCAACAGAGAGGAATATTATGCGTATTGGACTTCGTAGAGCGCTGGCCGCCTCGGCTGCGTTTCTGGCTATCGGCGCCGCGCAGGCGCAGGAGCTCAACCTCAAGATCGGCACGGAAGGCGCCTACCCGCCCTTCAACAATTTGACCGCTGACGGCCAGCTGGTCGGTTTCGACATCGACATCGCCAAGGCCCTCTGCGACGAGATGAAGGCCAAGTGCGAGTTCGTGACCCAGGACTGGGACGGCATCATCCCCGCCCTTCAGGCCGGCAAATTCGACGCCATCATCGCGTCGATGTCGATCACCGATGAGCGCAAGCAGAAGGTCGACTTCACCGACAAGTACTACAACACCCCATCGGCCATCGTCGTGCCGAAGGAGAGCGAGCTGAAGGGTGTGGCGAAGGAAGACCTCGCCGGCAAGACCATCGGCGTGGCCACGTCGACGACCCACTATAACTATGCCGAGCAGACCTTCACCGACTCGACCATCAAGGGCTATCCATCGAGCCAGGAATACATGCTCGACATCGCCAATGGCCGTCTCGACGCTGTCGAAGACGACATCGTGGTGTTGCAGACGTTCCTCGATTCGCCGGAAGGCGCCTGCTGCAAATTGCTCGGTGTTCCCACCCCGCAACCTATCGAGATCTTTGGCCCCGGCGCCGGCATCGCCCTCCGCAAGGGCGAGACCGACCTCGCCAACAAGTTCAACGAGGCGATCAAGGCGATCCGCTCCAACGGCAAATACAAGGAAATCAACGACAAATACTTCAAGTTCGACGTCTACGGCGCCGAGTCCTGATCCGAGGTTGAGGCCGGCGGCATAGGCCGCCGGCCCTTCCCCCTCTCCTGGTTTTCGATCGTCGCATCGGGGCTGTCTGCGTATGCAGTATTATTTGACCCTGCTCAGCTTTGGCCCCGAAGGCTGGATGGACGATATATTCCGCGGCATCGCCATGACGGTCGGCCTGGCGCTTGCCACGCTGCCCTTCGGCCTGACGGTCGGCTTCTTCGTCGCCCTGGCCAAACAATCTGCCGAGCCGTCGCTGCGGCTGGCGGGAAATATCTACACCACGATTTTCCGGGGCTTGCCGGAACTGCTGACTTTGTTTCTGGTCTATTTCGGCATATCGGTGCCGCTGCTCAGCAAGGTGGCGCCTGACGCAAGCCCGGAAATTGCAAGTTTCCTTGGCGGCATGTTTGCCCTTACCGTCGTCTTTTCCTCATATGCGAGCGAAGTGTTCCTCGGGGCTTTCCGGGTCATTCCCAGGGGACAGTACGAAGGCGGTTATGCAATCGGCCTGCCTCACGGCAAGACCATGCGGCTGGTCGTCCTACCGCAACTCATTCGCATCGCGCTGCCGGGTCTCAGCAACCTCTGGCTCATTCTCCTGAAGGATACCGCGCTGGTCTCGGCCATCGGTCTTTCCGATATTCTGCGCCGAGCCCAGATCGCCTCGCGTGTGACCAAGGAATCGTTGCTGTTCTACGGCATCGCCTGCCTCATCTTCCTTGTCTTGGCGATCATTTCGTCGATTGGCATCAACAAGATCGAACGTTCGACCAATCGTCAGGGGGCAGGCCGTTGAGCGTCCAGCAAACTCTGTCGGCGGTGGACCGGCCACCCGCGCCTGCCCGGCCCTGGACCGGGCCTCGTATCGCGGGAAGCATACTGGTCGGTTTATGGGCCTTGGCCGGCATCGGCTTGGTCTACTACCTGATTTCGGTCTGGAACCCTGAACTTTTTGACAAATACTTCCCGCTCTACATGCAAGGCCTGTGGGTCACCACGCAACTTGTCTTCTTCTCCATCGTGCTCGGTGCGCTGCTGTCGGTTCCGGTCACCTACGCCCGCATGTCGAAGAATCGCGCCCTTCAAGCGATCTCCTACGGCTATGTCTATTTCTTCCGCGGCACGCCGCTGATCGCGCAGACATTCCTGATCTATTACGGCCTGGGTTCGCTCAAGGGACCGCTCGAAGCGGTCGGGCTATGGGGCTTCTTCCGCGAAGCCTGGTACTGCGCCATCCTCGCATTTACCCTGAACACGGCGGCCTACCAGGCCGAAATCCTGCGCGGCGCGATTGAAAGCGTGTCCAAGGGTCAGTGGGAGGGTGCGGCAGCGCTGGGCCTTTCGAAATGGCAGACCATGATAAAGATCGTGCTGCCGCAGGCTCTCATCGTCGCGCTGCGCCCCTACGGCAACGAGATCGTGCTGATGGTCAAGGGTTCGGCCGTCGCCGCGCTCATTACCGTTTTCGATCTCATGGGCGAAACCCGCCGTGCATATTCCCGCAGCTTCGACTTCCAGACCTATATCTGGGCAGGCGTGATCTATCTGGCCATCGTCGAGCTTCTGCGCCATCTGGTTGACTGGATCGAACGGGTCATTACCAAGCACCTGATCCGCTGAACTCACAATCTCTTGAATTTATTAGGAAGAACAATGGCATCCGTCGCTTTTCTCGGCCTTGGCGTCATGGGCTATCCAATGGCCGCGCATTTGAAGAACAAGGGCGGCCATGAGGTCACCGTCTACAATCGCACCGAGGAGAAAGCGAAGAAGTGGGCGACCGAGCAGGGAGGCGCAACCGCCTCGACGCCGGCGCAAGCCGCCCGCGACAAGGACTTCGTCTTCTCCTGCGTCGGCAATGACGACGATCTCCGCTCGATCACCCTGGGCGACGGCGCCGCCTTTTCCGCGATGAAACAGGGCGCGGTCTTCATCGACAACACAACGGCATCCGCGGAGGTAGCGCGCGAACTGGCGAACGCGGCGCAGAGCCTGGGGTTCGGCTTTCTCGATGCTCCTGTCTCCGGCGGCCAGGCGGGTGCGAAGAACGGCGTGCTGACCGTTATGGTCGGCGGCGAGCAATCCGACTTCGACAAGGCAAAGCCGGTCATCGAATCCTACGCTCGAATGGTCGGGCTGATGGGGCCATCCGGCGCCGGACAGTTGACCAAGATGATCAACCAGATCTGCATCGCCGGCCTGGTGCAGGGCCTTGCCGAAGGCATCCACTTCGGCAAGAAGGCCGGGCTCGATATCGAAAAGGTGATTGAAGTGATCTCCAAGGGAGCCGCCGGCTCCTGGCAGATGGAAAACCGCCACAAGACAATGAACGCCGGGAAGTATGATTTCGGCTTCGCGGTCGACTGGATGCGCAAGGACCTCGGCATCTGCCTTGAGGAAGCCGACCGCAACGGCGCACGGCTGCCCGTCACGGCGCTGGTCGACCAGTTCTACAAGGACGTCCAGGCCATGGGCGGCAAGCGCTGGGATACTTCGTCCCTGCTGGCCCGTCTGGAGAAGTAGGCGCCGTGAGCGGCGCGCTCTCGCCTGCCTCGACCGCCGACGAAATCGTCGCGCATCTGCGCGCGATCGGCTCGGAGGCGAACCGCGAGGGCATGAAGCGCTACGGCATCAAGATCGACCGCGCCCTCGGCATTTCGCACGGTATCCAGCGCGACATCGCCAAGACCATCAAGCGCAACCACGAGCGCGCCATGGAATTGTGGGAAAGTCGCATCATGGAAGCGCAGTTCATTGCCTCGGTAACCGCCGACCCGAAGCGTATGACCGTGGTTGACGCGCGGCGCTGGGCGGAGGAGTTCGACAGCTGGGACATTGTCGACGGCGTGTCGGACCTGTTCGTCGACATGGACGACTGGCAGCTGCTGATCGACGAATTCGCTGCGGTTGAGCGCGAATTTGTCCGCCGCACCGCCTTCGCCATGATTTGCTGGGGCTCGGTTCATCGCAAGAAGGAGCCGGACGCGACCTTTCTTGGCTACCTGTCCCTGATCGAGCGGCATGCCACCGATCCGCGCAATTTCGTGAGGAAGGCGGTCAACTGGGCGCTGCGCACAATCGGCAAGCGTTCGCCCGGCTTGCACGGCCCTGCCCTCTCGGTTGCCGAAAATCTGGCTGCATCGGCTGACAAGACGGCGCGCTGGATCGGCAAGGACGCGGCGCGCGAACTGACTGACCCGAAGCAGTTGGAGCGCCTGCAAAAGAAGGCCGCGCGGTGAGGCCGTTGAAACGCAGCGCGCGGATAGCGATTGCCATGGCAGCATTGGCGCTCATGCCGGCGCCGGTGTCGGCGGCCGAACCCAGGCCGATCACCTGGGAAGCGCTGCGTGACGCAGCGCAGGGGCGCCAGCCGGCGGCGGCCGCGCTCGACAAACTCGCTGCAGGACAGCGTCAAGGCGCCGGCCTGCTAGGGCAAGAGATCGCCATCGAGGGTTACCTGCTGCCGGTCGATAAAGAGGGAGACAATGTCTACGAGTTCATGCTGGTGCCCTTCGCGGGCGCTTGCAGCCACATGCCGCAGCCGCCCTCAAACCAGATCGTCCACGTCTTCGCCCGCCCGGCCTATCCGGCAAGGGAGGTCTACGAGCCGGTGCGTGTCAGTGGAACGCTCAGGGCGGAGCGCGAAACGACGCAGTTCTTCATGATCGACGGCGTCAAGGTCGTGGAGACCGACTTCACCATCGGCCAGGCCGCGGTCGAGCCTGCAACTTCGATCAAGCCGGCAATCAAGCCGCGCAATCCACTGCTTCATAAAGCGAAATAGCCGCCGCGCCTGCACGGCGCGCCGCACCCTTTCCCACCTGGAAAATGGAAAACCCGGCGCGATCGCCCGCGCCGGGTTTCCTGTCTGCGAATTGAGCCAGGCTCAGTCCTTGTCGCTGAGGTTGGTGCCCAGCGTGTCACGCACGAACAGCGTGCCGATGATCAGCGACATCGCCGCCACCGCGATCGGGTACCAGAGGCCGTAGTAGATATCGCCGGCTGCGGCACTCATCGCGAAAACGGTCGCAGGCAGCAGGCCGCCGAACCAGCCGTTGCCGATGTGGTAAGGCAGCGACATGCCGGTATAGCGGATGCGGGTCGGGAACATCTCGACCAGGATTGCTGCGATCGGGCCGTACACCATCGTCACATAGAGCACGAGGATGAACAGGATGCCGATGACTTTCGGCCAGCTCACCCCAGCAGGATCGGCAACCATCGAATAGGCGCCGCCGCCGGGGATGGAGAAGACCGAGATTTCGGTCGCGCCGGCCGTTTCTTCCGCCGTCACCAGCTTATCCTTGATCGCTTGAGCGAGCGGAACCGTCGCTTTCTCCCCGCCCCGGATCGCGGCGGCGTCAAGCTTCAGCTCCGGATTCGCGGCGATGAAGGCATCGAGCTTCTGGTCCGAGACTTTCGCGACGGCACGCACCAGCGGATAGCCGGCATTATGCAGCGCGAGGTTCACCGACTTGCCAAACGCCGCCGCAGCTTTGTCCGAGGCGGCTTTGTCCCCAATGGTCTTCGGGTCAAATGTGTCGATAACGGTGTCCTTGACCGTCAGCTTCGCCAAAGTGCCTGGAGCCGCGGTGGTCTCGACATCAAACGGCACCGAGTTGCGGGTGAGGAAGGCCGATGCCACATCGCAGGACGATCTCGGCACCGGCGCACTGACCGGGTTGAACTGGAAATTGCAGTCGCCGGGCGCCGCGATGATCTTGGCGCGAACCGTTTCCTGAGCTGTCGCCAACGCAGGATTGGCAGCTGCCGTCAACGCCTTGAACAGCGGGAAGTAGGTGACGATGGCGAGCGCCAGGCCGGCCATGATGATCGGCTTGCGGCCGATCCTGTCGGAGAGCCAGCCGAAGAACACGAAGAACAGCGTGCCGAGCGCCAGGGCGATGGCGATCATCGTGTTGACCGAAGCAGCGTCCACCTTGAGCACATTGGTCAGGAAGAACAATGCGTAGAACTGACCCGTGTACCACACGACGGCCTGGCCGGCGGTGAGGCCGAGCAGCGCCAGGATGGCGATCTTGGCGTTCTTCCAGACGCCGAACGCTTCCGTCAGCGGCGCCTTCGAACCCTTGCCCTCTTCCTTCATCTTCTTGAACGCCGGCGATTCGCTGAGCGAAAGCCGGATCCAGATCGAGACGCCAAGCAGGATAAAGGACAGGATGAACGGAAGACGCCAGCCATAGGCCGCATAGTTTTCCTTGCTCATCGAGCCCTGGATGATCAGGATGACGACCAGAGACAGGAACAGGCCGAGCGTCGCGGTGGTCTGGATCCATGAGGTGTAGTAGCCGCGGCGATCGTCCGGCGCATGTTCCGCGACATAGGTCGCAGCACCGCCATATTCACCGCCGAGCGCCAGCCCCTGCAGCATGCGCAGCAGGATCAGGATCACAGGCGCCGCGATGCCCCAGCTGGCATAGCCGGGCAGGATACCGACAAGGAAAGTGGAAAGACCCATGATCGTCATGGTGACGAGGAAGGTGTATTTGCGGCCGACAAGATCGCCGACGCGACCGAACACCAGCGCGCCGAAGGGGCGAACCAGGAAGCCCGCGGCAAAAGCCAGCAGCGCGAAGATGTTGCGCGTTGCTTCCGGGATTTCCGGGCTGAAGAAAGCGGTGCCGATGAAAGCCGCCAGAGACCCGTAGAGATAGAAATCGTACCACTCGAAAACAGTGCCCAGCGACGAGGCGAAGATAACCTTCTTCTCCTCGCGGGTCATGCCGCGCGATCTACCGCCGGCTGTTGCGCTAATTGCCATGGATTCCCCTCCTGGGTCGCATATTGCGTCGCGCTGGCCGCTCGCAAACCTCCCGGATGCGGACTCAGTGCGGCCAGTGGCGCGGAAAATGGCAGAAAAGAGGCTGGGGGTGCAGCGCTGCTTTGGGATTATGACTTTGGTCTAATAAGGGCTTGAACCGCGTTGGAGCTGCGGCGAACACCAGAACGGCTTCCTCAACCACCCTAATCCATCGCGTCCAGTCTGGCGTAGCTCTGCTCCATACCGTCGGCCATGCCGGTGGCAAGCATCTGTTCGCGCACCTCGGAATTGGGCAGCGTCATGCGCATGGTCATCAGCGTCCCGTCGCCATCCTTTTCGAAGATGGTTTCGACATGGTTGTCCGGCGTCACGTCGGGCAGATGCATGCGTTCGACATGAACGATCCGGCGGTTGGGTTCGAGTTCGATGAACTCCCCGGTCAGGTAAAAGCCGTTGCCCTTGCCGTCGCTCCACTCGTAGCGGATTTTGCCTCCCGGCTTCGCCTCGTTGATGCAGACAGGCATGTCCCAGCCCTCCGGTCCCAGCATCCATTTCCGGATCAGCGCGGGCTCAATATGCGCGCGGTAGACCTTTTCAGGAGAGGCAGCGAAACGGCGCTTCACCACGATATGTGTGTCGCCTCCGGTCTGCAGGCTCAGTTTCGACATCAATCCATCTCCTCTTTCGGCGTTCCCATTTCGGCCAGAACAGCGTCGAGCCTGTCGTAGTTGCGGGTCAGGGCGTCGCGCAGCATCGTCAGCCAGCCGTCCACTCCATCCAGGGCGCCGGGCGCGAGACGGCACGGCCTTCTGGCGCCTGCCACGCGCTGCGTGATCAGACCGGCGTCCGACAGAACCTTGATATGGCGCGAAACCGCCGGCTGCGACATGTCGAACGGCGCCGCGAGTTCCAGCACCGTCGCCTCCCCCAGCGCAAGCCGCGCCAGAATGGCGCGTCGGGTAGGATCGGCCAGAGCTGAGAATGTCACGTCGAGGGTCATCGCTGATCCAGATTTATATAAATGACATGTTATATAACTGCTTCGTTATTGTCAAGGTCGCCAGCACGGCGATTGAAGCCAACAGGGGCGGGGGCCGGCGGGAATCAACTGCCCGGTTGAAGAGGCCACCCCTGATGCACCGTTTCGGCCGGCAATCCGCGAGCAGAAAAGGCCTGTGCGGATAGGCGGCGCGCGGCGACCCTCCAAGGACCCAACCCCGCAGGGTCAGTTGGTCAAATCGTAGGGTATCCGATAGCCATTGGCTTCGAGCCACTCGATCGCGGCCTTCGGCTCGTCGGTCTGGATGATGGTGGCGCCGCGCTCCGCCCAAAAGCCGAACGCGGCCTCGGGCTTGGCGGCAAGGGTGGCCAGTTCGTCCCCGCGCCCGTCCGCAAGGTAGCCGCCAGGCTTGTTGACGATCGCGTATGTGTTGACCCACAGATGCCAATCGCCGCGCGCCGCCACGGCGCGCGACCTCGCGCCAAACAGGAACCCGCCGTCGCCGGACATGCCCGCTGAACTGTCCCGCCAGGCGATCATCTCCACAGCGTCGGCGTGAACGGCCCTGGTCGCCGCCTCGACGAAGCGCACATCTTTGACCGCGTCATCGGCGATGATCGGCATGAAATGCGCGCCGCCGAGGCCGGCGACAAGTTGCTCCGCCTCTGCCACGCGCTTCATAGTCCACAGGTTCTGCTTCACGACGACCTGCTCTTCCATTCCCAGGCCGCGCGCGATGGCCACGATGCCGGGCAGATCGGACGGCTCAAGCTTGTTGTCGATGTTGACGAGCACCCGGCCCTTGGTCGCCGCGAGGGCGGCTTGAAGGGTTGGCACCCCCTCCCCCGTGACCGCCCGATCGCCCTCGACCACCAGCCTGCAGGGCGCGAGGTCGGCAAGCGTCCGCTCAACCAGACGCCCCTTGCAGGTCGTTGTACGGTCGAGCCAGCTGTCGTGCAGCACGACATAGACCCCGTCGCGGGTCTTCTGGATATCCAACTCCACCATCTCGGCGCCGAGCCTGGCCGCCTCTTCGATGGCAACGAGCGAATTCTCTGCGCGCACGACACGGCCGTTTTCCCGCACGCCGCCGCGATGGGCCACGATCATCACATGGTCGCGCCACCGATTGGCGTGTTGAAGGCGTTCCAGAATTGCCGAACTGTGCGTCCCGTCCAGCCGCCCCGCGGCCGAAGGCATGGCAATGGCGACCAATGCCGCGAAGATAAACAAAAGACGCACCGGCGAATCGCTCCGCTCTCTGTTGACAGCCGCACCGATAGCGGCGGCCGATGACGGCAACGCGAAGGAGAGATATCAGTTCGATGACAGTCGGCCGGCGCATAGCGCGGAGGCACAGCGGTGAAACTCCACACATGAGGAATCCGCTGGACAGCGATACAAGCGAACGAAAACGGGGGTGAAAGCTTGAATTGCCGGCGCAAGGCTCAAACTTTTCAATCTCAAGGACCGCCAGGTCTTTGAGAAATGGCGCGAGTGACGGGACTCGAACCCGCGACCTCCGGCGTGACAGGCCGGCACTCTAACCGACTGAGCTACACCCGCGCTTTGAAAGCGGTGGGTCTCGCCGACCGCTTCGTTGGGCGGTGCTTAAGGGGTTCGGTTTTGAGTGTCAAGCGGCCCGGAGCGTATTCCGGCGAGAGCGCAGCCGGCATTTCATACGACGGCGCCATCGCCGCACATCAAAGAGATTCGTGACCACCGCGCGCCGCGAATTCTTCTTGCGGCGCGACAACGAACCGCCTACATGTCGCGCCCGCAAGGGCGATTAGCTCAGTTGGTAGAGCGCTTCGTTTACACCGAAGATGTCGGGAGTTCGAGTCTCTCATCGCCCACCAAAACCCCTTCAGCCCCGAGACATAGGCCCTTAAGACATGGGGGACAATCTTTTGCCGAACGGATTGTCGAGGGGTCTGCAGGATCATCTGTTCCGATATGGCGCGCCGCGCATCAGCCCTGCAAACCGGCGTGGTAGGCTGGCCGGTCACACTTCATCATCGCGCCTCTCCCGCGATCCTAGTAATGGAGCACGAAGAACATTGGCGCGAACGCGCTCCCGCCTGATCCGCGATGCTTCCACCCTTCCTCGGTCGAACTCGAAGCCGGCGTCCTCCATCCATCGCATGGAGCATGTCGGACCAGGGGCTGGTGGTCTAGCCGGCGAGGCGGCGATGAGATCGAGTTGTCTTTGCCACGATCCCAGCACCGCCTCTTTGGTGCAGCTTCCTTTGGGCCTAGTCTAGATTACAAAGAAATCTGCGTAAGTCAGCGTCAGATTCGGCGCCAGTTTGGCAACGTGAACCGCTCCGCCCGCCGCGCTGCCATTGCTGTCGTAGTTCAGCCAACCCGTGTCGGTTTCATAGATGATGCGGTCATTGCTGTCATGCGCAAGGCCGGTGGTGCTCTTCCAGAACGCCGCGGAAGACAGCGTCCCAAGATAGCTGCCAAGGCCGGGCATTACGGCGTTATCCACCCGGATCGTGTCCTGCGCGACATTGAAGTCGACGATGGTATCGACATTGGTGGTGGCGCTGATCCCGGCGTTGAAGACGAAGGTATCATTGCCCGCACCGCCCGTGAGGGTGTCATTGCCTGCCCCTCCATATATCAGGTCGTTGCCTGCGCCGCCGTTGAGGGCGTCAGCGCCAGCTCCGCCGTTCAGTGCGTTGGCGCCGGCATTGCCGGTGATGACGTTGTTCAAGCCATTTCCGGTGCCACTGATGTTTCCCGTGCCGAGCAGCGTCAGCTTCTCGACAGACCCAAGCACACGCGTCGTATTTGACAAGTTGAAGCTGATTGCGGACTGCACGGTGTCGACGCCGTTCGAGCCAGTCAGGCTCTCATTGACGATGTCGGATGCATTGTCGATGACGTAGACATCATTCCCGGCGCCGCCGCGCATATTGTCCGCGCCCGCCCCGCCGTTCAGCGCGTTGGCACCCGCATTGCCGGTAATGACATTGTTCAAGGCATTCCCGGTCCCGTTGATATTGGCAGTGCCGGTCAGCGCCAGGTTCTCGACAGATCCCGACACCCGAGCGGTATTTGCCAAGTTGAAACTGATTACGGATTGCACGGTGTCGACGCCGTTCGATCCGGTCAGGCTCTCGTTGACGATGTCGGATGCATTGTCGACGACGTAGACATCATTCCCGGCGCCTCCGAGCATATTGTCCGCGCCCACGCCGCCGTTCAGCGAGTCGTTGCCGAGGCCGCCGCTGAGCATGTCGTTTCCGGCACCGCCACCAAGCGAGTCGGCTCCGCCCAAACCATAGACCCGGTCGTCACCCCCAAGGGCGTTAATGACGTTGTTGCCATCGGTCCCGGTCAGCGTGTCCGCACCCTCAGTGGGGCCGGGCGGGGTGAGAGGAGTTTTGTAGGGACCATCACTATCAAGAAGGGCCGCCAACTGGAGGCCGTCGCTGAGATTGCCCGTCATGATGACATCGCTCGTATTGAGGCGGGTGAGGCCGTAGTACCCGCCGCCAAAATGGTTGTTCACGAACCGGACATTGACCAGCGAGCCGGGACCGGCGTCACCGGTCACGGCATAGATGGTGTAGCCGCCGCCGACGAGCAGATTGTCCTCGACCAGCACGTTGGTGTCGGTGCCCCAGTCGCTGGAGACCATCAGCGCCGAGGTCTGGGTGTGGTCGTTGATGACGGTGTTGTGCCTGACGGTGACATTGCTGGCGTCGATGTTGATCCCGTCATAGTGGGGGCTGTCGGTGCCGAACAGGTCGTGGATGTAGTTACCCTCGATGAGGGTATTGTCGCCCATGATATCCAGGCCATCCACGACGCCCTTGATGTCGTTCCTCAGGAACGTACCCTGGCCCAGGATACGCTCAGGTAGAAGAAGCTAATATTATTGCGGATCTAAAGGGACGTCCTCTGCGCTTGACGGTCTCGGCTGGATACGATCCGGAGGTGCTGCAATCCTCGTCGATTAGGGGGCTTTCGCCCCTGGGCCTCGATCCGATAGCCGGCCGACGCAGGCTTCTTAGGCGAAGGCAGGGCGGCGGCCGCTGCCTGACGCCGCTCTCGAGGGGTTCGAAATTGCGCTTGCAATCGGATCGACGGTGAGCAGATCGGCGCCGTCCGTGGCGATGAGCGGCGGTATCGGCTCGAACACCTCAAGCAATCCACGACCACGCACGTCCACCGTGCCAAGGGAACGAAAAGCGTGGCGGCTTGCCCGCTGGCGCGTCACCGGCCCGACGCAGATCGACGTGCCGAATTGCTTATTGAGGGCTTCGAGCCTGGCGGCCGTGTTCACGGCACTGCCATGCGCGGTGTAGTCGAGTTTGGCGCCCTGGCCGACATCGCCGAGCACCACCGGGCCGGTTTCGATGCCGATGCGCGTCCGGCCAAGACCATGCTGCGAGATATCCGGACGAGCGCGGAACGTCTCCGAGAAGGCCACGATCTCGAATGCGCAATCAATTGCCCGCGCCTGGTAGTCGGCGAGATCGAACGGCGCGTTGAAAAGTGCATGGACGGCATCGCCGACGATCTTGTCGACCATGCCCCCATGCAAAATGACGATTGCGGTGACCCCCGAGAAGTACTGATCCAGAATTGCGACCAGTGTTTCCGGCGCGACACGCTCGGTCATGGCGGTGAAGCCCTGGATGTCGGTGAAAACGGCGGTGATTTCACGCCGCTCGCCGCGCAGTCTGAGAGCGCCGAGATCCTCGACGATGCGTTGCACGACCTCGGGAGAGAGCCGTTGTTCGAAACGCTGGCGCAACTGCCGGGCAGCGCGACGCGAACTGATCGCGCCCGCGATGACCGCGCAGAGGCTCGCCGCCAT
>DATDBN010000093.1:0-6132 GCA_036524835.1 Mesorhizobium sp. | reverse complement strand
TCCCCCCGTGTGGGGGAGATGTCCGGCAGGACAGAGGGGGGCAACGTGGAGCACTACGACCGCCAGAGTTCAGCTTCGGTTGTTCGCTAGATCAGCCAATCCAGGATGAACTTGCGATCCTTGACCGGTTTCTCCGGTTCTGGCGGTACCGGTGTGCCGGCATCCTGTGCGTCCTTGCGGGCCTGCATTCCGGCTTCGTAGGGCGTGTCGAGCGGAGCCTTGCGGCCGCAGGCGGCGACGAGCCCAAGCGTGGCGATCAGAGCGGCAGAAAGGATGATGCGTGAGGCGGTCATTCGAGCGTCCATCGTGGAGTCGAGTGCTCTTAGCGGAGATTGAGGGGAAATGCACCCTGCCGGAGATTGTTTGCGATGTAGGGTTTTGGCCTGCAAAGCCGCCGTCAGTCGAAAGTCGAATGGACCATCTTCAGCTTAGGGTTTGCGACCATCTCGGCTGGCGTGACGATAGATTTAGACTGCTGCGCCTTCCAGCATTGCTCCCTGGTCTTGTTCCTGCAATCCGGATTCTTACGCCAGTTGTCGAGGAGAAGTTTTTGTCCAGCAGCGCTTGCAAGCTTGGCTTTTGTCACACTGCTGGGCTCTGCCAGGGTAATGCCCGTCTTCTGAAATGTCCTGTACACAAGCTCGGCAGGATATACTGCTTCCGCGTCCAGACGAAAAAATGGATCGTAAGGCGCATGTTCGGACTCAAATGCCGCCATCATTACCTTGAAGCCCTGTTTTTCGGTCAAGCCCGGATAGCGAAAGACTGCGTATCTGTGACCGACACCGCGAGCTATAAAATCTTCAACCGGCAGCTCCCCGAAGCCATCTTCGGTCATTTCCATCACATACGGACCGCCGCCCGTTGGCCTCACGATACCGATGTGGGTGAAATGGGAGCCCGCCGCACGAAGAGCGTCAGCACTGCGACCGGTCGTCTCCTGAACGATCAGGTCACCCATTTTCCATTTATCCCACAGCACCTCCTCGGCGTATGGTTCCGTGCTGACGCCAAGCGACAGAAGCATCGCAAGAAATAGAGCCTTCATTGGTCGGGATGGTCCTCACTCATTTTCGGGCCGCGATTGGAAGGATCTTCTTCCGTCATCCATGTTTGGATTTGATGAACGCTGGCTGGGCGCGAATTCGTGAGAAAACTCCTCTGCCCGGGCAGTCCCATTGGATACATCGCTACGCGCGCCTTTACATATTTGGGTGTTTGAGCGCTGCACAGCTTGGCGCGCATGTCGACGGGTTTGCGTTTCGTATCGTTCTTGATGCCTGTGAGCGCTTTTTTGTTAGATCGGAGGTCTCCGGTGAAGGCTCTATCCAGATACATGGCTGCTCGTTCGTTACGTTCGCGCTCGGTGGTCGCGCCCATGACAACGACCAAGACCTGCTTGGCATTCCGTTCTGCCAGGGCAACGACGTTGTTCCCAGCCGCACAGAGAAATCCCGTCTTGAGGCCCCGGGTTCCGGGAAAGCGTGTCAGCAGTTCGTTATGAGAATCGACCGCCTTGCCGTCAATGACGACAGCCGAAGCCTCGAAGAAGCGGCGATGCTCCGGAAATTGCTTGGCAACAGCGATGCCCAAAAGCGCCATGTCGCGCGCTGTCGTTTTCTGGCGGCGGTCGAACAGCCCGTTTGGGTTTTGAAAGTTGCTGCCTGTCATCCCGAGACGGTGGGCTGCATCATTCATCGACTTGACGAATGACTTCTCTGAGCCAGCGACTGTCTCGGCCAGCGCTACAGATACCTCATTGGCAGAGCCCGCTATCACGGCGGACAGCGCATCTTCCAATCGCATTGAGCGCCCGGCACTCAGATCAGCGTTCAAGAATTTTTGGCTCATCGCATTCGCTGAAAGTGTCACTGTGGTGTCCATCGAAACCCGACCTGCGCGGATTGCTTCGAAGGTCACAAAGGCTGTCATGAGCTTTGTCGTCGATGCAGGATACCAAGCCCGACCAGCGTCTTCCGAATACAGTACTTGT
Source organism: Mesorhizobium sp. (assembly GCA_036524835.1). GTDB lineage: Bacteria > Pseudomonadota > Alphaproteobacteria > Rhizobiales > Rhizobiaceae > Mesorhizobium_G. Next base: position 4,139 of record DATDBN010000093.1, on the reverse strand, counting down.
TGGTCGTCGACGTTGACCACGAGAATAGGCGTCGCCGAAAAGGCTTGATTGGAAAACGTGAGCATGACCCCGAAAATTGCAAAAGCGGTCCGCAACGATCATGCCTCCGAGCTGGCCATGGAGCCTCTGCATGAACCAAAATGATAGCCTATTCAAGGCGTCCGCTTCCCACCCAAATCGGTCGTAGTTTGGAGGGGATAAGATTGGCCCGCCGCTGCGCCGATGCGGATGTCTCACATGGCCGCTCCTCTTTAGCGCGACCCAAGAGCGGAAGGACTCGTGCGCTCGCGTTTGCCGGATCACGGCCAGCACGCCCAGCCCCTTCAGAGGATTTGCATCCGGGCGACATGTCCCTCTACTGTGCGTGAGAGCGTTGAGGACTTTGCGTGACGGCCTCACCCACGAAGCCGGAAGTCTGGTCTCACGCGCAGGTGGGGCGGCAGAATGGGGACGAGCACTTTGCGAAAGAATTCCGATCGGGTCGGTCCTGGCTATCCTCAGGTCGTCGTGCTTGTCGGCGCGACGGGCGACCTTTCCCGCCGCAAGCTGCTACCCGGGCTTTTCCACCTCATTAATGCCGGCTTTATCCCGGGTTGCCGTATTGTCGGCGTCTCCCTCGACGAGATCGACGTCGATGGTTTCCGCGCCATTGCGCGTGAATCCCTCGACAAGTTCCTGACCCGCAAATTCACCCAGGCCGAATGGGCGGAATTTGCCGCTTCACTCGACTATGTCTCCCTTTCGGCTGGCGCTGGCGTCTTGAAGGAAGCGGTCGAGAGGGCTGAGGCGGCACTGGGGCCGGAGACGCGGCGCGTGCACTACCTGTCCGTGCCGCCGAAGGCTGCCCTTCCGGCCGTCCAACTTCTCGCCGAAGCGGGAATTGTCGAGCGCTGCCGCATCATCATGGAAAAGCCTTTCGGTACGGACCTCGCCAGCGCCGTTGAATTGAACAGGAAGCTCCACGAGGTGTTCGAGGAGAAGCAGATCTTCCGCATCGACCATTTCCTCGGCAAGGAGCCGGCGCAGAACATACTCGCCTTCCGCTTCGCCAACGGTCTCTTTGAGCCCATCTGGAACCGCAACTTCATCGATCACGTGCAGATCGACGTGCCGGAGACGCTCGGACTCTCTACCCGCGCCGCCTTCTACGAGACGACAGGCGCCTACCGCGACATGGTTGTAACCCATCTGTTTCAAATTCTCGCCTTCATGGCGATGGAACCGCCGACCGCCCTTGAGCCGGCGCCAATCTCCGAAGAGAAGAACAAGGTCTTCCGCTCGATGCTGCCCATCGAACCGCGAGACGTTGTGCGCGGCCAGTATGCCGGCTATCGCAAGGAGCCGGGCGTCGACCCGGAAAGCGACACCGATACATTCATCGCCCTCAAGTGCGCCATCGACAACTGGCGCTGGGCAGGTGTGCCCTTCTTCCTGCGCACGGGGAAACGGCTGGCCGAAGGGCAGCGCATCATTTCGATCGCCTTCCGAGAACCGCCGAAGTCCATGTTCCCGGCGGGCTCCGGCGTCGGAGCGCAAGGCCCTGACCATCTAACCTTCGACTTGGCCGATGCCTCTAAAGTCTCGCTTTCCTTCTATGGCAAGCGCCCCGGCCCGGGCTTCCGGCTCGACAAGCTTTCCCTGCAATTCGCAATGAGCGAGACCGGGCTGATCGGCGAAGTCCTGGAGGCCTATGAGCGCTTGATTCTTGACGCCATGCGCGGCGACCACACCCTCTTCAACACCGCCGAGGGCATCGAGCGGCTTTGGGATATCTCCCAACCCCTGCTCGACAACCCGCCGCCGGTGCGTCTTTATGATCAGGGCGGCTGGGGCCCGAAGTCGATCCACCAGCTTATCGCGCCGCACGCTTGGCGCCTGCCCTTCGAGCGCGCCTGGCGAGGTCCGTCGGAGGAGTGAATTCCCGGTAGCCCTCATCGAAGGCCGCCAGGCTAGCTGCGGTTCTGCGTTGACTTTGTGCCGTTCGGTGAGCACCCAGCGGCGTGATTGGCCTCGTCGACGGCCTCACGACGCCGCGTACTTCACCGTCACACCGCGCTGCCGAAAATAAGCCTGCATCAGTTTTCTGCCCGACCGGTTGTTCTGTGCCAGCCTGGTCGGATCGAACACGGCCTCTTTGAGACCCGCCCGCGCCAGCGCTGCCTTGAGGGTCGCTATGTGCGCGTCGATGTCGGCATTGTCCGCCTGGAGCGATGCGTAGACGCTGTTTGTTGCATCTGCCACTGTCGGTTCGCTCACGGTTTACTCCTTCGGCTGTTCGGCTCGCGGTTAGCACAGTTCTGTGCTTGAGCGATACTGGAGGCTGGCAAATGCTTCTCAGCCCCAGGGACCGGATAGCAACAAAACGTCCGCTCTCGGAGCTGCGCCGCCAGAAGCGGATCGGCAGCAGTCGGCTCCTGACACGACATATGACCTACCGTCGTCTTTCCCCCAAGGCGGTCGTTAGGGCTTAGAGGGGCTACCCTTGGCCCGCCACTTCTTGCGGCCGCGTCTCTAACCGCCTGCTTGCGGCAGAGCCCTTACTCCGCCATCACCCAATTTCCATCAGCGCCCTTCTTGAGCACGGCGACGAAGGTTTTGGGAGCAGCGCCGTCAACGGTGACTTCAACGCCGCAGGCGTATTTGCCGTCGCTCGGATTGCAGACGCCGGTTGGCGAAATTTTCGCGGTTTTGGCAAGCTCTGCTTCAGTCGGGCTTGGCGACGTGGCGATCATGACCTGCCGGGTAATGTCGATGATGGCGTTTTTGGTCGGACCGCCGAGGAACGCGTTCGGCCCAAGCGTGAAATAGACGATGGCGGAGCCAGCTACGATCGCCAGGACCAGAAAATTCAGAATCTTTCTCAAAGTCGCCTCTATGAAACCGCTGTAAGTGCGTGCCTCACGCACGCAACTATCGCGCGCAGTAGAAGACGCGGACTGGCGGGTCAAGCCGTAGCTTGCCTACTGTTCCCCGGTCCTCTCTGATGCGGCCAGGTCGGCCTGAGTACGCCAAGCGCGCGCCGCTGCCGTCTTGACAGGGGCAAAATTGTTCTCTATTTGTTCTGGTCGGAGTTTGCGATGGGCGGATTTGAACAAACGGACGGAGTGATGCAGCGCATTCTCATGCTGCTGTTCGCGCTGGCCGGTTTGGCCGAGCGCGCCGCTCAAGCGCCTCACCCTGTCCGCCGCCGCGTGTTGATGATCCTGCGGATCGCCGAACCGGCGGCCCAGCAGGCGGTTCTCACAAATGACCGGGCCGCATCGGCGGCTTACGAGGGCGACAGCGTCGCTGCAGCGCTGCGGCTTGCCGCGCGTTTGCGAATGCTGGCGTGCCTCTTGATCAGCCTGATGCCGCTACCGCAACCGGCCGAACGCTCATCCGGCCACCGCCTCTTCGATGTGCGATCGATGCCGCTCTACCCGCTTGCGCCAGCGCGTGTCGGCCTCGATACGTCCTGAATGCATGTCGCCCAAAAGTGCGCAGCGGTTTTGGGAGAACGACATGCATCAAATCAAATACTTAGAGCACGTCGCATGAATCCGGTCGGGCATGACGTGCTCTGGTTGACGCCGGCTAGCTCTTCGCAAGCCGCTTCTTCCAATATCTGATCTGCCGCTTCACTTCGCTCGGCGCGGTGCCGCCGAAGGACGTCCGGCTCTTCACCGAATTTTGCACCGACAGCACCGAGAAAATATCGTCGGTGATGCCCTCGTGGATCGAACGCAAATCGTCGAGCGAGAGCCTTTCCAGCCCGACTCTCTTCGCTTCCGCCAGCGCCACGGCGCGGCCGGTCACGTGGTGCGCTTCGCGGAAGGGCAGGCCGAGCGTGCGCACCAGCCAGTCGGCGAGGTCAGTGGCGGTGGAGTAGCCCGAGCCGGCGGCCTTCTTCATCGCCGCCGTGTTGATCGTCATGTCGTTTACCATGCCGGTCATCGCCGCCAGCATCAGGTCGAGCGTCTCGGCCGCGTCGAACACGGCTTCCTTGTCTTCCTGCATGTCCTTTGAATAGGTCAGAGGCAGGCCCTTCATGACCGTCAACAGCCCGATCAGGTGGCCGTTGACGCGGCCGCTCTTGGCGCGCACCAGTTCCGCGGCGTCCGGGTTCTTCTTTTGCGGCATGATCGAGGAGCCGGTCGAGA
>DATDBN010000092.1:0-9595 GCA_036524835.1 Mesorhizobium sp. | reverse complement strand
CCGTCAACGATTACCTCGCAACGCGCGACGCCGAGTGGATGGGACGCGTCTACAAATTCCTCGGCCTCACCGTCGGCATCATCGTGCACGGCCTTTCAGACGAGGAGCGGCGCGCGGCGTATGCCTGTGACGTAACCTACGCCACCAACAACGAGCTCGGCTTCGACTATCTGCGCGACAACATGAAATATGAGCGCGGCCAGATGGTGCAGCGCGGGCACAATTACGCGATCGTCGACGAAGTGGACTCGATCCTTGTCGACGAGGCGCGCACCCCGCTGATTATTTCCGGTCCGCTCGAAGACCGCTCGGAAATGTACAACACCATCGACGCCTTCATCCTGCAGCTCGAGCCGGCCGACTATGAGGTCGACGAGAAGCAGAAGACCTCGATCTTCACCGAGGAAGGCACCGAAAAGCTCGAAAACATGCTGCGGGCCGCCGGGCACCTGAAGGGCGAATCCCTCTACGACGTAGAGAACGTCGCCATCGTCCACCACGTCAACAACGCGCTGAAGGCGCATCGCTTGTTCCAGCGCGACAAGGACTACATCGTGCGCAACGGCGAGATCGTCATCATCGACGAATTCACCGGCCGCATGATGCCCGGCCGCCGTTATTCGGAAGGCCTGCACCAGGCGCTCGAGGCCAAGGAGCACGTGGCGATCCAGCCCGAGAACCAGACGCTCGCTTCGATCACCTTCCAGAACTACTTCCGTATGTACAAGAAACTGGCCGGCATGACCGGTACGGCGCTGACCGAAGCGGAAGAATTCGCCAATATCTACAATCTCGGCGTCATCGAGATTCCGACCAATCTGCCGGTCAGCCGCGCCGACGAAGACGACGAGGTCTACCGCACGGTCGAAGAGAAGTACCGGGCGATCATCCGCGAGATCAAGGACGCCCGCGCCAAGCAGCAGCCGATTCTGGTCGGAACCACGTCGATCGAGAAGTCGGAAAATCTGGCCTCACGGCTGCGCATGGAAGGCGTCGAGGACTTCCAGGTTCTCAACGCCCGCCATCACGAGCAGGAAGCGGCGATTGTCGCCCAGGCAGGCAAACCGGGCGCCATCACCATCGCCACGAACATGGCGGGTCGCGGCACCGACATCCAGTTAGGCGGCAATGCCGACTTGCGCATTGCGGAGGAGCTCGGCGACATGCCTGAAGGCGAGGAGCGCACCGCCAGGGAGAAGGCGATCCGTGAGGATGTGCAGCGGCTCAAGGATCTGGCGCTGTCCGCAGGTGGGCTCTATGTGCTCGCCACCGAACGCCACGAATCGCGCCGTATCGACAATCAGCTTCGCGGCCGCTCGGGTCGTCAGGGCGATCCCGGCCGGTCGAAATTCTACCTGTCTTTGCAGGACGATCTGATGCGCATCTTCGGCTCGGAGCGCATGGACACGATGCTGACCAAGCTTGGGTTGAAGGAAGATGAGGCCATCATCCATCCCTGGATCAACAAGGCGCTGGAAAAGGCGCAGAAGAAAGTCGAGGCGCGCAACTTCGATATCCGTAAGAATCTGCTGAAATACGACGACGTGATGAACGACCAGCGCAAGGTCATCTTCGAGCAGCGGCTCGACCTGATGGACGGCGAGAGCCTCGGCGATACGGTCGACGAGATGCGCCAGGATGTGGTCGAAGACCTCGTCGCCAAGCACATTCCCGAAAACGCCTATGCCGAGCAATGGGACGTCCAGGGCTTCAAGGAAGGCGTACACCAGCAGCTCAACCTCGACCTGCCCGTCGAGGAGTGGGTGAAGGAGGAAGGCATCGCCGACGAAGAGATCCGCGAGCGCCTGACCAACGCCGCCAACGCCGCCGCCGCCGACCGGGCCGAGCGTTTCGGTCCCGAGATCAAGAACTATGTCGAGCGGTCGATCGTCCTGCAGACGCTGGACCATCTGTGGCGCGATCATATCGTCAACCTCGATCATCTGCGCTCGGTTGTCGGCTTCCGCGGCTATGCGCAGCGCGACCCGCTGCAGGAGTACAAGCAGGAAGGCTTCGAGCTGTTCCAGGCGATGCTGACCAATCTGCGCCAGGCCGTGACCAGCCAGTTGATGCGGGTCGAGCTTGTCCGCGAAGCTGCCGATGCGCCGCCACCGCAAGCCCCGCAGACGTTCGGCCACCATATCGATGCGACGACCGGCGAGGACGATTTCGGCGGCACGGCCCTGGCCGGCATCGACAGCGAAGACGGCCGCTACGTCGCGGTGGAAGAGCGCGATCCCAACGATCCGACGAGTTGGGGCAAGGTTGGACGCAACGAGCCCTGCCCTTGCGGCTCGGGCAAGAAGTTCAAGCATTGCCACGGGGCGTTTGTGTAGCGCCTCGCGGCCAAGAGCGACTGGCTCCCATGCCGGTCGGGATATGCCTTTGACGCCGCGTCGAAGAGGTTGCTGGAATGGCGCTGGAGCTCCGTCCGAACTGCGAATATTGCGACAAGGACCTGCCGCCAGAGGCGACGGATGCCTGCATCTGCACCTATGAGTGCACCTTCTGCGCGCAGTGCATCGAGGAAAGGCTGAGCAATGTTTGCCCGAACTGCGGCGGAGGCTTTTCGCCCCGCCCGATTCGTCCGAAGACGGAATGGCGACCCGGCCTGTCAGTCGCCCTGCGGCCGCCATCAACCAGGCGTGTGCACCTGTCCTACGGCAAGGAAGACATTGCCGCGCATTCCGAACGGATACGCCACATGCCGCCGCAGGACAGGTGATCGGAGCGATACCGGCTAAATCTGTTCCGCTTCCGCTCTCGCTCTGTCGCGGAAAATGCGGCGAATCACCTTGCCGGTGGTGGTCAGCGGCACCGCATCGACAAACTCGACCTCGCGCGGATATTCATGCGCCGAAAGACGCGCCCGCACGAACGCCTTGATGTCGTCGGCAAGTGCGGCGCTGCCAGCAAAGCCCTCGCGCAGAAGCACATAGGCTTTCACGATCTCGGCGCGCACCGGGTCCGGCTTGCCGACCGCCGCCGCCAGCGCCACCGCCGGGTGGCCGGCCAGGCAATCCTCGATCTCTCCGGGACCGATGCGGTAGCCGGCGGAGGTAATTACGTCATCGTCGCGGCCGAAGAAATGCACATAGCCATCCGCATCGACGACGCCCTGGTCGCCGGTGATCATCCAGTCGCCGGCGAATTTCTTCGCCGTCGCCGCTTCGTCATTCCAATAGCCAAGAAACATGACAGGGTCCGGAGACCGCACCGCGATCTGGCCGACCTGGCCGCTCGCGACCTCGGCGCCGGCCTCGTCGATGACCGCCACGCGGTGGCCGGGCACCTGCCGGCCGATTGCACCCGCGCGGCTGATGCCGATCGCCGCACAGGAGCCCAGCACCAGATTGCACTCCGTCTGGCCGTAGAACTCGTTGACCTTGAAGCCAAATTCGCGTTCGGCCCACTCATAGGTCTCGCGCCCCAACTGCTCGCCGGCCGAAAGAACCGCGCGAAGCCGGAGCTCGTGAGCGGAGGCCAGATTGCCAGCCGCCTTCATCATGCGGATTGCCGTCGGCGGCAGAAAGGCGAGCGTCACCTTCGCAGCTTCCATCAGGCGGTAGGCGCGTTGCGGGTCGAAACGCTGAAAGGCTCCGAACGCCACCGGAATGCCAAGACTGAGCGCGGGCAACAACGCGTTGAGCAGACCGCCGGCCCAGGCCCAGTCCGCAGGGGTCCATAAGATATCGTCGCCTCGGGGCGGGAATTCATAAGCCATCTCAAAGCCGGGCATATGGCCCAGCAGAACGCGGTGACCATGAAGCGCGCCCTTCGGCGGCCCCGTGGTGCCGGAGGTGAAGATCATCAGCGCAGGATCGTCCGGCCCGCTGTCGACCGGCGTAAAGTCCCGAGAGCCGCCGCCAAGCAGTGTCTCGAAAGCCATTGGCTTGCCGGGCTCCTCTGCGGCGTGATGCACATTTCGTTCTGCAACAGCACCGTCGACAAGCACGATGTGCTTTAGCCCGGCAACCTTGTCGCGAACCGGTGCGATCGTCTCCAGGCCGCGCGCATTGGTGAAGAGCACGCAGGCGCCGGCGAAATTCAGCCTGAACTCCAGCGCCTCGACGCCGAACAGCAGCGCCAGCGGCACCGCGATGGCGCCGAGCTTGTAGACGGCACAATGCGCGATCACCGTCTCGAAGCTCTGCGGCAGCAGAAGCGCTACCCGGTCGCCCGGCTTGACGCCGAGCGCTGTGAGGCCGTTGGCCAATTGGTTCGATCGTGACGACAATTCGCCGAAACTCAGCGCACGCGGCTCCTTGGCATCGCCTTCGATCGCCGCTCCAAAATCCAGCAGCGCGGTGCGGCCCGGTTCCCGCTCGGCCCAACGGTCGGCTACCGCAACTCCGATGTTGAAGCGTTCGGGCAAGCACCACTGAAACCCATCATAGAGGGCGTCGTAGTCGACCCGCCGAAGCACGGAAAAGGAGACATTATTCATTTGAAACCAGACACTTAACGCAGCGACCGCCCGTCTATGCCGCTTGTCGGACGATTTCAAGGCAATCACATCCGCTCGGGGAGCACGAGGATAACCCGCCCCATAGTCAATGCTTGTGTGACAGCACCTTCGTTGCCGCTTCCAGGCCCGCCAGGGTTAGCGGATACATGCGATCGGAGAAGATTTCGCGGATCATCCCGATCGAATGGGTGTAGCCCCAATGGTTCTGATGGGTGGGATTGAGCCAGATGCTGTTCGGCCATTGCGCAAGCGCCCGCGCAAGCCACACCGCACCTGCCTCCGGGTTCCAATGCTCGACCGCACCGCCCGGTGTCACGATCTCGTAAGGGCTCATCGAGGCATCGCCGACGAAGATCACCTTATAGTCATGGCCGTATTTGTTGAGCACGTCGAAGGTCGGCGTCACCACGCTGGCGCGGCGCCGATTGTCCTTCCACACGCCTTCATAGAGGCAGTTGTGAAAGTAGAAGAACTCCAGTTGGCGAAACTCGGCGCGAGCGGCCGAGAACAGTTCCTCGACAATGCGGATATGGTCGTCCATCGAGCCGCCGACGTCGAAGAACATCAGGAGCTTCACCGCATTACGCCGCTCCGGGCGGGTGCGCACGTCGAGATAGCCGTGCTCGGCGGTGGCGTGGATCGTGCCCGGCAGGTCGAGTTCCTCATCGGCTCCTTCCCGCACCCATCGCCGCAGCCGCTTCAGCGCGACCTTGATGTTTCGCGTGCCAAGCTCGACGCTGTCGTCGAAATTCTTGAACTCGCGCTTGTCCCAGACTTTTACGGCCCGCCGATGGCGGCTTTCATCCTGGCCGATACGCACCCCTTCGGGGTTGTAGCCATAGGCGCCGAAGGGCGAAGTACCTCCGGTGCCGATCCATTTCGAACCTCCCTGATGACGGCCCTTCTGCTCCTCAAGCCGCTGTTTCAGCGTCTCTATCAGCTTGTCGAAGCCGCCGAGCGCTTTGACGAGCTTCTTTTCTTCCTCCGTCAGATGCTTCTCCGCCAGCCGGCGCAGCCATTCCTCGGGAATGTTGGCGACGTCGACGCCGCCGGCGCCCGACACGGCCTCGACGCCTTTGAAGACATGCGAAAAGACCTGGTCGAACCGGTCGATGTGGCGCTCGTCCTTCACCAGGGTCGAGCGCGCGAGATAGTAGAAACCCTCGACATCATAGGTCACGAGATCGGCTTCCATACCCTCCAGCAGGGTAAGGTACTCGCGCAGCGAGACGGGAACGCGCGCCGCCTTCAGTTCGAGGAAGAAGGGAATGAACATCCTACGCTTCCTTCAGCGCACGCTGCGGCATGGTTATGGACCGCGCCGCCCAAATACCGGCGAGCATTGCCGGCACAAAAGCCAGTACGCCCGGCGCGCTGAGTCCCAGCGCCGTAAAGGCCGGGCCGGGGCACAGGCCGCCGAGCCCCCAGCCTATGCCGAAGATCGCAGCGCCGGCGAGGAGGCGGCGGTCGATATCTGTGCCGGCCGGCAGTTGGAACGCCGGCGCCAACAACGGCCGCTTGCGCCGCAGCACCAACCGATAGCCAGTGAAGGCGACAGCGATTGCGCCGGCCATCACGAAGGCGAGAGATGGATCCCAAGTGCCCGCGATATCGAGGAAATTCAACACCTTGGCTGGATTCGACATGCCGGAGATGACCAAGCCCACACTGAAGAGGAGGCCGATCACGAAATTGATGAGGACAAGCATGGCGTCAGCCCCCGATCAGATGGCGTGCGACGAAGACGGTAAGGATCGCGGTCGCCATGAAGGTGAGCGTGGCGACGATGGAGCGAGGCGACAGCCGGGATATGCCGCAGACGCCGTGGCCGCTGGTACAGCCATTGCCCATCGCAGCGCCGAACCCGACCAGCAGACCTGCGCCAGCCATCAGGGCAAGGTTCGGCGAGACGGTCTGCGCCACCGGCTGGCCGGAGGCATAGATGACGGCGAAGGGCGCAACAAACAGCCCCGCGATGAAGGCCAGGGCCGAGAGCGGCGAACGTCCCGAGGTGAACGGCGGCAGGATGCGTCCGGCAATGCCGCTGACACCGGCGATGCGGCCGTCCAGCGCCATCAGCAGCACAGCTGCCAGGCCGATCAATCCACCGCCGATCAGCGAAGCGAGGGGCGTAAATTCAGTCATCGGCCCAAGTCTCCAGTCATTCCAGATCGCTATAGCCTGACGTCACGGCTGACTGTAGCGGATGAAACCTGTATTGGTCGCCACACGGTCGTAGAGCTTTCGCGCCGTGGCGTTCGTTTCATGCGTCAGCCAGTAGATGCCGGCACAGCCTTTTGCAGTAGAAGCCTCTTTCACCGCGGCGATCAACGCGGCGCCGATGCCCTTGCCGCGGATCTGCGGATCGGCGAACAGATCCTGCAAATAGCACTTGTTCTCCACCAACCAGGCAGAACGGTGGAACATGTAGTGCGTCAGGCCGACCGCCTTGCCGTCGAGAATTGCGACAAATCCCTTCGGCTCGAATTCGCCCTCCGTGAAAAGACGACGCCAGGTGGTCTCATAGACCTCTTCCGGAACTGTCGACTCGTAGAACTCCAGATAGGCGGTCCAGAGGCGTCGCCATTCGGCGTGGTCGGACTTTTCAAACGAGCGGATTTCGAGCGAGGACATCCACGGCCTTTCGTAATTCGAGATTGGCGCACGCTAACCGCACTGGCGGAAAATGCCGGGCAAATGTTTGGGCCAGCAGCGTTCCGGCCCGGCGACGCAAACGCCAGACTCAACCATCAGCCCTGACGGCGCGCCAAAAACGCAAGCCGCTCGAACAGGTGAACATCCTGCTCGTTCTTGAGCAACGCGCCGTGCAGCTTCGGCAGCATATTCTTCGGGTCGGCGCGCAGGTCGGCGGGGTCGATGTCGTCGGCCACCAGTAGTCTGATCCAGTCCAGCGCCTCCGAAGTCGACGGGCGCTTCTTCAACCCCGGCACTTCGCGGATTTCATAGAACTGGGTCAGCGCGGCGCGCACGAGGCTCTGCTTGATGCCAGGATAGTGGACATCGACGATCTTGTGCAGCGTCTCGACTTCGGGAAAGCGGATGTAGTGGAAGAAGCAGCGGCGCAGGAAGGCGTCGGGCAGTTCCTTCTCGTTGTTGGAGGTGATGATGACGATAGGCCGGTGCTCTGCGCGGATCGTCTCGCCGGTTTCGTAGACGAAGAACTCCATGCGATCGAGTTCCTGCAGCAGATCGTTGGGAAATTCGATATCCGCCTTGTCGATCTCGTCGATCAGCAGCACGACCTTCTTGCCGGCCGCGAAAGCGTCCCACAATTTGCCGCGCTTGATGTAATTATGGATGTCGTTGAAGCGGCCATCGCCAAGCTGGCTGTCGCGCAGCCGCGTCACCGCGTCATATTCGTAGAGGCCCTGCTGCGCCTTGGTTGTAGATTTTACATTCCACTCGATCAGGTGAAGGTCGAGCGCCGCGGCAACCTGCCGGGCGAGTTCGGTCTTGCCCGTCCCCGGCTCGCCCTTGACCAGCAGCGGCCGTTCGAGCGCAATCGCGGCATTCACCGCGACCATCAAATCCTTGTCGGCCACATAGGCCGCGGTTCCTTCAAAACGCATCCGGTCCCTACTCTCGCAGTTTCGTCCTATCGCGTCGGAACGGGATGCTCGCCACGGTAGTCGTAGAAGCCGCGCCCTGTCTTTCGGCCGAGCCAGCCTGCCTCGACATATTTAACCAGGAGCGGGCATGGACGGTACTTCGAATCGGACAGTCCGTCGTGCAGCACCTGCATGATGGACAGGCAGGTATCCAGGCCGATGAAATCGGCCAACTGCAATGGCCCCATCGGATGGTTGGCGCCAAGCTTCATGGCGGTGTCGATCGCCTCGACCGATCCCACCCCCTCGTAAAGCGTGTAGATTGCCTCGTTGATCATCGGCAGCAGAATTCGGTTGACGATGAAGGCCGGGAAGTCCTCCGAGACGGTGATGGTCTTGTCGAGACGGCGCACAAATTCCTTGGCCGCCTCGAAGGTCTGGTCGGCGGTGGCGATGCCCCGCACGAGCTCCACCAATTTCATGACCGGCACGGGGTTCATGAAGTGAATGCCTATAAACCGCTCGGGCCGATCCGTCTGGGCGGCGAGGCGCGTGATGGAGATCGAGGACGTGTTTGTCGCCAGATACGCTTCGGGATTGAGCTGTGGGCAAAGCTGCGCGAAGATCTTGCGCTTGACGCCCTCGTCCTCCGTCGCAGCCTCGATGGCGAGATCCACACCGGCGAGATCGGACAATTCCTTCGCCGGCGATATGCGCGAGAGCGCTGCCTTGCGTTCCTTCTCGTCAAGCTTTCCTGATGCAACATGCCGGGCCAGATTACCGTTGATCGTGGCGATGCCCTTCTCGATCCGATCTTCGGAAAGGTCGTAAATCAGGACCTGGTACCCGGCGAGCGCCGCGACATGGGCGATGCCGCCGCCCATTTGTCCCGCGCCAATGATGCCAATCGTTTCGATGCTTGACATTGTTTCCAACCCGCAGCCGCTTCTTATGTATTTTTGTGCGCTGCACACTAAATGGCCGGAGTGGCGTTCGTCCACCCCGGCCAAATGATTTTGCGGAACCCTCGACCTAAAGTCAAAGCGCCTTTTCGAGCTCGGGCAGAATGGTGAACAGGTCACCGACGAGGCCGTAGTCGGCGACCTGGAAGATCGGAGCTTCCTCGTCCTTGTTGATGGCGACGATGACTTTGGAGTCCTTCATGCCGGCAAGGTGCTGGATGGCGCCGGAGATGCCGCAGGCGATGTAGAGGTCGGGCGCGACCACCTTGCCGGTCTGGCCGACCTGCCAGTCGTTTGGTGCATAGCCGGCGTCGACTGCCGCGCGCGATGCGCCGACCGCGGCGCCTAGCTTGTCGGCGACGGGCAGGATGACTTCCTGGAATTTCTCCGAGGAGCCCAGCGCGCGGCCGCCCGAAATGATGATCCGGGCGGAGGTCAGTTCCGGCCGGTCGCTCTCCGACAGACGGTTCTCGACAAAGGTCGACAGGCCAGGATTGGCCGCCGCCTTGACCGTCTCGACGGAAGCCGACCCACCCTCGCCGGCTGCCTGGAACGAAGCGGTGCGCACTGTGACGACCCGGGTCTTGTCGGTCGAC
>DATDBN010000091.1:0-3213 GCA_036524835.1 Mesorhizobium sp. | reverse complement strand
CTCGACGCCACCGACGAGCAGCTCGATTTCCCGATCCTCTACGGCTCCGGCCGCGACGGCTGGATGGCCCTGAATGCCGCCGGCCCGAAGGACCAGGGCCTGGCGCCGCTGTTCGAGACGGTGCTGCGGCATGTGCCGGCGCCGACCGTGCATGCCGGCCCGTTCCGGATGATCGGCACCATCCTCGAGGCCAATCCTTTCCTCGGCCGCATCATCACCGGGCGCATCGAATCCGGGTCGGTGAAGCCGAACCAGATCGTCAAGGTGCTGCATCACGACGGCGCGCTGCTGGAGACCGGCCGCATCTCCAAGATCCTCGCCTTCCGCGGGCTCGAACGCCAGCCGATCGAGGAGGCCCATGCCGGCGACATCATCGCCATCGCCGGGCTGCAGAAGGGGACAGTCGCCGACACCTTCTGCGACCCCGCCATATCGGAGCCGCTGACGGCGCAGCCGATCGATCCGCCGACCGTCACCATGTCCTTCCTCGTCAACGATTCCCCGCTCGCGGGCACCGAGGGCGACAAGGTGACCAGCCGCGTCATCCGCGACCGTCTGATGCGCGAGGCTGAAGGCAACGTCGCTCTGAAGATCGAAGAGTCGGCGGAAAAGGACTCCTTCTACGTGTCCGGCCGCGGCGAACTGCAGCTGGCCGTGCTGATCGAGACGATGCGCCGCGAAGGTTTTGAATTCGCCGTGTCGCGGCCGCGCGTGGTGATGCAGACCGGAACCGGCGGCGACTTGCTCGAGCCGGTCGAGGAAGTGGTCATCGACGTCGACGAGGAACATGCCGGCATCGTCGTCCAGAAGATGTCGGAGCGGAAGGCCGAGATGGTCGAGCTCAGGCCGTCGGGCGGCAACCGCCAGCGCCTGGTGTTCCACGCGCCGACGCGCGGGCTGATCGGCTACCAGTCGGAGCTTTTGACCGACACCCGCGGCACCGCCGTCATGAACCGGCTGTTCCACGCCTACGAGCCGTTCAAGGGCGAGATCGTCGGCCGCGTCAACGGCGTGCTTATTTCCAACGAGGCGGGCGAAGCGGTCGCCTATGCGCTGTGGAACCTGGAAGATCGCGGGCCGATGGTGATCGACCCTGGCGTCAAGGTCTATGCCGGCATGATCATCGGCATCCACACCCGCGACAACGACCTCGAAGTCAACGTGCTGAAGGGCAAGAAGCTCACCAACATCCGCGCCGCCGGCAAGGACGAAGCGGTGCGGCTGACGCCGCCGGTCCGGATGACGCTCGAGCGCGCGCTCGCCTGGATCCAGGACGACGAGCTGGTCGAGGTGACGCCGAAGTCGATCCGGCTGCGCAAGCTCTATCTCGACACCCACGAGCGCAAGCGCTTCGACAAGCAGAAAGTCGGCGCGGCATAGTGTCCTTCCTTCTCCCCGTTCACGGCTACGGTATGCACACATCTTGAAGCGGGTCCGTATCGAGATTTTGGGGGATCGCTTGAGGAAGGTGCGGCTGATCGACTCAGGACCGCAAAGGGGCTGGCTGCGGTCGCTGGGTGTGTGATTCTGTCTTCGACACTTCTTCACATCGATTCGAGGTGTCGCCATGTCGATTGAAAGTCTGTCGCTAGGCCAGTTCCGGGATCGCCGCCTTGATAAAAGGGGGGGATGCTGCTCGGATGCGTGGTCGCGCGCCAAGACATTTGCCTGCGCCGGCTGAGTGAGGGCAAACGGGAGCAGGAGGTCGGGTTCCATCGCCTGCTGGCCAACGACAAGGTGACGGTGGAACGCTTGATCGAGGGCTGGAGCGATGAGACGCGATCGGCGGTTGCCGGCCGGCATGTCCTGGCGATCCAGGATACCACCGAGATCAATTTTTCGACCACGCCCGGTCACCGTCGCGGCTTGGGCAAGATCGGCAAAGGTGGCGGACACGGCCTGCTGGTGCATGCAATGGTGGCCGTCGATGCCGTCAACGGCAGTTGCCTGGGGTTGGTGGGGGGCTGCGTCTATACGCGCAAGGGCCGGGTCACGACCCCGCACGCCAAACGGTCGCTCAAGGACAAGGAATCGCGGCGCTGGATCGATACGGCCGTCCAGGCCAAGACCGTCCTGGCCAGTGCCACCATCATCACTGGTGTGGCCGACCGCGAGAGCGACATCTATGCCGAATGGGCAACCCTGCCAGACGCCAAATTCCATCTGCTGACACGTGTCATGCATAATCGTGCCGTGGTCGGGGGCGGCACCCTGTCGGGTGTGTTGGCACCGTTGCCTTTCGTGGCGACACGCAGCTTGAGCCTGCTGGCAACGCACAAGCGTGCGGCCCGCAAAACTGAGGTCAGCATGCGCTTCGCCAAGGTCGAAGTGTGCCGGCCCGACGGTCCCGATGCCAAGGGTCTGCCCAAGACCGTGCGGCTGAACCTTGTCGAAGTTGTCGAACTTCGTCCGCCCGCTGACGTAGAGCCGGTGCATTGGCGTCTGCTCACAACCCACGACGTCACCGACGCCACGTTCGCCTGGCAAATCGTCGACTGGTACAGGCAGCGCTGGATCATCGAGCAGTTGTTCCGCCTGATGAAGACGCACGGCCTGCACATCGAAGACAGCCAACTTGCCAATGCCAAGGCGCTGATCAAGCTGGCCGCCATCGCCACCAAGGCTGCAGCCGTGATCCTGCAACTCCTCCAGGCCCGCGACGCAAAGCACGCAGAACCCGCAAGCAACGCCTTCAGCATTGCCGATATTGCCGTACTCGACAGCCTCGACGCCACTTATCAAGGCCGCACCGCTCTGCAGAAGAACCCGCACGCCAGGCACAGCCTCGCCTGGGCGACATGGATCATCGCCCGTCTCGGCGGATGGAACGGCTATCCATCGTCCAGACCCCCAGGGCCTATCACCATGCGCCACGGTCTCGAATATTTCAGAGCCATCGCAAAAGGCTGGGCCCTCAGAGATGTGTGCATACCGTAGCCGTGAACGGGGAGAAGGACGCTTTCGCCGGCGATTTCGCCAATCGCCGACGTCGCAGAATCAAGTGCCGCGGGCGCGGGAGTCCCCTTCTCCCCGTTTACGGCCGTTTACGGGGAGAAGGTCCCGGCAGGGGGATGAGGGGCGGCGCGACGCATCATTTTCCAGATGGGTGTCTGGCCAAGAGAGCCCAATGGTTTGTATCCTTGCGCTTCTACAGCAAAGGATCTCGCACGATGTCTTCGGAGGAGAAAGCGCTTGCCACTCCCTCATCGGATT
>DATDBN010000090.1:0-9929 GCA_036524835.1 Mesorhizobium sp. | reverse complement strand
GAGGCCCTCTCTTGCACTCGCGCGACAATAGAGGGCCTGATATTTTATAACAAGGCTACGACACCTGATCCTCGCCGAGACCCCCGGTCTTCAGGAAGTTCTCGAGCCAGTGGATGTCGTACTGGCCGTTCTGGATGTCCGGGTTGCGCACCAGGGTGCGGAAGAGCGGGAGCGTGGTGTCGATGCCGTCGACCACGAACTCGTCCAGGGCCCGACGCAGGCGCATGAGGCACTCGTTGCGGGTGCGGCCATGGACGATGAGCTTGCCCACGAGCGAGTCGTAATGCGGCGGGATGCGGTAGCCCTGGTAAGCCGCCGAATCGACGCGTACGCCGAGGCCGCCGGGCGGGTGGATGTAGCTGATCAGGCCGGGCGAGGGGCGGAAGGTCGAGGGATGCTCGGCATTCACGCGGCACTCGATGGCATGGCCTTCGATCTTGACGTCACTCTGCTTGAAAGAGAGTGGCGCGCCGGCTGCGATGCGGATCTGCTCGTTGACCAGATCAATGCCGGTGATCATCTCGGTCACCGGATGCTCCACCTGAATACGCGTGTTCATCTCGATGAAGTAGAACTCGCCGTCCTCGTAGAGGAACTCGATCGTGCCGGCGCCGGCATAGTGCAGGTCCTGCATGGCCTTGGCCACGACGCCGCCGATGCGCTCGCGCATCTCGAGGTTGAGAGCCGGCGAGGGCCCTTCCTCCCAGACCTTCTGGTGGCGGCGCTGCAGGGAGCAGTCGCGCTCGCCGAGATGGATCGCGTTGCCCTTGCCGTCGCCGAGCACCTGGATCTCGATGTGGCGCGGCTTCTCGAGATATTTCTCGATATAGACCGCGTCGTCGCCGAAAGCAGCCTTGGCCTCGGTCTTGGCGGTCTGGAGCGCGTGGAGGAGATCGTCCTCGTTGCGCGCCACCTTCATGCCGCGTCCGCCGCCGCCGGCAGCCGCCTTGATGATGACCGGATAGCCGATGTCCCTGGCGACCTTCCTGGCCTCGGCCTCGTCGGAAATGCCGCCCTCGGAGCCGGGCACGCAGGGGATGCCGAGGCGCTTGGCCGTGCGCTTGGCCTCGATCTTGTCGCCCATGATGCGGATGTGATCGCCCGACGGCCCGATAAAGGTGATGTTATGCGCGGCCAGAATGTCGGCGAACTTGGCGTTCTCCGAGAGAAAGCCGTAGCCCGGATGCACGGCATCGGCGCCGGTTATCTCGCAGGCGGCGACGATCTGATGGATGTTGAGGTAGCTATCGCGCGAGGGCGGCGGCCCGATACAGACGCTTTCGTCCGCAAGGCGTACATGCATCGCATCGGCATCGGCCGTCGAATGCACGACCACGGTCTGGATGCCCAGTTCCTTGCATGCGCGAAGCACGCGCAGTGCGATCTCGCCTCGGTTGGCTATGAGGATCTTCTGGAACATCCGCGCTACTCGATCACGACGAGCGGCTCGCCATATTCCACCGGGCTCGCGTCCTCGAAGAGAATGGCCTTCACCGTGCCTGAGCGCGGGGAGGGTATCTGGTTCATCGTTTTCATCGCTTCGATGATCAGCAAGGTTTGGCCTTCGCGCACGTCCTGACCCACTTCGATGAAGGCCTTCGCCCCGGGCGAAGGCGACAGGTAGGCTGTGCCAACCATTGGCGACACCACCGCGTTCTTGCCGGGGTCGGCAGCGGTCGGTGTGGAGACAACCGGCGCGACAACGGCCGCGGGCGCGGCGGGCATGGGCGCATAGGCCTGCACGACGGAACCGCCACCACGCGAAACGCGTATCTTCAGGTCTCCCAGTTCGACTTCGATCTCGGTCAGATTCGTGTCGTCCAATATGCCGGCGAGATCGCGAATCAGCTGCTGGTCTACATCCGACTTTTTCGTAGCCATTTCATAGCCTTCTATCTATTTTCTCTAGCCATTTACCTTGGAGGCCAGGGCCCGCAGGGCGAGAGTGTACCCAAGGGCGCCAAAGCCGCAAATCATGCCGATTGCGACTGGCGCGATCATCGACCGATGCCGGAACTCTTCGCGTGCGTGGATATTGGAAAGATGCACCTCGACCACCGGAAGCGGCGTCATGGCGCGGATGGCGTCATGCAATGCAATAGAGGTATGCGTATAGGCGCCGGCATTGAGGACAACCCCGGCAGCCTTCTCGCCCGCCTCATGGATCCAGTCGACCAGTTGGCCTTCCGAATTCGTTTGGCGGAAATCAATGTCGAACCCCAGTCCCTTGCCAGCCTCTGTGCAATCTTCGCCGATCGACGCCAGGGTCTGGCCGCCATAGATTCCCGGCTCGCGCCGGCCGAGCGTATTGAGGTTTGGCCCGTTGAGAACGAAAACGGTTTTCGCCATGAATCGCCTTTTTGCGCGCCCGCTTGTCAGCGGACGCCCCTCTATAGTGGGCTTACGCGCAAGCGCAAGGTTGGCAAGTGGGTTCTTTCGGTGTCCACAGCTGTGCTGAGCAGGGGAAGCGGATCAGCCTCAGCATGCCGCCGTCTGGCAGGCGGAGCGCGCTGCGGCGATCTTTTCCTGCAACACGTTCAGTCCAAGCGCCCCGAAAACCACCTCGTCTCCGACGACATAGGATGGCGTACCGGTGATCGACAGCTTGTCGGCAAGTTCGAACGTCTGGGCGAAGGTCTTTTGAATCTCGGGGTTCTTCATTTCCTCACGCAGCTTCGTCTCGTCTGCGCCCAGCGTCGTGGCGACCAGAATCGCGGTCTCCTCGGTCGCGCGCGTCGAGCCGCCAAGCAGGCGGGTGTGAAACTCCGCATATTTCTCCGGCATCAGATGCTTGAACGCCTGCGCCACGACGTGCGCCTTTTGCGAGTCAGGACCGAGGATCGGCAGTTCCTTGAGGACGAAGCGAAGATCCGGATCGGTGGTGGTCAGCAACTGCATGTCGGTGATCGCGCGTTTGCAGAAGCCGCAATTGTAGTCATAGAACTCGACGATCGTCGTCTTTCCGTTGGGGTTTCCCACCACGCCATCGGTAGCGGCGTTGTAGATCGCGTCCTTGGACGATTTGATCGTTTCCAGGCTGGCGACCCGTTGAGCTTCCTTCTGCTTCTCTTCGAGAGCCGTCTGGACCTCCATCAGGATTTCGGGGTTCTTCAACAGATAGTCGCGAACGATTTCCTCGATCTCCTTCCGATTGGTGGCCGTCTCAGCGCCCGCTACGAGTTGAGCCTTGGCTGCGTCGCTGACCGCGGGTTTCGCCGTGTAGAAGCCTCCGGCAAGTGCGCTGCCCGCAACCAGTACGCCGATTGATCCGAGCAGAATGGCCTTGTTCATCTAAAATTCTCCTGGTGCGGCGTAAACGCCGACGCTAGCCCCGTTTCTTCCGGGGGGGCTTATAGCTGATGATGTCCTGTGCGCGAACCCATGCAGGCGAACCCCGCTTGAGCTTGAGCTGGGCGCGGGTCGCGAAGACCTGTGCGTCAAAATATTTGCCGCTGTAGAAGTTCTGGTCGGCGATGGCGAGGTCGGCCTCGCCGACATCGCCGAGTTGTCCGTAGGCTTGTGCGAGATACTGATATCCCGCCGCGTTTTCCTTGTCCTTTTCAAGTCCTTGCTTGAGGACGGTAACAGCCTTCTGCACCGACGCGGGCTGGCCTACCGCGAGCAGCGCCTGGCCCAATGCAATCTGGAGCATGCCGGAGCGGGCGGGGTCGTATTGTACGGCGCGGGCATACGCGTCAGCCGCGTCCTTCGGCCTGTTCGCCTTCATCAGCGCATCGCCACGCAACTCGTGGAAGTAGGCGTTCTTTGGCTGCTGCTTGATCAGCGCGTCTATCTTCACAATCGCGGCTTTCGGGCTGCCGTTCAGATAGGCGCCGATCGCCTGACCGTACTGGACGGCCGTGGGGTCGAGGCCCTTGCGCGAGAGCCGCGCCAATCCGTTCGGACCCTGCGTGAAGATGGCGATCTTCACGCGCATCATATCGTGGCGCAATTGGAGGCCGGGAGGATCGACCTTGTCGTAGTTCGGGCTGTTGTGCGCGAGAACCTCCAGATTGGCGATGCGGTCTTGCGGCGTCGGATGGCTGATCTGGTAGGGGTCGACCCGAGCGCCCGAAAGCGAGAGCGCGCTTTGGAAACGCTGGAAGGTCTTGATCATCCCCTTGGCCGACTGGCCGGTCGCTTCCAGATATTTGATCGCCGAGCGGTCTGCCGTCGTCTCTTCGGTGCGTTGATAGCCGAGGATGCCGCGGCGAGCCATCTCCGTAGAGCCTGCTGCGACGCCCATGCCCGCGCGTCCGATCTCGGTATTGTCGGTGGCGGCACCTGCGGCTACCGCGCCAATACCAAGCAGCGTGCCGACGATGGCCATGGTCTGGGCGCGCGCCAATTGCTGGCGCAGCCGGTCCTGATGACCGCCTGCAATATGGCCCGCCTCGTGGGCGATCACGCCGATGATCTCGTTTGGCGTGTCCGCCTGCAGCAAGGCGCCGGTGTTGATGAACATGCGCCGTCCGGCGACGAAAGCGTTGAACGACTGATCATTCACGAGAACAATGTCGACGCCGGCTTTCAGTCCCGCGGCCTTAAAGATCGGCCGCGCATAGTCGCGCACCAGCGCTTCGATTTCGGCATCCCTAACCACCGGCACGCCTTGTGCGGCGGCGGTGGAAGCGCCCGACAGGCAAACGGCCGCAGCCAGCGCCGCGGCGGTCAGGGCGCGGATGCCACGGCGGGTTGGAAACGCTTCGCTTGCGGTAGCCATTTCGTCGGGAAGCCCTAAACGACCCCGATTCGCTTTGAAAGCCCGGTCATATCCGATCATCAACTTGTGAACCCCACATCAATCGGGCATTTGTGCGGCGCATCAGCACCCGTTGGGAACATGGCATGGCAATTTCGATCTCACGGCGCGGAAATGTCGAGCCCTTCCATGCCATGGATGTGCTGGCCGAGGCCAATCGCCTGAAAAGGCTCGGCACGCCAGTCATCTCGATGGCGGTCGGGCAGCCGTCCGACCCGGCCCCGACGCTGGTGCGCGAGGCTGCGGCGCGGGGTCTCGCGGAAGGGCGGATCGGCTACACCGACTCACTTGGCCTCGCGAGCTTGCGGGAGGCGATCTCGCGCCACTACCGGGACCATTACGGGCTGGATGTGCCGGCCGGCCGCATCGCCGTGACCACAGGTTCTTCCGCCGCTTTCAATCTCGCCTTTCTGGCGATGTTCGATGTCGGTGACCGCGTTGCGATCGCAGCGCCTGGCTATCCCGCCTACCGCAACATCATGGCGGCCATGGGCATCGAGGTGGTGGAGATCGAACTGGGCGGCGAGGCCTTTCTTCATGCCGACCATCTGCAGGCCGCGCATCGGGAGAAGCCGCTGAAGGGCGTGCTTTTCGCCAGCCCGGCCAATCCGACAGGATCGCTGATACCGGAGGCCGACCTGAAGGACCTGCTGGAAACCGCCCGCGACCTTGGAGTTGCGGTGATCTCCGACGAAATTTACCACCGGCTGTCCTATGGCGGGCCGGACGTCACGGCGTTGAAGTTCAGCGACGACGTGACGGTGATCAACTCCTTCTCGAAATATTATTGCATGACTGGCTGGCGCATCGGTTGGATGGTGTTGCCCGAAGCGCTGGTGCGGGCCGTCGAGCGGGTTCAGCAGAGCCTCTACATTTCGGCGCCGGAACTATCGCAAATCGCCGCAATTGCGGCCTTTGACGCGACTGCCGATTTGGAGATCGTCAAAGCCCGCTACGCCGAGAACCGCAATTTGCTGATGAAGCGTCTGCCGGAACTCGGCTTTCGCCTGGCGGCGCCGATGGACGGAGCCTTCTATGCCTATTGCGATGTTTCGCGGCTGACCAATGACAGCATGGCCTTTGCGCGCAGGATGCTTGCTGAAGCCCATGTGGCGGCGACGCCGGGCAGGGATTTCGACCCCTTGGCCGGTCATCGCACGATGCGCTTCTCCTATGCCGGGAGCCCATCCGAGATGAGCGAGGCGACGTCCAGGATCGAGCGATGGCTGCGCGGATAGGTCGGATACCCGCGGCCGCATCCCGGTCTCCGGACGATGTGAAGCCATCGATAAGAGTCTGAAAATATAGGCACTGCTGCCATACGCCCATGCTCGGTCAAACCCGAGCAGGGCGGAGATACGTTTGAAGGCCGGCGAAACCGCCGGCCCGTTGTGCGTGGGCCTCGATCAGATCAGAAGAAGCTTTTGCGTTGCCACCAGCCCTTTTTGGGCTGTGCCTCGGCGGCTTCGGGCGCCACCGTCGAAGAGACCTTAGGCTCCACCGGCGCTTCGCTGGCGGGCTTGCGCCGGCTCGGCCGCTTGGGTTCGGTCTCCGCCGACTTCTCCTCCGCAGCCGCCACCGGCTTGGCGTCAAAGGCGATAGGGGCGGGCTGGAAGGGTGTGTCCAGCACGGCCGTCTCATCAACAGCGCTTGCCGCCTCCACTGCGACTGCGGCTTCTGCCAGGGCGGCTTCGGCAGCGAGGGCAGCCTTGGACCCCTTGCGCGGCTTGCGCGCGGGCTTCTTGACTGGCGTCACCGCATCGCCCTGGACCGGGACTTCGGCGGGCGCTTCGGCTTCGACGGCCGCTTGGGCCTCTATCGCAATGGCAGCAGCCATTGCGTCCGCTGCAGCGGTTTCGATCGCCGCTTCGCCTTGCTCGCCCGCTTCGGTGGCAACAGCGTCGCCGCCATCCTCGCGGTTGCGCTTGCCGCCGCGCTTGCCTCGCCTGCGCTTCTTGCGGTCGGCATCCTCGGCGGAGACAGATGCTTCTGCCGTATCCGCGCCATCGCCTTCGCTCGCTACGTCCTCATCCGTACCGGACGCGATCGCCACCTGCTGCTCGCCCTGCTCGCCATTCTGGTCGCGGTCGCGGCCGCCACGGCGACGGCGCCGCTTGCGCCGCTTGCGATCTCCGCGCTGCCCGTCACTGTCGGCGGCCGCTGTCGCACGTGCGGTGACAGGTGCGTCCTCGCGATCCTCTTCGACGGTCTCGTCATCCACCTCTTCGACGACGATTTCGTCTTCCTCATCTGGCTCCGGAGCGGGAAGCGGCTTCATGTCGGCAACGACCACCGGGTTCTCGACAGCCGCGCCACGGAAAATGGCGTAGTGCTGCGATCCCACCGTTTCATCGGCCTCGACCGTAATCGTCAGACCAAAACGCGCCTCGAGATCGGTGAGCGTGCTGCGCTTGTTGTTCAACACATAGAGCGCAGTGGTTGCCGGCGTCTTGACCGTTATTTGGTAACGCGGATCCTTGAGCAGATGCTCTTCAATCGCGCGAACGACTAGAAGCGCTACCGAAGAGTCCGACCGCACATGGCCTGTGCCGCCGCAATGCGGGCAGGGCTTCATCGTGCTTTCCAGCACGCTGGCGCGGATGCGCTGGCGCGACATTTCCAACAGGCCGAAATGCGAAATCCGGCCCACCTGAATGCGTGCACGGTCGTTCTTCAGGCAATCCTTCAGCTTCTTCTCGACTGCGCGGTTGTTCCGGTTCTCCTCCATGTCGATGAAGTCGATGACGATAAGCCCGGCAAGGTCGCGCAGACGCAGCTGACGAGCCACCTCGTCGGCGGCCTCCAGATTGGTCTGCAGCGCGGTATCCTCGATCGAATGTTCGCGCGTCGAGCGGCCGGAATTGACGTCGATGGCAACCAGCGCCTCGGTCTGGTTGATGATGATGTAGCCGCCCGACTTCAGCGTGACCTGAGGTTGAACCATGCGGTCCAGTTGCGCCTCAATGCCGGAGCGGGCGAAAATCGGTACGGTGTCGCGATAGGGCTGCACCATCTTCGCATGGCTGGGCATCAGCATGCGCATGAAGTCCTTGGCCTCGCGATAGCCATCGTCGCCGGCGACAAGAATCTCGTCTATGTCCTTGTTGTAGAGGTCGCGCACCGAACGCTTGATCAGCGAGCCTTCCTCGTAGACCAGGGCAGGGGCGGTCGATGCGAGCGTCAGGTTGCGCACATTCTCCCAAAGCCGCATCAAATATTCGTAGTCCCGCTTGATCTCCGCCTTGGTACGGTTTTCGCCGGCGGTCCGCAGGATCACACCCATGCCTTGCGGCACTTCGAGTTCCTTCATCACGTCTTTCAGGCGCTTGCGGTCCAGTGCGCTGGTGATCTTGCGCGAAATGCCGCCGCCCCGCGCCGTGTTCGGCATAAGCACCGAATAGCGGCCGGCGAGCGACAGATAGGTCGTCAGCGCGGCGCCCTTGTTGCCGCGCTCTTCCTTGACCACCTGCACCAGAAGGATCTGGCGACGCTTGATGACTTCCTGGATCTTGTAGTGCCGGCGCATCGGCTTGCGGCGGTTGCGCACCTCGTCGAGTGCGTCCTCCGCACCGACGGACTCGACTTCGTGTTCGTCGCCGTTTCGCGTCGAGACTTCCTCGACAATGCCGCCACCGCGCTCGTCATCGGAAGAAACCGCTTCGGAGATCGTCTCACTTTCGGTCGCTACGGCCATTGTCGAAGACGAGCCTGCGTCTTCTTCGCCATCGGTTGCGACCAGTTCGCTCGCGTCGTCGCCGTCGCCCGAATTCTGCGTCGCCTCTGTCGAGGCGTCGTCAGCCGATCCCGTGTCTTCGGAACCATCGGAGTCATCCGACGCGTCGTCGCCGTCCTTCGCTTCGGAAGCCTCTTCGCCCTCTCCGTCTGCGCCTTGCGCTTCGGGGCCGCGGCCGCGATGCTTGCCTCTGCGCCGGCGCCGTCCCCGGCCGCCGCGCTCCTGGCGCTCCTCCGAGTCGCCGTCTTCGTCGTCTTCCCGCTCGGCGGCCTCAGCTTCGGCGCGCAGAATAGCCTGACGGTCCGCTACCGGTATTTGATAATAATCGGGATGGATTTCGCTGAACGCCAGGAAGCCGTGGCGGTTTCCGCCATACTCGACAAAAGCGGCCTGAAGCGATGGCTCTACCCGCGTGACACGGGCGAGGTAGATATTTCCGCGAAGCTGTTTCTTGTCCTGGGATTCGAAATCGAATTCTTCAATGCGGTTGCCGCGTGTCACGACGACACGTGTTTCCTCCGGGTGGGAGGCGTCTATCAGCATCTTGTTGGGCATTATTCTGTTTCCTCCCGGCGCGCGGGAAGATCCAGGTATTGGCGGGAGTGACCCACATTACCTTCCGTCTACTCGGCTTGCCGGATAATTGTGTGTCCGCTTGCCGCACCAGGAACGCCGCGCGCGAACCACCATCGCGATCGAACGCGGTGGCTGGTGGCTGTCTGCTGGCGTTTGTCGTTCCCATGCGGATCCGTGCGGACCTAGATTTTTGACCACAGCCCGGCAGTTGCCGGACCAGCTAATTTGCTCAAATTGAGCCGGCGCGGAGCGTATCCGGCCGTTTTCTGTGCACCCTGGCTTCGTCCTGAAGCCAGCTAAGGGGCAAATTCAAGAAATGACCGGCAGCGAAATCGCCGAGCCCGATCATTACCGCTTTTATGGTGCGCGCCTAGCGATGGCAAGACACGATTCATCGGCCCTTGCGAGTGGGCTTTCTTTCAGGGCGGCATACGATTGCCCTGGCGTGGCCCTCATGATGTAGTGACTCTAATCGATGAATCGCGCGAAGATTGAAGCACCGCGCAATATGGGGGAGGTCCAACCTATGAAATATTCACTTCGCGCTACCGGTGCCGCTCTCGCAGTCACTGTTTTCATGGTTGGCTCCGCCCTGGCGCAGGACAAGTTGAAACTTGGCACCGAGGGGGCCTATCCACCCTTCAATACGATAACCGCTGACGGCAAATTGGAAGGGTTCGACATCGACGTCGGCAACGCGCTATGTGCCGAAATGAAGGTTGAATGCGAGTGGGTGACGCAGGATTGGGACGGCATTATTCCGGCGCTGCAAGGCAAGAAGTTCGACGCGCTCATCGCCTCGATGTCGATCACCGAGGAGCGTAAGAAGCAGGTCGCCTTCACCAACAAATATTACAC
>DATDBN010000089.1:0-93101 GCA_036524835.1 Mesorhizobium sp. | reverse complement strand
AAAAGATTGTGGGCTTGATAGCGGGCGCCACGTGCAACGGCGTCGTCAATGACGCGAACGATGTCGTGTCTGGTTATGCTGTCGATAGGCCGCACTCCGAGACCGGGCCGTACTCCTCCATTAGCAATTTTGTCGGCGACGAATTCGGCCTGAAGTTCGCGGGCGACGACCAGCCCCTTGCGCTGAATTGGCCTGTTCTCATCTGCACCGACAACAGCCAACCGAATGTAGTCAGCGACCACGGCCCGGAACGAATTGTCGCGTCGACGCTGCAGTTCGCGCTTCGCATCTTCATCATGTTCTTTCGGGTCGACGCCTTGGCGAATCAGGCCGTGCCACTGGCGTGCCTTCTCACGTGCCTTCTCGAGCGTAAGGACCCCGTAGTCTCCAAGTGCCCTACGCGTTGGGTTCGAACTTCCAGGAAAGCGCGCGACGAGAACGAACGTCCTTTGCCCCTTGTCGGTTACTCGAACGCCCAGTCCAGGAACGACCGCATCCATCACCTCATATCGCGACCCGGTAGACGCCGGCTTCAATGACCTTAGTCGTCGATCGGTTAGGGTCTCTCTTGCCACTGTCCCTCCGGGGCAACATCGGGGCAACACATTGACGGTGCTTCCACGGTATCGGATGATACGGCATGTTTCATCCAAAATCCATTAGTGAAACGAAATCAGCGGATAAACTGGAGTTGATGAGACTATATGATACTTGGTGATACGACGAAGCAGCCGGCTCATAACCGCTTGGTTGGGGTTCGAGTCCCTCCGGGCCCACCAAATTGACGCTTTGCGTCCTTGTATCAGCGCCAACACGGCATCCGCTTCCGCCGCTCCGAGGCGATGTCGAGCCAAGGCGGAACAAAGGCCTTCGTTGGACATTTCAACGTATTGCGGGTAAGTTTCCGCCTTCTCTGGAGACAGAGCCATGGTCACAGCACCTTTTTCGTTCATGCGAGCGGGCGTCATTGCTGTCGCCTTACTCACCGGCTTTGGCGGAACGGCGATGCCGGCCCCGCTTGGCGCCATCAGCGGTTTGGCTCCACAGGCTTCCCCCGACTTTTCCATCGAACGGGTTCGCGACGGAAACCGTGCGAGGCTTTGGCCGCGACATGGCGGCCGCGGCGCGTGGAGTCGCGGGAACTGGAACGGCAATCGCGCATGGCGTGGCCGCGGCAACGGGGGCGGGCGTTATTGGAATCGCGGACGTAATTGGAACGGCGGGCGATACTGGAATGGCGGGCGCGGCAACTACTGGCGCGGCAACGACTATGACTACGACAATTTCGGCATCGGCTTAGGCCTGGGTTTGGCTGTCCCACTTTTTGGCGGATACTATCCCGGCTATTACGGCAACGGATACTATGCGCCCAGCTACTACCCACGCCGCTACTATCGCACCGGAACAGGGCAACAGCGGTGGTGCTACGCCCGCTACCGCAGCTACCGGGCCTGGGATAATACCTATCAGCCCTACTATGGCCCGCGGCGTCAGTGCTATTTGCCGGGCTGAAACTCACATCCGGGTGACCGAGCGAGCGACCATAGGCTGAAAGCGTCACCGCAGCGCACGGTCATTTTAGTTGCACGCCTCCTCGAGTCTGCTCCCGGCGGATGCTGGCTTGCCCGTCCGCCACCCCACGAGGCATCTCCAATCCCGTCAAAAATCGCCGGGAACCTTCGTGCCTGAGTGCCGTTTCAACTCCTCAACCATGGGAGATTAAAATGGCCGCTAGCGCTGACAAAAATCTTGAAGACCTGTTCCTCGATACGCTCAAGGACATCTATTACGCCGAGAAGAAGATCACCAAGGCCCTGCCCAAGATGGCCAAGGCGGCGTCCTCATCCGAGTTGGCGACAGCCTTCGAAAACCATCTCGTCGAGACGCAGGGTCAGGTGGACCGGCTTGAGCAGGTGTTCGATCTGCTCGGCAAACCGCATCGCGGCAAAACCTGCCCCGCCATCGACGGCATCCTCGAAGAGGGGTCGGAAATGATGGAGGAATATAAGGGGGCCAGCGCGCTTGATGCCGCGCTTGTTTCGGCCGCGCAGGCTGTCGAGCACTATGAAATCGTCCGCTATGGCACGCTTTGCACCTGGGCCGAAGAACTCGGCATGACGGACGTGAAGACGCTGCTGAAAGCAACGCTCGCCGAAGAGGAAAACGCTGACGAACTGCTGAGCGGACTCGCCACCGGCGGTATCAACACTCAGGCCCTCAAAGCGGCCGCGTAAGGAAACCGTCATGGCAAAAGCTTCCGGCACCGCCAAGAAATCCGGCGATATGCGCAAGCAGGCGGGCGCAGGTCCTTCCCTGGCGGCTCATTCGAAGGACGCCAAGTCGACCGCCAAGAGCGGCCAGTCATCTAAGGCCTCTTCCAAGAAGTCTTGACCGCTCGGATAGCCTGTTCGTTATGACTGTGGGGAGCCGCCCGTGCGGCTCCCCAGTCGTTTAGCCTCGTCAGCTAAAGTGCTCCCGTCACAGCATGTCGTCCAGGCTCCAGTGATTGCTCCAGCGCGCGTCGATCTCATCGTCGACATTCTGGTAGCGGATATCGGTGGAGAGACGAATGAGGCCCTGGCTGCTCTGATTGGTGGTCGAGGCGTGGATCATGTAGGGGCTGTGCAGCACGACATCGCCGGCCTCGTAGTCGGCAATCAGCCAGCGCGTGTCGAACCGCTCGGCCATGTCAGGCAGATCCTTAGAGACCCAGCCGCCTTCGGTCATGTTGCGATTGTAGGCGCTGATGCGCTCTTCGGGCGAAAGTCCGCCGTTCTCGCGGTCGAACGCCACCTCCATGGCGCGCCCGATCGCGTGCGACCCCTGCAGATAGACCAGCCCGCCCATCTCAGCCGGGATATCGCCGATCGGAATCCACGCCGTGACGATGCGGCTGGTGCCGCCGCGCAGATAGACGAGATCATAGTGCGCCGGCGTTGCGGTCGCAGTGCCTGGCATGGTGAAGCGCATGATCTTGCGCCTGTGCAGATAGGACAGGCCGGACAGGAACGCGTCCATAAAACCGGACAGCCGCGGCTGCGCGCAAAACCCCTCATAGGCGGTCGACCTCACGATCGACATCAGCCGGCGGTCGGCGGACTTGCGATCGAACGCGGCAGCGGCAACGCCGATCGACGGATCGGATCCGGGCTGCAGCAGCCCGGTCGCAGCGAGGTGCGAGAAGACCCATCCGCGAAAATCCAGCACCTCGCCGCGCTTGAGGAAGCCCTTCAGCCAGACATAGCCCTGCTCCTGATAGAGAGCGCGGATGGCCTCAAGGCCGATGCCGGGGTCGGTGGGCTGGAGGCGACCGAGCCGGTTCGGCTGAGTGGACAGCGTCTTGCCGTTGGCGTGGAGCGCAAGCGAGCGCGCGGAGTCGGCTACCGCGAGATTAGACATTCTGGATTGCCCTACCCTTCATGCAGGCTGGTCAGATACCGGCTGGCGACGATGCACGGCCGTCGCGGCGAAAATCGGAGGGCGACATGCCCGCGATCTTGCGGAAGCTTTTGTTGAATGCGCTCAGCGAACCAAAGCCGCTTTGCATGGCGACATTCAGGATGTTGGCGTCGGGATCGAGCAGGCGCGCCTGCGCGTAAGACAGCCTGAGCAGGCTGACATACTCGTTCAGCGTCATGCCGGTCGATTTCTTGAACAGGCTCATGGCGTATTTCGGGTGGATCTCCGCGGCGGCGGCGATGTCGTTGCTATCGATATCGTCGAGGAAATTTTCGGCAATGAAGCCGCACATCCGGCTGATATTGCGCGACGACTGCTGGTCGACGGAATTGGTGAGCACGATGTCGTCATGCAGGCGCGGCATCAATTCGAAGGGCTCGAACCGCATCCGCTCCAGCCGCAACAGCATTTCGTCGACGGCGTGCGTGGCCCGCACCGGATCGCCCGAGCGCGTGTAGCGGTTCCAGCGCGGAAAGTTTGCGACATCGGCCGCGTCGGTGGCGCGGATCAAAAGCGTGGCGCCCGACATCAGCCGGTGCTGCACCGCCTCGGGCAGGCGCAGGCGGAAGAAGTGGATCAGCGGCAGGTGGCCGCCGGCGTAGATCGGATCGTCGGAAGCGTCGTCCATCTGATGCGGCAGCCCACCCCAGAACAGCACCATGTCGCCGGCAACAAGCCGGATATCGTGATGGGCCATCTTGTAGTGAACCCAGCCGCGCATGATGAAGTTGACTTCGACCTGTGCGTGCCAGTGGGGCGCCCGCATGACCAGAGGCGTGCCGTGGAACATCTGCAGGGTTGTCGGGGCGCCTTCGACGCTGTTCGCGGTCTGTTGGTAGTAAGGGCGTTCCAGCATCTTACTTTCCGGCAAGTCTGTTTTCCCTTTTTCGCAGACAGATGGTTTCATCAGCATAGACTAATGCAGCTCTTACCAAGAGCAAATGAAAAGGGAGGAATACCATGCGCACCACAATCGGCTGCGCCACGCTGGCGCTTGCAGCCAGCCTGGGCAGCACGGCGGCGTTCGCCCAATCCGGCGAAATCAAGATATGGAGCTGGAATATCGCGGCTTCGTCGCTGAAGGCGACCGCCGAAGGCTTCGCCAAGAAGTTTCCGGACGTCAAAGTCACCGTGGAGGACCTCGGCAACCAGCCGGTGTTCGACAAGACGCTGGCCGGCTGTGCCGCCGGCGGCACAGGACTGCCGGACATCGTGTCTATCGAAAACCACGAGGCGGAAGGCTTCTGGAGCCAGTTTCCGGACTGCTTCGCCAATTTGAAAGAGCTGGGCTATACCGCCGAGATCGAAGCGAAATTTCCGGAATTCAAGCGCACCGAGCTCGCCGTTGGCGACGCAGCCTACGCCATGCCGTGGGATTCCGGCCCGGTGGTCATGTTCTACCGCCGCGATTTCTACGAGAAGGCGGGCGTCGATCCGGCCACGATCAAGAGCTGGGACGATTTCATCGCCGCCGGCAAGAAGATCGCCGAGGCGAACCCCGGCGTCGTGATGAGCCAGGCCGATCTCAACGGCGACAGCGAATTCTTCCGCATGATCGGCAACGAGCAGGGCTGCTCCTACTTCTCCGCCGACGGCACTCAGATCACGATCAACCAGCCGTCCTGCGTCACGACGCTCGACATGGTGAAGAAGCTCAAGGAAAGCGGCACGATTTCCGCCGCCAACTGGGACGAGAAGATCCAGTCGAACGGTGCTGGCAAGGTTGCGACCCAGATGTATGGCGGCTGGTATGAAGGCACGGTCCGCTCCAACGCGCCGGACCAGGCCGGCAAATGGGGCGTCTACCAGATGCCTAGCCTCACGGCCGATGGCCCGCATGCCGCCAACCTCGGCGGCTCTTCGCTGGCCATCACCGCCGCATCCCAGAACAAGGAAGCGGCCTTCGCCTTTCTCAACTATTCGCTCGGCACCAATGAGGGCCAGATCACGATGCTGAAAGCCTTTGGGCTTGTGCCGTCGCTGATCTCCGCGCTCGACGATCCGTTCGTCAAGGAGAAGCAGCCTTATTGGGGCGATCAGGCTGTGTGGGTCGATATCCTGTCGACACTGCCGAAGATCAAGCCGGCGCGCGGCACGCCTTTCCAGCAGGATGCTGAATCGGCCTTCCGCGCTACCCAGGTGAAGTATCTCGGCGGCGGCTATCCCGATGCGAAGGCAGCGCTTGACGACGCGGCCAACCAGATCGCTTCGGCAACCGGCCTGCCGATCGCGCAATAGGGCTTTTGCCGGACTTGTTGGGCGGTCCGGCAGAACACCCCCACCCCAAAACGCCCATCGGGGCAATCCCGCCAAAAGCGGGATTGCATCCCCAAAGCCCAGCGCGGCCACGACGATATGCGAAAGGAGGAGCTCGCATGCGGCACAATCGCACCGCCTATGCCTTTCTGGCGCCATATCTGCTGATCTTCCTGGCCTTCTGGGTCTGGCCGATCATCAACTCCTTCATCATCTCGCTGCATATGACGCGGGTTAACCCCTGGCGCTTTGCGCCCGGCGCCAACTGGTCGCGCCTGTTTACCGATCCCGCCTTCTTCAATGCGCTGAAGAACACCCTGATCATCCTGGTCATCCAGGTGCCGGTGATGATCGCCCTGGCCACGATCATGGCGGTGTTTCTGAATTCGCCGCTGCTCAAGGCGAAGGGTCTGTTCCGCTTTGCTTTCTTCGCGCCGGTCGTCGTTGGCGAGGTCGCCTATTCGGCGGTCTTCCGGCTGATGTTCAACTACGACTTCGGCGTCATCAACAAGCTCATAGCCGGCGTCGGCCTCCCGGTGGTCGACTGGTATTCCAACCCGACGGCGGCGATGGCGCTGATCATCATGGCCGTTACCTGGCGCTGGGCAGGCTACAACGCAATCATCATCCTGGCCGGACTGCAGTCGATCCCCGAAGATGTCTATGAAGCGGCCACGCTGGACCGCGTCTCCAAGGTCAGGCAGTTCTTCTACATCACGCTGCCGCTGCTCAAGCCTGTCATAGCCTTCTGCTTGGTCCTCTCCATCATCGGCACCATGCAGCTGTTTGCAGAGCCGTTCCTCATCACCAACAGAGGCGGTCCCGGCCAGGCGACCGAGACGCTCGGGCTGTTCCTCTACCGGCAGGGTTTTGGCTCCGGCAATTTCGGCTACGCCTCGGCGGTCGCCTACGCCATCGCGGCGCTTGCGGTGGTCATATCGCTGATCCAGCTCAGGCTCGCGAGGGACCCGCAATGACCCGCTCCGGCCAAAACCGCCTGCGCTCCTTCACCCTGCACGCTTTGCTGGCGCCGCTGGCCGTGGTCTGGCTGTTTCCGCTGTGGATGATGGCAGTGTTCTCGACCATGCCCGACCACGGCATCTTCTCATCCGACGTGGTGCTGTGGTTCGGCACCAGCTTCACCGACAATGTGCGCAATCTCCAGGCCGACACGGACTTCATGCGCGCGTTGACGGTGTCGGTTTTCGTCGGCGTCGTCTACACCGTCCTCTCGGTCATGCTGACGTCGATGGCCGGCTGGGCGCTGGCGCGCTACCGCTTCCTCGGCAAGACCGCCGTGCTGGGCATCATCCTGGGTACGATCACCCTGCCCTATTTCGTCGTCGTCATTCCGCAATTCGTGATGGTGGCGCGCGACTTCAAACTGGCCAACACCTGGTTCGCGCTGATCGTGCCGCCGCTGTTCAACTCGCTGGGCGTGCTGTTCATGCGGCAGTCCTTTTCGATGATGCCTCCCGACCTGTTCGACGCGGCGCGGGTCGAGGGCGTCAAGGAGTGGCGCATCTTCCTCTATGTCGCGCTGCCGCTAGCCCGGCCAACCATCGCCGCGTTGTCCATCATCCTCTTCCTGCACAGCTGGAACAATTATCTGTGGCCGCTGCTGATTTCCAGCGACCGGTCGATGTTCACTGCCCCCGTGGCGCTGGGCAGCCTGGTCGGCCTGACCAAGGTGAGTTGGGGCGGCATCATGGCCGGCGCCGTTCTTCTAACCGGGCCGATGCTGGTGGTGTTCCTGCTGCTGCAGCGCCACTTCATCGCCGGCATCTCTGCTGGCGCGGTGAAATAACGAGGCGTTGCAAATGGCTGATCTGACACTCAAATCCGTCGTCAAGCGCTATGGCACCTTTGAAATCGTGCATGGCGTCAGCCTCGGCATCGAGGACGGCGAGTTCGTCGTCTTCGTCGGCCCGTCCGGCTGCGGCAAGTCGACCTTGCTGCGCATGATCGCCGGGCTGGAAGACATCAGCGGCGGCGAAATCTCGATCGGCGGGCGGGTCGTCAACGACGTCGAGCCAGCCGATCGGGGCATCGCCATGGTGTTCCAGTCCTACGCGCTTTATCCGCATATGACGGTCGAGCAGAACCTCTCCTTCGGTCTGCGGATGAACGGCAACCCCAAGAAGGACACCGACCGCCGCGTGAAGCGCGCCGCCCAAATCCTGCGCATCGATCAGCTGATGGAGCGGCGTCCCAAGCAACTCTCCGGTGGACAGCGCCAGCCTGTCGCCATCGGCCGCGCCATCGTTCGCGAACCGCAAGTATTCCTGTTCGACGAGCCGCTTTCCAATCTGGACGCCGAACTGCGCGTGCAGATGCGGGTGGAGATCGCGCGGCTGCACAAGGAACTCGGCGTGACGATGGTCTATGTCACGCACGATCAGACGGAAGCCATGACGCTGGCCGACAAGATCGTCGTGCTGCGCGATGGCAATGTCGAGCAGATCGGCCGGCCGCTGGACCTCTACGACGATCCGGAGAACACCTTCGTTGCCGGTTTCGTCGGCAGCCCGAAGATGAACTTCCTCGCCGGCCGGGTTGTCGGCGCGGATGGGAAAACCGCCACCATCGAACTGGTCAACCAGCACGAGGCGCAGTTGAAGCTCGGCTTGAGCGACGCGCCCACCCCTGGCGAGGAGGTTACCGTCGGCGTGCGGCCCGAGCACTTCGTGGACGCGGGCAAAGGCGCCTGCGACATCACCGTCGACATCGACGTCGCGGAGCATCTGGGCTCGACCAGCTATGTCTATGCCGGCACCGGCTCGCGCGAACCGTTGATCATCGAGCGCGAGGAGTCCCGCCATGGCGACGAACGCCGCCTGACCGTCGGCATTCCCGCAAAGCGCGCCTTTGTCTTCGCCGGTGACGGGCGACGGCTACGCTGATCGACCCCTTATCCTCATCACCCTACCCAAGCACACGCAGAAAGACGGACATGACACATACCCAAAAGGTTCGCTGGGGCATCGTTGGACCCGGCACCATCGCCAAGGCTTTCCTGGGCGGCGTTCAGAACTCCCGCACCGGCGAGGTCGTGGCGATCGGCGCACGCAATCCGGGTAAGGCCGGCCTCGCCGAAAGCTTTCCCGGCGCGCGCGTTCACCACGGCTATGACGCCCTGCTGGCCGACCCGGACGTCGAGGCGGTCTATATCGCCACGCCGCATCCCGGCCATGCAGAATGGGCGATCAAAGCCGCCGAGGCAGGCAAGCACGTGCTGGTCGAGAAGCCGATGGGCCTGACTGCCTTCGAGGCCGATGCGATGATCCACGCGGCGCGCACCGCCGGCACCTTCCTCGGCGAGGCGTTCATGTATCGCCTGCATCCGCAGACCAGGAAGCTGGTCGAGATCGTCAAATCGGGCGCCATCGGCGAAGTGCGGCTCATCCGGTCGAGCTTCGGTTTTGCCATGCCGGGCTTCATGCCGGAGCATCGGCTTTACGCCAACGAACTGGCCGGCGGCGGCATTCTCGATGTCGGCGGCTACCCCGTCTCGATGGCGCGGCTGATTGCCGGCGCGGCCTCCGGCCAGAACTATCTGGAGCCGGACAAGGTGCAAGGCGTCGGCCATCTCGGCCAGTCCGGCGTAGACGAATGGGCATCCGCCCTGCTGCACTTTCCCAATGGCGTCATCGCCGAAGTCTCCTGCTCGATCTCGCTGAACCAGGACAACGTGCTGCGCATTCTCGGCACCAAGGGCCGCATCGAGGTCAAGGATTTCTGGTTTGCCTCTGGCCACAAAGGTGGCAAGGGCGAGATCCACATCATCCGGCCCGATGCCACGGAAGTCGTGACGGTCGAGGAACCGGGCTGGCTCTATGCCTTCGAGGTCGACGCGGCCGGCGATGCGATCCGCGCAGGACGGCAGGAGTTTGCCTGGCCCGGCATGAGCTGGGATGAAACGCTCGGAACGCTGCGCGTGCTCGACAAATGGCGTCTGGCGATCGGCCTTGAATATGACATCGAGAAGCCAGCGCAGCGGATCAACACGCTGAAGGCCTCGCCGCCGTCGGTGACCCGGCGCCGCATTCCGCTGCGCTCGGTCCCCGGCCTCGGCAAGCAGTCTTCCGCCGCAGCGCTCGGCTTCGAAGACTTCCGCACCTTCTCCAGCGCGGCAATCCTGCTCGACGCCTATTTCGAGCGCGGCGGAAATCTGTTCGACACCGCCTTCATCTATGGCTCGGGGGTAACGGAAACGCTTTTCGGCCAGTGGCACCATTCGCGCGGCCTGCGCGATCAATCTGTGCTGATCGGCAAGGGCGCGCATTCGCCGCTCTGCCGTCCGGAGTTCATCGCCCCCCAGCTTGCCCAGTCGCTCGACCGGCTGCAGACCGATCACGTCGATGTCTACTTCATGCACCGCGACAATCTCGACGTGCCGGTGGGTGAGTTCGTCGATGCGATGGACGCGGAAGTGAAGGCCGGCCGCATCCGCGGACCGTTCGGCGGTTCCAACTGGACCCGCGAGCGCTTCGACGAGGCGATCGCCTATGCCGACAAGGCGGGCAAGCAGCGCCCCGGCGCACTGTCGAACAATTTCGCGCTGGCCGAAATGCTGGTTCCGATCTGGCCGGGCTGCGTGACCTCCTCGACCGATGCGTGGAAGGCCTGGCTGACGGCGCGCCAAATCCCCAACTTCTCCTGGTCGAGCCAGGGGCGCGGCTTCTTCACCGACCGCGCCGGACGCGACAAGACCGACAATGAGGAGCTTGTGCGGGTCTGGTATTCGGACCGCAATTTCGTCCGCCGCGACCGGGCGATCGAACTGGCAGGGAAGCTTGGCAAGAGCCCGATCCATGTCGCGCTGGCCTATGTGCTGGCGCAGCCCTTCCCCTCGATCCCGCTCATCGGCCCGCGCACCTTGGCCGAACTGGACGACAGCCTTAATGCCTTTGACATCGAGCTTTCGCCCGAGCAGGTGGTTTGGCTGGAGGCTTAGGGTCGCAGGCGAAAGCAGCGCGAACGCCAGATCCCAGGATGTGACACTCCTAGGCGGGGAAATCCCGCCTTCACGCCGGCGTTTTACATGCGACTTCCACAAATATAAATTTACAATATACTTATATATACTTCAAACTTTCAATACTAATACTGAACACATGTATGTTGATGCCCTTTCAAATTTCAGGTATATTCTCATTTCCGTATCATTTGGCAGTATTCTTTACTCTAGGTATTTTGAGGGTAAGATGCAGAACGCTATTGATTATCGAACAGTATTTCCCTCTGCCCCGAGGGGCCGTACGGATCCGAGGCTTTTCATCGATACCCTGCCCGAATTGAAGGCAGGCAGTGGCGTGTGCGCCGGGGGTGTGACGGCGCCATGTGCCTCCGCGTCGACATGCCCAAACGCCGCTCGCTGCGCCGCAATACAGGGTTGGTCCTTTCCGGTGGGGCGATAGGAAGCCGCCTAGTCGAAGCTCTGAACCACCCGAGGGTAAACCCGGCGGTGGCGCGTCCCCTCAAAACGCCCGGGCCACATTTGTCGGCGAGTTTGCAAACACCTCGTCCGGCACGAAGAAGTCGCCCGCCAGCGGCCCCTTGGCACCCGGCGCGTAGACGGCAAAGTCGGTGACGCCTTCGGCGCGCAGCACTTCCTCGTCGATGAAGAAATTGCCGGTCGTCTCGCGCGCCGGCCGGGTGAGGATCGCATAGGCGGCGTCCGCCAGAATCTCCGGCGAGCGGCTCATCGAGGCCACCGCCTCGCCGCCGAGGAGATTGCGCACAGCCGCCGTGTCGATCGCTGTCAGCGGCCACAAGGAATTGACCCCGATACCGTCAGCCGCGAACTCGGCGCTCATGCCCAGCGTACACATCGACATGCCGAATTTCGCCATCGTGTACGCGACGTGGCCCTTGAACCACTTGGCCTTCATGTCCAGCGGCGGCGCCAGATTCAGAATGTGAGGATTGGCGGCCAACTTCAAATGCGGAATGCACATTTTCGAGACGAGGAACGTCCCACGCGCATTGATCTGGTTCATCAGATCGTAGCGCTTCATATCGGTTTGAAGCGTGCCGGTCAGGCTGATGGCGCTGGCATTGTTGATGCAGATGTCGATGCCACCGAACGCCTCGACGGTCTGGGCGACCGCATCGGCGACCTGGCTCTCCTCGCGGATATCGCACAGCACCGGCAGCCCTTTTCCGCCAGCCTGGTTGATCTCCTCCACCGCGGAATAGATCGTTCCCGGCAGCTTGGGATGCGGCTCGGCGGTTTTGGCAGCGATGGTGACGTTTGCACCATCGCGCGCTGCCCGCAGCGCAATCGCCAGTCCGATGCCGCGCGATCCACCGGAAATAAAGAGTGTCTTGCCTTTCAGCGACATGCCGCCCTCCCCTCATCAAGCCTTTGCGTTGTAGTCTTCATCGCTGACAGGCTCCAGCCAGTCGACGGGCTTTCCGTCAAGCGCTTCCTGGATCGCCAGATGTGTCATGCGCGTATCGGGGCCGGCGCCATGCCAGTGCCTTTCGCCCGGCGCGATCCAGACCGTATCGCCGGCGGCGATGGTCGCGATTGGCTCTCCCTCCAGTTGAACGCGGCCGGAACCCGAAATGACGTGCAGCGTCTGGCCGAGCGGATGGGTGTGCCAATTGGTCCGCGCACCCGGCTCGAAGGTGACCATGGCGGCGCGCACCCTGGCCGGCTCCGGTGCTTCGATGATCGGTTCCTGCCACACGGTGCCGGTGAACCAGTCCGCCGGCGGCTTGCGGGATGGCTGGCTTCCGCATTTGGTGATCTTCATGATGTGTCCTCCGGTCTCGTCCGATTGAAGCAGGAGAGCGCCCTTCTGGCCAGAGCCGATTGACGCCGCATCGCCTCTCGACGGTGACGCAACGGCTACCCACATAATGCGTCGAACTGGACCATCGACATGGATTATGAAAGCTCCCTGGGCGACGCGCAGTTGCTCGACTCCTATTCCCAAACAGTCGCTGACGTGGTGGACCGTGTCGGCCCGGCTGTCAGCCGTATCGAACGCGTCGGCGCGGATGGCGCAAAGACCGCCGGTCACGGCTCGGGCTTCGTCATCTCGCCGGACGGCCTGATCGTGACCAACAATCACGTGGTGGAGGATGCACGCTCAGTGCGTATCGCCATGCCGGACGGCTTTGCCGGCGAGGGCCGCGTGCTCGGCCGCGATCCGGACACCGACATCGCGCTGGTGCGGGCAGACGGCAGCCCCGCCGCCTGGGCGCCGCTCGGCGATTCGAAGCGGTTGAGGCGCGGCCAGATCGCCATCGCAATCGGCAATCCGCTTGGCTACGAGTGGACGGTGACAGCTGGCGTGATCTCGGCGCTCGGCCGATCGATGCGGGCTGCGACTGGCCGGCTGATCGACGACGTGGTGCAGACGGATGCATCGCTCAACCCCGGCAATTCCGGCGGCCCGCTAGTTTCCTCAGCGGGTGAAGTGGTGGGCGTCAACACCGCGGTCATTCGTGGCGCGCAGGGCATCGCCTTCGCGGTGGCGTCCAATACCGCCAATTTCGTCATTTCGGAGATACTGCGCTTTGGCCGCGTGCGCCGCGCCTTCATCGGCGTCTCCGCCGACACCATCACCCTGCCACGCCGCACCGCGCTGATGGCAGGCCGCGACAGCGCCACCGCCGTACGCCTTCGCACGATCGAGAAAGCCGGTCCGGCGGGCAAGGCCGGTCTGCGCGAAGGCGATGTCATCCTGTCGATCGACGGGCGTCCGGTCAGCGGCGTCGACGATTTGATACGGCTGCTCGATGGCGAGCGCATCGGCCGCGCGACGGTGTTGTCGGTGCTTTCCCCGCGCGGCCGGGAGACCAAGGTGGTGATGCCGGTCGCACGAGGCTGAAGCTATTCCCAGCTTCGCGCCGTCACGCAAGCCTGACCAGCTGCGCCGTCAGTAACCGCCGATCACAGGCAGGATCTCGCCCGTGATGTAGCTCGAACAGTGCGGCGAGGCGAGGAACACAAAGGCCGGGGCGATCTCCTCCGGCTGCGCCGGGCGCTTCATGACAGACTGCGCGCCGAAAGTGGCGACATCCTCGGCTTGCTTGTCGGACGGGTTCAGCGGCGTCCACACCGGCCCCGGCGCCACCGCATTGACCCGAATTCCCTTTGGCACGAGGTTGCCGGCCAGCGCACGCGTGAAGGCGTGAATGCCGCCCTTCGTCATGGAATAGTCGACCAGCGCCTTCGATCCGTCGATGCCGGTCACCGAGCCGCTGTTTACGATCGCGGAGCCCGGTTTCATGTGTTTCACCGCCTCCTGGGCCATGTGGAAATAGCCGTAGAGGTTGGTCTTCAGCGTCATATCGAAATGCTCTTCGCTGAGATCGGCAAAGTCCTTGGTGTGCACCTGGAAGGCTGCGTTGTTGACCAGCACGTCGAGCCCGCCAAGCTCTTTGACCGTGGCCTCGACCGCCGACCGGCAGAATTTGCGGTCGCAGACATCGCCCTTGAGTATAAGGCAACGCCGTCCCTCGGCTTCGACCGCCGCTTTTGTAACTTCGGCATCCCTGTCTTCCGCAAGATGCAGGATGGCGATATCGGCACCCTCCCGCGCAAACAGCACCGCGACGGAGCGCCCGATCCCGCTATCGCCGCCGGTGATCAGCGCCACCTTGTCCTCAAGCTTCTTGGAGCCGAGATAGTATGGCGCGTCGTAGAGCGGTTCGGGATCGAGCTTGTACTCGTGCCCAGGCTTGGCCTGATGCTGCTTTGGAAAGGGCGGCTCAGGATACGGCCGAGCGCCTGCCTGCATCGCGCCTTCCTTCTTGCCGGCCCCGGCCTTTTCGCCCGTCCCGCCTTTGGCGTCGGCGGCGGCGACCTCGTGACTGTATCGGTCTCTCGTTTCAAACTCCGCGCCGGGGCCATGGTCTCGCTCTCCTGTCCATTTGATGTCCCGGATCAAACGCGTCAGGATGGCGAAGGTTGTCAGCTTTCGGCGGCGCCTGCCGCATACTGCGCCAGGAACGCTTCGCTCGGCCGGATCGGCTTGATCACGTCGATCAGCACGCCGTTGGGATCGGCGGTGATGAAATGGCGCTGGCCGAAATCCTCGTCGCACAGATCGCGGAGAATCGGCAGTCCCGCAGCCTTGATGCGCGTGTAAACCGCATCGGGATCGCGCACCTCGAAGTTGATCAGCAGGCCCTGGGTCGGCGCCCTGCCCGCTTGAGGCACGCTCTCGTGGTCGAAGCGCACCAGACCGAGATTGACCCGCTTGTCTTCGCTGGATTGCAGATGCGCATACCAGTCGCTTTCGAACAGCGCCCCGAAACGAAAATGCCGCTTGTAGAAATCGGCGGTTGCCGCGACATCCACGACCATCAGCACCGGATAGTAGCTCGTGGTCTTCATTGCCTTGTCCTCCAGTTGCGTCTACATACAGCCTGTATGTTTCTTCGAATAACATACAGGCTGTATGTATGCAATGAGAACGATGGCGAGAACCAACAAAGAGCGCACCGAAGCGACCCGCGCGCAGCTGGTCGAAGCGGCGAGAAAGCTGTTCATCGGCAAAGGCTATGCCGACACCGCGACGCCCGACATCGCCGCAGCCGCGGGGGTGACGCGCGGCGCGCTCTACCACCACTTCGAGGACAAGCGGGCGCTGTTCCGGGTGGTCTGCGAGCGCGAGGCGGAAGCTGTTGCCGCGGCGGTAGACGCCGCAACCCCATCCGGCACCGCACCGCGCGACGCGCTGATCAAGGGGGGCGAGGCTTATCTCGAAGCAATGCAGCTCTCGGGGCGCACCCGCCTGTTGCTGCTCGACGGTCCGGCTGTCCTTGGCCGTGCCGATATGGATGCCATCGACGCACGGCACGGCACGCGCTCGCTGCGCGAGGGCGTGGTTTACGCAATGCGTGAAGGGGCGCTGTCGCGGTTGCTGCCGGTCGACGCCATCACCGCGCTGCTCTCATCGGCCTTCGACCGCGCGGCCCTGGCGATCGACGCCGGCGGCGATGCCGAGGCCTACGGCCAGGCGATGGCCGCGCTGATCGATGGGCTCATGCAGGCTCGGTGACGCCGAGTACTTCGTGAGCGTCGAGCGCTGGCGGGGCTTTTACCGACTGGCACATCCGTGGAAGCTCCTGCTTGAACTGCTCGATCAGCCAGTTGGCTGCCGGCCCCGGCAGCGAGTCGGCTCGATGGAAGGCAAACAGCGCGTAAGGGCGCACGGGATAGGGCTCCAGATCGAGCTCGACCAGGCGGCCCGCCGCAACATCTTCGATAATCATCCAACTCGGCAGACCGCCCCAGCCAAGGCCCGACCGGATAAGCTGGTGCTTGGTCGACATGTCGGTCATGCGCCAGGTGCGGTAAGCGAAGACACCGAAATCCTTGCCCTCGGTCATCCTTGAGGCGTCGGAAATCACCAGCTGAATATGCTCCCGCACCATGGAGAGGGGCACCCGGCCCTTATGGCGCGCCAGCGGATGGTCAGGCGTCGCGACAGGTGTCATGGAGGCATCGCCAATGCGGATCGACTCCAGTTCCGGCGTCAATTCCACAGGCTGCCCGCCAAAACTGACGTCGCAATGGCGATCCAGCAACTGCTCGAACACAAGGCCAAGCGCGCCCACGCTGAGCCGCAGCGCCACGCTGGGAAACTCTGCCTCAAATCCCTTCAGCACCTCGACCAGCACCGGCGACGGCAGTGAGACATCCACCGCAATGGACAGTTCCGCCTCGAGCCCGCGGGTCAGCCCCTCGGCGCGGCCGCGCAGATCCTGCAACGCCGCAACGATGCGGCGCGCGTCCGGAAGCACTGCCCTGCCTTGCGGGGTCAGGATCGGTTCACGTGTGCCATCTCGGGCGAAAAGCTTGAAGCGAAGCTGCGCCTCGAGATTGGCGATCGTGTAGCTTATGACGGATTGCGACCGGTTCAGCCGGCGGCCCGCCGCCGAGAAGCTGCCGGTTTCCGCAACCGCCAGAAGGACCTGAAGCTGGTCGAGTGTCGGGTTCGCGTCCATAACCTATCGACTCCATGGATATGTTTGATAGATATTATCCAGATTATATTAATGGATCGACGTGGCTATCTCAAGAGCGAAGTTTCTTACGGGCCCATCAGCCCTGACCAAAGGACCGCCACCATGTCGAACATTCTTCTCGTCACCTCCAGCCCGCGCGGCGAGTCTTCGCTCTCCACCAAGGTTGCCCGCGATCTCGCCGACAGGCTTCAGGCCGCCGTCCCCGGCTCCAGCATCACCAATCACGATCTGGTCGCCAACCCGCTTCCGCACATCGTGCCTGACTACACGTCCGGCATCTACACGCCGGCAGAGGCGCGCACCGCGAACCAGAACGCTGTCGTCGGGGTTTCGGACGCCGTCGTCGACGAGCTTTTCGCAGCCGACACCATCATCCTGGCCACCGGCTTCATCAACTTCGGCATTTCCTCGACGCTGAAGAGCTGGATCGACCATATTTCCCGCTCCGGCCGCACGTTCGCCTACGGTGCCGATGGCCCCAAGGGTCTCGTCACCGGCAAGAAGGTCTATGTCGTGCTGGCATCGGGCGGCATCTATTCGGAAGGGCCGGCGACCGTCATGGACTTCGCCGGGCCGTATCTGAAGAGCGTGCTTGGCTTCAACGGCATGACTGACGTCGAGGTGATCCGCGTCGAAGGCACCGGCATGGGCGAGGATGCCATCAAGGCGGCGCTCGCCAAGGCCACCGCGCGCGTCGACGAGATCGTCGCCAACGCATCGCAGCGCAAGGCGGCATAGCAACAAGCTTAAGGCTTGCAATTCGGACCGCGCGTCAGCCGACGCGCGGTTCGGTCGCATGTTCACTGCGACAGTGATCGCAAAGCTTGATCCATCACCAACCGGCGCTTCGCGCCACCTCCCCCATCGACGGGGAAGCCGTCCGCGGGGCCTTTACCCTCCTCGATTGGGCCTTGGATCGACCGATGTGTAGATGAATCGGTTTCTTGCCGTAGTGATGCTCGACGATCTCAAGGGGCAAGGGCCCAACCCAAGGTCGGAGGTGGAGTGCTTTTGATCGGCGACCTATTTGCCAACAGCATTAGTCAAGTCAGAGCGCCCCCGGCGACTACTGAAACAGCCGCTCGCCCTGCTCGTCGACCAGTTGGCGGCCCTTGTTGAGCGTCACCGTCACAACATCCTCCATCCCTGAAAACCGGTCGGCGCGGATGAATTTGTGCTCCTTGACCACGCCGTCTATCTCCTTCGAGACGACCCCGCAGGTCTGATACTGGCCATCGTGCTTGAACGGCGTCGCGCGGATGGTGAACCCTTTATGCTCCGCTTCGCCGGCTGCCTTTGCCGGGCCTTCCGTCTCACCACCGCCGAACAGCCGC
Organism: Mesorhizobium sp.; assembly: GCA_036524835.1. Taxonomy (GTDB): domain Bacteria; phylum Pseudomonadota; class Alphaproteobacteria; order Rhizobiales; family Rhizobiaceae; genus Mesorhizobium_G. The sequence goes on along the minus strand of DATDBN010000089.1, from coordinate 75,057 downwards.
TTGAAAAAGGACATAGGGTTGCTCCCTCGCTGAACTGAGCGCCGCGAATGCGAACTGTTCGCAATCCCACGGAATCGCCGCCGCTCTAACTCTTTGCGCGTTCCGAAACCGGAAGCCGCTTCACACTTTCTGTCAACGCTCTAGGCGCTGCCGCTCTCTTGCGTCAATGGTGCGATGCCGCGGCGCGGTGTTCTACCCCGCGCAGGAACGTAGTCACCAGAAGATCGATCTGATCCCAGACGCCTTGGCCGTGCCTGTCCTGCTGACGGCGGCGGACGCCGTTGACGACAATGCCATGGACGCTCGACCAGAGCACACGCGCCGTCAATTTCGCCTGCTGGCCGTCCAGGTCGAGCTTTGCATCCTGCGCCAGAACCTCGGCAATGATGTCGAACAGCGCGTCGAGCCGGCGCTCGAAGGCAACTGCGGCGGCAGGCCCTGCCCGGCGCGGATTGAACGCCAGCAACGCCGCCCAGCTTTGCGGCTGCTCCTGCACGAATTGCAGATAGGCGCGCGCCAGCGCAAGCGACCTCAGCCGGGTATCGCGCACACCCTTCTCCTGCATTTCGGCCATTGCCCTGGTGCCCGCATCCGAAAGCCGGTCGAGGAGACGCATATTGACCTGCCCGTGCAGCCGGTCGAGATCGCCGAACAGATTGTACACAGAGCCGACGGCGATGCCGGCCTTTTCCGCGATTGATCGCGCCTTGAGATTGGGCGCGCCGCCCTGGCTGACCAGGGTTTCCGCGATCTCCAGCACCCGCTCGCTGGTTCCATCACGATCAAGAGCCATTCCAATTTCCTTTCCCTGCGAGCGAGGTCGTTGCCCCGTCCTTGATTATTGTCCCAACGAATAATTCTGAACATTGTTCAAAAAAAGACTTGAACATCGTTCATAAAGGGATATGGTGCAGCCGTGAACATCGTTCAAGACCCCCGGAGACCACAATGTCGAAAATATTTGGAAGTACGCTTCCTTCAACGCGAGCCGAAATAGAGTGCGGTCCGTGGGGCCGCCTCTTGACCCAGCAGCCCAGCTATCGCCCCCGCCGCAGCGTCGGCATCAGGCTGGCCAGTTCCCAGCGCGCCCTTGCCTCACTGAGGCTCAGCGAACGCAATGAGCGGCAGATGCTTCAGCAGGCCACCGCCACGCTGGAAACCCTTGTCGCGGCGGGCACCCGGTCACGTTCGCTTGCTTTTGCCGAGGCTCAACTTGACGTGCAGACGCACCGTTCGAACCTTGTCGCCATCGAACGCCAGATCGCGCTGGTTCGCCTTGCGATCGAACACCTGCATCGCCGCGCCCTGGGTTGGGGCCACAAGCCCGAAAAGGATGGCAGCCGTTTCGATCGCCGCAATCCTCAGGAAAGCGAAGACAACGAATTCGTTAAGTCCGGCATCGAAGCCGTTCGCGCGATCCGCACCGAACGCGGCCGCAAATTGCCCGCCCGCATGGGCCTCTAAACCACTGCACATTTCCGCTTTCCCAAGGCCCGGGCGCGTCCACCCGGGCGTTCTCGAATTGACCGCCAGCGTCGTGCCCAGCGCAAACGAGGTTGTGGCGACGCAGGCGATCGGAGCGGCTTTCTGGCACGCTCGATAGGCCGAGTTGCACCCGCTACGGCACATAGCCACTTCCCCGCCTGGACATCCGTCGGCAAGTCACGCCAGGTGCAGCACGACCTGGCGCCGATGCGGCGCAACTCTGTGCTCGAAAAGATAGATACCCTGCCAAGTGCCCAAGGCCAGCCGTCCGGCCATGACCGGCACCGACAGTGACACCGCGGTCAAAGCCGCCTTGATATGCGCCGGCATGTCGTCCGGCCCTTCGAGGCGGTGAACAAGATAATCCATCGAGGCGTCGTCCGCCGGTGGAACCAGGCGCCGGAAGAATGCGTCGAGATCACGCCGCACATCGGGATCGGCATTTTCCTGGATGAGCAGCGAACAGGAGGTGTGGCGCACAAACAGGCTCAGCAGGCCGGCGTCGATGCGCGACGCGGCAACGAAAGCCTCGACGCGGTCGGTGAACTCATAGAGCCCCGCGCCGACGGTCTTTACGGTCAGTATGTCCTGCCGCGCCATTTTAGCGGGTCCCTCGCATTCCTGAGCGCCTTACCCCGGCGCTACGGCATGGCTTACCGATCGGTCAGCGCCAACTTCGCCCCGAGTGCGACAAAGGCGGCGGCAAAGGTGCGCCGCATCCAGCTCATGACGCGCGGACTGGAGATCACCTTGTCGCGCATCGCCGCGGCGAACATGCCGTAGATGGCGAAGATGATGAACGTCGCCAGCATGAACACACCGGACAGTTCCAGCATCCGCACCAGAACCTGGGGCTCGTTCGGCGCGATGAACTGCGGCAGGAAGGCGACGAAGAATATCGACAGCTTCGGGTTCAGGAGGTTGATCAGAATGCCGTCGACAAGCACCTGCCACGCTGTGCGCCGGTCCGGCTTGGCGTCGATCTTCATCGCGCCACGGTCGCGTAGCGACGCCCAGGCCATATAGAGTAGATAGGCGACGCCGGCATATTTGACGATATCGAAAAGCAGGGCGCTGGCATGCAGCACTGCGGCCAGTCCTGTCAGGGCGGCGATGAGGTGCGGCACGATGCCGAGGGTGCAGGCGAATGCGGCGAGCACACTGGCGCGCCCGCCCCGCGACAGGCCTGCCGCCAGCGTATAGACGACGCCGGTTCCCGGCGAGGCGACAATGATCAGGGTGGTCAACAGGAATTCGATGGACATGCCGGGGTTCCGTTCTCAGTGCACCACGCACGGAGAGTGTCAGCCTAGGCCAGCGGTTTCAAGCCCGGTCCAATGGGCTTGTCGCGGTCGCCAACATGCGGCAGGCACGCCGCCGCCAGAATGCCCGCGATCAGCAACGGCGAAATGGGTAGGCCAGCCTCGCCCAGCGGCATGACCAGCTTGGGCAGCGCCCAGCCGGCGCTCACCGCCAGAAGGACGATGAGCCTGACGCCGCCCGTCAAGCGATCGACGCCGCGCAGTACGATCAGCGCTCCGGCAAGCAGGATGGAGAGATCGTAGAGGTGCAGATAGGGCGTGATCAGGCACGTGCCGATCAGCACCAGCGCCGCCTGGCGGGACGGGTTCTCTTCCGACCGCAGCCGCCAGATCAGGAACAGCACCGCTGCGCCCGCGGAAGCGAAATGAATCACCGATGCGAGAGCGGCGTCGACGTCCAACAGGCGCAGTGAGATGAACAGCGACGGGATCATGGTGAGAAAGGGCCCGCTTCCCTGGCGTTCCAGGTCCGACAACGCCGGCAGCGTGTCGCCGAGATAATCACGCCACGGCTGAATGCCGAACGCCGCAACGGAAAGTCCGACAACAATCAGCGTCGCAGCGCCGGTTGATGCGATCAGCATCCAGCGGCCGCGCAATATCCACAGCAGAGGCAACAGGAACCCGGTCTGCGGCTTCACCGTCAAGATCGCAGCGGACGCGATGGACCACCATGACGAGAGCGAGCGTCCGGCGAGTGCTGCAAGCAGCAGGCCGCAGGCGAGATTGCCGGTCTGGCCAAAGGCGATGCATTGGAGTGCGGCCGGCGACAGCGCCAGAACCGCCGTCTCGGTCCAGTCGAAGCCGAATTTGCGGGCACCCGCGGCGAGCACCGCAAGGCCGAGCAGGCTCCAGATCACGAAAATCCCATAGTAGCCCGCCAGGCCGAACGGCCAGACGAGCAGCAGCGAATGCGGCGGATAGGCCCACATCCTGAGCCCGATATCGGCCTGCATGAATGTCTGCTGGTATGCCATGAAGTCTTCGTGCCGGTAGACATCACCCGACAGACCGCTGAGCACCATTTTGCCCACGGTCCAAAGATTGACGAAGTCCGCGCCGAATGGCTGGCGCGGGACAGCCAGATAACCATCGCTTCCGGCATAGACCCGCGACAGATCAAGCACGAAGAAAGCCGCGCCGACCATGCCGGCAACGAGAAGCAGCGTCACGAAACGGAGTTCGCTTCTCTCGGCGGTCATCTCGGACTGCGCAATTACACTCATTTCCGGCGGTCCAATCCCATGGGCTGGACCGTAAATACCAGTCGAGTGTCAACAAATGCTCAGCGCGTGCCGTTACGGATAACGCGGCTACTTCGGCTGGAATTTCGGCTCGTTCTCGGGGTTGAAGAGGTGCTGACGCGGATCGGTGCGCCAGAGCTTCTCACCGATCGCGCAGTCATAGGCCGGCTTTGCCTGCGCCAGGATCACGGGAGGCGGTAATCCACGCGATGGAGACGGCGGTTGAACAGCAAGCTCCATCAGCAGCTTGCGCCGAATTGCTTCAGGAAATTGTTCCCAATCGCCGACCGGCAGGACGAAGGCTCCCGGTCCACCCATGACGCATTCGCTGAAATAGACGTCCAGATCGACCACTTCGTAGGGCTTCAAGTCCTTGCCATCCATCACAGGCAACCCGTTGATGGTTATCCCCCGCGCGACCACGGCATCCCGCGTTTCGGCCATGGGCGGTCCCTCATTGTTGGCGCCGTCGCCGGAAACGTCGATGACCCGCTTGATGCCGCGATGGGGGCTTGTGGCCAGCAGCCCCGCGCCAAAATTCAAAGCACCCGAAATCGATGTCCGGCGCGGCTGCCAGGACGGCAGCACGGAAATCTGCTTGGCGACACGCTCGGCATCCTCCTGGCCGGCGATCACCGTCCACGGCACGATCACGTTCTGCGTCGTAACGCCGGCCCATTCGAAATAGGTCACGGCAATCTTGCCATAGGCACCCGACGTAATCGCCCTCAGCACCTCCGGGTGGGTCAGCGCCGCCGCATAGCCATCGCGTTGGATTTCAAGTTCCGATTCCGTCATCGAAACGGAGATGTCGACAGCCAACACCAGCTCGACGTCGACATCCGTGTCGACTTGCGCCTGCGCTGCGCCGGCTAGTCCAAGCCACGTCGCGGCAGCCCAGGCGGCTCCTCTCAACAGAAAGTTGCATATCGGCGACATCGGCCAACCCTATGCGACGATCTCGCCAAAGCAATCTTGTACTTTCTGCCAAGCCGGAGACGTAGCTGGCGCCTCAGTGCCGCGCCTGCCGGATCTCGTTGGGCCGAGCGCCGTAGATGCTGCGGAACTGCCTGACGAAATGCGAGCGCGAGGCATAGCCCGCCGCATTTGCCGCCTCGGTGACGTTGCCTTCGCCGCTCGCAAGGATTTCATGGGCATGGCGCATGCGCGCCGTCGCCAGCACTTCGCGCAAGGATGTCCCCGCGGTGGTCAGGCGGCGGCGCAGGGTCGAGGCGCCCATGCCGATCTCGCGGCCGATCGCATCCGCCGTCCAGCGCCGCGACGGCTCGCCGAGAACGAGCCAGGCGATACGGTCCGGCAGGGGCATTTCGTAAAGACAGGCGGCTGCGGGAACGGTCCGCAGCAGGATCAGCACTTCGACCAGCCGGTGCTCGGCCAGCGCCTTGGCATGACCGGATGCGGCCAGCGAGATCGCTGCATGCGCCAGCGCATCCACCAACTCGATCGAGAGCGGCACCTTCAGGTCGAGCCCGGTGGCGGGCCGGCGCGCCGGTCCAGCCATTTCGAGAACCGATTTGGGCACCTGGTCGACCTCGACCAGCAGGGCTTCGTAGAGCCCGTTCGCCTCGGCCGGGATGTTGACCACGTCGAACTCAGGCCCCGCCGCAGCACAAAGACGTCGCCCGCGGTCAGTCGCTGGCCGGCGCCGCCCAGCCAGAATTCCTTCTCGCCGCTGAGCACGATGCCGATACGGGGCTTGTCCGAGATCACCAGCGCCAGACGCTCCGTTTCGAAACAGCAATAGCTGAAGAGCTGCGGGCCGTAGGCGTGGGTCACCGGGCCGCCGCCGGCCTGTGTGCTTACCAGCGGCTTGAGGTGCTGCAGCAGCCGCTCTGCGAGGGCTGCAGGAGTCTGTTCGAAGGTTCCATGCATTGCCTAGAGTTAGCGCCCTCTATCCTAATGCGCAACAGATTGAGCGTTTCGGGCACATCATCCGGGCGTTTCGGGGCCACGCCCACCGCTTCGGTCGGGCATGTGACGGACAAGGCCCGATCACAGCGCAGTGCCATCGCACCGCCAGCGGCCTTGGAGATGAAACCATGACACTGAGAACCCTGATGCTTGCCACAGCCGCGGCATTTCCCGCCTTGGCCCATGCCAATGCCGCCGAGGTGGAATTGTGGAGGCTCGATTGCGGGACGATTGCCGTCAAGGATCTGGCCGTATTTTCCGATACGTTCAACTATGAGGGGCAGAGCAGGACGCTGACCGACAGCTGCTATCTGATCCGCCATGATTCGAGCTACATGATCTGGGACACCGGACTGCCGGCGGCGCTGCTCAACGCCCCGCAGGGCGATGCCGCCATGGCGCCGACGCTCGCAAAAACGCTGCCTTCGCAACTCGCCGAGATCGGCGTGAAGCCGGAGCAGATCGAGACGGTTGGCATCAGCCATTACCATTTCGATCATGTCGGACAGGCCGCGGACTTCGGCCGCGCCACGCTGCTGATCGGCAAGGCCGACCTTGCGGCGATCCAGCAAACGCCGTCGCCCTTCGGCGCCGATCCCACTTTCCTGGCGCCCTGGATCAAGGGCGAGGCAAAAGCCGAGCCGGTGGAGGGTGACAAGGATGTGTTCGGCGATGGCTCAGTCGTGATGCTTTCGACGCCGGGCCACACGCCGGGGAGCTATTCGTTGCTGGTGCGCCTTGCCGAAAAGGGGCCGGTGCTGCTCAGCGGCGACACGGTCCATTTCGAGGAGCAGTTCGCCAATGACGGCGTGCCGCCCTTCAACACAGACCGTGCCGAAACGCTCGCCTCGATGGACCGCCTGACCGGTATGGCCAAGACTCTTGGCGCGACATTGATCGTTCAGCACGACGCGGCGGATATCGGCAAGCTGCCGGCCTTCCCCGCAAGCGCGAAGTAGCAGTTGGGAAAGGTCGCCGGCTTTCCTAGCGCCGGCGGCCTTTCCGCCAAAGTTACCGCTTCTCAGCGCCGGCCGCGCCGGGCACCACAGGGGCGGCCGCGATGCTGCGCCGCATCCATGCCGGCACATTGAACCTCGACGTACTGGATGTTGAGGGAGAAAATCGACTATTGGAATACCATTGCTATTATCGGTTATCCGATTATATAAATGGAAAACCGGTACATGTTGATGTCTACTCCTCGACCAGAAAGCGCATTGAGACACCCGCTATCTGCCATTCTCGGCAGCGAGGCGCGCATCGGTGTTCTACGAGAACTCGCGAGTCATGGCGGCGAGCTGTCATCTCCTCAGCTGGTCGTGCGAACACGGCTTGCTCAGTCGAGTGTGCGGGAGGCGTTGATCAGGCTCGTGGCCACCGGCATTATCGAGGCGCTGGGATCCGGCAAGGCGGTGGTCTATCGAGGCCAAAAGAAGCATCCCTTGTGGCCGCCTTTGGCCGCACTCTTTCACACTGAATCCGCACGTTTCCAGAAAATCCTGGATCGCACCAGAGACTCTTTAACCAACACTTTTGGCCGGAAAATCGAGGCCATATGGTTATTCGGCAGCGTTGTCAGAAATGACGACCTGTTCTCCAGTGACATGGATATAGCTGTGGTCTTCAATACCCTGCCCACCAATGAAACCATGGAAAAGGTCCGCACAGCGTTGCGGCAAGTAGAGGAAGAGCTCTTTGTATCCATCGCGGCGATCGGGCTCACGCGCGCAGATATTTTGCGGCTCGACCGCGAAGCTGCGCCTTTGCTTGACAGCCTCAAGCGTGAGGCAATCGCCTTGGTCGGCAAACGTCCAACCGATCTGTTGACGGAAACAAAGCGTGCGAGTGCCGCAGCATGATATCGGTGCGATCCGGCAAATCCGTGGATCAGTCATTCGCTGCCGGGCGGCTTGAGATCGCGCGATCGTTCTTCAAAGCGGCGGAAGACGGACTAACCTTGGCCGAGCAAGGCCAAGCTCAAAACCCCATCGTCTCGAGCATCGTGTTGGCTGCAATAGCGTACTGCGACGCGCTCACGGCGAAATACAGCGGCCAGATCAACCAGAAAGACCATAGGGGCGTGGTGAAACTGCTCCGGGGAGCGCTAGGAAGCAGGTTGCCAAGGTCGCACGAAAATTACCTTATCAAGGTCATCAGCGCGAAAGACGATGTCCAGTACGGCTATCGTCAAACAAATATGCTGGAAGCAAATCAGCTCATTGAGGGGCTTCGTCCCTTTGCCGCCTGGGCCGAACAGGAATTCAATCGATAAACGGCCCGATTTTCGCCGGGCCGTCTGTCACTCGAATATCAGCTGTCCAGGAAGCTCCGCAACTTCCGTGACCGGCTGGGGTGTTTCAGCTTGCGCGTCAAGCGGCTGAATGATCGCCCGCTGCATCATGTTCTCGGCCGAACCGGTTGCCGCAGGATCGTCTTCAGCCGTTCGGGCGCCGTCTTGCGCGGGTCGCCGATATAGATCTCGTGATGATGGCCGGTCTCCACCAGGACATTCTTCGGCAAGTATTCATCATGCAAACGAGCCAGCACCGGCCCCTCGTCATCATAAGACCCGAGATGCATGGTCTGGACGCAGAGCCCCTCGTGGAGCGTCTCCAGCCTCAGGCTTTCCGGCGGCTTGCCACGCTTGGCACTCGCCTTCGCCGCAGCGACGTCGACCATTTGCGGCGTGATCCAGTCCGGCTGAACGATCATCATCGTCCAGGACCACTTCTCCTTTTCGCGGGAAATGAAGGTCGACATGTCCTCGGCCCACCACAATCCTTCGAGCGGCATCACCGCATAGTCGCGTCCGAGTTCCTTCTTCGACATGAACTTAAGAGGGTAGCTTACCGAGTAGAGCCACTCGACCGCCTCCCGATACGCAGCCGTGGTGTTTGGGTCGCCCGCACCGTCAACCATGAGATAGCTGAGGGGCGGCGCCTCCACCTGCACGAACGTGCCGACCGGCGGTGCATAGAGCGGCTTCAGCGCCTTCTTGAAGTCGATCTTTTCAGCCATCCCGCTTCCCGTTGCGCGCGTCGCGGATGAACTGCCACGCCGATGCGACTCGGGCAAGGATCATAAGCCCCAGAAAAAACCCGGCGTCTCCGCCGGGTTCAATGCTTGTCCTTAGCTGTCCAGGAAGCTGCGCAGCTTCCGCGACCGGCTCGGGTGCTTCAGCTTGCGCAGCGCCTTCGCTTCGATCTGGCGGATGCGTTCGCGGGTAACCGAGAACTGCTGGCCGACTTCCTCCAGCGTGTGGTCGGTGTTCATGCCGATGCCGAAGCGCATGCGCAGCACGCGCTCTTCGCGCGGCGTCAGCGAGGCAAGCACGCGGGTCGTCGTTTCGCGCAGGTTTGCTTGGATCGCGGCGTCGATGGGCAGGATCGCCATCTTGTCCTCGATGAAGTCGCCGAGGTGAGAATCTTCCTCGTCGCCGACCGGCGTTTCGAGCGAGATCGGTTCCTTGGCGATCTTCAGCACCTTGCGCACTTTTTCCAGCGGCATGGCCAGCTTTTCGGCCAGTTCCTCCGGCGTCGGCTCGCGGCCGATTTCATGCAGCATCTGGCGCGACGTGCGCACGATCTTGTTGATCGTCTCGATCATGTGCACCGGAATGCGGATGGTTCGCGCCTGGTCGGCGATCGAACGGGTGATCGCCTGCCGGATCCACCATGTGGCATAGGTCGAGAACTTGTAGCCGCGGCGGTACTCGAATTTGTCCACCGCCTTCATCAGGCCGATATTGCCCTCCTGGATGAGGTCAAGGAACTGCAGGCCACGATTGGTGTACTTTTTCGCGATGGAGATGACGAGGCGCAGGTTCGCCTCGACCATTTCCTTCTTGGCGATCGCGGCTTCCCGCTCGCCCTTCTGGACCTGGTTGACAATGCGGCGGAACTCGGCGATCGAGATCGCGGTTTCGGTGGCGAGGTTCTGAATCTCCGAGCGAAGTTCCCGGATCATCTCCTTCTCGTTCTTGGTGAATTCCTTCCAGCCCTTGCCGGCGAGATTGGAGATAGACTTCATCCAGTTCGGGTCGAGTTCCGAACCCTGATACTCCTTGAGGAATTCCTCGCGCTTGACGCCATGGCTTTCGGCCAGGCGAAGCAGCTTGCCCTCATTCTGCACCAGCCGCTTGTTGATGTCATAAAGCTGCTCGACCAGCGCCTCGATGCGCGCCTGGTTCAACGACAGCGACTTCACCGCCTTGATGAGCTGGTCCTTGAGCTCCTTCAGACGGCGGTCCTGGCTGGGCGACAGCGTGCCGGCGGCGGCGAGCCGGTTTTCAACCTGCTGGTCCTGCAGCTTGCGCAGCTTCTTGTAGGTGTCAGCGATGACGTCGAGCGTCTCCATCACCTGCGGACGCAGTTCGGCTTCCATCGCCGCCAGCGACAGGCTGGCCTCGTCCTCGTCGTCCTCTTCTTCCTCAGGCAGGCGGCTCTCGCCGCCGACATTGGTGATATCGTCGTCGTCGCGCGTACGGCGGCCGCTCCGAGCCTCTTCCTGCTTGGCCCGGTCCTCATCGGTATGCACAACCACCGGAGCCTGCTTCGCCTCGGGACCGGCATAGGTGGCCTCGAGATCGATGATCTCGCGCAGCAGGATCTTCGCTTCGTTGAGTTCGTCGCGCCAGATGATGATGGCCTGGAAGGTCAGCGGGCTCTCGCAAAGGCCCGCGATCATTGTCTCGCGCCCGGCCTCGATGCGCTTGGCGATGGCGATTTCGCCTTCGCGCGACAACAGCTCGACGGAACCCATCTCGCGCAGATACATGCGCACCGGATCGTCGGTGCGGTCGGTCGGCTCCTTCTTGGCGACGGTGGCGACGGCCGTGCCGGTCTGCTCGGCCAGCTCGTTTGCGTCTTCCTCGGCATCGGCGGCGGTGTCGGGCGTTTCCGCCTCGTCGCTCTGCTCGTCGTCCTCGACGACGTTGATGCCCATATCGGAGAGCATCGACATGATGTCTTCGATGCGGTCGGGATCGGTCTGCTCTGACGGCAGCACCGAATTCAACTCGTCCATAGTGACATAGCCGCGCTTCTTGGCGGCTTTGATCATCTTCTTGACGGCGTCGTCGGAGAGGTCAAGCAGCGGGCCATCGGTTGTGCCCTCGCGTTCTGTCTCTGCCTCTTCCTTTTCCGGTTTTGCCATGCTTTATCGTCTCCAAGGTCGATTCCTGCGACTGACTATCAGGAAACTGCCGAACTGAACGGCCGCGCGCGAAATACACGCCGCCTTCGCCTACGCTGATTGCAAACTGCCCGTTATGTGGGGCGTGACCATCGAACAATCCAGCCTGAGGCCGGCCGATTTCGGCCTATTGTCGATGTTCAACTGCCCTTAACCTGTCCAAACCGCCCTGATTCCGTCATTTGCGCGCTAGGTCAAGCGCCACTCACCTGATTCGCGTTAAAAAAGCGAATCAATTGCGGGCGATTTTGCCGCAGGGTTTCACCAGCGGGCTGAGTGTTGACTTCCCAAGCGGCCGAGATTTGACAAGTGTGGCTTTACACTATACATGTCGCGGTTTCGGAAGCATCTGTTGAGAATTCGGTCTGTAAAACATAAGGGCTTGCGCCGCTTTCTCCTTGAAGATGACAGCAGCGGACTGCCACCGCAATTCATCGAAAAGATCCGGAATATTCTCGGCTTCCTGCAGGATATGAGCAGCCAGAGTGAACTCATCAGCGTATCCGCCTGGAAGGCGCACAAGCTAACCGGCGATCGGCGAGGGACATGGAGCCTTATTTGTCCGCAAGAACTGGCGAATAACGTTCAGCATAAGCCAAACTGAAATCGAGATTATCGATCTCGATTATGAGGACTATCACTAGGAGATAGGCATGAACGAAACATTTCGGTTGAAGTCTCCTCCCCATCCGGGCGCGTTTGTTCGGAGCGAAATCATCCAACCTGCGGAGCTTACGGTGACGGCTGCTGCAAAGATTTTAGGGGTAACCCGTGTGGCTCTGTCGTCATTGATAAACGAGCGCTCTTCCCTCTCGCCGGACATGGCGCTGCGGCTGGAGAAGGCATTTGGGATCAGTATGGACACGCTGATGCGCATGCAAAGCAGTTATGAAATCGCTCAAGCGCGAAAGAGGGAAGGCGAGATCGAAGTAGCGCCATATCGTCCGGCCCACCTCTCTGGCGCTATCGGAAAGGCTGGCTAGGCAACGGTTCGCTTGTTCGCGCGTCGCCGTGTCAACCCAAGCCCACTAAGCCCGCCCCGCCCTGCCCGACAGCGCGCCGAAGCCTTCGATCAGCGCTTCCGTTGCCTGCACGTCGCGAAACTGCGCCTGCACCTCTATAAGGTGGCGATAGTTCTCGTCGGTGGGATCGGTGGCAAGTGCCACTTCTGCGGCTTTCAGCTCGCGGTGCAGCGAGCGGGCGCTGCGATGCAGGTGAAGCGCCTGTGCAAAGGCGTCGCGCGCATCGTCGAGCGCGGCCCCTTCCAGCGCCGGCCATTGATAGGAATTCTTCACATGCTCGACGGCCCGCGCCCAAATCTCGGCGAGGCCTGCCTCGCCGAGCGCGGCAATCAGCGCTTCACGCTCATGCGGCACCGCATGCGCCAGCGCATCGAGCATGGCGGCCTGCAGCTTGCGCAGGTCCGGATGGGCCAGATCGAGCCCCTCGACCTCCTCGAAATAGGCGTCGATCAAAGCTGGGTGATTGACCAGCGAGACGACGATTACCGTTTCCCGGAGCGGCATCACGCCGCCTGCGCGCTTGACCATCGCCGAACGCGCCAGGCTCTCCGACACGGCAAGCCGGCCTGCCGCGACGCCACCGCCGCGCGACCACTGGCCGCCCTGTCCGCGCTGGTCCTTGCCGCGCCGCGCGCCGCTGCGTTGCGAACCGAAGAAGGTCTGCACCCGCTCACGCATTTCCTGTTGGTAGTGGAAGCGCACGCTTTCGTCGCGGATGCGGCTGGTCAGCTCGCGCAGCGTCTTTTCGAGTTCCGCGCGGCGCTCCGGCGTCTCGAAATTTCCGGCGGTTTCGCGCATCCAGAGCAGATCGGCCAGCGGCCGCGCCTCCGACAGCACCGCGCGAAACGCCTCCGGTCCGCCGGTCCGGACCAGATCGTCCGGGTCCTGGCCCTCGGGCAATAGCGCAAAGCGCACGGACCGCCCGGCCTGGATAGACGGCAGCGCGAGATCTGCGGCCCGCCATGCCGCCTTCAGGCCCGCCTGGTCGCCGTCGAAACAGAGCACCGGTTCCGGCGACATGCGCCAGAGCAGTTCCAGCTGGTTTTCGGTCATCGCCGTGCCCAGCGGCGCAACCGCGGTGTCGAAACCCGCCTGCGCCAGGGCGATCACGTCCATATAGCCTTCGACGAGGATGACCGCGCCGCCCTTCTGCAGCGCCTTGCGGGCACGGGCAAAGTTGAAGAGCACATTGCCCTTGTGGAAGAGCTCGGTGTCCGGCGAGTTCATGTATTTGGCGAGCGCATCCGGCGCCATGGCGCGACCGCCGAAAGCAATGATGCGGCCGCGCGAATCCGGGATCGGGAACATGATGCGGTCGCGGAACCAGTCATAGGAAACGGGGATGTCGTCGCCGTGGCGCACCAGGCCGCAGGCCTCCATCTGCTCCTTGCTGACGCCCTTTTCCGCTAGATGCGCCTTCAGGCCATTCTTGCTGTCGAGGGCAAAGCCGAGGCGGAACGCCTGCTGTGTCGCCGGGGTCAAGCCACGGTCTCGCAAATAGGCACGCGCCTTCGCGCCTTCCGCCGCTTGAAGCCGGGCCTGGAAATAGGCGGTGGCCATTTCCATCACGTCGGTCAGGCTGGCGCGCTGCTGTTCGCGCTTTTCCTCCTGGACATCGCGCGCCGGCATCGGCACGCCGGCCATCTCGGCCACGCGCTCCACCGCTTCCGGGAAACTCACCCCGTCCAGCTCGGTCAGGAATTTGAAATGATCGCCCGAGACCTGGCAGCCGAAACAGTGATAGCGGCCCTTCTTGTCCTCGCAGTGAAAGCTCGGGCTCTTTTCGCCATGGAAGGGACAGCAGGCCCACCAGTCGCCGCGCGAAGCGTTGGTCTTGCGCCGGTCCCACGACACACGCGTGCCGATCAGCGACGAGATCGGCACCCGGTCGCGTATTTCATCAAGGAAGGCAGGGGGAAAGCGCATCGCAGGCAGCCCGTTCGCCTGACACATAAGTCACTCGACCGGCCAATGCTATCGCCGATGCGCTCGCTCCGCACTATCCACAGGCCGGGCACAGGCTCCCACGATCAGGCGGCCGCGTCCGCCGGTGCAACTTCGTCGACGATTCGCTGGCCGATCTCTTTTTCGGCGACAGCCAGTTCGTAGCTGGTCTGCAAATTCAGCCAGAAGCGCGCGCTGTTGCCAAAGCAGCGGCCGAGCCGCAGCGCCGTCTCCGGAGAAACCCCGCGCTTGCCGTTGAGGATGTCGGTGATCCGGCCGGATGGCAGCCGCAGGGCAATCGCCAGCTTGTTGGCAGACATTTCGCGGGCCGCGAGTTCCCTCTTCAATATGCGACCGGGATGAACGGCAATCATGTGATGTCTCCTTTCGCGGTCCTACTGGGCATTAGTGATAGTCGACAATCTCGACAGCCCAGGCGTCAAGTCATCTTATTGCTCGCGTGGCACCCGCGTGATTAATGCGGCCTCCCTTTTCCATCGCGATCCCATCATGCCTCTTCCTCTCATTGCCCTCTTCATCGCCGCTTTCGCTTTCGGCACGACGGAATTCGTCATTGCAGGTGTCCTGCCGCAGGTTGCGGAGGGGCTGGGCGTGTCCATCCCGACCGCCGGCACGTGTCGGGGTACGCGCTGGGCATCGCCGTAGGCGGCCCCTTGCTGACGCTGGCGACAGCGCGGCTGCCCCGCAAGACGCTGCTGGTCGGACTGACGATCGCGTTCACATTGGGTCAACTGGCCTGCGCCCTGGCGCCGGATTTTGCCTCCATGCTGCTCTTCCGCGTCATCCTTGCGGTGGCGCATGGCGCCTATTTCGGGGTCGCCATGGTTGTCGCCATCGGCCTCGTTGGCAAAGAGCAGCGCGGCATGGCGGTCGCGCTTATCCTTGCCGGCCTCACCGTCTCAAACATCCTTGGCGTGCCCGGCGGCGCAGCCATCGGCAATCTATGGGGTTGGCGATCGACCTTCTGGGCCATGTTCACGCTGGGTCTGGTGGCGACCATAGCCATGATCCTGCTGCTTCCGCGCCGTGCCGGGGGCTCAGGCGGCGCGGCAAGGCTCTCGAAGGAAGTGCGCGTGCTTGGCCGCCAGCAGGTCTGGACCTCGCTGATCCTCATGCTGATGCTGATGATCGGCCAGTTCGTCCCGTTCACCTATATCGCGCCGCTGCTGCGCGAGGTAACCGGCCTGGACGCCGGAACGGTGCCGTGGGTGCTGCTGCTCAACGGTGTCGGCGCTACCGTCGGCGTCTTCATCGGCGGCAAGCTTTCCGATTGGAAGCTGATGCCTTCGGTCATCGCGCTGCTCGCGGTGCAGGCGCTGGTGCTGCTGGCGATCTACCTGGTCAGCCCCTATCCGATGCCGATGATCGTCGCGATCACCGTCTGGGGCGGGCTCAATTTCGCCATCGGCACGCCGATCCAGGCGCGCATTCTCGGCTGGACGGCCGACGCGCCCAATCTCGCCTCGTCGCTGATCCCCTCCGGTTTCAATGTCGGGATTGCGCTGGCTGCATCGCTCGGCGCAGCCTGGCTGAACGGTGGATTTGGTTATCGCAGCCTGCCGCTTCTCGGCGTTGCCGCGATGATCGTGGCAACCGCCGTGGCGGCCCTATCCTATCTGTGGGAGCGCCGCAGCGCCCTCAAGCCTCCCCTGCCGGCCGCCGGGTCCGGCACGGCATGATCGAGGCGGCGGCAGGACTACTCCCGCGCACCGCCTCGACGCCCCCCCGCCTGTAGCCGATCAGTTTGCGGCGATGATGCCGGCTATGATGCCCGAGGCGACGCCCACCAGCAGGAAGTCGTTGTCGACCCGTACCCAATGCTGGCCGCGGCCCGGCCGCTGCAAATGATAGCGGCGATAGTCGTTGACGACATGCCGGCGCTGCCAGCCTGGAACACGGTGGCCGCGCACCCAATGGTTCCTGACCACGCGTTTGTTCACCATGCCGTGCTTGCGAACGATCTGGCGCTTGAAGACCCTCTTTCCTGGCTTCCAGTCGACGACTTCAACCTGGCTATGGTGCAGCGGCTGGGCGACAACCGGCGCAGCCTGGGCAGCGCCCAGCGACGTCGCCGCCAGCATTGTCGCCGCGAGGGCGGAGAGGATTGTGCGTTTCATGGGGGTACTCCTCGTTGTTGACACGACAACTCCTAGTCCTCCAAAAATGAACGGAAACTGAACCTTTCGATTAACATTCCGTAATGATTTCAAACTACTAATGAATGTTGCTCATCTTCTTTCTCGCGATGGAATCGGACCGTTCGAGTTCGTTGCGGCTCAGGCACGCGCTGCGTTTCCGGATTCCAATCACGCGGGATCCGAGGGCCAACCTCCGGCGCAACTGCACGATAGGCTGCAAGACGATGCCGTTCTGCCGCTTACCCCCGCAAGTGAGCGTTCGCCAGTGAGCATTTTCGCGGACAATTCTCTTCAAAGGGCTTATGGGGTGCGCCCGAGACCTTACCCGGCTAATCTGTTACTGGCTTGGCGACAACGATGATTCGAAACATTCAAATGGCTTATGCAGGGACAGCGGCAGCGCCGCTGGCGCTGTCGCGTGGCAGTTTGCAGCCATGAGCGGCTCGGTCGTTCTGCTGAACCTTGCGGGCGCCGTTGCCCTGCTCCTGTTTGCGACGCGGATGGTGCGCACCGGCGTCGAGCGCGCCTATGGCGACGTCCTGCGGCTTCGGCTGCGCGGCCTGCTGAAAAACCCCATCCTCGCGGTCGGCGCCGGTGCGGCGCTCGCCATCGCACTGCAAAGCGCCACCGCGGTCGCCTTGCTCGTCGGCTCCTTCGTCGGGTCCGGCATCGTCGGCGGGACGTCCGGCCTGCTGGCGGCGCTTGGGGCCGATCTCGGCTCGGCCATCGTCGTCAAGCTGCTGAGCTTCAATCTCAGCCTGCTGGTTCCGCTCTGCCTCGTCGGCGGCACCGTCCTGTTCATGGCCACGAGCAATCGCAAATGGCTGCAGGTCGGCCGTATCCTGATCGGCATCGGCTTGCTGATCCTGTCGCTCAGGCTGATCGGCGAAGCGTCGCATCCGCTGCGCGACAGCGAACTTCTGCCGGTCATCATCGGCTATCTGGCAAGCGACCCGATCACCGCCTTTATCGTGGCCGCCATCATCACCTGGCTGTTCCATTCCTCGGTCGCGGCGATCCTGTTGTTCGTGGCGCTCGCAGCGCGCGGTATCGTCCCGGTCGAGCTGGGCGCGGTGCTGATCCTGGGAGCCAACATCGGTGGCGGCCTGATCGCGGCCATGCTGTCGCGCGCCTCGACCCCCAAGGCTCGCATCGTCCCCCTCGGCAATCTGATGATGCGCGGCGCCGGCGCCATCCTGGCGCTGATCGGCTTCACCCTGTTCGATCCGCCGCTCTCCATCCTAGGCGACCAGCCGGCAATCGTGCTGGTCAATTTCCACATCGCCTTCAACCTAGCCCTTTCGCTTGTCGGCATGGGGCTCGCGCCCCTGGTCTATCCGCTGGCCGAGCGCGCGGCGATGGCCAACGCGCCAGTCCAACCCGAAACGTTGGAAACAGCCGAGGCCTCGGCGCTCGATGAAAAAGCGCTTACCATTCCGGGACAGGCGCTGGCGAATGTGACGCGTGAGGTGATCCGGGTCTGCGAGACGATCGAGGTGATGCTGCAGCGGATCATCGAGCTCTACGAAAACGCCGACGATGCCAAGATAAAGGCGCTCGCAACGCTCGACGATCGCGTCGACCGCAAGCACCAGACCATTAAGCTGTATCTGGCGAAGATCAGTTCCAACAAGCTGACCGAGGACGAAGCGCTGCGCTGCCAGGAGCTTATCGGGGCCTGCGTCAAGCTCGAGCAGGTCGGCGACATCATCGTGCGCAACATGCTTGTCCATGTGCGCAAGAAGATGGAGCGCAAGCTGGAATTCACGCCTGAAGGCTGGCGCGAACTGTCGTCGTTCCACTCGGCTGTGATGGCCAACGCCCGCATGGCGTTCAACGTTCTGGTCTCCCGCGACCCCGCCTCGGCGCGCCAGCTGGTGCGCGAGAAGGATCGCTTGCGCGACCTGGAAAAGGCGACGAACAAGAGCCATTTCGAGCGCCTGCGCGAGGGCACCGCCAAGAGCGTGGAGACCAGTTCGATCCACCTCGACACGATCCGCGATTTGAAGCAGATCAACTCGCTGCTGGCGTCGATGGCCTACCCTGTTCTGGAGGAACAGGGGCTGTTGCAGGGATCGCGCCTCGCCGGCGAGTGAGCACTTGACAGGGGCGCGTCTTACGCCGCCGCCCAGCCTTCCCGCCGATCGGTTTGCGGGTGCTACTTCAGCATTTCCTTCACCATGCCGGACGCCTTGCCGAAGTCCATCTTGCCGGGGAATTTCTCCTTCAGCACCGCCATGCAGCGGCCCATGTCGCGCAGGCCGTCTGCGCCGATCTGGTCGATGACATGCCGGCAGGCTACCTTCACGTCTTCCTCGCCCAGTTGCTTCGGCAGGAAGTCGCGGATGATTTCGATCTCTTCGCGCTCTTGAAGCGCCAGGTCGACGCGGCAGCCCTCTTCATAGAGGCGCGCCGATTCCTCGCGCTGCTTCACCATCTTGGCCAGGATCTGGACGATCTCTTCATCGCTGACCGGATCCTTGCCTGCCCCGCGATGGGCGATGTCGCGGTCATGGATGGCGGCGTGGATCAGCCGCAGCGTGGCCGTGCGGCGCTTGTCCTGCGATTTGACGGCCATTTTCAGCGCTTCGGCGAGTTTCTCGCGCATTTTGTTCTCCTTCAGGCCACCGTCGACAATAGCGCTCCGCGCGCATCAACGCAAACCCGTCCGGTTCGTCCAAGCCGCTGTTTTTGTTGACAAAAACTTTTGGTTGGAAACCGTTAGGGGCGATTGACCCGTTTGCGGCCTTCGCCTATTGTCCGCGCCTTGCATGGACTTGACCAAGGGTTGCACGGGAGAGCACCAAACGGTGTTTTCGCGTGCGTTTCGGCGCGTATATGGCGATTTCGCCGTGTTTATGCAACGCCCGTACCCGGATGAACGGAGCAGATGACATGGCGAACGCAACCGCCCCCTGGACCACCGCCAAGCCGACCGCCTTGCTGGTCCTGGCCGACGGGACAGTCATCGAAGGGCGCGGCCTCGGCGCCACCGGCAGCGCGGTCGCCGAAGTCTGCTTCAACACCGCCTTGACGGGGTATCAGGAAATCCTGACCGACCCCTCCTATGCCGGGCAGATCGTCACCTTCACCTTTCCCCATATCGGGAATATCGGCGCCAACAAGGAAGATATCGAGGACCTGAACCCGGCGGCCCGCGCCGGCGCGGTGGGGGCAATTTTCCGCGCCGACATCACCAACCCGTCGAACTACCGCTCGGGCGAACATCTCGACCAGTGGCTGAAGCGGCGCGGCATCGTCGCCATGGCCGGCATCGACACCCGCGCCCTGACCGCCCTGATCCGCGACAAGGGCATGCCCAACGCTGCGATTGCGCACGCGCCCGATGGAAATTTCGATATCGACAGGCTGAAGACCGAAGCCAAGGCCTGGTCCGGCCTTGTCGGCCTCGATCTGGCCAAGGAGGTCACCTCCGGCCAGTCTTCGGTCTGGAAGGAAGAACCCTGGGTCTGGAACGAAGGCCATGCCGAGCAGCAGGAGCCGTCCATGCATGTCGTGGCGGTCGACTATGGCGTCAAGCGCAACATTCTGCGGCTTTTGGCCGGTCTTGGGGCAAAGGTAACCGTCGTGCCGGCGCAAACGGCGGCCGAGGACGTGATCGCCCTCAAGCCTGACGGGATTTTCCTGTCGAATGGTCCCGGCGACCCGGAAGCCACCGGCGCTTACGCAGTGCCGATGATCAAGGATTTGCTGAAGACCGACATTCCGCTGTTCGGCATCTGCCTTGGCCATCAGATGCTGGCGCTGGCGTTGGGCGGCAAGACCTCGAAGATGCATCAGGGGCATCATGGCGCGAACCACCCGGTGAAAGACCACACTACGGGCAAGGTCGAGATCGTCTCGATGAACCACGGCTTCGCTGTCGATTCCAGTTCCCTGCCCCAGGGCGTCGAGGAAACCCACATTTCGCTGTTCGACGGATCGAACTGCGGCATCGCGCTGACCGGCAAGCCGGTCTTCTCCGTCCAGCATCACCCCGAGGCTTCGCCCGGTCCGCAGGATTCGCACTATCTCTTCAGACGCTTCGCAAACCTGATCCGCGAGAAAAAGGGCGAGCCAGCACTGGCCGAACGCTGAGAGACGTCGACCCTCCCCTTGTGACAGGGCAACGGCATAGTCGAGGCAGAATGCAAAAACACCCGGCATAGCAGGGCTACGCCGGGTGTTTTTTGAACTGCGTACTCGGATCAGACCGGATTGTTGAACGTATCGCAGTCGGCGATCTTGCCGCTCTTCAAGCCGCGCGCGAACCAGGTCTGGCGCTGCTGGGAGGTGCCGTGGTTGAAGCTTTCCGGCACGACATAGCCCTGCATGCGCTTCTGGATGTTGTCGTCGCCGATCTTCTCGGCGGCGTTGAGGGCCTCTTCGACATCGCCCTGCTCCAGGATACCCTTCTGCGCCGTGTAGCGGCCCCACACGCCCGCGAAGCAGTCGGCCTGCAGCTCGACCCGGATCGACATCTGATTGGCTTCCGTCTCGCTCATCGACTGCCGCATCTGGTTGAACTTGGGCAGGATGCCGGTCAGGTTCTGCACATGATGGCCGACTTCATGCGCGATGACATAGGCTTGGGCGAAGTCGCCTGAAGCGCCAAACTGCCGTTCGAGCTGATCGAAGAAGGCCGTGTCGAGGTAGAGCTTCTGGTCGTTCGGGCAGTAGAACGGCCCGGACGCAGCACTTGCAAATCCGCAAGCCGAGCGCACCTGCCCGGTGAAGAGCACCAGGGTCGGATCGCTATATTGCTCGCCCTGCGACTGGAAGATGCCCTTCCAGGCGTCTTCGGTCTCGGCGAGAACTGTCGAGACAAACTGCTTGACCTCATCGGAGGCCGGCGCAGCGCCGGTCTGTTCATCTTGCGTGATTTGCCCTCCCTCGGGCAGACCGCCGCCCCCGGTCAACACCTGGATCGGGTCGATGCCGCAGGCTTTCAGCGCGAAGAACAGAACCACCAGGATGACGATGCCGCTGAAGCCGCCGCCGGCATTTCCGCCGATCGGAATGCGGAACCGGCCCGGGCCGCCGCCCGGAAATCCAAGGCCACCGCCGCCACCCTGGCTGCGACGATCCTCGACATTGTCACTTTGACGGCCGCCTCTCCAACGCATGCAAGCATTCCCTCATTCGCGCCCGATATCGAGCAATCCCTACGGCTGGAGTGTTACCGCAACCGGTCGTGCGTGTCACACCAAAATGCGACCGGCGGAGGCGCGCTTCGCGGGACCGCCACATCACCCAAATTTGCAGATGTGCAAAGCCGCCAGACTAGCGCTGCTTGGTTCCGGCGCTCTTGCCGTCGGAGCTTTTCGAGCGTTCCTCGAAGCGCTTTTCGCCCTTGGGCAAATCCTTGCCGGTCTTCGCCTCGACCTTTTTCTCTTCCCTTGCTGCCGCCTGCTTCAAGCCTTTGGCAGCAGCCTTTCCTTTTTCTGTCGGTGCCTGCGCGACGCCCATGATTTTCCTCCATCGGTCAAAGCCGCATCTCAACGCGCAGGGATGGAGGCGGTTCCTTTACTTGCGTGCAGCTAGGACCTGGCTAGCAATCGTCGCCTTGCTCCAGTCGCAGTCATATTCATTGAGCAGCGCCAGGGTGAAGCGCTTCGCAGGATCGGGTCCACCGGTTGTCGCGCCGCGTAGGCTACAGTTGCCGCATGCTTGGCCCTGCATGTTCGGTTCGAGGATCGCGCCCACCCCCTTGCCATCGCCTTCCATCATCGCTATTCTTATTGAGAATGATTTGCAATTGCGACTAAGGATCACGCGATGGATACCGCCGTGCGAGGCTCCGATCTGGAGCCCCCACTGACCGGATGGCGCAAAACGCGCGGTGAGGCGTCCCTGTCCGACGTGCACCGCACGGTGGCCGTGTCGCCCAGCGGGCCAGGCTGGCGCAAGGCGGCGGCCTTCATCGGCCCCGGCTATCTCGTGGCCGTCGGCTATATGGATCCCGGCAACTGGGCGACGTCGCTGGCCGGCGGCTCGAAGTTCGGTTACGGCCTCCTGGTCGTCGCGCTGGTCTCCAACTTCATGGCGATCGTCCTGCAGGCGCTGTGCGCGCGGCTCGCCATCGGCTCCGGCCGCGACCTGGCGCAGGCCTGCCGCGACGCCTTCCCCAAGCCGGTCGCCTACGGGCTGTGGTTCCTCGCCGAAGTCGCCATCATCGCCACCGATATCGCGGAGGTGATCGGCACGGCCATCGGCCTCAATCTGCTGTTCGGCATTCCGCTCGAAATCGGCGTCATCGTCACCGCGCTGGACGTTTTCCTGATCCTCTATCTGCAGAAGCTCGGCTTTCGCTGGGTCGAGGCGCTGATCATGACGCTGCTCGGCGTGATCGCCATCTGCTTTACGGTACAGATCGCCATGGCCGATCCGGACTGGGCCGGCGTCATTCGCGGATTTGCACCGACCACGGAGATCGTGACGAACCCCGAGATGCTGTACCTGGCGCTGGGCATCCTCGGCGCCACCGTGATGCCGCACAACCTCTATCTCCATTCCGGAATCGTCCAGACGCGCGCCTATGGCGACACGCTGCCGGAGAAGCGGCAGGCGCTGACCTTCGCCACGCTGGACTCGACAGTGGCGCTGATGTTCGCGCTGCTGATCAATGCGTCGATCCTCATCCTGGCGGCCTCCACTTTCAACGCGACGGGGCACACGGAAGTGGTGGAAATCGGCGAGGCGCATACCCTGCTCTCGCCACTGCTCGGCGGCGCCATCGCGCCGGTGCTGTTCGGCATCGCCCTGCTCTGCTGCGGGTTGAACTCGACCGTCACCGCCACGCTGGCCGGCCAGATCGTCATGGAAGGGTTCCTCAACATCAAGCTGCCGCCCTATCTGCGCCGGCTGCTGACCCGCGGCATCGCGATCATCCCGGCCGCCTTCGTCACCATCTGGTATGGCGAAACGGGCACCGGCCATCTGCTGATCCTGACCCAGGTTATCCTCAGCCTGCAACTCTCCTTCGCGGTGTTTCCGCTTGTCATGTTCACCGCATCAAAGGCGAAGATGGGTGCACTGGTGGCCCCGCGCTGGCTGACCGCCTTCGCGGTGCTCATCGCAGTGGTCATCGCAATCCTGAACATCAAGCTGCTATACGATTTCGTGCTGGGCTGATCCGGCGCGGCGCAATCCGGCGTTGTCGGCGTTCGGCGATGCCGATAGCCTTCGGCGATGCCTACGCTCGCGGACATCCGCCATCACTACGCCGAGCTGTTCGCGGCGGCGTCGAACTCGGCCGATCCCCGCCTGGCCGGTATCGTCGCCAGCGTGCCGCGCGAGGATTTCGTCGGCCCGGGCCCCTGGACGATCGTTATCAACGGCCGCCGGCTGGTGACGCCGAGCGCCGATCCTGTCTATCTCTACGCCAACAATCTGGTTGCCCTGGACGGCCAGCGCAACAATGGCGAACCCTTCCTGCACGCCGCCTGGATCGGCAAGGTCGCGCCCAGGCCGGCCGAGGTGGTGAGCCATGTTGGCGCCGGCACGGGCTATTACAGCGCGCTTCTTGCCAGGCTTGTGACGCCCGGCGGCTTTGTCCACGCCTATGAGATCGACGCCGACCTGGCAGTTCGCGCGGAAGCAAATCTGAGGAGCTACGAGGCGGTCAAGGTGATCCACGGCGACGCCGTGACGCTGAAGCTGCCGAAATCGGACATCGTCTATGTCAATGCCGGCGTGGTCGCGCCGCCGGCCGGCTGGCTAAAGGCGCTCAAGCCGGGCGGCCGGCTGGTCTTTCCCTGGCGGCCGAGCGAGCGCATCGGCCTGGCCGCCCTGGTCACCCGGGGGAAGGCGGGTTTCGCCTTCGACCCGTTCATGAACTCCTGGTTCATCCCCTGTGTGGGCGCAGCGATCTCCGTGGCGGCAGCGCAGCTACCCACACGCACCGACGCATACCGCACCCGCTCAGTCTGGCTGACGGCGAAGCGTCCGCCTGATGCGACGGCCACAGCAATCATCGGCGATGTGTGGTTCTCCGCCGAGACAGTGGCCTGACACTGCGCGACTGCCGGGCGCTGGGGATTTTTCGCCGGGCCCTGTCGGCGCGCAAGGATGCCGCGCGTCCTCGTGCTATCCGGCTTCGCAGCCCACCGCATTTTCTGAAGGAGCATTTCGGCAATGAGAAAAATCATCATCGGCGCGTTTACCAGCCTGGACGGCGTCATGCAGGCGCCCGGCGGACCTCAGGAAGACCCGATCGGCGGCTTCAAATTCGGCGGCTGGGGCGCCCCGCATTTCGACGACAAGATGGGCGAAGTGATCGGCGAGATGTTTGCAAAGCCGTTCGACCTTCTGCTCGGCCGCAAGACCTACGACATCTTCGCCGCGCATTGGCCCTACGCGGCCAAGGACGATCCGATCGGCCCGCTTTTCGACCGCATCACCAAATTTGTCGCGACGCGCAATCCGGATTTCACGCCGAACTGGCAGAACAGCCAGACGCTTGGGGCCGATGCGGTGGCCGCGGTGAAGAGACTGAAGCAGGAAGACGGCCCCGACCTCTTGACCCAGGGCTCGACCGAATTCCTGAAAACGCTTCTCGCCAACGGGCTGGTCGACGAGTTCAACGTCTCGATCTTTCCGGTCATCCTGGGCAAGGGCAAGCGCCTCTTCGGCGACGGCTCGCAGCCCACGGGCCTCAAGCTCGTGTCGTCGCAGGCGTCGCCGTCAGGGATCGTCATTACCAGATACGTGCCGGAGGGCGACGTCAAAACCGGATCGTTCGAGTTCGACACGCCAACGGATGCGGAGATCGAGCGGCGGCGGAACCTGACCTGAGGCGCGGGCCGGCGGTTAAGCGGCCGCTGCCAGCCTCGGACCCCGGCGAAGCGAATAGAGAAACATTGCCAGCGCGGTGACAGACATCGCCGCGCCGGCCAGGCCAATCTCCTCGACCGATCCGAATTCCAGAACGCGTCCGCCGACAAAGGTGCCGAACGCGACGCCAAAATAGAGCGCCGAAACATTGAGCGACAGCGTCAGGCCGGCCACATCGGGCGCCAGTCCCACGATCCGGCTCACCTGCGCCGGCATGAAGGCCCAGCCGATCATCCCCCAGGGCACCATCAGCGCGATCAGCGCCGGCCCGGCCAGACTGTCCGGCAGAAGGAGCAGCACAGCGGAGATGCCGACGCACAGCGTCGAGGCCAGCACCATCGACCACACGATGACCGGCACATTGCCGTATTTGTCGGAGAGGTAGCCGCCCAAACCATTGCCCACCACTGCCCCCGCCCCGAAGGCCAGCAGCAGTACCGGCAGCGCGTAGCGGGTCAGGCCCGCACCATCGATGGCGATCGCGCCAAAATAGGAAATGACCGAGAACGCACCGGAGAGATGCACGAACGTCACCAGCAGCGCCAGCGCCACGCCCGGCCGCCGCAGCGCGGCAAGCCTTTCGGAGAGCGTCAGCTTCGGGCCGTAGTGGCGCGCCGGCAGCCGCCACCACAGAATGACCGCGCAAAGGATGCCGAGGGCGCCCACCGCAAGAAATGCGCCGCGCCAGCCGAACATTGTCGCCAGCAGAGACGCGAGCGGCGCGCCGAGAGCCACGGCGAAGGTCGTACCGCCGACCACCACTGCGATCGCCCGCGCCCGGTCTTCCGGACCGGCCATGGAGATGGCGGTTGCCTGCGCGGTCGCGGCAAACAGGCCGCCCGCCGCGCCCATCACTACGGGCGCCAGGAACAGGAACCCAAAGCTCTGGCTTTGCGAGGCGAGCAAATTGCCGCCCACGAAGACGAGCAGCGCGGCAGCCAGCACCAGCCGGCGGTCGGCCGCGCCCACCAATGCCGAGAGCACCGGCGCGCCGATCGCATAGGCCAGCGAAAATGTCGAAATGAGATAGCCAGCCTGGGCAATGCTGACATGCACGTCTTCGGAGATCAGCGGCAGCAGGGTCGAGAAAACAAACCCGACAGTGCCGACGGCAAACGATCCGGCGGCGAGCCAGATGAGGCGCCTGTCCATGACGAAGTCCTTTGTTCAAAAGATATTGAACTATTGAACTTAAAGCGGCCCTATGTCAATGTGCCCCGACCATAATAACAGCCGCTGCTGACAGCCTCGTGTCAGCCAAGCGTCCTTGAGGACTCGCTGCAATGAAGTTGCCCCACCCGAGCACCGACCAGATCAGCCTCACCAATGTGCTCGCCGCGCTGGGCGATCCGACACGGCTCGCAATCGTGCGCACGCTGGCGACCGCCGGTGTGCCGATGAACTGCGGCACGTTTGCAGAACTCGGGTCGAAGACAAACATCAGTTACCATCTCGCCAAGCTGCGCGAGTCCGGGGTGACCTTGACCGAGGTTTCCGGCACATCGCGCAAGGTCAGTTTGAGGCTGGAAGAGCTCGGCCGGCTCTTTCCGGGCCTGATGGAGTCAGTCATCGGCACCGAGGAGACAGCAAGCCAGCATGAGACGCGGCAGTCGATTGCGGCGGATCGCTAGGCCGCGTCGAGGAGGCCCATGTCCGAAGTTGCAGTCCTGTTCTCCATTCTTGGCGCATTCCTGCTCGGCGCGATGAGCCCGGGACCGAGCTTCATCGTCGTCTCGCGCATCGCGGTTGCCGGCACGCGCACCGATGCGATGCTGGCGGCGCTCGGCATGGGCGTCGGCGGCTTCGTGTTCCCGCTGATCGCCGTGGCCGGGCTGACGGCGCTGCTGATGCAGGTCGAATGGCTGAACCTGACGATCCGGCTCGCGGGCGGCGCCTATCTCTTCTGGCTGGGCGTCCGCATCTGGCGCGGTGCGTCCGACCCGGTCGACATGCCCGATGCAGGCGCGCCGCGCCGGAACGCCGGCTTCCGCTCGTTCACGCGCTCGCTTTTCGTTCAGCTGTCCAATCCGAAGACCGCGATTTTCTATGCCTCGATGTTCGCTGCCCTCCTGCCCACCCCGACGCCATCCTGGCTGCTCTATGCTCTGCCGCCCCTGCTCTTCCTCATCGAATTCGGCTGGTACACGGTGGTCGGCCTCGCCTTTTCCTCGCGGGGGCCGCGCGCAGCCTATGTGCATTCCAAACGATGGATCGACCGCGCGGCGGGCGCCGTCGTCGGCGCGCTGGGCTTGAAGCTGATGGCCGACAGCGTGAGGGCAGCAAGTTGAGGCTGGCAGAAGCGTCGTGCGAGCCTCGGCGCGGCGATTCACTTGGCTACCCGCGCTGACTGGTCCCCTTCCCGTCGGTGATCCGCTCCACAGCATTGCGCATGGCGCGCCACATGCCTTCCTGGTCGAGCTTCTGGATCGGGTGATAGATCATGAAGAAGAAGATCATCTCGTCGACGTCGCGCCACCATGCCGGCGGCCGCGAGAGTTCCAGCCTCGCCGCGCTGAAGCCACCGGACCCGCGCGGACCGGGACGCGGATTGCGAACGGAGCGCACATAAAATGTGTGCATCGCCTCGCCATCCTTGCCGGCCAGCACGACCGCCGCGCCAAGCCGCCCGCCGGGGGTGAAATTCCGGTCGGCGAACCGCAATTCCAGTGCGCCCCTGCCCTCACTGTCGACGCGCAGGAACGCCAGCCCTTGCGCCTGACGGTCATAGCGCCAGCGGAAGGAAAGTGCATCCGGCCCCTGCTCCTCCTGCAGCGCCGTATCGAAAGGCGAGGGCAGCCGCCGCAACGGCACCGCATCCCCAAACGATCTCTCTATTTCGACAATCAACCGCTCCGGCCGCTCGCGATCGGGATAGAGCAGCCAGGCCAAACTGGGCGATGCCGGCGCTGCAAACGCCAACGCCAGGCACAGAGGCAGGACACGCCGCATGGCGGGCCATCCTTTCGCCGGCAGGGTCTCATTCTATGGCTGGCGCGGCAAGCACAAAGGTCTAATTGCGCCGGCACCAGCCTGCCCGCCTCTGACCACTCGATTGTCGAGGGCTATGATGTTGAACGAGGAAGGTGGCGGCTGACATTCGTCATTTGCTTTGCTCGCGCAGAAACCACGAGCAGAAGGCCAATGCCGCCAGCGCCCCGACCAACTGGGCTGCAATCAAGGCGGGCGCATCCGTTGGCCGGATTCCAGCGAATGTGTCGGTGAGGCTGCGGGCCACTGTCACGGCGGGATTTGCGAAAGACGTAGATGCCGTGAACCAGTAGGCGGCCGTTATATACACGCCGACCAGCCAGGCGATAGACCCTCGCGCAACGTGCATCCCGGCAAGAATGACGAGCACCAGGCCGAAGGCCGCAACCGCCTCGGAGAACCACTGCCCGCCGCCAAAGCGGGCTTTTTGCGAAACCTCAAACAGCCGATGGTCGAACATCAGATGCGCGGCCCATGTGCCGGCAACACCCCCGGCGAATTGTGCGCCGACATAGGCGACAAGGTCCCGTCTGGTCAGGTCACCCCGCAGCGCCATCACCAACGAGACGGCCGGATTGAAATGCGCTCCGGAAATCGGACCCAGTATGCTGATCAGGACGACCAGCGCCCCCGCTGTCGCAATTGTGTTTGCCAGCAAAGCGAGGCCGGTATCGGTAGTAAGCGACGACGCCATGATGCCGGAACCGACAACGGCAGCAACGAGCAAAGCCGTGCCAAGCGCCTCAGCCGCCAGGCGCCGGCGGATGTCGAATATGGCCGACACGGCGGCCTCAGGCTGACGGGCGCGGATCTTCCGCCATCCGGGGACCGTCGCTTTCCCTTTCAAATGCCAATGAGGCGTCGGTTGCGCCGTCCATTGTACCGATGCGACCCAACTGGCGTTCCAGCGCCATTCTGTTCACGATGGCTAACGGCAGGTTCAGGAAAGCGCCGATGCGGTTCTTCATGTAGCGGGCAGCCGTCGAAAAGGCACGTTCCCTGTCGATATCCGAGCCTTCGACCCCTACCGGGTCTTCAATGCCCCAATGCGCCGTCATCGGTTGCCCCGGCCACACCGGACAAGTTTCGCCAGCGGCGCTGTCGCAAACGGTGAAGACGAAATCCATGACCGGAGCGCCTGCGACGGCAAACTCGTCCCAAGGCTTCGAGCGAAAGCCGTCCGTGGGATAGTCCATGGCGGCCAGCACTTTCAGAGCGAGGTGATTGACCACGCCTTTGGTTGGCTGCCGGCCGAAAATGCATTGAAGCGGCCTGCACCGTCCTTGCGCAGGATACTTTCCGCCAGGATGGAACGAGCGGTATTGCCCGTGCACAGGAACAGGACGTTGTAGACACGGTCGGTCATTGGGCGATCTCCTTTGAGGGACTGCAGCAGGCAGCGGCCGTTGCGATCGGCGCGCAGATTTGGGGATGACCGGCGCAGCAATCCTCCATGAGGAAACGGATCAGACCGCTTAGCGCGTCAAATTCGAGGCTGTGAAAGATCGAGCGCGCATCCCGGCGGGTGGCTGTCAGGCCGGCTCGTTCCAACTCCTTCAGATGAAAGCTGACGTTAGACGGGGACACGCCCACGCCCTCGGCGATCGCGCCGGCGGCCAGACCGTCCGGACCGGCGACCACCAGCATACGCAAGATCCGCAAGCGCGTTTCCTGCGACAGTGCCGCGAAGGCAAGAAGGGCTTGACGTTCGTCCATATTTCAACAATCCTTGAAGTATTGAATTGAGGAGTAACGCAGATGCATGCCCTTGGCAATGAGAGAATCGAGATTGCGGTGACCCCCACAGACGCCGATGACATCACGGCTGGCGAATTGCTGCAGGTTTTGGCCAATCACCCGGCGAGCCGTCTGACCTTCGTGTATGGGGGCCACGCTGTTCGCCCCGGCTACCATGTGACCGAGGTCAAGGCGGGTCAGTTCGCGGCGCTCGACTGCGGCGCCAATCCCGAGAGTTGGACGGAATTGTTCATCCAGCTTTGGGACGTCGACGACTCGCCCGACCAGATGACGGCAAAGAAGTTCGCGTCCATCATCCGCAAGGTGACGGAACATGTCGCACTGGACCTGTCGGCCCGACTGACATTCGAGGTTAGCGATGGCGTCGCGCCCATGCAGCTTCACAGGGCTGGAACACCAACCGTCTCGGAGGGCGAAGTAACTGTCGAGCTTTCGCCACGGCCCGCAAGCTGCAAGCCGCGCGATCGCTGGCTTGCCGAGCAGAACCGCGCGAGCTGTTGCGGCGGGCAGATCTCGGGCGCCAAGCGCTGTTGATCGTTGTCAGCGACGGGTCCGTCTTCTGGAAACGCTTGTCGCAACAGGCGTTGCCCGCACCGGCCAGCACGAAGGCCTGACGCGGAATTTCCTGCCGAGGTGAGGCAGGCATAACCTCGCCGCTCGCGCTGGATCCCAGGTGCGGGAAAAGGTCCTTTCCGGGGGTTCCCTTCCGCCGCCCCCTCCCCTATAGAACCCGCCTAGCCTGACAGCAGAATCTCGTTCGCGGCCGGCCGGAGGCTCTCCGTCCGGGTCTCCGCGCAACCCAGACCACGGACCGACGCATGCCAAAAAGAACCGACATCAAGTCGATCCTGATCATCGGGGCCGGCCCCATCGTCATCGGCCAGGCCTGCGAGTTCGATTATTCCGGCACCCAGGCTTGCAAGGCGCTGAAGGAAGAGGGCTTCCGGGTCATTCTGGTCAACTCGAATCCGGCCACCATCATGACCGATCCGGAACTGGCCGACGCCACCTATATCGAGCCGATCACGCCGGAAGTGGTGGCCAAGATCATCGCCAAGGAGCGGCCGGACGCCATCCTGCCGACAATGGGCGGCCAGACCGCGCTGAACACCGCATTGTCGCTGCGTCGCATGGGCGTGCTCGAACGCTACAATGTCGAGATGATCGGCGCCGATGCGCACGCCATCGACAAGGCCGAGGACCGCTCGCTGTTTCGCGAGGCCATGGCCAAGATCGGGCTGGAAACGCCGCGCTCCATGCTCGCCAACGCCTCCGACGTGAAGGATGCCGACCGCAAGATGCATGAGGCGGAGCGCGCCAAGCTGAAGGCCCAGACGGGCCAGGACTCCCCGGCCAATCTCGACACCGAGCTCGACGCGCTGGAGACGCGCTGGAACCTCGGCGAGGGCGACCGCAAGCAGCGTTATGTCAGCCATGCGATGGCGATCGCCGCGCAGGCGCTCGACCATGTCGGCCTGCCGGCGATCATCCGCCCGTCCTTCACCATGGGCGGCACCGGCGGCGGCATCGCCTACAACCGCGCCGAATTCTTCGACATTGTCGGCTCCGGCCTGGACGCCTCCCCCACCACCGAAGTGCTGATCGAGGAATCGGTGCTCGGCTGGAAGGAATATGAGATGGAGGTTGTTCGCGACAAAGCGGACAATTGCATCATCGTCTGCTCCATCGAGAACATCGACCCGATGGGCGTGCACACGGGCGATTCCATCACGGTTGCGCCTGCGCTGACCCTGACTGACAAGGAATATCAGGTGATGCGCAACGCCTCGATCGCGGTGCTGCGAGAGATCGGCGTCGAGACCGGCGGCTCCAACGTGCAGTTCGCCGTCAACCCCGCCGACGGCCGCCTTGTGGTCATCGAGATGAACCCGCGCGTGTCGCGCTCCTCCGCGCTGGCCTCCAAGGCCACCGGCTTCCCCATCGCCAAGATCGCCGCCAAGCTCGCCGTCGGCTACACGCTGGACGAGCTTGAGAACGACATCACCGGGGGTGCTACGCCCGCCTCGTTCGAACCCAGCATCGACTATGTCGTCACCAAAATTCCGCGCTTCGCCTTTGAAAAGTTCCCCGGCGCCTCGCCGGTCCTGACCACCGCGATGAAGTCCGTCGGCGAGGTGATGGCGATCGGCCGCACCTTCCAGGAAAGCCTGCAGAAGGCGCTGCGCGGACTGGAA
The DNA here is from genome assembly GCA_036524835.1 of Mesorhizobium sp. Lineage (GTDB taxonomy): Bacteria > Pseudomonadota > Alphaproteobacteria > Rhizobiales > Rhizobiaceae > Mesorhizobium_G. The sequence goes on along the minus strand of DATDBN010000089.1, from coordinate 42,980 downwards.
ACCGGACTCACCGGCCTGGACGAGATCGAGATCCCCGGCATCGGCCAGGGGGGTGGCGACGACCGCAACGCCATCCGCGCCGCCCTTGGCACGCCGACGCCCGACCGGCTGCGCATGGTGGCGCAGGCGATCCGCATGGGCACCTCGCTGGATGAGGTGCACGCCATGTGCAAGATCGACCCGTGGTTCCTGGAACAGATCGCAGGCATCCTGGCTATGGAAGCCCGCATCCGCGAGCATGGCCTGCCGCACGACGCCGAGAATTTGCGCATGCTGAAGAGCATGGGCTTTTCCGACGCACGCCTCGGCTCGCTGACCAACAGCGACGCCGACGCTGTCGCCGCGCAGCGCAAGGCGCTCGACGTGCATCCGGTCTACAAGCGCATCGACACCTGCGCGGCCGAGTTTGCGTCACCCACGGCTTACATGTACTCGACCTATGAGACGCCCTTCGCCGGCAAACTGGCCGACGAGGCCCGCGTGTCGGACAGGAAAAAGGTTGTCATCCTCGGTGGCGGACCGAACCGCATCGGCCAGGGCATCGAGTTCGACTATTGCTGCGTGCACGCCGCCTATGCGCTGGCCGAGGCCGGTTATGAATCGATCATGATCAACTGCAATCCGGAGACCGTGTCGACCGACTACGACACCTCCGACCGGCTCTATTTCGAGCCGCTGACGGCGGAGGACGTGCTGGAAATCCTGCGCGCCGAGCAGGCGGCGGGCACGCTGCACGGCGTCATCGTCCAGTTCGGCGGCCAGACGCCGCTGAAGCTGGCGGATGCGCTGGAGCGCGCCGGCATCCCGATCCTCGGCACCTCGCCCGACATGATCGACCTTGCCGAAGACCGCGACCGCTTCCAGAAGCTGTTGCACAAGCTTGGCCTGAAGCAGCCGAAGAACGGCATCGCCTATTCGGTCGAGCAGGCGCGCACCGTCGCCGGCGAGCTCGGTTTCCCGCTGGTGGTGCGCCCGTCCTATGTGCTCGGCGGCCGCGCCATGCAGATCATCACCGACGAGAGCCAGCTGCAATCCTATCTGCTGGACACCGTCCCCGGCCTGGTGCCGGAAGACATCAAGCAGAAATATCCGAACGACAAGACCGGCCAGATCAACACGCTGCTGGGCAAGAACCCGCTTCTGTTCGACACCTATCTCGCCGGCGCGATCGAGGTGGATGTCGATTGCCTCTCGGACGGCGTGTCGAACTATGTCGCCGGCGTCATGCAGCACATCGAGGAGGCCGGCATCCACTCGGGCGATTCGGCCTGCTCGCTGCCGGCCTACACGCTCACCGCCGACATGGTGGCCGAGTTGGAGCGTCAGGCCAAGGCGATGGCCATCGCGCTGAAGGTCGGCGGGCTGATGAATGTGCAGTTCGCGCTGAAAGACGGCGAGATTTACGTGCTGGAGGTCAACCCGCGCGCCAGCCGCACCGTCCCCTTCGTCGCCAAGGCCATCGGCCGCCCGGTGGCCAAGATCGCGGCGCGCATCATGGCCGGCGAAAGCCTCGACGCCGCCTTCGCGCACTACGGCAAGAAAGTCGACGCCACGGCGCTGAAGCACATCGCGGTCAAGGAAGCCGTGTTCCCCTTCGCCCGCTTCCCCGGCGTCGACACACTGCTTGGGCCGGAAATGAAATCCACCGGCGAGGTGATGGGCCTCGACACCGACTTTGCGCTGGCCTTCGCCAAGAGCCAGCTCGGCGCCGGCGTCGACCTGCCGCGCTCCGGCACGCTGTTCGTCTCGGTGCGCGACGAGGACAAGGCCTCCGTGCTGCCGGCGGTGAAGCGCCTGTCCGACCTCGGCTTCAAGGTGCTCGCCACCTCCGGCACCGCGCGCTTCCTCACCGAGCACGCCATCCCTGCCGAGAAGATCAACAAGGTGCTGGAAGGCCGCCCGCATATCGAAGACGCCATCCGCAACCGCCAGGTGCAGCTGGTGTTCAACACCACGGACGGCCAGAAGGCCGTCTCCGACTCCAAGTCGCTGCGCCGCGCTACCTTGATGCAGAAGGTGCCGTATTACACGACGCTGGCCGGCGCCGACGCCGCCGCGCAGGCCATCGCCGCGCTGAAGGCGGGGAGCTTGGAGGTAAGGCGGTTGCAGGATTATTTCCTCTAGGCACCCTCCCCTTGAGGGGGTGAGGAGTGTTTTGCGAAGCAAACGAAAAGCCCCAGAACGGGCTTTTCGAACGACGAACGCCCGAGCCAGAGCGAAGGGCAATTGGCGGCCGAAGGCCGCCGGGTGGGGTCGCCGACGAAGCGCTCGGCGCTGTCCTTCGCCCTTCGCTTCGCCGCGCTTCCCTGCAACAGAGCGGTTACCCCCCACCCCTACCCCTCCCCTCAGGGGACCTATCGTGGGGACGGGTTAGGGGTGGGGGTAAACGCACCTCAACGCGCGGCCCGACTCCCACTGCAATCGCCCTGCCGCAAACCTGGAGCAAGAAGCCGCCCTACTCCCGCGCGCTCCACGCCGCAAACTCCCCAAGCATCGCCGGAAACGCCTCCGCCGGCGGAAACATCCCAAAGCTGTGCACCGCGCCGATCGCGCCGAAGCCCAGCCCCTCGTCGGTGCAGGTCTCGATGAACGGGCGGAACCAGCCATTGTCGTCAAACATCGTAGGCCGCACATTGACGAAGTCGCGCCCTTCCAGCCGCGTGAACATCCAACTCATGCAATGGGCGCAGAAATTGTGGTGCAGGAAGTCGCCATGCATGCCGCCGATCACCGTCTCGCCCTCGGTCACCTCGAACCCGTCGGCCGGAAACATCGCCGTCAGCGAGAACGCCGACGACGCCATTTTCTGGCAGCCGGTGCAATGGCAGGCGGCGGTCATGAAAGCCGGCTTGGTGGCGCGGATCTTCACGCGCCCGCAGCGGCAGGCCCCGGTCAGCGGCAAGGCGATGGTGGGCATGCAGCGTTCTCCGTAGGTGGGTCGCGACCTTGGCGGGATGGGGAGCATGGATCGCAGCGACGGTGCTGCGGCACAGTTTACTTTTGCCCTCCCCAAACCAGCAATGCCTTGCGCAACCGGCGAGAGGCAAAAGTAAACTGTCCCCGGAGTTCGGCCGAATGCCTGCGTGGTGAAAGAGGGCTTGCCTTGCGCAAATGTTCGCGTTATGTTCCCGTCTATCTGGACGGATAAGAACGCGCATGGACGGGAACAGGGCAATTGAGAAAGACCAGGGGGCGCTTGAGCGCATCGTGGCGATGTGTCTTGCACTGGCCGCGTTGGCAGAGCGCGTGAGCGGCCTTTCCCACCCCGTTCGCTGCCTGGTGCTGTGGATTCTGCGGCCGGCTGAAGCCGCAGCGCGGGAATTCGTCGCCGAGGTCACGCGGGCGCCGTTGCAAGGCTGCGCCGAATTGACCGCAATCCGTAGCGGTGACAGCGCCAGGGATGCGACGCGCCTTGCCCTGCGTTTTCGCGCGATGGCGCACGCTCTCGAAAATTTGGCGCAGGAGACCCTGCGCTTCGCGCGCCGGCGGCTCGCCCGGCTGGAAAGCCGCCAGCGCCGCCTGGCGTCCGGGCCTGACCTGACGGGCGAGCGGGGCGGCGCTCAAAGCGGATTGTTTCGCCAGATGTGCGCGCTGGGCGATAGTCTCGCCCGGCTTCATGTGTCGGCCTTCCCTACGCAGCGCTGCCCCGACACATCATGAGCCAGCTGCTCCTTTCGCGGCCTCGTGAAATCCCGGCCTTGATTTGTTCGCACTCTTGGCCTATATCTCCAGCATCGAACTTGCCTGTCGAACTTTGTTGCCGCGCGTTTTTCGCGCAACTGACGATCTTCTCCTCTCAAATTCGATCTCACCCGCGCTATCCGCATCGAGCGGTTGCGCGAAATCTAATGACCGATTGAAAAGGAAAATCGTCATGGCAACTGGTACCGTCAAGTTCTTCAACGCCACCAAGGGTTTTGGTTTCATTCAGCCTGATGATGGCGGCACTGACGTGTTCGTTCACATCTCGGCCGTTGAGCGTGCCGGCATGCGCACCATCGTCGAAGGCCAGAAGCTTTCGTTCGAAGTTGTGCAGGACCGTCGTTCCGGCAAGTCGGCTGCCGACAACCTCCAGGCGGCGTAAGCCGCGCAGGCCGGAAGGCCAGCGCGCATATCGCTCGAACTGTTGCGTGACCACGGATGTAATGGCACGCCACGCGAAGGGACCGCTAGGAAAAGCGCATGCGACGGCAGATAGCCGCCGGAGCGCGGGACCGAACAGAACCGGGAGCGAGAAGGAAAGGTCGGGTCATGCCCGGCCTTTTGTTTTTTCTGATAAGCAGTCCGTAGAGGTAGAGATCGATGTCGAAGACCATGGCCCAGGTGGGTGTTTTCAAGCCCAACAAGCAGGAATCGAAGGCACAGACGACGGACAGCGCAGCCCGCGCCATCCTCGACGGCGAAGCCGCCAAGCGCGAGGCAAAGACCGCCCGCCTGCGCGCCGCACGGCTGAAGATGGAAGCCGAAGCGCCGCCGCCCGAGCCGGTGGTGAAAAAGAAAGCCGCACCCAAAAAGAAGAAGACCGCCTGAAGCGGGCCTCCAGCGCAGCCCGCACGCGGCTTTCAGCCCGCCTGCTTGGCCGCCGCCTCTTCAGACCCTGACTTCCCGGCGTGACAGCAGGGATATTCCACCTGCTCGTTGAAGTCCGGCCGCCCCTCCGGCATCAGATCCATCATGTTCCAGAGCGGCTCGATAGTGCCTTGCGGACGCGGGTCCTGCCCAGGATCGGCCCCGGCAAACAGCATCTCCGAGCTCCAGAAATGACGGATGCCTTCCGGCGCCTTCTGGAACACATGGGTCATCGGCCCCAACTGCCCGTCATCGAACAGGGCATTGAAGTCCTTCTTAAAGCTTGAACCGGCGCTGGACAGCATGACGAGATTGCTCCAGCCGCGTTGCGCCGCAAAGGCTGCGACCCGCTCGATCGGCGCCTGCGCCACGACCGCGAAGTTGAAGCCGGCGGCGCGGAAATGCACTGCTGCTGCGTTCAGCTGGTCCAGCAGCGCGGTGCAGGACGGACACGGCGTCTCCTCGCGCGGCAGCGCGGCGAGCGGCCCAGTCGAGGGCTGCGGCCGGTCGTCCGCCTGATGGCGCGGAAACATCATGTTGTAGATGAACAGCGACGTTGTTCCCGCCGCGAACAGGTCGGACAGCAGGATCTTCGCCGGCTGCCCGTCGCTGCCGATTCGTTCGAACACATAATCCTGGCCGACCAGCGGCCCGGGCGGCAGCGACCGGCGCTCGGCGGCAACTGCCTCCATCTGCCGGCGCAGCGCGATTTCGCTTTGCAGCAGCCTGTCGCGTGCCGCACGGTAGTCCGGCGATTCATTGGCAAAGGTAACCATAAGCGCGCTCCTTTCGGGGTTCGACCGGCAGCCAGCGTTGCGGCCCGGCCGTGCTTCAAGGACGGTTGGCAGGAGGCTGATCCGACACACGGCAGCCCAATGGCATACGCGGTCTATGGGCGGTGGCGCAGCAGAAGCTGCAAAGCATTTCCGGGCTCAGGTCGACAATATTCCGAATTTCATATATAATATCCAAGTTTTCGCATGCCCTTCAGTAGTATCTTTTCTTGTGGAGGCTGAATTGACGAATACTATTCAACAACCCAGACCATTCGACATCGTTGGCGACCCCGTTCTGATTGCCGGCATCGCACAGGGCTTTGAGGCCGTCGTCAACTGGCGGGTGCATGAGGGGCATGACGAGAGGACCGGCTTTTTCAACGTCGGCGGCGGCACCGGAGAGCATGGCCAGTTCCAGGTGCAGGCGGCAATCGGCAACGCCGCCTTCCAGCTTGACCGGCTGTTCGTGGAAGTCTTCGAGCAGAGCGCCCAGGATGGCTCCGAAATCAATAAAGTCGTCGTGCCGGTGATCTACGGTCCGCGCATCGTGCCCGGCTATATCGGTTTTCGCATCCACACGGTGCGTGCCGGCGAAACCCTGTCGGCGATCGCCAACCAGCATTATGGCGATCCAAGCAAGCACGTGCTGATCCAGCGCGCCAACCCGGTCGAGATCAGCAACCCCAATTTGATCTTCGTCGGCCAGAAGCTGAAGGTGCCGATCGGCGCCTGAGCCGCTATCCGGCTGCGATGACTTCGATCTCGAGGTCGAACTCCATGGGCCAGCCCGCGACGGGCACAACCGTCCGCGCCGGCGGGTTGGCCGGGAAGTGGCGCGCATAGACGCGGTTGACGGCCTTGTAGAAGCCGACATTCGCGAGGTAGATGCGCACCATCAACACGTCGTCGAAGCTGGCGCCCGCGGCTGCAAGACAATGCCGCACCGCCTGGAGTGCGGCTTCTGTCTGGACCTCTATGTCGCCCTTGATGAGCTCGCCTGTCGCAACGTCGATCGGCGGCGTGCCGGAGACGAAGATCATGCCGGCGCCCCGCGTCACATGGCTGAGCGGAATGCCCCATTCGCGCGCCACATGGGAAATGCCCGGAACCTCCACGATTTCGCGTTTCACACCCCGTTCTCCTTTTCGTCGCCGGTCCTGGCCGCAGGCTTTAGCCTTCGGTGGACGCCGGTTCGTTGCCGTCCCACGCTACCTCACGCATGCCAAGACTTTCGTAAAGCTTCACCGCCGCGGCATTCTCGTGGCGGTTGGTCTTGAGATCGACAGAGGCGGCTTGGCGATCCACGAAGGCATTCAGCGCGGTCAGCATCAGGGCTTGCGCCAGTCCACGCCGCCGCGCGACCGGCAGCACTGCAAGGTCCTTGACGAAGTTGCTGCTCCAGCACCAGACGAGGCCGTGGATGTCTCCGGTCGGCCTGTGCTCGGCCACAAAGTTCAGAGCGGGGTCGTATTCGCCGTCGCCGAAGCGCGAGGGGTACCAGATGTCGAAATCCGGCTCTTCGTCGCCGAAGACATCGATCAGAATCTGGTGCGTGGCGCGCGCGTCGCCCTCTTCGAGTGGACGAATGCGATAGTCTTGCGGCCAGCGCGGATGATATCGCGGCACCTTCAGCACCAGGCGCAGCCTTACGTCGCCCGGGGGTCGTTCGCTCATGCCGAAAATTCGGGCTAGAGCCGGCGGCGGCGCTTGCGGTCCGTGCCGACGCCCGTTTCGTCCAGCAGGCCGGCCCGCTTGGCGTGGTAATAATAGCCCGACTGATAGAGCCGGTCGGCCACCGAGTGATTGCCCTTGGCCACGACATAGGCGCCGCGCAGATAGCGCACACCATATTTCAGGTTCGTCTCGGCATCGAGAAGTCCGGAAGGCGCGCCGCGGTAGCCCATGCCTCGGGCGGTCGCATGGCTGATCTGCATCAACCCGAGATACCGGCCGTTGCGTGCACGCGGATTGAACGTGCTCTCGCGCCGGGCAACCTTGCGGACCAGTTCCTCGGGCACGTCGTAGTACGCGGAATACTGCCTTATCAACTGATCGAGCTCGGGGCTTCGGGCCGCGACACCATGAGGCGGGCCAAAGCGGCCTTCCGGCGCCGGCCTCGTATGCGTAACGTCGTCATCGGAGCGGCCGAACCGTTGCGGCAGAGTCTCCGCGGCATCGCCGAGGCTGGCCAGCGTAACCTTGGCTGCATCGGTCGAGAGTGCGACGGCCGTCTGCAGGGTCGATGGTTCGTCCTGCTCGATCGGTTCTCCGGCCGGTCTGTTCGCATCGCTTCTCGCCGCGACAGGCTGCCGGGTGCGAACGCCGGGCGGCACCGGAACGGTTTCAGCGGCGGCCATGCTCTGGCTCTGGACTGCGGCAAGCGAAGCGCTGCCGGTGGGGGCGGCATAGGCGGCAGGTTGCGCGGAAGCGTTCATCTCGACTTCACGCGCCAGGCTGCGCATGCCCTCTTCCGCGGTGCCCGACGCCGGGTTGAACGAGGGAACGGAGGAAACCATGTCGGGCAGAATGGGATCGGAGGCGGCGACAGTTGGCGCCAGGCTAGCAGTCCCGCTGGTGTTTGTGCTGGTCGCGCAGCCGGAAAGGCCGCCACAGACGGCCAGTATCACCGGCAAAATGAGACCCCTCACTCTTTGCAAGCTGCACGCTTCCCCACTGCAATTCTTAACAAAGCCTTACAGCAGGGAGCGTGCTTCGGCAACCTGGTGGCGGGAATCGGGTGGCGACGCGGCGCAACTGTGCATATTTTCCCGAGATGCATGGTGCGGGACAGCATGTTTGTTCTTGCTTTGTCCAAATTGCAGCCATGTGATACACTGTCGCACCAACGGAGGCTGTGATGGCAACGTCGCATTCCTATCATCTGTTTGAGACCGCGCTCGGCTGTGCCGGACTGGCGTGGAGCGACGATGGCGTTACGCGAGTGCTGACGCCAGAGCGCGACCGCTCGGCGGTCGAGCGCCGCTTGCTGCGCCTCGCCGGCGCAGACATCGCTTATGTCGCGCCGGTGCATCTGCCCAAGGAAATCGCCGCTGCGGTGCAGTTGTTGTCCCGCTACGCGGCAGGCGAGGAAATCGATTTCACGCCGGTGAAGGTCGATCTCGCCGGTGTCGATGCGTTTCGTCTGGCGATCTACGACGCTGCTCGGCAGCTGCGCTTCGGCGAGACGGTCACATATGGGCAGCTTGCCGCCGCTGCCGGTCACCCCGGCGAGGCGCGCGACACGGGCCAGGCGCTCGGCCAGAATCCGGTGCCGATTGTCGTTCCCTGTCACCGCATCCTTGCGGCAGGAGGCAAGATCGGCGGCTTTTCAGCCCCCGGCGGAGCGCGTACCAAGGAGAAACTGCTGGCGCTTGAGGGCGTCCACGTCGGACCACCGCCACCCAGCCAGACCGCGTTCGGTTTCTGATTGCCCCACTCAATCCACGGAAAGCGGAACTCAGCGTGGGATGAAGATCCTTCCGCCGCGGTCAAACGGTTCCTTGATTTCGCATTTGCGCACCGTGCAGGCTCGCTCATCTTTCGTCGGCACGTTCGCGAACACTGAAACCTCATTGCTTTTGCACGCGCGTGAGTCTCGAACGTAGCGATTATAGAGCGGGAGGCCGCTGATGGTCGATTGCCAGCCCAGAATTGCTGCGCCGGAATCGTTAAGGAGAGCCTGAACTTCGTCGCAACTCATCCGCATGGTTTGGTAGCGGTCGATTGCGAGCGCCTGCCCAACAGTCACGCTCACCGCCAAGGCGGCCAATATCGCTCTCATGTCTCCATCTCCTAGAGGCCGCACTAATATTACCAACGCATGGCGCGCATCGCGGTTTCAGATGGGGGCAAGCAATACGTGTAACAGAAGAAATGGGCACTGTTGAGGCACTGGCGCCAAAGTCACTCGGCTGTGGCCTCATTGGTCGCGTTGAAGCTTGGAAGCGGTCGTCCGAAGTGGGATGACGTTGGTGGGCGCGACAAAATCCTGGGCCGAGAGGATCGCCGGATTCATGAGCGATCCGGCCAGCGAGGCGGCGTGAAGCCTGTCGCCTTGAAGATAATTCGCTTCCGATTGCAGCGCGGCGGACAGGCTCTCGGTCGTATCAAGTCCTTCCATCAGGACCCGCGCGCCCGCCAACTGGATGGAATTCACCAATGGCCGCAAAAGGCTGCGGCTGCTGGGGTGACCATATAGCCGCACCAGCCAATGGTGGTCGATCCGCACGATCTCAGGGCTGATCGCCTGAAGAAGGGCCGCCACCGGCTCGTCGGCGCGGCTGTGCGCGATCGCAACTCTGACGCCGTGACGGCGCAGCGCCACGGAGGCGCTCCGCGCCGCGGAAAGGTCGATCGTTCCGGGAAGGAGTTCGCAGACGATCTGCCCGGGAGCGATGCCGGCTTCTTCCATCTCCATGGACGGGCCACGAAGCGCGTCGGCCAGCGCATCCGGATGCCCAAGCAGCTCCGTGGCGCTTTCCAGATAGAGGTCCAGCGAGTTGAGGTCCGCATGTCCATGGTTGTGGAGGGCGAGCAAGGCGCTGAGCCTCTGGAGAAGCCGCCGCGGGATAGACTCAAGCTCCGACAGGGCAACGAGGCTGGCGGGCAGCCCGTCGCGCTGCACGATCGTGCTGGCGCGCAGCAGCGCCGGCCGCAGCGCATTGTCCTGACGATGATAAACCGGCTGGAACACCGTCCGTAGCCGAAATCTGCCGACGACGCCGATTGCAATGCCGACCTCGTCGTAGTGGATCGATTGGACCAGTTGGTCCCAACGGTTGGCCGGGCCGATCATGCGGTCCGGCCGCGATGTCCGGCCCGTCGCGCTATACCGGCGGCCAGGCCTGGGTCCAACGGGCGAGCGGAAGCAGAAGCCTGCCCCGCCTCGTCGTCTGCGCCTGGCGCATTATGATCAAGTCCCGCATCGCGCTGCAACGCAAGGCTCCAGATCAGCAATAGATGGCAGGACTTCTAACCCCGCACTGCTTGCAGCGGTCTTAACGGGGTGGCCGAAAGCCGTGCTTGCAATTCACCAGCGTTCGGAAGATAGGAACGCGCCCAATGCGGAGACGATGATCAATGGCTTTCCTTGCCGAGACCCTCAAGCGTGTCAAACCTTCCGCGACGATCGCGGTTACGCAGAAGGCCCGCGAGCTGAAAAACGCCGGCCGCGACATTATCGGCCTCGGCGCCGGTGAGCCCGACTTCGACACGCCCGACAACGTCAAGAATGCAGCCATCGACGCCATCCGCCGCGGCGAGACGAAATATCCGCCGGTGTCGGGGATCGTTCCGCTGCGCGAAGCGATCGCCAGCAAATTCAAGCGCGAGAACAATCTCGACTATCGGCCGGAACAGACGATCGTCGCTACCGGCGGCAAGCAGATTCTGTTCAACGCGCTGATGGCGACCTTGAACCCGGGCGACGAGGTGCTGATCCCCTCGCCCTACTGGGTGAGCTATCCTGAAATGGTGGCCATCTGCGGCGGCACCTCGGTCTTTGCGCCGACCACCATCGACAATGGCTTCAAGCTGACCGCCGACGCGCTGGCGAAGGCGATCACGCCGCGCACCAAATGGCTCATTCTGAACTCGCCGTCCAACCCGTCCGGCGCCGCCTATACCGAGGCCGAGTTGAAGGCGCTGGCCGACGTGCTGTTGAAGCATCCGCATGTCTGGGTGCTGACGGACGATATGTACGAGCATCTCACCTATGGCGATTTCGTCTTCAAGACCCTGGCCGAGGTGGAGCCCAATCTCTACGGCCGCACGCTGACGATGAACGGCGTGTCGAAAGCCTATGCCATGACCGGCTGGCGCATCGGCTATGCCGCCGGCGCGGTGGAACTGATCAAGGCGATGGACATGATCCAGGGCCAGCAGACCTCGGGCGCCTGCACCATCGCCCAATGGGCTTCGGTCGAGGCGCTGAACGGCCCGCAGGATTTCGTGCGCAAGAACAAGGCGATCTTCCAGGATCGCCGCGATCTTGTCGTGTCGATGCTGAACCAGGCCCGCGGCCTCGACTGCCCGTCGCCGGAAGGGGCGTTCTATGTCTACCCGTCCTGCGCCCGGCTGATCGGCAAGACGACGCCGGCCGGCAAGGTCATCGCCGACGACGAGACGTTCTGCTCGGAACTGCTGGAGACGGAAGGCGTGGCCGTGGTGTTCGGCACCGCTTTCGGCCTGGGGCCGAACTTCCGCATCTCCTATGCCACATCGGAGAAATTGCTCGAAGAGGCCTGCTCGCGCATCCAGCGCTTTACGGCGTCGTTGAGCTGAGCCAACCGAAATTGGCTTCATGGTGCGGAATGGATGCGGGACGCGATTAGCGTTCGGCGCGCGGGGGAACCAGCCCCCGCTTTGCAATCCGTGACGCTTGCTCGGTCGCACCTGAGCCCGACGTGCGGTCGGGCTTTCCGGTGCGGAAATCGGATTCCCGCCCTCGCTGTGGACCTCGGGCGCTCGTTCGCTCGAGCCATTCGGGCGTTTTTCCTGACCTACGGCCACCGCTCCAGCACCCAGCGCCGCCTCAATGCCTCGTTGAGGGCTAGACTATCGCCAGAACAGAGAGTCTCCGCTCCCACCTCATAGGCCAGGCGGCTTTGCCCTTGCCCTCGCCAAAAACCCGTGTGACGATGGTCTTCGGCAGGGGACGCGCAGAACGCCTCGCCATGCGACGGCCCCGATAACAGGATCGCCGGCCGCCGCTCTCGAGGAACGCCAACAGGCAGGAGTGGAGGTCAAATCATGGGAAATCGCGCCGGAGGTAGGCGATCGGGACCGAAATGTGTGGCCATTGTCGGTCCCTTCGCCAGCGGAAAGTCCACCCTGTTCGAAGCAATCCTGGCGCGCACCGGCGCCATCCCCCGACAAAATCCAATCAGTTCCGGAAGCACCGTTTCGGATAGCAGCGCCGAGGCGAAGGCGCATGCGATGAGCATCGAGGCGACCGTCGCCACCACAGAATTCATGGGCGATGCCATTACCTTGATCGACTGCCCCGGCTCGATCGAATTCGCGTTCGAGGCCGAGCCGGTTCTTGCCGGCTGCGACGTCGCCGTGGTCGTGGCGGAGGCGGACGAAAAGAAGATACCCGCCCTGCAACTCGTCATGCGCAAGCTCGACGAACTCAAGGTTCCGCGCATCCTGTTCCTGAACAAGATCGACAAGAATGCGGCTGCCGTTCGCGACACGCTCAAGCTGCTCCAGCCGACCAGTTCGACGCCCCTACTGCTGCGTCAGATTCCCTTGCGCAACAATGGTGTCGTCGTTGGGTCGATCGACCTCGCTCTGGAGCGCGCTTATGTCTATCGCGAATATGCCGAGAGCGAGGTGACGGAGATTCCCAGCGATGAGAAGGCGCGCGAACTCGAGGCGCGTTTCTCGATGCTCGAAACTCTGGCCGATCATGACGACCAGTTGATGGAACAATTGCTGGAAGAGATCGAACCGCCGAAGGACGAGGTCTTCGACGACCTGGCTGCCGATCTGCGCGAAGGCCTCGTGACGCCCGTCCTCATCGGCACCGCCGAGAAGGGCAATGGCGTCCTGCGGCTTTTGAAGGCGATCCGTCACGAAGCTCCCGATGTTCAGGCGACCGCCGCGCGGCTCGGCGTGAAGCCCGGATCGGGAACGGTGGTGCAGGTTCTGAAATCCATCCACACCCCGCATGGCGGCAAGCTGTCGGTGTCGCGAATCCTGGAAGGGGCCGTGACCGACGGAAGCGAACTCTACGGCCCCGGAGGAGCCTCCGCTAAAGTGTCCGGCATCTACAGGCTGCTGGGCAAAGACCAGGCAAAGCTCGCCTCGGCGAAGGCCGGCGATACGGTGGCTCTGGGCAAGCTGGACGATATCCGCACGGGCGATACGCTCACCCCGGCGAAAGCGGGCGTGAAGCGGCTGATCGAACTGGCGCCGCCGCAGCCGGTGTTCTCTTTCGCCCTGCGCCCCAAGGAACGTAAGGATGAGGTCAAGATGTCGGCGGCGATCCATCGCCTGGCCGATGAAGACCCCTCGCTCACCCTTCAGCACAACCAGGACACCGGCGAGACGGTGCTCTCCGGCCATGGCGAGATGCATTTGCGGGTCGTGCGCGAAAAGCTCGAAGGCCGCAACCAAATCCCCATCGACAGCCATGCACCGGCAATTCCCTACCGCGAGACGATCAAGAAGTCGGTGACGCAGCGCGGCCGGCACAAGAAGCAGTCCGGCGGTCACGGCCAGTTCGGCGACGTCGTGCTGGAGATAAAGCCGGTGCCGCGCGGGACGGGATTCCAGTTCACGGAAACCATCACCGGCGGCGTGGTGCCGCGCAACTACATCCCCTCGGTGGAATCGGGCGTGCGCGATTTCCTGAAGTCAGGTCCGCTTGGCTTCCCCATGGTGGACGTCGCGGTCAATTTGTCGGACGGCTCCTACCACACGGTGGACTCCTCCGACATGGCGTTCCAGATGGCGGCCAAGCTGGCGATGAAGGAAGGCGCGGCGGCCTGCGCGCCGGTCCTGCTTGAGCCGATCATGAAGGCGGAAATCTTCACCCCGTCCGACGCGACCGCGCGCATCACCGCCCTGGTTCCGCAACGCCGCGGCCAGATCCTGGGCTATGACGCACGGCCAGATTGGCCCGGCTGGGATGTTGTGGAAGCGACGATGCCACAGTCCGAGATCGGCGATCTGATCATCGAATTGCGTTCGGCGACAGCTGGCGTTGCGAGCTACCGCGCGACCTTCGATCATATGGCCGAACTCACGGGGCGTCTTGCCGACGATGTCATCAGCGCTGCAGGCAAAGCCGCCAGCAAGGCGGCGTAGCGCCTTTGAATTTGCCCCATAACGGCGAAGGCGGCCCTGCTCTTCGCAGCGCCGCCTTCTTCCCGGACCGTTGAGGGAGGTTCAACTCGGGTCCGCCGCTCGTCAAAACGAGAATTAGCTGGACGCGGTGTTTTTGGCTCGAAAGACACTGCGATGCCCCCATCACAGCCCCCTTCACACACCGCGTCCGAAAACCGGAATAGCAGAAGCTGAGCGGCGACCTAGGTTACGCGGTGTTACATGTCACTGTTACGTCGTAAGGGAAGGTCGGTGGTCTCGGCTGCAGAAAAGCCCCGGGATTTGGAGCCGTCAGGGCAGAGCGCGGAGTACAATTGAGGCGCATCGCAACATGGCGCTGTCTTAGATCAGAGGAGCCTGCAGCGCGGCGTCGAATAGGACGGGATCCAGTACTCGGTAACTTCGAACTGAGCAAATCAGCGCAATCGCAGATCACACTCCATCCCTTCGGGCCCTCGGTCGACATCCCATCGATGCGCAGATGGTTGGCCCCTTCCCTTTCCTGATGGCCTGACAAGCGGAGCGCGGGAGCATTGGCCGAGCGCTCAAGGAAGCAAGCAATCGATCGGAGAGCTGAAGCAATAGGCCAGATGGGCGCCAGACTGCGGCCCGCCCTGGCAAGCCGCAAAGTCTTGGCGCGGTCAGCCGGAGCCAGCAATTTGAAACGAGATCAGCCGGGGACGGTCTCCCTCAGCGATCCGCAAACAACAAAAAAGCCGGATCGAATTCGACCCGGCCGAGTTGTTGGAAGTGCCTAAAAAAGGTTGAACCTCCAGAGGGGAACACTCGCGGGCGCTAATGGGAGGAGGAACGCGCCCAGGAGATGGTTATAATATGAGCGCTCTATGCCTTTGAAACAAGCAACCTTTTTGCATCGCACACATGCAAAAAGGCTTTGGCTGTGGCCCAAGCTTATACTTTCGGCAGATAGACCAGAAAAAGCGCAACTGCGGCGAAAGATACAAGCATCTACTTATATATCACTGGCAAGCTTTGGCCGGCAACGACTATAGGTCAGCGTCCTCGTCGAAATCAGTACGACCAGTTGCGCGCCTTGCCGATAATAAAGTCACGAAAGACGTGCAGCTTTGCTTGGTTCTTCATCGCTTCGGGATAGGCGAAATAGGTGTCGAAGGAAGGCACCTCTGTCTCGGGCAGAAGCTGCACCAGTCCGGCATCCTTCGACACCACATAATCCGGCAGCATGGCGATGCCCGCACCCGCTTGCACCGCCCGCTTGATCGACAGGATGTCGTTGATCTGCAGCGTCGAGATGCGTTGGGTCCCCTCAAAATCGCCGACCGTTTCCAGCCAGTTCAGTTCCGACAGATGCGGGGGAACCGGCACACCGAAGGTCACGACGCGGTGGTTCCTTAGTTCGGCAATAGAGCCCGGCTTGCCGTATTTGTTCACATAGCTGGCCGATGCATAGAGGTGGAAGTGAACCGTGAAAAGCCGGCGCTGGATCAGATCCGGCTGCTGCGGCTGCCGCAGGCGAAGGGCGCAGTCGGCCTGCCGCATCGTCAGGTCGAGTTCCTCATTGGCGAGGATCAGTTGCAGTTGGATCTGCGGATAGAGATCGAGGAATTCCGGCAGGCGATCGGTGAGCCAGCCGGCGCCGAGCCCCACGGTGGTGGTCACCCGCAGCACGCCGGACGGCGTCTCCTTCGTCTCGGTGAGCGCCGTCTTGATGGTTTCCAGTTTCATCAGCACGTCGTGCGCGGTGCGAAACAGCATTTCACCTTGCTCGGTGAGCACGAGGCCCCGCGCGTGGCGATTGAACAGCGGCACGCCGACGTCGTGCTCCAGGGCGCTGACCTGCCGCGAGATCGCCGATTGCGACAGCTTCAACGTTTCGGCGGCGTGCGTGAACGAGCCCGCTTCGGCTGCCGCGTGGAAGACGCGCAGCTTGTCCCAGTCGAGTGCCATATCAACCCCTCGTTTCGCCGGCCTCTGGTGGGCCGTTGATGTTGCCGCGGGGCGGTTACTCCGCCGCTTCGCGATGCACTTCGATACCCGCCAGATATTTCTCGGCCTCCAGCGCCGCCATGCAGCCGAGGCCGGCGGCGGTCACCGCCTGGCGGTAGATGTCATCCGTCACGTCGCCTGCGGCAAAGACGCCGGGCACATTGGTGCGGGTCGAGTTCGGCTCCGTCCACAGATAGCCGTTGGGCTTCTGCTTGAGCTTGCCGACAAACAACTCGACCGCCGGCGCGTGGCCGATCGCCACAAACACGCCGTCGATCGGCAGATCCGTTTCCGCGCCGGTGACGGCGTTCTTCAACCTGAGGCCACTGGCTGACGGGGGCAGCGGCGTCTTGCCCGGAATGCCAGTGATCTCGTCAACCACTGTATCCCAGATCACCCGCACATTGGGTTTCTGGAACAGGCGCTCTTGCAGGATACGCTCAGCGCGGAAGCCGTTGCGGCGGTGGATCACTGTGACCGACTTGGCGAGGTTCGAGAGATAGAGCGCCTCCTCCACCGCCGAGTTTCCGCCGCCGATGACCGCGACGTCCTTGCCGCGGTAGAAAAAGCCGTCGCATGTCGCGCAGGCGGATACGCCGAAACCCTTGTAGGTCTGCTCGCTGGGTATGCCCAGCCATTTGGCCTGAGCACCGGTGGCGATGATCAGGGCGTCGGCGAGATACTGCGTTCCCGAATCGCCGACGGCGCGGAATGGCCGCGCATCGAGATCGACGCTGACGATCAGGTCGTTGATGACCTCGGTGCCGACATGCTCGGCCTGCTTCAGCATCTCCCCCATCAGCCAGGGGCCCTGAATAGGCTCGGCAAAGCCCGGATAGTTCTCGACATCGGTGGTGATCATCAACTGCCCGCCCTGCTCCAGGCCGGCGACGAGCACCGGCTTCAACATGGCGCGCGCGGCGTAGATTGCGGCGGTGTAGCCAGCAGGACCTGAACCGATAATCAGAACCGGAGCATGCTTGGTCGTCATGGATGCCTCGACATAAATTGAGCGGCGAGTTTTCCGCGCCGCCTCAGTTGACAACAATTTAGGGTTTGACCCCCCTCGGATGCAAGGCTGCCCGGGCGTCCTCCCCGAAAGGTTTTGCTGCGACCGCGGGGATGGCCGTTTATAGGCCATTTCGCCGTTTCCACCGCAACGCGCTTGCGTTACAGCAGTCACGCAAGATTGTTTCGTGAATGGCCGGAGTTTTGAAGTGATGGCGCTGAAGGCCGATCTGGACACAATCGACTGGAAGATCCTGCGCGAACTTCAGAATGACGGCCGCATCACCAATGTCGAACTATCCAGTCGCGTGGGCATCTCGGCGCCGCCATGCCTGCGACGTGTCAAGAAGCTGGAGCAAAGCGGCATTGTTCGCGGCTATCGCGCACTGCTCAACGCCCCGGCGCTTGGCATGGACGTCGTCGCCTTCTGCCTCGTCGGCTTGCACCATCACGCTGAATCGGAACTGCGCGCCTTCGCCGAACTCACCCGCAGTTGGCCGATCGTGCGCGAGGCCTGGATGGTCTCAGGCGAATCCGACTTCATGCTGCATTGCGTGGCGCCCGACCTCGCGACCTTTCAGGCGTTCGTGATCGAGAAGCTGACGTCGACGCCGAACGTCAACACGGTGCGCACGGCGCTGACCATCCAGCAGGTCAAGGACGAAGGGCTGGTGGCGTTCAGTAGCGCGTCTTAGCGGAAAACCTCAGCTATGATCCGCGTCGACTTCCATGCCGGCCAAGCGCGGTAGGGAGCCAGCAGCCCAGTAAAGGCAGGGCGAAAGCTTCTATCGCTCATCCCGCCAAAGGCCTTCATAGGCCTCAAGCAATTCGTCTGCCTCACGCTGGAGCGGAAATGTCCGGCGGACATGCGCCAGTGCGGCCTCACCTTGCGCCTTGGCTTTGGCGGGATTTGCGAGATAGAGCTCTATCGCGCTGGTCAGTGCCGGGCCATTCCCGGCAGGGACCACGATCCCCGTGGCATCCGCCTCGATCATCTCCGCGTAGGCTCCGGCATCGCTGGCGACAACCGCTACCCCGCTGGCCATCGCCTCAAGCGGCGTCAGTCCGAAGCCTTCATTGCGCGACGGAGCGACATACAGCGAAAGCTTGCGATACCAGGGTTTTACATCGTCCACTTCACCAAGAAAAAGCACCCTTTCCGACAGCCCTGCGGCTTCGACCTTGCGGCGCAGTTCTTCCGCGAACGCGGCATGCTCGGCCGTGACACGCCCTGTTATCACCGCGGTCCAGTCGGGATATTTCGGCAGCAGGGCGATCATCGCGTCGACGAAAAGATCGGAGCCTTTCTGGTGCCTGACGCGGCCGAAACAACCGATCGCATGGGCGGCCGGCAGCCCCGATTCGGCAAAGGCTTCCTGCGGCCCGCTCGCTGGGTGGAACTCCGACAGGTCCACCCCATGCATGACGACGCGATGCGGAACCTCCAGAAAGGAGCCGGACCGCTCGCTGGTCGCCACAACCGCGTCCATGCGGCGGATCAGCCACTTAGTGAACGGCTTGTGCTCACGCTGCGCGGCGGAGGTGAACATCAGGTGGAGCGGCGCACGCAGGCCGTAGCGTAGCGCGATCCCCGCGATCATCTCGATATTGCGCCGCGCATGCCAGATGCGCTTTCGGCCGGACGCCGGACGCTTCAGCAGTGAAAACACCTGCCACCAGCGCATTTTCGGCAAGCTGTCGGGCAGGCCCGGTCCCAGCGTCGCGATCCCCAACTTGTGCGCCTGCAGCGGGATCAATTGAACGATGGTGCTGGTGACGCCGGACAACCGCCGCTTCAGATTGGGCGCGACGACTTCCACGCGCGACATGTCGGGCGCGCCGCTGTGCTCGTGGCGCGCCGGCGTTGGCATCGAAGGTCCGCGAAGACGCTAGACGTACTGAACCTTGACGATCTCGTAGCCGCGAGCGCCGCCCGGAGCGTTGACCTCGACTGCGTCGCCGGCTTCCTTGCCGATCAGCGCGCGCGCAATCGGCGAGGAAATCGAAATGCGGCCCAATTTCACATCGGCTTCCTGATCGCCAACGATCTGGTAGGTCTTCTTCTCCTCCGTGTCCTCGTCGACGAGGACGACGGTAGCGCCAAACTTGACCTTGTCACCCGACAGCTTCGAGACGTCGATCACCTCGGCACGGGCAATCAGATCCTCCAGCTCGTGGACGCGGCCCTCATTATGGCTCTGCGCTTCTTTCGCGGAGTGGTACTCGGCATTTTCAGACAGATCGCCATGCGAGCGCGCCTCGGAGATCGCCTCGATAATACGTGGGCGTTCCTCCTGCTGGCGCCAGCGCAGCTCTTCCTTCAGCGAGGCGAAACCGCCGGCAGTCATCGGCACCTTGTTCATTCGAAAGCCTTCTCTTCCAATTCGCGGAATCCGCCGACAGGCGCTTTGTCGCCGGACACAAAAAGAAAACGGCCCCGGCAGCACTCGGCTAACGGACCCGTCTCACCTGATCGACAACAATATAGCACCCTATCCGGAGATTTCACGCAAATTCTTTCCAAAACCATGGACCGGCGGATGGGTGACCATGGGCTTCCAGCGTTCGCGCAAGCCAAGAAAATGCCGGGACGTTCGGCGTCCCGGCATCGCAGTACATAAATCGGTCCTGCGGATGCGACCGGTCAGCCTTTCACGAAGGCGTCGATCTGCTTGGCCAGTTCCGCATATTCGGCGCAGCCCTTGCCGCAGCGCTTTTCGATTTCGCTCAACTGCTCGCGCGCCGAGGCCACGTCGCCAAGCTGGAGATGGGCTTCGCCCAGATACTCCCGCACCAGCGTGTAGTCCGGATTGTTGCGCAGAGCTTCCTGGTAATAACCAAGCCCAACCTCGACGCGGCCCGACTTGCGGTGCGCATAACCGAGGAAGTTCAAGATCCGCGGATCGGTCTTGTCCTTGGCCATGGTCAGCACATCGATCGCTTCGTCATACCGCCCGGCATAAGCAAGGGCGCGGCCGTTTTCGAAGATGCTGTCATCGTCGTTCAGGCTGGAACGGGTAACGCACTTCTTGGTTTTCTTGTCCCACACCTTGCCGGCGCTGCATGTAGGGGTCGGATCGGCGCCACCGCCGCCACCGGCCGCGAATGCAGGAGCGCCGAGAAGCGGCAACGCCAGGAGCAAGGCGGCCGCACGAAGTGTAATTCTCATGACTTTCCGTTCCTTCTGATGGCTTGTCCCTCACTCATAATAACGCATTTTGCCGCTCATTTCATCCGCGCGATCGAAAGACATGGCCTAACACTTCGATGATTTGGTCTGCTTGCCGACCGGGGCGACAATGCTATGACGCCGGCTCACTCCAAGGACCGCCCATGTCGCGCACCAAAGCCAATCTTCTTTTGCTGCTTGCCGGCGCGATGTGGGGCATGGGATTCGTGGCCCAATCGACAGCGATGGCCGACGTGGGGCCTCTGCTCTTCATCGGCCTGCGCTTCCTCGCCGCCACCGCCGCTGTTCTGCCTTTCGCCATGCGCGAAAGCCGGATGGCGCGAGCGCCGTTGCAACCGGCCGATTGGCGGGCCTTTCTCTTCATCGGCGCGCTGCTATTTGGGGGAATGACGGCGCAGCAGTTTGGCCTGCTCACCACCAGCGTCACCAATTCGGGCTTTCTCACCGGACTCTATGTCGTGATGGTTCCGCTGTTCGGCGTCGCATTGTTTCGCGAATGGCCGCACCCAATTGTCTGGCCATCGGCTTTTGCCGCTTTTCTCGGGATTTGGATGTTGTCCGGCGGTGCGGTTGGCGCGCTGACGGTTGGCGACTGGCTCACCGTGCTTTGCGCTGCGGTTTGGGCGCTTCAGGTCATCATGATTGCACGCCATGCGGCACACACGGGACGCCCTGTGACCCTCGCGGTTACCCAGTTTGCCGTCTGCGCGATCTGCGGCCTCGGGCTCGGCGCGATCTTCGAACCCTTCGACCTCGCAGCGATTGAGCGGGCCGCGCCGGAAATCCTCTACGCCGGCATTTTTTCCGGCGGCATCGCCTTTACCCTCCAGGCGATCGGCCAGCGTCACACGAGCGCCTCGCAGGCGGCAATCTTCCTTGCCACCGAAGCCGTCTTTGCCGGGCTTTTTGCCGCGGTCTTGCTTGGCGACCGGCTTTCGCAAGCGGGCATGCTCGGCTGCGCGCTGATTTTCGCCGCCATCCTCTGTGTCGAAGCGTTGCCGCCCCTTTTTACCAGGAAAGCACACACTCGCGCTTGAGGTTGTTGGCGGCAATCCGCCCGCGAGACACACCCTTGCCGGAAAGGTCAAACTGGCCTTAGCTGATCCGTCCAGACAACGAGGAGACGCGGGTGCATGGCAGTCAATGAGGGGATGCCTGACGCTGCGACTCTCGCCGCCATTCGCAGCGATATCGAAGCCTATGAGCGCGCCCGCATTTCGGCCGGCAGAAGCGTTAACTGGCGACTGCCGCTCGGCCTGGGGCTTGTTGTCCTCGCCGTCCTGCTTGTCGCCCGGTTTCTCAACCGCTTCGCCGATCCGCTTGAGCAATGGCTGTCGGCGCCGCACGTCTTTCTCTACGTGCTGGGACTGGCCGCGGCGATTGCGGCCTATGTCTGGGCCGGCGCTCCGGCCCGGCGGGCTCAAGACGACGGACGCGAGAAAACGCTGTTCCCGTCGATCTTCCGCTTCATCGACGACCTTCGCTACACACGCGGTTCCGCGCCGGCTTCCTTCGACCGGTTCCCGCGCGAAATGGTAGGCGCGTTCGACCGCGAGAGCTTCGACGATGTCATTGCCGGGCGCTACCGTGGATTTCCATTCGAACTCTTCGAGGTCAAGCTTGGGGGAGAGACCCCAAAAGGCAGCGGAGATGCGGGCGACGTGTTCAAGGGCGTCGGGCTGGTGTTCGAAGCCGCGCAGCCCTTTCCGGGGTTTCTGGTCGCAAGGGCAAGAACGGCACAGAAGACCGGCTTCCTGAGCGCCATCTTCGGCAGCTTCTCGAGTCTTGACGAGATAAAGTCGGGCGTCTCGGATTTGGAAGCGAGCTACGAATTTCGCACCGACAATCTGGAGGCAGCCTCGCCGCTGATTGTCGGCCGGCTGGTGCGGGCACTGAAATGGCTGATCGAGACGTGGCCGAAGGGCCAGCCACTCGTCGCGTTGAAAGGCGGCGACGCTTTCGTCCTGCTCCCGATGGAGAGGAACTACTTCGACCTTCCGGGTCCCTCGGCGCCAATCGACTACGACAGGGACATCAAGCCGATGATCGCCGAATTGGTCGCACTGCTCGAGACTGCGGCATTGGTGCGGCGTGTGACTGGGTAATCAAATGCAACCTGCAGCAGCCATCGGTCCAAAGAGCGGCGGTGGCGATATCAGGGAAATTGCCCCAGTGGCGGAAAAATCAGCGACCGAGGGTTGACTCACGCGCTGGTCGAAATAGCCTTGGCCTTCGCCTTCGACTGCTATTGAACCCCACCCCCCAGGGTTGCAATGAGTGAATTGGCCCCCTTTCTTATCGCCGCCCTTGTGTTGGCGACCGCCGTGGCCGGCGCTGCGCGCTGGCGTTTCCAGGCGGCAGATGACCCCTCCTTGAACTCCATCGTGGGAGGCACCGTACTTGTGCTTACCACCGTTGTCAGTCTGGTCGCCGCGCCCTTCTGGTGGCTCGACCTCGAAGGAAGTTTTCCCTGGGACCTGCCTCCGGCCGCCTCAAGGCTGTTCGCCGTCGCAGCGCTTGCGTTTGGCGCTGCGGGGGTGCTGGCGATTGAACGCCCGACGCCGCGCCGGACGCGGCTCTATCTGACGATGGTTGCGGCCTACCTTTGCCCCCTCTTTGTCGCGTCCATCTTTCACAGTGCGGTCTTCGACCTCACGCGGGTTTCCACCTGGCTCTTTTTCCTCGTCACCGGCTTTCTGTCGCTTTCGGCGGCGCTGGAATTGCTGCGGGTCTACACCGTGCATCCGGGGCTCGCAGCCACACGCCTTGAGACAGCGGTGATCCAGCTTTGGCTGGTAATGATCGGCCTTGCCATGGCGGGCTGGTCGCTGGCGCTGTTCCTCGCGCCGGACACGCTTTACCCGGCCGTTTTCCTGTGGCCCGACGACGCCCTTACCTCACGGGCCATCGGCGCAATGCTGCTGTCGATCGGGGTTGCCGCACTTCTCGCGATGCAAGACGCCGCGAGCAGCCGAATGGCGCTTCTGTTTGCAGGAGTCTACGGCGCCGGGACCATCTGTGCGTTCAGCCTGACGAAGTCCTTCGCCTTCAATCCGCCGCTGCTGTATTTGATTGGCATCGGCGAAATGGGGCTCGTCTCGCTGGCGTTCCTAGCGCTGCTGGTGAACCTGGAGGCGCCTCTGCCACGCCAGACATCCACGCCGATGCGAAGGATCGCGCGGTAGCCGGTTTTCATCCGGCTAGAACCGGACGACTGCTCCAAGTCTTTTTGGGAACCGCATTTTGTACGAGCCAAGTGATTCGCCCTGGCTGCGAATGCTTTGAAACCGCCGCTTCTATCGAGATTTCAGCGAGGGTCCTGCGCACACCCAGCAGAACGAAGACGTCCGCGTCGACGCGAAACCCTCAGCCCAGCCCAAAACAGGAGCGGCGCCGGGATTGCTCCCAGCGCCTCCCTGTCAGCCAAAAGCTCTTCTTGTCAGCAGCGTTCCGAAGATCGTGCGCCAATAAGGTCTTTTCGTTGACGGCCCGGACAATCTCGATCCGAAAATCTCGTTCGTCCCGACCCCGCATCCGACCACCCTTGCGGGCATCTTCCGCGCACCATCGAAGGTCTTGACCGGCCCTTCATGGCAGCATCGGTTTCCGCTCTCCACGCTTGCGCGCTTCCTGCGAGCCCGTATCGCAGACCTTTCTCCCTAGCAGGCAAGCCTGCATCCGGATCGAGACCCACTCGCGGGTTCTCAGAGCGTCCTTTCGGGCGTACTTCCGCCTTGCGGCTTCCGCGTCCCTCGAGATCGTTTCCGCCTTTCGGCTTGGCGTCTCATCTCCGCTTGAGATGGTCTTACTCTAGGGCAGATCGGCGGTCGGGGAAATAGCCGCCCGCCTGTGGATAACGGGGTTAACGGGTATCGTTGCGCTGCACGCGGCGGCCGTTCGCAGCTGCGAAATCAACGCGTTGCGGCTTGCCAGCGCCCACCGATCAAGGCTCAATGACCCCGCGGAGCGTAGGCGCGTTCGGAGGCAAGATTTGAAGGTTGGCGTAATCCTCAACCCAATCGCGGGCGGCGGTGGGCTGGTACGGCGACGCGGCGAGCTTGAGGCGGCGCTGGCCAGGCATTTTGCCGAATGGCAGATCCGGCTGACCGAGGAAACGGGCGACGGTGAGCATCTTGCCATGGCCTTTGCCGCAGACGGTTGCGACCTCATCATTGCCGCGGGCGGCGACGGCACCGGAAGCGAGGCCGCCGACGGTCTGCTTCAGGCGCGGATGGAACATGGCAAGACCCCCGCGCTTGCTTTTATTCCCTGCGGTACGGGCACTGATTTTGCCCGGGGGCTGGGCCTCACGCGCAATATCGAGAAAACCATTCGCCGGATCGCGGAAACGCAGCCGCGCAACGTCGATGGCGGCCGCATTTCCTATGTCGCTCACGACGGCCGGCTGGCCAGCCGGCATTTCATCAACATCGCCAGCGCAGGTCTCTCCGGCGCCGCCGCCCGGGCCGTCAATCGAGACAAACGAAAAGGCAAGGTCTCGGCCAAAGCGTTATTCTTCTGGCACACAGTGGTGGAGTTCCTGCGCTTCCGGTTCCGCGACGTTCGCGTCACGATCGATGACGGCCCCCCGATCGAGGCGCGAGCGGCATTGGTCGCGGTCTGCAACGGACGCTTCTTCGGCGGCGGCATGATGGTCGCGCCGGACGCCGACCTGGCCGACCGCCAGTTCGATGTTGTCATCGTGCGCGCGTCGGGGAAGCTCGGACTAATCTGGGCTCTTCGGCTTATTTACGCGGGCCGGCATCGCCATCATCACTCGGTCACCATCCTGCGCGGCCAGCGCGTTACCGTGGAACCGCTCGCCGTAGCGGACGACACCGAACTGCTCGTCGAGATCGATGGCGAGGCGCTGGGCAGATGCCCGGCGACTTTCGAGATCGTGCCGCAGGCGCTGATCCTGAAGTGTTGAGACGACTCGCGTGGTCGAGTTGTAGGAACCCCGGCGCCGATCCCCGTATGCCCGCGCGGATTTCTCCGTAACGAAATCGACATCCCCAACGAATGGTGAGTGTGGACATCAGTCCAAGCGCTCAACCTCAAGGGAGAAGACAAATGCTGAAATCAATCATCGCCGCCGGCGGTTTCGCTTTGGCCGCGATCAATCCGGTGTTTGCCGAAGACGCCACGATGAAATGTGACGACGCCTCGATGATGATGGTCCAGCAGGACATGGACAAGATGACCGACGACTCCATGAAAATGCACAAGGAAGAGGCCATGAAGGCGATGGACATGGCCAAGGAAGCCA
This sequence comes from Mesorhizobium sp., assembly GCA_036524835.1. Taxonomy (GTDB): domain Bacteria; phylum Pseudomonadota; class Alphaproteobacteria; order Rhizobiales; family Rhizobiaceae; genus Mesorhizobium_G. The sequence goes on along the minus strand of DATDBN010000089.1, from coordinate 17,368 downwards.
TGAAAATGAACAAGACGGACGAGTGCGCGATGCATCTCGACGAAGCTTCCAAGGCAGTGATGAAGAAGTAACCAGCTGCCTGATCAGAGCGCGTACATGTGGCCGGGGGGGTGGCCGGGGCACGCGCTCGTTCCCGCGCTATATGCCCGTCAAGGGATGTGCATAGGGTTCCAGGTGCAACTGACTTCCCGAATAGGGCAGCGCTTCGCAGACGGCTTCATCCAGTTCCACTCCCAGTCCCGGTTCGTCGGACGGGATGGTCCAGCCGCCCTGCCATTGGAGCTTCTTCGTTAGCAGCTTTTCGTGCATCCCATCCCAGGTCTTGATCGCCTCGAGGATGAGGAAATTGGGAAGGGTGGCTGCGAGCTGAATATTCGCTGCGGCGACGATCGGCCCGCAATAGCAGTGCGGCGCGATCTGGATGTGGTAGGCCTCCGCCATCGCAGCGATCTTCTTGGCTTCCAGAATGCCGCCGCAACGGCCGAGATCGGGCTGCAGGACGGTCGCCGCGCGCAGTTCGATGATGCGGGCGAATTCCCATTTGGTGGCAAGCCGCTCCCCGGTGGCGATGGGGATCTGTGTGCCGCGCGCCACTTGCGCCATCACTTCGGGCATGTCGGGAGGGACTGGTTCCTCGAACCAGAGCGGGTCATAGGGCTCGATCGCCTGCGCCATGCGCAACGCCCCCGACGCCGTGAACTGGCCATGCGTGCCGAACAGGATGTCGGCTCTGTTGCCCACGGCTTTGCGGATCGCTTTCAGCATGCGCGCCGACAGATCAAGGTCGGAAAGGCGCGGCTGCCGCCCATCGAAAACGCCCCACGGACCGGCTGGGTCCAGTTTGACCGCGGTGAAGCCCTGCTCGACATAGAGGGCCGCGCATTCCCCGGCAAGATCGGGGTCGTTGTACACACTCTTGCCCGCGAGTTCCGCAGGCACCACGCTTCCCTCATGCGGATAGAGGTAGGTGTAGGAGCGCAGCTTCTCATGCACCCGCCCGCCGAGAAGCTTGTGGACAGGCTTGCCGGCCTCCTTGCCGATGATATCCCAGCAAGCCATTTCCAGCGCCGAGACGCAGCCCATCATCGAAATATCCGGCCTCTGTGAGAAACCCGAGCCATAGGCGCGGCGGAAGAACGTCTCGATGTCGTGCGGGTCGTGGCCGACGAGATAGCGCGCGGCGCAATCCTCGATCATCTGCGCGGTCAGATGCGGACCGAATGTGGCGCTGTAGGCCTCGCCATAGCCGACAACATTGCCGTCGGTGGTGAGCTTGACGAAGACGAAGTAGCGTCCGCCGAGGCCCGGAGGATTGTCGACGACGAAGGTCTTGACGTCGGTGATCTTCATCGCAGCAATGTCCCTTACATGGTCCGGTCAATACGAGATGCGCCACCGGCTAGCATGGGTCGGATCGCCTGGCGGATTTGATGCATGAATTGCGGACTGAATAGCCCGCGTGGGTTTCGTTTCGACTCGAAATGATAGGAACGTTCGGCGACATTGTAATTGTACTCGCTGACGGTAATCCAGCCACGCTTGAACATTGACAGACCGGCCCGCCTGATCTCCAGGGAGGGTATCTCCAGCGCCGTCTGATCGGCAGAGGGCGGCGTCCCGGAGATCGCAAGAATGACAAGATGCGTGACGCCCTGCTCCCTGTCCCAGAGCGAAATCGCCAGACACACCGGACGGTCCTTTTCGGCGTTTTCACGCCCCTCGTCCCTTTGCCATCGCCAGAGATATGGATAGTTGACGATCGACCCGCTGGGGTAACGCTCAGTCATCCGCGCCTGACTCATATTCGGCTGATTGCCTGTCTAATTCGTCCAGCAGCCGGCGCGCGAGACCCGGGGGTGTTTCACCCATTGCATAGGCACGGCGTGGATCATCTTGCGACGTCAATTTCTCGAACGCCTCTGCCGACAGGACGACGACCGATGGCCGGCCATGTTTTGTCAGCGTCAGAGGTGCGCGCTGCGCCTCATCGTGATACCGGCCAAAATGCCGGATGAATTCTACAGTAGAGATCGTTCTCGATCGCATAGGTCATACCTCACTCTGTATTAGTTGTATAATACAGAAAAGTCAGAATCGAAAGCTGTTTCGCGGAATCGATCAAGCCCAATCCTCCAGAACCATCGCCGCGCCCTTCCACCCCGTCATGATGCTGGGAGCGTTGGTGTTGCCCGATATGTTGTCCGGAAACACGGATGCGTCGATCACCCGCAGGCCCTGCACTCCGTGGACGCGCAGCCTCGCATCGACAACCGCGCTGGCAGCATGCGGCCCCATCCGGCATGTCGAGACGGGGTGATAGACCGTGCCGCTGCGCTTCCTGAAATCCGCGATGAGCGCCGCATCGGAGGTGACGGCAGGTCCCGGCAAAATCTCTTCGACGATGAAGTCCTTCATTGCCGGCTGCGCGGCGATCCTGCGTACGAATTTCACGGCGTCGAGCATCTCGGCCACATCGGCCTCGGTGGACAGCGCGTTTGCCACGATCTTCGGATAGACCAGCGGGTCGGCCGAGCGGATCATGATCTCGCCACGGCTGGACGGCCGGCAGTTGGACAGGCCGATTGAGAATCCCGGCCATGGGTCGGGCGTGAGGATCGGCCGTTCCCCGGCCTTTGGGATGACGGTGGAGAAGGCCTGGAAATACAGCTGCATATTCGGCCGCTCCTGCCCCGTGCCGGTGCGAAAGAAGCCGCCGGCATTGTTCATCGAGAGCGAAAGCGGGCCCGAGCGCAGCAGGACATATTGCAACCCAACCCATAGCTTGCCCCACCATGGGCGCAGCAGCTGGTTCAGCGTCGGCTGACGGCCCTTGAAGGTGTAGTTGATGCCGATGTGATCCTGCAGATTGCGGCCGACATTCTCGCTGGCCTGCACAATTTCGATGCCGAGGCCGCGCAGGTGCTCAGCCGGTCCCACGCCGGACAACTGCAAGAGTTGCGGCGAGTTGATCGAGCCGCCCGACAGGATGATTTCCTTGCCGGCGCGGGCCGTACACCGCTTTCCGCGCTGCTCATACTCGACGCCGACAACGCGGGTCCCCTCAAACAGAAGCCGCGTCGCCAGAGCCCCTGTCTCGACCCGAACGTTCTTGCGCTTCATCGCGGGGCGCAGAAACGCCCGCGCCGCAGACATGCGCCGCCCGTCCTTGGTCGATATCTGATAGACGCCGACGCCTTCCTGTGTCGCACCGTTGAAGTCCGGATTGAGCGGCAAGCCTGCCTGTTGCGCTGACTGGAGATACCGCCGGGTCAGCGGGTGCACCTGGTCCTCGCAGTTGGTCACATGCAATGGACCGCCGGTCCCGCGCCATCGATCCGCGCCGGCCGCATTGTCTTCAATGGCTTTGAAGGCCGGAAGGACATCGCTCCAGCTCCAGCCGGGATTTCCCTGCGCGGCCCAGGCATCATAATCGGCTGGATGCCCCCGGATCCACACCATGGCGTTGATGGAACTGGATCCGCCGAGCAGCTTGCCGCGCGGCCAATGGTCGGCGTTGCCGGCCAGGCCGGGATCGGGTTCGGTCTTGTAGTTCCAGTTCACCGCCGGGTCGAAGAAGCACTTGCCGTAGCCCAGCGGCATCTGCACGAAGAAGCGCCGGTCCGTGCCGCCCGCTTCCAGCACCAGCACCGAATGCCGCCCGCTGGCGGACAGTCTTTCAGCGACAACGCAGCCGGCCGAGCCCGCGCCGACAATGATGAAGTCGTAGGTCTGCATGTCTGGCATTCAATGGGTTCCGTCGATCTGCCGCGAAGCTAGCGTGCGGCGCGGGGTTCGTCATGCGGCCTTGCGCCCGCGAGTGTGGATATTGCGACCGTTCCGCGCGCCATATTATGCTGGATCGCCATGGCCGGGCGGCAACCTGCCGGCTTCGGCAGGGATCGAATCGGAAACGTTCATCATGCCAGAGGCTGCGGAAGCCACGATTACCCATTCCTCGCAGCGGTCCCGGGACCGGTTCGACGATCCCTCGCGCGGCAATGTGACGTGGTTCACGCTGATCAGCGGCGACATCACGCCAAGCGACTCGCTCAGCGCCGGCATTGCGGAATTCGACCGCGAACAGGCATGCTCATGCTCCATCGACACGAACCCGCCGAGATCTATTTCATCATCGAGGGGAAAGGCATCCTGACGATCGACGGCGTTGAGACCGAAGTTGCCGCGGGGACTACGGTCTTCATACCCGGCAATGCCGAGCATGGCGTTCGCAACGAGTCGGACGCGCTCCTGCGGCTGTTCTATGTTTTCCCGACGGATGCGTTCGCCGATGTCGTCTACAGGTTTCCGGAGGCGTGACCGGAGCTTGAAGCTTCTTTATGTGCCCTGGCGCGCCTGGCCCCGTTCGGCGCGCACTGCCTGTCTCGCCGTGCGCCAGCCGATGGCCGCAGAGGCCAGCAGAACCAATGAGGCGATCAGGAAAGACGTCCCCGCAAAGGGCAAGGGCGAACCGGGCTGCACGGTGAATGCGTAGACCGCACCGAAGAAGAGCGGCGAGAAAATTCCGGCGATCGAGGCTACGCTCATCGTCGCGCCCTGTAACTGCCCCTGCTCGGATTCGGAAACGCGCTGCGTCATCAGCGATTGCAGGGTCGGCATCGCAAAGCCCCAGATCGCGTTGGGCAGGATCGCCAGCGCAAACATCAGGCCGGTCGGCGACAACCCCATGCAGGCGATGCCGATCGCCCCGCCAAACAGGCCGAGGATCATCGTCTTGCGGTCGCCAAACCGCTTGACCGCCGGGCCGACCAGAACGCCCTGCACCATCATGTCCAGCGCCCCGACAGCCGACAGCGTGATGCCGACCTGCCAGGGCGACCAGCCGAAGCGATGCATCGCGAACAGGACCCAGATTGCCGAGAAGACATGATGGGAGAAGTGCAGCAGGAAGACGACCAGCGCCAGGCCCGACAGCTCCGGGTGCGAGCGGAGAAGCAGCATCGCGCCGAACGGATTGGCGCGCTTCCAGGCGAAAGCCATGCGCTTTTCCGGCGCCAGCGATTCCGGCAGCACGAACAACCCATAGACGAAGACCACGGCGCTGATCACGGCGGCAAACCAGAATGGGGCACGCGGGCCGATTTCGCCCAGCACGCCGCCGATCAGGGGACCCAGCACAAAGCCGCCGCTGAACGCCGCGCCGATCAGCCCATAGGCTTTGGCGCGCCCTTCGGGCGGGGTGATGTCGGCCATATAGGCGAATACCGTGGTGAAGGACGAGGACGTGATGCCGGCTATGATGCGTCCAAGCGCCAGCCACCAGAGGTTTGGCGCCACCGCCATCAGAACATAGTCGGCTGCGAGCCCGGCGGCGGAAAGCAGGATCACCGGGCGCCGGCCATACTGGTCGGACAGCGAGCCGATCACCGGCGAGGCGACAAACTGCATGCCGGCCCAGAGCGCCACGAACAGTCCGTTGATCCAGCCGGCATCGGCGTTCGTGCCGGCGAACTCTTCGATAAGCGGCGGCAGCACGGGAATGATGATCCCCATCGCCACGATGTCGAGAATGGCGACGACGAGGATGAAGATGATCGTCGCGCGGCGGGCGGTCTGCGCCTGCGGCGCGACGGTGTCGGTGTCTGTAGATGTCATCATGATGCCTTTGATGCGGGCGGCGCCTTATAGCGGCGTGACGGCGTCTGTGCCACCCCCGCGCGGCGGCCATACTGACAAGCGGGCATTGGCAGCCGGCACGGAGATCAATCGATATCGCGCGTTGACCTCGCCCCGGCGCGGGCGATAGGGAACCGCACAAGAGCGAGGAGATGTCATGGTCCAATATCCCGACGGCGAGCCGACAGGCGAACTGACGCTACGCACGCTGGCGATGCCGGCGGACGCCAACGCGGCTTGGGACATCTTCGGCGGCTGGGTGATGGCGCAGATGGATCTTGCCTCAGGCATGCGCGCGGCGCAGCGCGCCCGGGGGCGCGTCGTCACTGCCGCGGTAAAGGAGATGTCCTTTGCCAAGCCGATGAAGATCGGCGACACGCTCTCGGTCTATACGAGCATCGAGCGCGTTGGCCGGACCTCCATGACGCTGAAGGTTGAAGCCTGGGCAAAGCGATATCTCAGCGATGTGGTCGAAAAGGTGACCTATGCCGACTTCGTGATGGTCGCGTTGGACGAGAACGGCAATCCGAAGCAGGTGCCGGCCGAATAAATCTCGACGCCGCGATTTATTCGGCGGCGACCCGCACTTCGTAGCTCTGTCTTGCGCGCTCCATTCGCTCGCTGTTGTCCCTGGCCCACTGGATGAGCCCCTGGACCGGCCCGAGCAGGTCCCGCCCGAGATCGGTGAGGGCATAGTCGACGCGCGGCGGGATCACCGGGAACACGGTGCGCGTGACAAATCCGTCGCGCTCGAGTTGGCGCAGGGTGGTCGTCAGCATCTTCTGGGAGATGTATTCGATCGAGTGCCGCAACTCATTGAAACGCATCGTCCGCTGGCCAAGCTGGCTCACCACCAACACGGTCCACTTGTCGCCGACGAGCTGAAGCGTCTCGCTGATCGCCCGACACTCAGGATGCTCATGGTGCCTCGGTTTCAAAAAAGTGCCTCCTTGCGCTTTTCCCAAACAGTTTCCTATGTAGCTCCAGTCACTTTCCTATACCATACCCACGATTGAGGAGATTTTCATGGCCAGACTGAAAATAGGCGTTGTTGTGGGGTCCACGCGCGAATCGCGCTTTGGCGACAAGCCGGCCAAATGGATTGCGGACATTGCCGCGGCGCGGGGTGACCTCGACATTGAGATCCTCGATCTGCGCGACTACCCGATGCCCTTTTTCGACGAAGTTGCTTCGTCCCATTGGGCGCCTTCGCGCAACGAAATCGCCGTTGCATGGCAGACCAAGGTGGCTTCGCTCGATGGCTACATCTTCACTGCCGCCGAATATAATCGAGGCCCGACAGCCGTTCTGAAGAACGCGCTCGACTACGCCTATGACGAGTGGAACAACAAGCCTGCGGCGTTCGTCGGTTACGGCGGCGTGGGCGGCGCCCGTGCCGTCGAACAGTTGAGGCTCCATGCCGTCGAACTGCAGATGGCGCCGATCCGCAATGCCGTTCATATCGCATGGACCGACATGTCGGCCCTGCGGGACGACAGCAAGACATTCGCCGACCTGCCCCATCTGGGCGCAACGGCGACGGCGATGCTCGACCAGTTCGCCTGGTGGGCGAATGCCCTCAAGGCCGCCCGCGAGAGCGACGCCAAGGAGTCGAAAGCCGCCTAGACCCCGCGCTAGGTGCTGGCCCGCTCGGCAATCACCTTGTCGATGCGGCGGTTGTCGAGATCGACCACTTCGAAGCGCCACCCTTGCGCTTCGAATTTCTCGCCCGTGATCGGGATGTGGTTGAGATGTGAGAGCACGTAACCGGCAACCGTCTCGTAGTCGCGCGTGTCCGGCAGCGGAATATTCAGAATATCCGCCATCTCGTCGACCTGCATGTAGCCGGCGAGCAGCCACGAACCGTCTTCCCGCTGCACCGCATTCTGTTCGGCGTCGTCTTCGTCGAGATCGGAACGGAACACGCCGGTGATGGCTTCGAGGATATCCGCGGGGGTTACGATCCCTTCGAAATGGCCATATTCGTCGTGCACCAGCGCGACCGGCACGTCCGACTCCTTCAAGGTGGTGAGAACGTCCAGCGCATCCGCCTGATCGTGCACGATGGGCGCGGGCAGCACCTGCTTGCGCGCATTCAATGTCCGCCCGGCAAGCAGCGTACTGAGCAGCGCCCGGGTTTCCACCACGCCAACCATATTGTCGACGGTGCCCTCGCCGACCGGCAGGCGGGAATGCTGCGTTTCCATCAATGTCTTGCGGATCGTGGCGTCATCGGCGTCCAGGTTCAGCCAGTCCACCTCCGTACGGGGCGTCATCACGGCGCGCACGGCGCGGTCGCCCAGCCGCATGACGCCGGCGATCATTCGCCGCTCGTCCGATTCGATGGTGCCATGATGCTCCGCCTCCGCGACCAGCATCTTGATCTCCTCGTCGGTTACGCGTTCCTCGCTCTGGCCGCTTTGACCCAGGAGCCAGAGCACCATCTGGCCGGATTTGTCGAGCAGCCAGACGAGCGGCGTGGTTACCTTGGCCAGAATGGACATCGACCAAGCCATGCGCACCGCGACCGCTTCGGCGTCGCGCAGGGCGATCTGCTTCGGCACCAGTTCACCGATGATGAGGGAAGCATAGGTGATCAGCGCGACCACAAGACCGACGCCGAGCCAGTCGGCAATGCCGTCGGGCACGCCGTAGCTGATCAACGTGTCTGTCAGCCTCTTGCCGATCGTCGCGCCGGAGAAGGCGCCCGACAGCACGCCGACCAGCGTAATGCCGATCTGAACGGTTGAGAGGAAACGCCCCGGATTGGCCGCCAGCTCGAGAGCACATGCCGCTCCCTTGGCGTGCGGGTCCTGGCGCTCGATCATCCCCTTGAGTCGAGCGGGCCTCGACGAAACAATAGCCAGCTCCGACATCGCCAGCAGGCCGTTGACCAGAATCAGGACGGCCACAATGCCGATTTCAAAATAAAGCATGCACGATCAATAGCATCTGAGCACATCCCCCGGAAATGGGGGTTGTGTCGATACAGCAGAGCAATCGATCCAGGTCAATTCTGTGTCATTGCCGGTCAGCATGGACCAGCCGGACCACGCGGCTGCTTGGACTAGGTTAGGCTGCATCTGAGGAATGCCGTTCGACGGCTTGGCCGATAGCACGCAGCTTTCCCGCCCGCTCAGTGGCAGGCAGTGCGGCCGCTCTTGCGGTGCATCAGGTCGAAATGGAAATGGTTGCGGTGGTCGTAATTGTAGCCGGGACCAAGCACCGTCGTGAAATATTCGCAGCCGTCGGCCCGCACATTGTTGAGCAGCTTGCGCTCGCGAAACGAGAACAGGCTCTTCTTGCGGACGTCGATTTGCTTACCGTTGTTCAGTTCGATCGCCATCACATCGAGCGCATTGCCTTGCGAGTGCGCCGACTGGGTTCTCGACCCGGCAATCCTGCGGCAGGAATAGCTGGAGCCCTGCCGGATTGTCTTGACGCCGGAGAAATAGCGCCAACGAGCGGCCGGTTGCAGCTCTTTTTTCGTCCATTGCGCGAAGGTCAGCGCCATGCGGCAGGTCAGCGTGGCGGCAGGCTTCATCTGCACATTTCCCATCGCGCTCACCTTGACGGGATGATCGATGAAGCACGCCGCGCTGTCGCGGATCGGCGCCAAATCCTGATATCTCACGCCAAGCTTCTTCAATTGGCGGCGGCAATCGGCTTCGTCACGCGACAAGGCGCTGGGTGGCTCCGGCCTCGGGGAGAGGACACGCGGATAGCTGCCCTCATCAGGCTCCGAAGGTGGCAGGGGCGCGATGGTACGGGGTAAGGCCGCAACGCGGATCGGCTCTTCCTCCTGCTGAACAGGAGGGGTCTCCTGGACGACGGGGCGCGTATCGAGATCGAGCGTGGGATCCTGATAGACATCTCCACTGGGTGCGGCGGAAATCTGCTGGCCTTGAGCAGGGGCGATGCTCTGCGCGGGGGCGACGACCTCTTCGTAGCGCTCCGCCGCCGCTCCGCCGACAAGTTCGTCGTCAGGTCCCGGCTCTGCCGCAACGCCGCCCTCTCCTTCATCGGCCAGACTGGCGCCCGGCAATGTCTGGTCCGCCAAGCCGGCAGACGCGCCGCTGGGCGGTGCAACGCGCCGAAGCGGCTGGTCCGGCAGCGGCCGGGCCTGCATACCGGCGATGGCCGATGTCTGTTGACCGACATCGACGCTCGGCCGCCAGACGTCATCCGTGGAGCATGCCGTCATCGCGATCGCCAGCGCCACAACCGCGCCGACGCGCGGTCGTGCAAGCCTGGACGCCGCATCGGCGGCACGCGCACAAAAAGATCCCGTCATCGGGCCCGTTCCACTGTCCCTGCGGGAAGACGCTAAAGGCGAACGGTAAAGGAATGTTCTGCATGGAGATTTACGGCTGTGGCCGAATTCGGGCGGCAGCCCGCCCGTCGGCTATTGACAGAAAGTGCCGCCGTTGCGGCGTTGCGCGAGGTCGAAGTGGAAATGAAGCGCGTGATCGGCATCGCTGCCGGGGCCGAGAACCGTCTTGAACGGACCGCAGGCGGCGTTGCGCACGGCGCGCAGGTACTTCTCGTTCTTGGCCGGCGGGGCCGGCTCGACGGCAATCACCGTGCCGTTTCCGAGCGTGAAGGAGGCAATGTCGAGCGCGTTTCCGAAAGCGTGCTCGGAGAGCTTCGTCGTGCCGTTGCGGGGCCGGCAGACGAAACCGGAAGCCTGGGCGATCGATTTGAGCGGCGAGCCGAATTCGGCATTGGCGGCGGGTGAAGCCACATCGCGAAGAAAACGTCCCGCGCTTTCCGCCATGGCGCAATTGACGGTGACCGGGGCGTTGATCCCGATCTGCACGGTCAGCCGGCTGACCTCTATCGGGAATGGCATGTAGCAGCCATTTCGATCCGGCGAGGGCTTACCCTCCTTGAATTCCGCGCCCATCACCGTCAGCCGCGTCCGGCATGCGAGTTCTTCGGCCGAGGGAAGCTCGGGCTTCAGGGTTGGGGCAGTCGCGGCGCCGGTATCCGGCTGATCGGGTTTTTCTGGCGGTGCCTCAGCGTTGGGCGACGGAGACGGCACAGGGACCGCGGTGGGAACTGCTCGAGGCTGCGCCGGGCCATCAGGTTTCGGCTCCGGCACAGGTGGACGAAGCGGCGTGTCGGTGTCCTCAGGAACCTCTTCCCTGGCCTTGGCCGCTTCCTCCTTGGCTCCAGGCGGTTCGGAGCCGAGTTCGGCCGGCACAGGCATTTTTCGCGGCAATTGCTGCGCCTCCGCGCTGTTCGCCGCGAAGGCGGCGGCAAAGACGAAAAGAAAGCTGAGGCCCGCCAGGAGGGATAGACGATAGATCTTCATCAGCCGGACAACGCACGAGAGGAGGCAATGGCTCCACGACAAATGCGCGACTTGACGGGCGGATGGGGCGCTTCCGTGGAAAGTGCGCTGCGATGTAGCGGATAAGAAAGCTGACAAAACAAAGGCTTGGCGCCTGCAATCGTGAACTGCACTAAGCGCCGATCGCTTCCAGCCCTTCCTCGAGCCAGCCGCCAAGCATCGGCATGGCCATCAGATATTTGGAGGTCTTGCCGTTGCGGCGCTGGCGCGCTTCGCTCAACGCTTCGTCCCATTCCGTGGCGTCGAAATCGCCGCGGCCGATCCAGGCCAGCGCAACCAGTTCGGTCGCCTCATCGACATTCAGGTCATCGATCAGATCGCGCAACTCGATTGCGGTGAGGTCTTCGCTTTCTTCTTCCTGGAGCCCGTCATGGTGATGGTTGTCCCGCAGATCGCCATCATATTCGACCTCGTGGTCGGTGCCGTCGCTGTAATCGTCATTGACGGCGGCGCTGATGGCCTTAGCCTTGAGCACGAACATCCGCACAGTGTCCGGACCTATCGAAAGCGCCCATTCCTTTTCGGCTTGCCGCAGCAAATCAAATCTCCTTCTCGGGGGATGATAGCGAAATTCAGAGCGCCGTCACGTCCTCACTATGAGGGGGTGGCATAAGGGCCAGAATGCCCGCAATGACGTTGACAGCGTCGCGCATGGCTCGCAGTACTCGCCGCGCTTTTTTCGCACGGGGATCCGATGTCGATTCTGCTTTCGCCTAAATATCTGCCCATCTTGCTGCTGATTGCCTCGAACGTCTTCATGACCTTCGCCTGGTACGGCCATTTGAAATTCACCTCCGCGCCGCTCTATGCAGCTGTGATGGTGAGTTGGGCGATCGCCTTTGTCGAATATTGGTTTGCCGTGCCGGCCAACCGCATCGGCCACCAGGTCTATTCGGCTGCCGAGTTGAAGACGATGCAGGAGGTGATCACGCTGGTCGTTTTCTCGATCTTCTCGATCTTCTATCTCAAGGAATCGTTCACCTGGCACCACCTCGTGGGCTTCGCACTCATCGCATCCGGGGCTGCCTTCATCTTCAGGGCGTAGAGGACCCTCCTGCACGAGGGCAGTCCGAAAACCTGCTCCTGACACGGCGCTGTCAGGAGCGCTGACAGTCGCATACGGCATCGCCCTTTCCATTTCGGCTGACTCCACCCATATTCCCGCCATGTCCAAATCCCCCGAAAAGACGCCCCGTTCGTCGAATGACGGCTTTCGCCGCCGTGGTAACCCGCTGAGCGACTATCACGACGCGTCCGAACCCGTGGGGGGCTTTGGCGAGGCGGCGCAGGCGGAGTTTGTCGGCACACCGCTGCAGGGCTCGGTTTCGGATTGGGCACAGCAGATTGCCGATGAGGCCGAGCGCCAGACTCCGCCGGCGGGCGACGCAAAGCCTAAGCCGGGCAAGAAGATCCCGGAGAAGAGCACCTCTCCTACCCGCACGGCGCGCGGCACCTCGATGGGGGGCGCGGCCACTGCGAAGGAGCGCGCAGCGGCCGGCCTCAATCCCGTCGCCGGTCTCGACATCGACCTCGAGGATGCCGCCGGGCTCGACAATTCCGGCGTCACCGCCACGGTCGCGGCGCTGTCGGCGCTGATCGAAAGCGGCAACCCGCTGCACAAGAACGGCGTCATCTGGACGCCGCACCGCCCCGCCCGCCCCGACAAGTCGGAGGGCGGCATCGCCATCAAGATGGTCTCGGAATACGAGCCTGCCGGCGACCAGCCCACCGCAATCAAGGATCTTGTCGAAGGCGTCGCCAATCTCGACCGCACGCAGGTGCTGCTCGGCGTCACCGGTTCGGGCAAGACCTTCACCATGGCCAAGGTGATCGAGGAGACGCAGCGCCCTGCCCTGATCCTTGCGCCGAACAAGACGCTGGCGGCGCAGCTCTACGGCGAATTCAAGCAGTTCTTCCCGGAGAACGCGGTCGAGTATTTCGTCTCCTATTACGACTACTACCAGCCGGAAGCCTACGTCCCGCGCACCGACACCTATATCGAGAAGGAATCGTCGATCAACGAGCAGATCGACCGCATGCGCCACTCGGCCACGCGCTCGCTGCTGGAGCGCGACGACGTGATCATCGTCGCCTCGGTCTCCTGCATCTACGGTATCGGGTCGGTCGAGACCTACACGGCGATGACCTTCCAGATGCAGATCGGCGACCGGCTCGACCAGCGCCAACTGCTCGCCGACCTTGTTGCCCAGCAATACAGGCGTCAGGACGTGAACTTCGTGCGCGGCTCGTTCCGCGTGCGCGGCGACACCATCGAAATCTTCCCTGCCCACTTGGAAGACCGCGCCTGGCGCATCACGCTGTTCGGCGACGAAATCGAGTCCATCACCGAATTCGATCCTCTGACGGGCCACAAGACGATGGAGCTCAAGAGCGTCAAGATCTACGCGAACTCGCACTATGTGACGCCGCGCCCGACCTTGAATCAAGCTATCAAGTCTATCAAGGAAGAGCTGCAGCATCGCCTGCAAGAGCTTGAAAGAGCTGGCCGTTTGCTGGAGGCGCAGCGGCTGGAGCAGCGCACCCGCTTCGACCTTGAGATGCTGGAAGCGACCGGTTCCTGCGCCGGCATCGAAAATTATTCCCGCTATCTCACCGGCCGCCATCCGGGCGATCCGCCGCCGACCCTGTTCGAATATGTGCCGGACAACGCGCTGATCTTCATCGATGAGAGCCACGTCACGGTGCCCCAGATCGGCGGCATGTATCGCGGCGACTTTCGCCGCAAGGCGACGTTGGCCGAATATGGCTTCCGCCTTCCCTCCTGCATGGACAACCGGCCGCTGCGCTTCGAGGAATGGGACGCCATGCGCCCCCTCACCGTCGGCGTATCGGCGACGCCCGGCGGCTGGGAGATGGAGCAGGCCGGCGGCGTTTTCGCCGAACAGGTGATCCGTCCCACCGGCCTGATCGATCCGCCGGTCGAGGTGCGTCCGGCCAAGGCGCAGGTCGACGACGTCGTGGGCGAGATCCGCGAAACGACGAAGAAGGGCTATCGCACGCTCTGCACGGTGCTGACCAAGCGCATGGCCGAGGACCTGACCGAGTATCTGCACGAGCAAGGCATCCGCGTGCGCTACATGCACTCCGACATCGACACGCTGGAGCGCATCGAGATCCTGCGCGATCTGCGGCTCGGCGCCTTCGACGTGCTGGTCGGGATCAATCTCCTGCGCGAGGGCCTGGACATTCCCGAATGCGGCTTCGTCGCCATTCTCGACGCGGACAAGGAAGGCTTCCTGCGCTCGGAGACCTCGCTTATCCAGACCATCGGCCGCGCGGCGCGCAATGTCGACGGCAAGGTGATCCTCTATGCCGACAAGATCACAGGGTCGATGGAGCGGGCGATGGCGGAAACCAATCGCCGCCGCGAGAAGCAGTTGGAGTACAACGCCGCGCACGGCATCACGCCGGAAAGCGTGAAGTCCCGCATCGCCGATATCCTGGACTCGGTCTACGAGCGCGACCACGTGCGCGCCGACATCTCGCAGTTCACTGACAGTAACGGCGCGATGATGGGCAACAATCTCAAGGCCCATCTCGACGCGCTGACCAAGCAGATGCGCGATGCCGCCGCCGATCTCGACTTCGAAAAGGCGGCCCGCCTGCGCGATGAAGTCAAACGGCTGCGCGAGATGGAACTGGCCATCATCGACGATCCGATGGCACGCGACGTCGAGACGCAGAGCCCGGCCAGCGGCCGTGAAAAGGGCAAGCACAACAAGGGACGCGCTATACATCGCACCGTGGAGGAGCAGGAGCGTTTCCGCAAGCTCGACGCCGCCCGCGCGGCGGAAGAGGCGGAAGCCGCTGCGAGGCCCAACATGTTCCGCAAGCCGACGCTGGACGAAATGGGGGCCGATGGCGCCGTGCCAGTCAAGACGCCGCTCTTTGCCAAGCCCTCGCTCGACGATATGGGACCCGGCACGGATATGCCGACGCCGGCGGGCGCGGTCTCGCGCTCGCTGTTCAAGAAGCAGACCGCCAGCGAGGCGCATGGCTCGGATTTTGGCGCTCCCGGCGAAGGCGCGCCAGGCGACACCGGCCGGTCATTGTTCCGCAAGAATTCACTCGACGATATGACCGTGCGCCGCACCGAGAAGCCGCTCGGCGGCGAGGTCAAGCCGGTGAAGCGGGCGAAGGTCGGCATCGGCTCCTATGAAGACCCGGCGGATGTGCGCAGCCAGGGTAGGCGCTCGAAGAAGAGCGGCCGGCCGGGGCATTGAGAGGATGAGCCCACAGGACGGGATCATCCTCGTCCATTAGATTGGCACTTCCGGTCGGACGCCCCATTTCGCACGACCCATTCGATGTCGCCGCGCGAGATGCCGATGTCTTTCAGTGCGGCATGATCCATCCGATGCAGAGAGCGCGCATCACGCCACTCGCTCAGGCTTGCATCACCGCACTTACGGCGTCCTTGCTGGCTCGCGCGAGCAAACCGTAGAGATGGACATCAAGATTGGCGCGGCATGGTCTGTTGCTGTCTTCGGTGGTGGTCATCGCCTATCTCCATCTTGACGAGCAGGCTACCCATCCTGATTGCATAATGGAAACGAATGTCTATTATGCCCCTGATAAGCAACGCTTATGAGGGCGGCGTGCCACAAAACATCGACATCGCCTTGCTGCGCGCTTTTCTGGCGGTGGTCGACACGGGCGGCATGACCAGTTCGGCGCGCGTATTGAATCTCACTCAGGCAGCGATAAGCCAGCAGATCAAGCGACTGGAAGACCACTTCGGCTTCGCGCTCTTCGAGCGGGACCGCAAGGGTCTGAGGCTGACACCGAGCGGTGAGCGCCTTGTTGTCCAAGCGCGTCGTCTCGTCCGCAACAACGACGAGGTCTGGTCGGCCATGAACGAGGCCGAGTTCGAAGGCGCCATCCGCCTGGGAATGCCATCGGATTTCGTTCGCTGTTTTGGCGCGCCTATCCTCAAGCAGTTCGACCAGGCCTGGCCCCGGGTCCGCGTGTCGCTTGTCTGCGACACCAGTCAGCGCCTGCTGGAACGGCTCGACCGGGGCGAAATTGACCTGACTTTTGCGGTGGAGAAGAAGTGCGGGCACAATGGGGAGACGCTGCTGTCTGATCCGCTTGTCTGGGTCGGTGCGAAGGGCGGCCAGGCGTTCGAGCGCGATCCGCTGCCGATTTCAACGGATGATGAGACGTGCTTTCTCCGCCCCTTTGCACTTAAGGCGCTCGCCGACGCAGGACGCGTCTGGCGATGGATTTGCGAGGACAGCAATTTCGACCCCATCCTGGCGACGCTGGACGCTGATATCGCGGTCGCGCCCCTGCTCGCTTCGACAATACCGCCGGGCTTTGAGATTCTAGGTGAGCGGCACGGCCTGCCGCCGCTGCCGAATTTCTGGATTAATCTCTACCAGCCTCACGCAGGCCCGACACGTCTGTCGGCGGAGCTGGCGCTTCATATCCGCGATGTTGTCGGCGCTCGTTCGATTCGAGCGGCTTGAACGAAACGGGCCTGAAACTGGCTTGTTGTCTACGATCGTCCGCCCTGCTGCACCGTATGGGCAAGTTCGTGCGCGATCTGGTGACGGACATGGGACGGTTGCCGGCCGACCTCGCGCTTCACGCGAAGCCATAATCCCCACACCTGTTGGGATGAGCGATCGCCGGTTGCCGCCGCGCGCACGCAGTCGAAGAGGTCCGCATAGCCATCCCCGCCGATGCGATGCGTCACGCCTGTCAGCAGGTATTTGCCGTTGAACCGGCTGTCGGCGCCGGAAATCTTCACGGGAGTCTTTGCCGAGAGATCCGAAGGCGTCGGGGCTTCCGGCTGCTGGTTGGACTGCCGGCCGGCCAGGGCTCGCCAGAACGCGATGGCCTGTAGAGGCTGCATCCCCAGCAGCGCTCCGATCTCGCCTTTGAGCATCGACGCATTCATGTGGGTAACCTCGATACTATGCCGGCAATTCTACCAGAACCGGCCGGGTTTTCCAATCGAGGGAAGTCCAATGCCCGATTGATTCCGGGCACATCCGGCAAGACAAGGCGCCGCACACCCGGCGGTAGAACGCCAAAACGCGCCATTGACACCCAACAGGTCTTGCCACAAACCGCTTGGGACGTGTACTCAGATCCTGGTTTTCCGATGTCCAGAAAGGAGGGGCTGCGTGATCACGTTCTTTCGTCACCACCGTCAGCGCGGCCCTGTTCCCGCCCTGCGAGCTTGCTTGCAGGGCTGACCAAGAACGGTCTCGGGACGCATCGTCCAGTTTTCGATTCTCTTTGGTCCGCCCTTCGTGGTGCCTGTTTGGCTTGATGCCGGCGGTGCACCGTCAAGGACCTACCGGCACGACGGCTGCGGCTGCAAAGACCGGCAAACCATCAGAGAAT
>DATDBN010000088.1:0-74945 GCA_036524835.1 Mesorhizobium sp. | reverse complement strand
TGGTGGGGTCCGCCTGCTGGTTCACCGCCATGGCCATGCAGCCGGTCGCCTATGTCCGCGCCCTTGGCCAGGTCGAACTGATCTTCACCTTCGCGTCCGCCATCTTCATCTTCAAAGAGAAAATCAACCGGCTGGAGGTCGTCGGCTGCCTTCTCATCGTCGGGGGAATTCTGACCTTGCTGGCGTTTCGGTGAGGCGCGCGTCACACCGCCAAGGTCTCCAACGTGAGCCCCAGTTTGTCGAGTATCTGTGAATGCGCCTCTTTCCCGATGAAGTCGCGCAGGGCTTCGTCCATCCGGTCGCGAATGGTCGAGGTCCTGCATGCGAAGGCACCCGGTTCGGGAGCCTTCTCGGCAGTAGGGGCCCGAACGCAGGTGAGACCAGGGGCACCCGCGCGACTAATATAAGCAAGATGGGCAAGCTCCACGCTGGCATAGGCATCGACTGACCCATTGACGACCGCCTCCGCCGCCTCGCTGTAGTCCCGGAAAGCTTGAATGGAAGACGGCGAAATGCCGTTGGCAAGCGCAGTTTCCTTCTGGATCTGGCCTTCTATCACGGCCAGCGTTCCTCCAGACGCCGCCAGCGAACGATATCCGCTTATCGGATCCTCACTGCCTGTCCGAACGAGCAGACCGTCACGGATCGCCCATATCGGGACAGTGAAAAAAGTGGTCGCCGCACGCTGAGGCGTTATGAACATGCCCGTGGTGACGTCCCAGCGGCCATCTTGAAGGCCGGTGAGAAGTTGCGCGAAATCGGTTTCGACCGGCTCGAAATCTTCACCTATCTCCGTGAAGACCTGTCGCGCTAATTCGACATCGCAACCGGTAATTCCACTCCCTTCGCGAAAATTGAACGGCGGTTCGGCAATCCAAGCGAACTTCATGCGGCTACGGCACGATCAGCGTGCCGGCGCCGTGTTCGGTGAACAGTTCCAGCAGCACCGCATGCGGCGTCTTGCCGTTGAGGATAACGACGCCCTCGACGCCGCGCTCGATCGCTTCGATGCAGGTCTCCACCTTGGGGATCATGCCGCCGGAAATCGTGCCGTCATTGATCAGCTTCCTGGCCTGGCTGACCGTCAGTTCGTCGATCAGGTTCTTGTCGCGGTCGAGTACGCCTGGAACATCCGTCAGGAACAACAGGCGCGTGGCGTTGAGCGCGCCCGCAATGGCGCCGGCAAATGTGTCGGCATTGATGTTGTAGGTGTGGCCGTCGCGGCCTGGCGCCACCGGCGCGATCACCGGAATCATTTCCGAGCGGGCCAGCAGGTCGAGCAGCGTGCGGTCCACCTCCACCGGCTCGCCGACGAAACCGAGATCGAGCACGCGCTCGATATTCGAGTCGGGATCCGTCACCGTCTTCTTGGCCTTCTCGGCGAAAACCATGTTGCCGTCCTTGCCGCAGAGGCCGATCGCCCATTCCCCCTCGGCATTGATCAGCGCGACGATCTCCTTGTTGATCGAGCCGGCCAGAACCATCTCGACAATCTCGACCGTCTTCTGGTCGGTGACGCGCAGCCCGCCCTCGAATTTCGATTCGATGCCCATCTTCGACAGCATCGCGCCGATCTGCGGGCCGCCGCCATGCACCACGATGGGGTTCACATGGCATTGCTTGAGCAGCGCGATATCGCGGGCGAAAGCCTTGCCCAGCGCGATGTCGCCCATGGCGTGGCCGCCATATTTCACCACCACCGTCTTGTCCTCGTAGCGCTGCATGTAGGGCAGCGCGCGGGAAAGAAGCGCGGCCTGCGCCTCGGCGGTCGCGGGGATTTCAGGGGTCATGGCGGCCTCGTCGATTTGTCGCGCGCCTCTTAGCGGGAAAGGCCGCGACGGGCAATCGCGCGGGGCGACGACGCTCTATCTCCCCCCTTGCGGCAGAGGGCTATCGCATATGGATTTACCCCCACCCCTACCCCTCCCCTCAAGGGCCTCAAGGGGGAGAAAGCGATTTCAGCATCTTAGCGAGTAGGCCCTGAGCCTGTCGAAGGGCCGTTAGGCGAGCCAAGTGCCAGAAATCGCAAGAGGGGCTCGCTCTGACCCGTCGATCCTCGGCGAAATCGCGGTGGATGAATCGGGGCGGCTGCGTGCAGATCGCGTGCAGTGGGCGGGCTAGTGATTTCCAACCGCCCCTTTCTTGCAATTTCTAACACCCAGGGGCGCCTTTTCTCCTCGCCCCTCGGGGCTCGGCGCACCGCTAAGCTGTTGAAATTGCTTTCTGCTCCGCAAGGGGGGAGATAGAGCGCGCACTTTGCCTGTCCACCCCTCCCAACTCGCTTACGGTTCGTTCACCATATTCAGGTCATGCTTTCGCCTTGTTCTTTGGCTCTTTGGCTGCACTCACTGGCGGTCGGGGGACCACCACCGTGACCGGCCAAGGGGGCCGGGCAGGGACCGGAATGAGGCCCGTTTCGTGAATTTTTCCGGAAAACTGCCGGCGCTGCTGGCTGCAATCGGATCGCTGGCGCTGCTTGCCGGCTGTTCGCAAAGCTCGAATGGACTGAACGGCGCGGGCACCAGTTCCGCCCTGGCGAAGGCCATTCCGTCCGGCTCGGGGCAGTCGACGCGCGGCAAGCGCTATCGCGCCAGCCCCAGGGAGCGCGAATGCCTGGCGCGCGCCATGTTCTTCGAATCTAACCGCTCCAGCCGCGACGGCCTCGTCGCCGTCGGTTCCGTCGTCATGAACCGCCTGGACACCGGCAAATGGGGCAATGACATCTGCAGCGTGGTCGGCGCGAGGCGCCAGTTTGCGCCGGGGGTGCTGTCGCGCCCGATGAATTCCAAGGCGCTGCCCGATGTGATGGACGCCGCAGACGCCGTTCTGGCCGGCGAACGGCACGGCAAGGTGAAGCAGGAAGTCATGTTCTTCCACACCGCAGGCCTGCGGTTTCCCTACAAGAACATGCACTACACGGTCGTGGCCGGCGGCAACCAGTTTTACGAGAAGCGCAGCCGCCGCATGAAGCAGAAGGATTTGCCGGCGATCGAGCCGGTGCTTGCGCCGGAGGTGATGATCGCCGCTGCGCCGCAAGGCACGGCGGAAGGCGTTCCCGGTGTCTCCACCGTCCTTGCCGGCTCGACCCCGTCAACCCGCCAGGCTCCCATCCTGATGGCCAGCGCCGCACCGATGACGAGCGGCCGCTCCGGACCGGTCGTCCAGCGCCGCACCAGCCGCGATGGCGGAGCGCCCGTGGCGAGAAGCACTGCCCGAGACGGCGGTGCGCCTGTCGCCGTGCCGGCGGGCTCGTCGGAAACGCTCGTGGCGTCAGCCGAGCCCATGCCGGACATTGGGCAGCCTTCCGCCGATCGATTTGGCGCCGCGCAAGCGCAGTTGCCGCAGCAGGCGCCAATTCCCGCACCACTATCAGCGCCGGCGATGGCCAGTGCTGAGATGGAGTCGGGTTTCGACGCTCCCGAACCGGTCATGGCGTTCGGCGCGAGCGACGAGCAGGCCAGCGAGATTGGCCAGTTGCTGGTGAGCCAGCAGTTCGGCCAGTGAGCGGTGAATGGTGAATGGTGAATGGTGAATGGTGAATGCGCTTCCCTGCCGTTCAACCGGCTGGCAAGCTAGGTTCGGATAAGTTCACCATTCACCATTCACCATTCACCGTTTCACCTACTCCACCGCCGCCATTCGCTCTATATCCCTTCCATGTCCAAGCGAATCGCGGGTCCTGAAATCGAGCGGCTGATCCAGCTCCTGGCCAAGGTGCCGGGGCTGGGACCGCGTTCGGCCCGCCGCGCCGCGCTTCACCTCATCAAGAAGAAAGAACAGCTTCTGGCGCCGCTGGCGGCTGCCATGGCGGAGGCGGAGCAGAAAGTTCGCGTCTGTTCGACCTGCGGCAATGTCGATACCGCCGACCCGTGCATGATCTGCACCGACCCCCGGCGTGACGGCTCGACCATCATCGTGGTTGAAGACGTTTCGGATTTGTGGGCGCTGGAGCGCGCCGGGGCGATGAACGCCCGCTTCCATGTGCTGGGCGGTACGCTTTCGCCGCTGGACGGCATCGGCCCCGATCAATTGACCATCCGCCAGCTCGTCGACCGCATTGCCGCCGGCGGCGTGTCGGAACTGATCATCGCCGTCAACGCCACCGTCGAGGGCCAGACCACGGCGCATTACCTCACCGATCAATTGTCGCATTTCGAGGTGAAGGTAACGCGGCTGGCACATGGCGTGCCGGTCGGCGGCGAGCTGGATTATCTGGATGAGGGAACATTGTCGGCGGCGCTGAAGTCACGCACGGCGTTTTGAGGGGACGATAGAATAATGAAATTGTCCTGCAGGACAGAGGGGGGTCGTAGCCGGTTTCGCGCCTTCGCTTCCCTCCTTGCCGCCCTTTTCCTCCTCGCCTCCCCCGCATCAGCCCAATCCAGGCTCGACACGCAATTCCAGTCCTGGCTCTCGCAAGACCTTTGGCCTGAAGCGAAAGCCGCCGGTGTCTCCAAGCCCACTTTCGACGCAGCCTTCGACGGCATCCGACCAAACACCAAGCTACCCGACCTCGTGCTGCCGGGACAAAAGCCGACCACGCCAAAGACCCAGCACCAGGCCGAATTCAACTCTCCCGGCAAGTACTTCGCCGAAAAGACCATCGGCGCCGTCACCAAGGGCGGCCGGGCGCGCGCCGGCTCGCTGTCGAAGACGCTTGCCGGCGTGGAAAAGCGCACCGGCGTGCCGTCAGGCATCGTGCTCGCCATCTGGGGCCGCGAATCCGGGTTCGGCGCGGCCAAAATGCCCTATGACGCTTTCGAAGTTCTCGGCACGAAGGCTTGGCTGTCCACCCGCAAGGACATGTTTCGCACGGAACTCATCGCCGGCTTGCAGATGGTGGAGAAGGGCCTCGTGCCGCGCGCCGCCATGCGCTCCTCCTGGGCCGGGGCGCTGGGCCAGCCGCAATTCCTGCCGACCTCCTTCCTCAAGCACGCCACCGATGGCGATGGCGACGGCCGCGCCGACATCTGGAACAGCCAGGCCGACACCGTCGCCTCGATTGCCAACTACCTCGTCGACTATGGCTGGCAGAAGGGCCGCGGCTGGGGATTTGAGGTCAGCGTTCCGCAGGACGTGTCCTGCGCGCTGGAAGGGCCCGATCAGGGCAAGCCAATCGCCGATTGGGCCGCGATGGGCATTGCCCGGGTCAATGGCAAACCCTTTCCGAAGAGCGAACTCGGCAAGGAAGGCTATCTCTTGATGCCGGCCGGGCGGCATGGACCTGCCTTCGTGGTGACGCCGAATTTCTATGTGCTGAAGGAATACAACGAGAGCGACCTCTACGCGCTGTTCATCGGCCATGGCGCCGACCGCATCGCCGGGGGAGACAAGCGCTTTACCGGCCATTGGGACGCGGTGGACGGGCTTTACCGCTCCGACGTCGCCGCCTTGCAGAAAGCGCTGGAGGCCAAGGGCTATGATGTCGGCGGCGCCGACGGCCTGCCCGGCTTCAAGACGCGCCGCTCCATTGGCGCCTGGCAGGCCAAGGACGGCCAGGCGCCCACCTGCTTTCCCGACAAGGCGCTGGTCGCGGCGGTGAAGTAGCGGCCGCGCAGCAGCAGTGGGGCACGCCCCCTCCACCGCCTCCGGCGGTCCCCCTCCCCCGCTGCGCAGGGGAGGATCCGCAGCTTCAGCGCGCACGCTTAAACCTCAATACGCTGCAGTATTGGTGCAGTGGTGACGCTCAATCCTCCCTCGTTTACGGGGGAGGGGGACCGCCGAAGGGCGGTGGAGGGGGCATACCATGCCCCTCTATTTCGCCTCACGCCGCCCGTGGATAGTCCGTATACCCCTTCGCGCCGCCGCCGTAGAACGTCGCCTTATCAGGCTCATTCAGCGCGCTGTTGGAGCGGAAGCGCTCTACCAGGTCCGGATTGGAGATGAACAGCTTGCCGAAGGCGACGAGATCGGCGCGGCCAGTGCCGACCGCATCCTCGGCCAGTTCCTTGGTGTAGCCGTTGTTCACCAGCCATGCGCCCTTGCCGCCGCCCGTGCGATAGGCCGCCTGGAACGCCGCATAGTCGAACGGCTCGGCCCCTTGCACAAAATCGCGCGGGCCGCCGGTCGCGCCCTCGATCACATGGACATAGGCCAGTCCATAGCCGCCGAGCCTCCCGGCGACGTAATCGAACAGCGGCTGCGGATCAGGGTCGGAGGCATCGTTGGCCGGAGTTACCGGCGAGAGCCGGATGCCGGTGCGGCCGGCGCCGACAACCTCGGTCACCGCATCCAGCACCTCGAACAGGAAGCGCGCGCGGTTCTCGATAGAACCGCCATAATTGTCCGTGCGGTGATTGCTGCCGGAGCGCAGGAACTGGTCGATGAGATAGCCGTTCGCGCCATGCAGTTCGACGCCGTCGAAGCCGGCAATGTCGACGGAGGCCTTGGCCGCCTGCGCGAAAGCGGTGACGATGCCGGACAATTCGCCCGTCTCCAGCGCACGCGGCTCGGACGTCTCGGCGAAGGTGCCGGTGCCGTCAGGCTGCACCAGATAGGTCTTGGAATTGGCCCGGATCGCCGAGGGCGCGACCGGCTTGCCGCCATTCGGCTGCAGCGAATTGTGCGAGATCCGGCCGACATGCCAGAGCTGCACGACGATCTTGCCTCCCTTGGCGTGCACGGCGTCGGTCACCTTGCGCCATGCGGCAAGCTGCTCCGGCGCATAGAGGCCGGGCACGTCGGCATAGCCCTGCCCCTGGTGCGAGATGGCGGTGGCCTCGGTGATCAGCAGGCCGGCGCTGGCGCGCTGCGCATAGTAGTCCACCGCCAGCGGGCCGGGCACGGCGTTGGGGGAGCGGTTGCGCGTCAGCGGCGCCATCACGATGCGGTTGGCGAGGTCGAGCGCACCGGCTTTAACAGGGTCGAACAGGGTCGTCATATGAGGAAGCCTCTTGGCAGCAGATGAAACGGGGCCGCAGCCGCCATCCGCCTGGGAAAAATGGCGGACGCAACTGCGTTCATTTCATGTAGGTCTGCCGCCGGCTGCACTTAAGGATTGCCATTCCAAATTGCGGGCGTGTTGGAGAACGCCTTTGCCGCGAATGGGCGGGAATTGAACACTTCCCACGGCTCACGCCGCCCGCGTACCTCCCACCTTGCCTTTTTGCCATCACCTACCTGCTTTCCCGACAAAACGCTGGTCACGGCGCTGCGGTACGTTTGAAAGGCTTGCGGCGACGTTGCCCGGGAAGTGGAGGCCGGATCGGCTCCGGATCAGCCGATCAATGGCCGCCGAATATGCCGCCCTGGGCGCTGATCTGAATGCCGGCCGGGCCGAGGATGACCGCGAAAAGAACCGGCAGGAAAAACAGGATCATCGGCACTGTCAGCTTGGGCGGCAGGGCCGCGGCCTTCTTCTCCGCCTCGTTGAGCCGCATATCGCGGCTCTCGCTTGCAAGAACGCGAAGCGCGTGCGCAACCGGCGTGCCGTAGCGCTCAGCCTGAATGAGCGCCTGCGCCACGGACTTGACTGATTCCAGACCCGTGCGCGACGCGAGGTTTTCGAACGCCTGGCGCCGTTCCTGGAGGAAGGACAGTTCGGCGTTGGTCAGCACGAACTCTTCGGCAAGGTCGGCGGACTGCGCGCCAATTTCCTCGGCAACGCGCTTGAAGGCGGCCTCGACCGAAATGCCGGACTCGACGCAGATCAGCATCAGGTCGAGCGCGTCCGGAAACGCCATCTGAATGGACTTCTTGCGCTTGTTGGCCCGGTTGGTCACGTAGACGATCGGTGCATAGAAGCCGGCATAGGCCGCAACCACGCAAACGAACAATCTGATCAGAAGTGGCTGGTCGGGCATCTTTCCCAGACCGAAGATGATGGCGATTGCAACCGCCAGGAATACGAATGGCAGAACCAGCCTGAGGAAAAGGAACCGCGTCAGTGGGTTCTGGCCGCGAAACCCGGCATTGCGCAGCTTGATCATGGTGTTCTGGTCGGCGAGCGCCCGGCGCAGATCAAGCCGCTCGACGATCTTTCGCATCCCGCCGGACTGGTCTTCCCTGAGGCCGCCACGCCGGCGATCCGCTTCCGCCGCGAGGCGCGCACGCTGCTTGGCGCGCAGTTCGTCGCGTTCGATGGCGACCGTCTTCATGCGCGCCTTTAGCGGATCGCCGCCCAGCGCCGGCAACAGCGTAAACAGCGTGGCAAAGACCGAGACCGCGACAAGGATCGCGGTGAGGAAACCGGGATCCGTCAGCGAGTGCATTACAAGCTTGGTCATCCCGGGCCTATACCTCGAAGTTGATCATGTTGCGCATGACCCACAAGCCGATCGACATCCAGAACAGTGAAACACCAATGATGATGTGCCCTGCCTGCTCGGTGAAAAGCAGCGTGATGTAGCTTGGGCTCGACAGGTAGATCAGAAACGTGACGATAAACGGCAGCGCGCCGATGATGGCGGCGGAGGCCTTGGCCTCCATCGATAAGGCCTGCACCTTGGCCTTCATCTTCTTGCGGTCGCGCAGCACGCGGGACAGATTGCCCAGCGCCTCGGCAAGGTTGCCGCCGGCCTGGGACTGGATCTGGATGACGATGCCGAAGAAGGAGGCTTCCGGACAGGGCATCGTGTCGACCATGCGCAACGTGGCCTCCGGAATGGAAAGGCCCACCTGCTGCGCTTCGATGATGCGGCGAAACTCGGTCTTCACCGGCTCCTGCGCTTCGTTTGCTATCAGGCGAATGCCGTCATTGAGGGGCAGGCCCGATTTGACCGCGCGGACGATGATATCGAGCGCGTTGGGGAATTCGCTCAGAAACTGCTTGATGCGGCGCGCTTTCCTGAACTTGACGACCCAGCGGGGAATGCCGACGCCCGCCACGACAGGCAGGGCAAGCATTGCATACCAGGGCAGCAGGTCGACAAAGACGGCAACAAGTATGGCCACGGCCGCAAACAGCGCCGATGATAGGTAGAATTGCCGCACGGTCACCGACATGCCGGCCTGCTTCAACTGCATCGACAGTGGCGGCTTGCGCATGTTGCCGAGGCGCACGGCCTGCTTGGCCTCGATCTCCTTGAGGCTGTCCTGGACCGATTTCCGGCGCTTCGCCACCTCGCTGACCCGGTCGCGCGATGCCTTTACGGCGCCACGCTGCGCTTCGGATTGCGCAACCTGGCCCAACCTCCGCACCGTCGCTTTTTCCTGCTGCAGGTTGGGGGCGAGAAATGCATAAGCGATGCCGCCGGCGCTGAAGCCGGCAAGTGCGATGAACGCAATCAGCGTGAGGTCAAAGCCGAACATAATAGCCGCTCGCCCCTAGCCTTCCCGTTCCATAGCCTCGAGCGCGTTGGCGAGACGGGCCTCCTCGCCGTAATAGCGCGCCCGCTCCCAGAAATGCGGCCGGCCGATGCCGGTGGAAACGTGTTGGCCAAGCAGCCTGCCGGAGGAGTCCTCGCCCTTCAGATTGTAGAGGACGATGTCCTGGGTGATGATCACATCGCCTTCCATGCCAATCACCTCGGTAATGTGGGTGATGCGGCGCGAGCCGTCCCGCAGGCGGGCAGCCTGGATAATGACATCGACCGAACCCACGATGATCTCGCGAACCGTGCGCGGCGGCAGCGCGAAGCCGCCCATGGCGATCATCGCTTCCATGCGGTTCAGGCATTCGCGCGGGCTGTTCGAGTGAATGGTGCCCATCGAGCCGTC
Organism: Mesorhizobium sp.; assembly: GCA_036524835.1. Taxonomy (GTDB): domain Bacteria; phylum Pseudomonadota; class Alphaproteobacteria; order Rhizobiales; family Rhizobiaceae; genus Mesorhizobium_G. Next base: position 65,288 of record DATDBN010000088.1, on the reverse strand, counting down.
ATGGCCCGTGTTCATCGCCTGCAGAAGGTCGAACACCTCAGGTCCGCGCACCTCGCCGACGATGATCCGTTCAGGCCGCATGCGCAGGCAGTTCTTGACGAGGTCGCGCATGGTGATCTGCCCCTCGCCCTCCAGATTTGGCGGACGGGTTTCGAGACGCACGACATGCGGTTGCTGAAGCTGGAGTTCAGCGGAGTCTTCGCAGGTGATGACGCGCTCGTCGCGGTCGACATAGTTGGTCAGGCAGTTGAGCAGCGTCGTCTTGCCGGAGCCGGTACCGCCGGAGATGATCGTGTTGCAGCGGACGCGGCCGATGATCTTGAGCACTTCCGCGCCCTCGGGCGAGATTGCGCCAAACCGGACAAGCTGGTCGAGCGTTAGCTTGTCCTTCTTGAACTTGCGGATGGTGAGCGCGGCGCCGTCGATGGCAAGCGGTGGCGCGATCACGTTGACGCGCGATCCGTCCGGCAACCGCGCGTCGCAGATCGGGGACGATTCATCGACCCGGCGGCCGACCTGGCTGACGATACGCTGGCAGACATTCAACAGTTGCTGGTTGTCGCGGAAACGTATCCCGGTGGCTTCCACCTTGCCGTTCACCTCAATGTAGACGTGCCTCGCGCCGTTGACCATGATGTCGGCGATATCATCGCGGGCGAGCAGAGGCTCCAGCGGACCGTAGCCGAGAACGTCGTTGCAGATGTCTTCGAGCAGTTCCTCCTGCTCGGCGATCGACATTGCGAGCGTCTTGATCGCGATGATGTCGTTGACGATGTCGCGGATTTCCTCGCGGGCATTGTCGGGCGCCAGCTTGGACAGTTGCGACAGGTCGATCGTATCGATCAGCGCGGAGAATACCTGGCTCTTGGTGTCGTAATAGGCTTCGCTGCGCTCGCGCGCGACGGGCTTGCGCGCTTCTTTCGGCCGCAGCGGTTCTGGCGGCTTGCGCTGGCGTTGAGCGGCAGTTCCCGCGGCCGCAACTGCCGCTGGATCGGGCGCAGCAGCCGACCCCGGCGCTCGCGTTGTGGACGGGCCAACCGGGCGAAATGCCGGAGCGTCTCGCTGCCCGTCGTCGTTCCCTCTCTTGCCAAACATTATCGGTCTTCAATCCAATGGGGACTAGATTTTCTTCTTCGGCGTCAGCTTGCCCAGGAGGCGGTTAAAGCCGGCTTTCTTCCGGGCCCGGATTGCGGCGCGGCCCGTCAGGATGTGGGCGATTTCGCGGATTGTCGCCACGATCGGGCTCTTGGCTTCCATTTCGCCGAGCATCCGGCCGTTATTCGCGGCGTTGCCGAAAATATGCGGTTCGAACGGGATCACCGCCATCGGCGTGATGCCCAGCGGTTCGGCGAAATCTGCCGCGGTGATCTCCGGCCGCTTCGGCACGCCCGCCTGGTTAAGAATCAGCTTGGGCGGTGGATCGTTCGGGCGCAGCCTCCTCAGCGTATCGACGAGGTTTTTGGTGTTGCGAAGGTTGGCAAGCTCAGGGGTCGCGGTAATCACGACGTCATCCGCGCGCGTCAGCGTCGTTCTGGCCCAGGCATTCCACACATGGGGAACATCGAGCACCACCGTCGGCGCACTGCGTTGCGCCGTATCGATGATGTCGGCAAAGGCATCCGGTTCGAAATCGTAAGCGCGGTCGAGCGTCGATGGCGCCGCCAGCAGCGATAGGTGTTCCGCGCACTGCGCCAGGAGCCGATCCAGATAGACTTCATCGACGCGCTCCGGCGCGAAAACGGCCTCGGCAATGCCTTGAGCGGGGTCCTGATCGAAATTGATGTTGGCCGTGCCGAATGGCAGGTCGAGATCAGCGACGACAACCTCCGACTTGAACAAATGGGAGATGGTCCAGGCGACATTGTGCGCCATGGTCGAGGACCCGACGCCGCCCTTTGCGCCGATGAATGCGATGGAACGCCCGATGGGAGCCGCCTCGGGGTCGACGAAGATTGCGGAAATCACCGCCAGGATCTCCGCCATCGATATCGGGGCAATGACATATTCGGAGACGCCCGAGCGCACGAGGTCACGATACAGGGCGACATCGTTGTAGTGGCCGACGATCACCACCTTCGTCGCCGGATCGCAGACCTCCGACAAATTCGCCAGTTCGTCCATGAGGTCGCGCGGAGCAGACCGCGATTCCAGGATCAGCAGATTTGGCGTCGGCGCAGTCTGGAAGAACTCCATAGCGGCCGGGATGCCTCCCATGTGAACCATGAGATGGGTCTTTGCCATGCGTCGATCGTCGCCGGCGCGATCCAGCGCATTGGCGACGCCTTCGCTCTCGCAGAAAGCCTGGATGGAAATGCGCGGGACCGGGCGCAGCGCCATCATGTCGGCGGAAGTCTTGGCTGCCTCCACAATCACGAGTTCGGCGTCCGTGTCATAAGCGATGTTGGTCATAGTGTGCCGCCCGCAACGTCTGTTTAGTATTCAGTTTCCGGAGACCAGCCGTCAGGCGTCTGGCGATAGTCGTCGATGACATTGCTGCGGTTCTCGGCGTCGATCTCGGTGGGCTTGCGCGGCCCGAGGAAGTCGTTCGGGTTGGCGACCTGCGCGGCGAGATTGTTCTGATAGGAACAGCCGAAGTTGGCGTAGTGCTTGTTCTCCGCGCTCTTGGCCAGCATATCCGCGGGCCACCGACCGCACTTGTTCGTCTGTGCTGCCACGGTCGAGTAGGCCAGCCTGACCGGCGCCGCGACCTCGGGAGAGCCCGCCTGATATTGTGCGATCACCACGCGGCCGTCAGGCACGCCTTCGCGATAGGCGATCTGGGCAAAATCTTTGGCGGCGTTGTTTGCCGCATGGGCGTTCGACGAACCGCTCGGCGCCACAATGCTTAGGACGGGCGCGGCGGTTTTGTCGTAGTCGGCGAGAAAACCCTGGACCGCCTGTTTCTGGATTCGGGTAGCGCCGCGATCGCTTGCGCCCACCGCTAGGTCAAGGGTCCGCTGCTTCTCGCCGATGATGATCGGGTGATTGGTGCGATAATCGTCTGGAATTGCGCCGACCACGACGCTGTCGCGGTTGGCGCAGCCGGCAAGCAGGCCGCTTGCCAGGATGGCCAGCAATGCCGCCGCGCAAGACGCGGACGGCCTGCCGCCAAGGCGGGAGAGGCGTTCGGAAATTGGGGTTGCAGACATGACCTCGGCCTCGATCTTACTTGTAAATGAAGCCGACGACGCCGTGATAGCGTCCAGCCGGCCTGTCTGTTTTCATCGTTCCGTAGACGCGGTTGACGCGGCCCAGAAACATGCCGGCGCCATCGCTCGCGGCGTTGAAATTGTCGTCCGGCTTTGCCAATTCGGCGCGCGCGGCCGGCTTGGACAGATAGGGTGTCACGATGATCACCAACTCAGTCTCGTTGCGCACGAAATCGCGGCTGCGGAAAAGCGTGCCGAGAACTGGAACCTTGGACAGACCGGGCAAACCGCCGATCACCTGCTTCACGTCGTCACGAACGAGACCGGCGATCATTATCGAGCCGCCGGAGGGCAGCTCGACTGTGGTATCGGCCAAGCGCTTTCTCAAGGAGAGAATGTTGACCGATCTTCCCCTGGCGGTCGCTCCGAAGCCCGGGCTTTCGTTGGTGGGCTCGGAGACCGCAGTCCGGACCTTCAGGCTAATCCTGCCCGGCGAGAGAACGACCGGCTTAAAGTCGAGACTGATGCCATACTCGATCTTCTCATATTCAAGCACCGTGCCGCCATCCTGGTTGTCTTCGTTCCTGGCGTTGGAGACGCTGCCCAGCATGTTGAACTCGCCGCCGACGCGGAAGGTCGCCTGTTCGCCCGACACCGCAGTCAAAGTGGGCTCCGCCAGGGTCTTCATGACGCCCGCCTGCTCCATGGCCTGGACGTAAGCGTCAAGCATGGATGTGGCCAGGCCGAACTTGGATGTCGGGAAGTTGCCAAGACCCATGACATTCTCGCTAAGCGCAGCCCAGCTGATGCCGTTGGAACTGCCTTCCGCGAGCATGCCCACATTGAGCTGCTTCATGACGTTGCGGCTGACCTCAGCGACAGTGACCTTCAGCGTGACCTGATCCTCGCCGATAATCTTGATCATGTTGACGATCTTGGATTGCTGCCTCCTCTCGTCGGGTTCATCGCCGATGATGATGCCGCCACCGGAAACGGAGGCGGCGTTCTGCGAATATTGCCCGGTTGTCGCTTCGCCGCCGGAAACGAAGAGGTTCGCCAGTTCGGCGGCGCGCTTGGCGTCGAGTGGTGTCTCGACGGTGCCGGTCAGCACCACATTGTCGTTGATCAGTTCCACTTTCACGTCGGATGTCGGGAGGAACTGCTTGATGTAATCGTCGAGTCCAGCGACATCGCGTTCGACCGCCAGGTCGAAGCTGGCGATCTGTTCGCCGTTCTGACCAAAGACGAAGACGTTGGTTTCGCCGACAGCCTTGCCGAAAACATAGATGCGACGGGAGGTGCGCGTCACCGCGTCGGCGACAGCCGGGTTGGCGACCAGGATGTCGTAGGCGTCAGCAGGCAGATTGAGAATGATCGATTTGTTCAGCCCGAGCTTGTAGCGCTCATTGGTCGACGTAGACGTGACGTCGACCCCGCCGGAGAAGGCGGGCGTTGGTCCGGGCAGGCCGAGTCCCATCGCGAAGGCAAGGGAGGCGGATGTGAAAAGTCTGAGGAACCCGCTTGCGGTCACTGCTCGTTCTTTCAGCCTGTGAGGCTCGTCTGGCTGCAGGCTCATTTCCGAGCCCCTTCTTCGCTCACGGTGCGGTATTTGATCATCCGCACAGTGCCGCGGCGTTGTCCGGTCACCAGGTAGTCGGCCTCGTCTCGTGAGACTTCCTGCGCATCGGTGATCGACCGCAGCGCAAGGGTCAGGCGATCGGCCATCTGCTGTGCCACGGTGATGATCTCTGCTTGCTGCGGCGTCAGCTCCAGCGTGGCGGTCTCACCGACCTTGACGCGGCGGCCCTCCTCGTCCTCCTGGATGGCCTGATCGATCGCCAGCACCTTGATGTTCCTCAGGATTGTCTCGGTGATGAAGCCTTCCGCCTGGCCATTACCGGCGGGGCGTCGCCGCGTCATGATCACGTCGACGAAATCGTTCGGCAGGATGAACCCGCCGGCGGATGTGTCGGCGGCGATCTGAGTCGCCACCGCACGCCGGCCCGATGGGAGGATCGAGGACATGAAGCTGACGCCGTCACCGACCAGCTTGGCCTTGCGGACAGGCTCGCCCTTGTAGAGCGCAACGCGCGCTATCGTGCCCTTCAGTTTCTCGACGGCATCCGGTTCGGCGCTCTTGGTGATGAAACCTTCATTGACGCCAGCCTCGGGCCACCGCTCCCAGTCGATATTCTCGAACAGCGGTTGTCCCATCGGAACATCGGCGGTCAGGATGAGCACATCGGCGAGCGGAACAGCAGGCGCAGATGGCGACGCCGCAACGATTTCGGGCGGTGGTGGGGCCATCATGTTTTTTGCGACATAGCCGGCGCCCGCCGCCGCAATGGCTGCGACCGACAGTATGACCAACCGGGATGCGGGCATCGTAAGGGAACCTCCACGTGGCGGATTTCACCGCTCTGTTCCCCAACCTTGCCGAGCATTCGTCAAGTTATGGTTAATGAACTGCTTATATACGACGTTAATGAAATATTTCTGCGGGTCGCAACGAAAGGCATCCGCCATCGACCATGCGGCGGCGCGTCAACCGGCAATCAGGCGGTTGACGGTCCACACCATCAAAGGCGATTCCGGGAACACGACAAGGCCGGCCAGACCGAGCGCGATGCCATAGGGAACCCCCTTGGCGCCCTCGGAAAAATTGCGCAGGAAGATATTGCGATCGGTAAAGACCGCGAGCGCGGAACGTCGGTAGGCCAGGATCGACAGGGTCAGGATCCCGCCAAGAAAGGACGCCGTGACCAGATAGGCAATCAGCGGCATGCCGAAGCCCATCCACAGGGCGGTTGCCGAGAGAAGTTTGGCGTCGCCGCCGCCCATTCCGCCCAGGGCGAAAAGGCCGAATGTTACGGCAAGCACCGACGCCCCTGCGAGGAGGTGCCAGCCTATCTCCGCTGCTCCCATCCCCGCCCATGGCGCGATCAGGAGGAAAGCTGCGAGCAGGATCGCCGAGATGCGATTGGCGATCGTCATAGACAGCAGATCCGACGCCGCCGCGAACACCATGCAGAACGGAAACACCACCAGAACGACCGCTTCGATCATGACGACACGCTTCAGCTTGAGACATTGAGGGTTAGCGCTGCCCGCTCGAACAGGCCGGCGCCTGCGGGCAAGGTTTCAAATGCAAGAGGGCCGCCCTACGCGGCGGCCCAATCGCAATTCCTGTGCCGGCGAACAGACAATCGGCAACTTCTACGCGTCAGGCTCAGTTGAGCTGGCCGCCGATGCTGGTGAACTTCGCGTTCAACTGGTTACCGAGATAGCCGGCGCCAGCGATGATCGCGACGGCAATCAGAGCGGCGATCAGGCCGTATTCGATCGCCGTGGCGCCCGATTCATCCTTCACAAAACGTGCAACGAGTTTGGACATGCGAGAGAGCTCCTACTCCAGGTGTTACAGCAACTTCCGTCAACTCTTCTTTTGCGTCGATCGGATGCTGCGACATATAAGCAGGAGCTGTTGCAAACGGCTTAACGAACAGCGTTACGGAATTCTTACACCGCGCTTGCTCAGCTGTTGGTTAAAGAATGCATTCGAGGAAAATCGTCATGTTCCCTCCCCACCGTCTCTGGACTTAACCCTTGATTCACCAATCTCGTTCATTTTCATAAAAATCTAATAAAGTGGGTGCTTTTCCATGTCGATTGCGTTGCGCGGCCTGCTGACGGGTGCTGCCTTGATGCTGTGCGCAGCCGCTGACGCGGGCGAGACCACCATCGATGTGGAACTCAATCAGGCCAAGATCATCAAGCTTTCGCGGCCCGCCGACACCATCGTTGTCGGCAATCCGCTGATCGCGGACGCGTCGGTCCAGGACGCCACGACCATTGTTCTCACCGGCAAGGGATTCGGCCAGACGAACCTCGTCGTGCTGGCCGAGGACGGAACGCCGATCGTCGACCAGCGGGTGTCGGTTTCGCGAGACAGCGCTTCCACCGTCCGCATCTATCGCCGCGCCCAAATCCAGACCTTGTACTGCGCTCCCTACTGCGAAAGCGCGTTCAAGTCGCCTGCGGAGGGCGGGTCCGACGCCGACATGGCCCAGAGCCAATAGGCGCTTTCATCCTTCTATAGAGATTTGCATCATGGCAGGCGCCGGAACCGCGCTTCCGCTCGCCGGTCGGCACACTTAAGGCCGCGTAAATTCATCCCAATAATTTTTGCTAATCAAGCAAACTCTAAATCAATGATCTTCGCCTACGGTCCCGCTCAATCGGGGAAATGGCATGGGCGAGAGCATTGGTTTGGGAAGGCCCGGCTGCAGGCGGCGTTTGCGGTGGAGGCTCTTTCGTTTCGGCCGCGATCGAGAGGGTACCAGCGCGATTGAATTCGCCATCTTGTCGATGCCATTCTGCCTGCTGCTGACGGGTATCCTCGAGAGCTGCATTTCCTTCGCTGCCCAACAGGTCCTGACCAACATTGCCGACGACGTCGCGCGCGACGTGCGTACGGGTGAATTAAGGGGCCTGACCAAAGCCACGCTGCGGCAGAGGTTTTGCGGGGAGCTGGAAATCATCGTCGCGAAAGGCTGTCCGGGGCTGGATGTCGACCTGCGCAGCTTCGACACATTCGAGAAGGCCTCTACCGAGGCGAAATTGACCTACAAGAGCGGCGACGTCGACACCACGAGTTTCGACGTCACGCCCGGGGGACCCCTGACGATCAACATGCTGCGGGTGGTCTACCGCTGGCCCGTGATGACCGATCTGCTCGCCTTGCAGATGTCGCCGCTGGACAACAAGAAGATCCTCCATTTCACCACCTCGACGTGGAGAAACGAGCCGTTCGATGACTAGCAGATTTGCGCTGCCGGTATCCGGCCCGCTGGGCATGCTGGGGTGTGTCCGCGCGACACTCAGCCGAAGCGCCAAGCGCTGCGCGCGTGCCTGCCCCTTCATCGCCAATCGCAAAGGTGTCGCGGCGGTGGAGTTCGCCCTGATCGTCCCGCTGCTGCTGTCGATGTATTTCGTGACCGTGGAAATTGGGCAGGGCATCGAAACCAGCAAGAAGGTAGGGCGCGTGGCCTCCTCCATCGGCGATCTCGTCACCCAGGAATCGAGCGTCAACAAGTCCCAGCTCGAGGCAATCGTCAAAATCGGCGCGGCAATCATTCAGCCCTACGCCCGCAGCATTCCGGACATCGTCATCACGGGGATCCAATTGTCCGATCAAGCGACTCCCGTTGCCAAGGTGGTGTGGCGCTACACAGTGCTGGCAGGCAAATCGCCGGTATCGGAGGCCCCCGCAAGTGAAACCACGACGGTGCCGCCGACTCTGACCCTGCGCAACACATTTCTGGTACGTGTCTACACCGTGCTTCCCTACAAGCCGATCATCGCCTGGACCCTCGACCAGCAGAAGGGCCTCGGAATCATCGCGCCGCTCAACGGCAAGAAGATGGATGAGACCTATTATTTCCGCGGTCGCATGAGCGCCACGGTGCCCTGCACCAACTGCTGAGCAGCCGACCGACTGAGTCACGACGCTTTGCCTCAGAAAGCCCCGGCGTTTGCCAAGACGGCTGCCCCGTCCTATCTGTCGCTTCTGCACTGTCGGGAGGACAACATGGCGCGGGCATTCCTTTTTGTGCTCGACTCGTTCGGTATCGGAGGAGCTGCAGACGCGGCAGCGTTCGGCGATGAAGGCTCGGACACCTATGGCCACATCCTCGCGGCCACCCTGAACGGCAAGGGCGACCGCGATGGGCTGCGCCAGGGTGCGCTCGACCTGCCGGTCATGCGGTCCCTGGGTCTCGGTAAGGCGGCCGCAGCCGCCAGCGGAGGCCATGCCGGGGAGCCGATGGCGAATATCCGGCAGTCCGCCTTTCATGGCGCGGCCCAGGAGGTGTCCAGCGGAAAGGATACTCCGTCCGGCCATTGGGAAATCGCTGCCGTGCCCGTGCCGTTCGAATGGGGCTATTTTCCCCACACCGTGCCGACATTTCCAGCCGAATTGACGAAGTCGATCGTCGAGCAGGCGGGCCTTCCCGGCATCCTCGGCGATTGTCACGGCTCGGGCACCGACATCATAGACTTGTATGGCGAAGAGCATATCCGCACCGGCAAGCCCATCTGCTACACCTCCGCCGACTCCGTCTTTCAGATCGCCGCGCATGAGGTTCATTTCGGGCTGGAGCGCCTCTACGCCCTGTGTGACATCGTGCGCAAACTGGTCGATCCGCTCAACATCGGACGGGTGATCGCCCGCCCCTTCATCGGAGAGAGCCACGCGGACTTCGCTCGCACCGCCAACCGCCGCGACTACGCCGTACCGCCTCCCGAGCCGACCCTTCTCGATCGGCTGACGGCTCGCGGCAGCAAGGTGATCGGCATCGGCAAGATTGGCGACATCTTCGCGCATCAAGGGGTGAGCGAAGTGCGCAAGGGGCCTACCACGGACGCGCTTTTCGAAAAGGCTCTCGGCGCCATGGATGACGCAGGGGATGGCGACCTCGTCTTCGCCAATTTCGTCGATTTCGACACGCTCTACGGTCACCGCCGCGACATTCCCGGCTATGCGGCGGCGCTGGAGGCCTTCGACCGGCGGCTGCCCGAGGCGATGGACAGATTGCGCGACGGCGACTTGCTGCTTTTGACCGCCGACCACGGCTGCGACCCGAGTTGGCGGGGCAATGACCATACCCGCGAACGCGTTCCGGTGATTGGCGTGATCAAGGGCGGCCGCGGTGGCGATGTGGGCCTGCGCCGGACCTATGCCGATATTGGCGAGACCGTTGCGGAACATCTGGGCCTGCCCTCGGGCAGATACGGAACGTCCTTCCACAAGGCGATCGCCTGATCGATGCCGGAGCTTCCCGAAGTCGAAACGGTTCGCCGCGGCCTGGCGCCGGCCATGGAAGGTGCGATGGTCGATGCGGTGGACGCGAAGCGTCCCGACCTGCGATTTCCGCTGCCGCTCGATTTCACCAAGCAACTGGCCGGCAGAACGGTCACGCAGTTGGGCCGGCGCGCCAAATATCTGATCATTGATTTCGACCAGGGGCCGTCCCTGATCTGCCATCTCGGCATGTCGGGCTCATTCAGGGTCGAGGCCGACGGCGATCAGCAAACGCCGGGATCGTTCCATCACGAGCGGTCCAAGGCAGCAGCGCATGACCATGTCATTTTCCACCTGACTTCGGCCGACGGCGCCCGCTCCCGCATCGTCTACAACGACCCCAGGCGCTTCGGCTTCATGCTTATGGCCGACAGGCCGCTGGAACATCCAATGCTTGCCGAACTCGGCATCGAACCGGTTGGGAACAGCCTCAACGGGCCTGCGCTCGCGAGTTTGCTCAAGGGCAAGAAGACACCGCTCAAGGCAGCGCTCCTCGATCAGACGCTGATTGCGGGCCTGGGCAACATCTACGTCTCGGAGGCGCTGTGGCGGGCCGGCCTGTCGCCGCGCCGCAGCGCCGGATCGATCGTCCACGCCGGCGGCACCGCTACCCACCGTGCGGAGGCTCTGGCGGCCGCCATACGCGCGGTGATCGCCGACGCCATCCTGGCTGGGGGCTCGTCGCTGCGCGACTACGTGCATGCGGACGGCTCACTGGGCTATTTCCAGCATTCCTTTGCGGTGTACGACCGCGAAGGCGAGGCCTGCCCCAAACCGGGATGTGCCGGGCACGTCAAGCGCATCGTCCAGAGCGGACGTTCCACTTTCTATTGTCCCGCCTGTCAGCGTTAGCTACAGCAGGCAATCGCTCGGGAGGTCCTCATGGCTTTTGAAACCATCATCGTCGACACACGCGGCAAGGTCGGGCTGATCACCCTCAACCGCCCGAAAGCGCTCAATGCGCTCAACCGCCAGGTTCTCGACGAGTTGACCGTGGCCCTAAGAGCCTTCGAGGACAATGCCGGGGTCGGCGCCGTCGTGCTGACGGGGTCGGACAAAGCCTTTGCCGCCGGCGCTGATATCAAGGAGATGCAGGCCAAGAGCTACGTCGATGTCTTCCTTGAGGACATGTTTGTCGGCTGGGAGGCCTTTGCGCGCATTCGCAAGCCGATCATCGGCGCCGTGGCGGGCTATGCGCTGGGCGGCGGATGCGAACTCGCCATGATGTGCGATTTCATCATCGCTGCCGACAATGCCAAATTCGGCCAGCCTGAAATCACGCTCGGCGTGATGCCTGGCATGGGCGGGTCGCAGCGCCTGACGCGCTTTGTCGGCAAATCAAAGGCGATGGACATGTGCCTCACCGGGCGGATGATGGACGCGGCCGAGGCGGAGCGCTCGGGTCTGGTGTCACGGGTCGTGCCGCTGGGCGACCTGCTTGAGGAAACGATCAAGATCGCCGCGAAAATTGCCGATCTCTCCGGCTTGGCGGTGATGATGAACAAGGAAGCGGTCAACCGCGCCTACGAAACGACGCTGGCCGAAGGCCTGCGCTTCGAGCGCCGCCTGTTTCATTCCATGTTCGCTCTCGAGGACCAGAAGGAAGGCATGGCCGCCTTCGCCGAGAAGCGCCAGCCCAACTTCCGCAACAGATAGGCGGCTACAGGGACCCGCCGGGAAAGGATCCCGCCGACCCTTTCTAGGGCAGGAGCGTCACACCTCTAAATGACTGTTTAGCTTCATCCTGGTCTTTACAGTCCTCGCCATCGACTTGGACATTTCCATCGTCGCTCAAGATTGACACCCTATCTGTTCCGGGAACAGCAAATAGGGCTTCAGGATGCAAATCGCCAAAATCCACGCTCTTGCTCTCCACTGGGGGATCACCAGCGGAGCCGCTCCAGGTGTACAGCGCGAATGCTCCATTGTCGTCCGGAGGTCCGGCGACAACCAGGTAGCCGCTTTCCATCCGTTCAAGGCTTCGAATACCCGCCCACCCAGGTCCAGTAGAATGGGCGCGCCAAATCGAGCCGACTCGTTCTCGACTACCGCCGCAGGATTCTCAAAGGGCACCACGATAGCTTTCCCTTCCGGGACAGGATTTCGAAAACCGATCAGAAGCTCGCCGGCCGCGCCGGCAGAAAGGCCCTCGATATTGAGGCCGCCCGGCGCCTCCGGCGCAAGCTTCGACCCGGCTTCCAGAGTGCTTCTGAGATCGCTGGGAACTGTCGACGCCGAAAGCATGTCGTTCAAGAGATTTCGGTAGGCACGACCCACCGGCTCAACCCCGGGCATGTCTCCAGGTACAACGGCTGTAGCAAAGAAGCGGTAGCGCCGCTCCTGCAACTCCGCTTGCCTGTTGCGGCCGTGCGAGGAGATCCAGTGGCGTCAAGCGCGATCGCGGCGGACGCGTCGCACAGCAGCTTGTATGAGGTAGGCTCAAGCGGCGCGGCCGCCGCAGGGATATCCAAGCCAGACAAGAGGCTCAATGCTACGACGCACGTCCAGACTAGAGGCTCGCCTTTCACTCGCTTCTGGAGACCCTTGTTTGCCGGCGGTCGCGAGGTCTTATGTTTCTCCCCGACGTGTCCGCCAAAGTGGGTGAGTGACATGGTGACCTCCCTCAACGCCGCGGCTCTTCATGCGCTCGGTTAGCGAAAATCTGAATTCTACTGGAGGCCTTGGAGCACACGCCCCAGCGCCGCATCGAAATCGTCCAAGCTGAAATTCTGCGGATCGTCATGCCCGTCGCTTAGTCCCTGATCCATCGCAGCATGAAATGCCGGGATGAGGCCGGCGGCTCCGGTCCAGGCGCATGCTATAGCGACCAAAGGAACCAGATAGCGCATCATTCCTTCTCCCTTTCCAACGTCCCCTGCCTGTCCGATCAAAAACCTACGGGCACATGGCGCCGCCTTCGAGGCCCAACTTCTGCTTCGCGAAGGAGCATAGTTTGGGCAGGGCATTTTGCGGCGTGATTTCGGAACTGCCGCTGCCCGGATAAACGATGAAGGTGACATCGCGAGCGAGCCCGAAATTCTTGTATGGATAGACGTTTCCTGGCCCGGTGCAGGTCTGGCCATCGCTGCTCCATTTCTTGCAGCGGGTCTCTCCTATTGCCTCGAAAACTCGGCTCGATCCCTCGCCAAGCCGCATGAAGGGACCGCCATCTCCGATTAACACCGGCGTCCAGCGGTCTTTGTAAACGACGACTCCCATGTCGCCTAAGCGCAGACCTGTCTTCTTGGCAAACAGTCGGCCCATTTCAGAACTCCTGCTGCCGGTAATCCTGGATAGGCCGGCAGTGGGCATGACGATATAGGGAATTCTATCGGGATCGATCTGGGCGGAATGGCTGGAGGAGTTGCCCGAGTGCGGCCATTTGTAGGCCGTCTCCTTGAGATCGGTCGCGCCCGGCAAGCCGTTCCAAGCCGCCCAAGAGCCGTCAACATCAAGCGCCATCTTGCTGTGCCAGTAGATTGCGCCGTCGGACAGTCTCAGCAACGCTCTCACATTGCTGGGGTCCCGGCTACATAGGTAATATTGTCTCGCGGCGGGAACGTTGGGAAGCTTAAGGTTGAAGCCAAGGAATCTATCCTTCCCGCCTTGGCCGGCATTGCCTCCATCACATGCGACGAATTCAAGCTGGTAGGGCTCGTCCAGGGGTTGGGCGGCCGCAAAGTCGATACTCTTCAAACGCTCCGCGGATGCTTGCGGCGGATCGTAGGCGAGGGCCGGACTGGCGAGCATCGCAAAAGCCAGCAGCGCCAGAAGCCTGATCAAATTGAGGCTGCGGTCCATATTAGACTCCCAAAGTCGCTCATATCGCCGTTCGCGAGCGATTTGACAATTGTCCCAAATTATTGCGATTTCTATTGTCCGCGTCTGCAATTCTTATAAAATATCGCTTTGTAAGCTGTTACTCTATACAATATATCCAAATTTATTAAGTACTTTTGCTGATAGGTTTCTTGTAAAATACAATTGTCGACACTCTTTCAGGGGCCGCCGATTGAACCTCAACTGCATATAGCGAATTCTCATCGCGAATTTCTCGGCCACCGCTGCTCCAGAGTCCAGTTAAATCATCAATGACGGTCTGGGATGGAGGCGTTAATATTGGCTTGGACCCCTGGTCCAATGAGAGCGCATGAGTTAGCAATTACCTAATGCCAGCATGGAAGGGTATCCGAGGGCTTATCCATGAAACTTACGAGGAAGCAGTTCGGCCTGGGAATAGTCGCAGCGGGGGCGGGAGCGGGGATGACGGTCACACAAGCCTCTGCGCAGTCTCCTGGCAATACCCAGGAATCGAACAACCTGCCCACCACTCCCCTGGCCGCCAATCAGACGACCTACTTCTTCAATAACTCGGCCTTTGAATTCGTCCTGTTGACGACGCTTGGGCGCGCCTACCACCAGGGCGGAAATGTTGGGAAGGTCCTTTATGTCATCCGACAGATCGAGGACGGCAACTTCGAGAGTGCGTATCAAGCCATGGTCGCGGCGGGAGATGAAGCGCGCGCCATAGCTGAGGACTCCGCAAGCGGCGGTCATGTCGAAAGCGCCCGGCAGGCCTACCTCTGGGCGCAGAACTTCTACGACGGCGCGACCTATTTTGCGGACGGCTCGGGTGATCCAACCCGGGTCACGACGGCGTGGCAGTTGATGGATGATTGCTGGCTGAAGTCGATTGCCCTGTTCGATCCGCCGATCGAGCAGGTCAGCATTCCCTATGAGGGCATCTCGCTCCGTGGCTTCTATTTCCGGGGAAAGAGCACCAAGGAAAAGCGCCCGCTGCTGATCCTCAACAATGGAAGCGACGGCTCTGCGCTTGATATGTGGATGTGGGGCGCGGCGGGAGCGACGGCGCGCGGTTACGACTGCCTCACTTTCGATGGGCCGGGGCAGGGCTACGCCCTCTGGAAACAGAGCCTTAGTTTCCGGCCGGATTGGGAGCATGTCATAACCCCTGTCGTCGACTTTGCCCTAGGCCGCGGCGGCGTTGACCCGGCGAGGATCGCAATTCAGGGCATCAGCCAGGGCGGTTATTGGGTCCCGCGCGCCGTTGCTTTCGAGAAGCGAATCGCAGCCGCTATTGCCGATCCGGGCGTGGTCGACGTTTCTGCATCGTGGACCGCCGCCTTGCCTCCACCGATGATGGAACTCTTGAAGGCTGGCCACAAGGATGAGTTCGATGGCTACATGACCAAGTCGCTCGATGCCGTCACCAAGGATTCCATGGCCTTCCGCATGAGACCCTATGGCGTGACGTCATATTACGAGGCCTTCAAGGCAACGATGGATTATAACCTCACCGACGTTGTCGGCCAGATCGAGTGCCCGATGCTGATCACCGAGCCAGCCAACGAGGCGTTCTGGCCTGGGCAGACGCGCCGCCTCTATGATCTTTTGACATGTCCCAAGACGCTGGTCCCCTTCTCGGTATCAGATGGGGCGGACCTGCATTGCGAGCCGACAGCATGCGGACTGAGAGACCTGCGTGTGTTCGACTGGCTCGACAAGACCCTGAGCTGACGGCCTTCTGCAACAGTTGCGGGGTTCGCATCGGCGGTGAGTTGGCAGGAGCCGTCAGCATTCTCGCCCACACCCGCACGCCATCGGGGACAATGCCTTCTGTCAAAAAGCTAATTTAGGAGGCGGGAATGAACCACTTCACCATCACCATCATGGGAATCAAGCTCACGGCCAAGGGCTATGCAGGCATTGCCGGAGCCGTTGCCGTTACCGCAATTGTTTTGGCTTATGTTCTGCTAAGAACACAGGTCTGAGTGGCCCCTCCGCTGAGCGGCGCGGGCCGCGCATTACTTGAGCACCTCGCCAGTTTCGGCGATGATCCTCGGTTCGGAGCCGAGCGAGATGGTGTAGCTGAACCGCGCAGCGCCCTTGGCTTGCTTGCTTCGGGCGATGCTGCGTACCACCCAGTCATAGACGCCAGACACCATGCAATTATCGTTGGCGCACGTTACCATAAGGCTATCATTTCGGATGTGGTAGCCACGCTCCGGCCATCGCGTGAAATACCTTTGCTTGTCGGCAATCACATCCGACAGCGCGGTTGTCTTGCCGTAATAGTTTACAGTCTCGGCATAGGTCGTAAGGACCCTGGCCAGCGCGCGACCCTCGTCATTAACGTGCTGTTCCAGAAGTTCGCGCACGAAAGTAATCGCAGCTGTTTCCAAGCGAGCATTGGTGGCCGCTTGCCCTGTGTCCGGCCGCGGAGGTGCGTATGCCATCGGAGGGTCCGCTACTGTGGGCGAGGAATTGGAAGCGCCATCTAAGCCGGTTGTCACCTTCAAGGCGTCCATCTCCGTCTTGGACAGGTATCGCATGTCGTTCGATGCATATCGCAGCGAGAATTCCAAAAAGGCAGGATCGACATCCATCTCGCGCAAGTAGGATAAAATATCGGCAGTAACTGACTGCACGCCCTCGGCTGCCTCCTCGGGACTCAGGGAAGAGGGGTTAGCAAACGAGGTTCGGTGAACCCCAATCGAGCCAGGCTCCGCTCCACGTCGAACTCCGCCCAGGAAAGCCAGCGCACACGCAGAGGCACAATCCATTTTCCTGACCTGGATCGTGTAAAGTTCCCTGAGCCGAATCGCACGCCCGAGGCGCATGGCCGTATAAGGTTCGCCGCCCGGAGAATCGAAAGTAACGACACTAGCCTGATTGCTTTGCAGGGCAGCGAAGAACGGTCCCAAGTCTTCATCGGGTCGAAACTCGCCGGAGACTACGACGACACTCAAGCCGTCCATTTGGTAAGGTTGGAAGTCAGCGCTTCGGGACGGCACGCTGATGAGAACCGCCAGTCCCATACTTATCAGTAACTGCCGCGCCCGCCTGCTGAGCATTACTCGATGCCTCCCCTTTTCGACACTATTTGCCTTGACGCCGGGAGTTGCAAGATGCGCTCGCCCCCATCGAAAGATGCTGCGGGATTATCTATTTGGCGTCGCCTGTATAGTGGGTGCTTTATGACCTCGTTTGAGGTCAGGGCGATGTTCCGACAAATCACACCAATGGGTGTAAGGATCGTTGCCCGCCCAGCGGTTCTATTTGCAAGGATTCAAGTTAGGTGTCGCCACTCGCAGGCGAATGCCACGTCGTAGTGCCCCCCTTCACGTCGAAGTGCGTGATACTGTGGCCCCTGACGAGCTACGGTTCTGCCCGATCGTTATTAGATCGCGTGATAGCAGGGAAAAGGGATAGAATTGCAGACCCGTGCTGTGCTGGTGCTGCCCTGCCCAAAGCAAGAGGCCTATAATGCCGGTAACGTAAGATGTTGATTTGCTTTAGAATATTGGTGGAGCCAATCGGAATCGAACCGACGACCTCTTGAATGCCATTCAAGCGCTCTCCCAACTGAGCTATGGCCCCACACCCGGCATGTGGCCGGCGCCGTTTCCGGCGAAGAGGTGTGGCGCGGTTACCCGCGCCGTATCGGGGCGGCTTCTAGACCGCCCCCGCATCAATAGCAAGCGTTTGCTTGCGCTATTTCAGCCGGCGCAAATCGCCGGCATCGTTCGCTGCTGCCGGCCCAACCGGCCGCGCACTTTTCGCTCAGACTTCCTCGTCGTCGTCGCCGACACCGATGATGTCGGACACGTCGTCATCTTCTTCTTCCTCGTCCTCAAGGAAGGTATCGTCATCGTCGCCGAGGTCGACATCGTCGTCATCGTCGCCCAGATCGGGAAGATCGTCGCCGCTGCCGGCAGCCTCCTCGTCGGCGTCCTCAAGCGACACGACCTCGGGAGTTTCGTCCTCAGCGTCGACTTCGCGCTGTTCGACTTCTTCTTCCTCTTCGACCACCTTGATATCGCCCGCCTCGAAATAGGTGCGCGGATAAGTCTTGCCCGTATAAGGCGAAACGATCGGATCCTTGTTCAGATCATAAAATTTGCGCCCCGTCTCCGGGTCTATGCGCTTGTTGCCAAGTTCGGTTTTAGCCACTTCCAGCCTCGTCGAAAAACAGTCGGTCCCCTTAGCCACAGAATCCCGCTCTGTCAAAGCGAAATGACCTTGTAGTTTTCATAGGTGAATCTGCCGCTCGAGACAGCGATTTTCAGGTGACCCCACCGTTTTGCCATGCTACGGGCAAGGTGCGACAAGATGAACGCCCGTCGGCCGCGTGCCGCGACAACTCCCCAAGGAAATTCCCATGGCGCATGACGCCAAACCCCAACCCGCAACCGCGCGGCGCTCTCCGCCGTTGTCCGGCACCGCCCGTGTGCCCGGCGACAAATCCATCTCGCATCGCTCCTTCATGTTCGGCGGCCTCGCCTCGGGCCAGACAAGGATCACCGGCCTGCTCGAAGGCGAGGACGTCATGCGCACAGGCGAGGCGATGAAGGCGATGGGCGCGCGCATCGAAAAGCGCGGCGACGAATGGGTCATCCAGGGCGTCGGCAATGGCTGCCTGCTCGAACCTGAAGGCCCGCTCGATTTCGGCAATGCCGGCACCGGCTCGCGCCTCACCATGGGGCTGGTCGGCACCTATGACATGACAACCACCTTCATCGGCGACGCGTCGCTGTCGAAGCGGCCGATGGGGCGTGTCCTCGATCCGCTGCGCCAAATGGGCGTGCAGGTCGTCGACGCGGCGGCGGGCGACCGCATGCCGCTGACGCTGCGGGGGCCGAAACACGCGGCTCCGATCGGCTACCGGGTGCCGATGGCGTCGGCGCAGGTCAAATCGGCTGTCCTGCTGGCTGGGCTCAACACGCCGGGCGTAACCACCGTCATCGAGCCGGTCATGACGCGCGACCATACGGAAAAGATGCTGCGCGGCTTCGGCGCGAATGTCGAGGTCGAGACCGAGCCGTCCGGCGTCCGTCATATTCGCATCGAGGGCCAGGGAAAACTCAACGGCCAGACCATTGCGGTGCCGGGCGATCCATCCTCCGCAGGCTTTCCCCTTGTTGCCGCGCTCATCGTGCCCGGCTCCGATATCGTCATCGAAAATGTGCTGATGAACCCCACCCGCACCGGGCTTTTGCTGACGCTGCAGGAGATGGGCGGCGATATTCAGGTGCTCAACGAGCGCAGCGCCGGCGGCGAGGATGTCGCCGATCTGCGGGTGCGCGGGTCGGAGTTGAAGGGGATTACGGTTCCCGCCGAACGAGCCCCGTCGATGATCGACGAATATCCCGTGCTTGCCGCAGCGGCTGCGTTTGCAGAGGGCGAGACCGTGATGCTCGGCCTGGAAGAGCTGCGCGTCAAGGAAAGCGACAGGCTCTCGGCGGTGGCCAACGGCCTCAAGGCCAACGGCGTCGATTGCTCGGAGGGGGAGGCATCTCTGGCCGTGCGCGGCCGGCCGGGCGGCAAGGGTCTTGGCGGCGGGATTGTCGAGACGCATCTCGACCATCGCATTGCAATGGCGTTCCTTGTGCTGGGCCTCGCCACCGAAAAGCCGGTAACAATTGACGACCAGGCCATGATCGCCACCAGCTTCCCGCAATTCATGGGGCTGATGCGCGCGCTCGGCGCGGAGATTGCCGACCAGGGATAAGAACGCCGCCGAAGCGTCCGGCGCTGGACCAAAGAGCGTCACAACTCCTTCTCCGCGAGTTCGCGAAATTCGTCGGGCACGGATAGGGAAGCGTCCAGCGCAACCGGTCCGTAGCCGACCGCCTGCCAGCCGAAGCGCTTGCGAATCCGGTCGATGGCGCGGTCGGCCACCAGCCGCGCCATGCCGCGCGTCGTGCCCGGCCTGAGGCGTTCGTCGGGCAGCCCATAGGCAAGCTCCAGCTGCAATTCGGTGCTTTCTTCAAGGTTCGAGACCGAAATAGCCAGCAGCGAGATTGTGCGCTCGCCGGGGTGGTCGGCCAGCGCGGCATGCACGAGACCCTCGGCAATCTCCGCCAAGCTCTGCGTCGATGAAATGGGCGCATCGAGCGTGAGCGAGCGCGTCACGCAGTGCATGTCGGCGAAACGCACGCGCACGGTCACCGTGCGGCCAGGGCGATCCTTGGCGCGCAGGCGCGAGGCGACGCGGTCCGCCAGATGCAGCAGCGTCGGCCGCACGATGCGATCGGTCGCCGGCTTCAAGCCCAGCGCCGATTGCGCTCCGGCCGAGCGGGCGCGCCGATGCGTCTCCAGCTTGCGCGGGTCGCGGTTCCAGGCCAGCGCCGCCAGCTTCTCACCCGCTGCCGGGCCAAGCAGCTTTTCCAGCGACCAGCCCGGCGTCCGCGCGAGTTGCCCGATGGTCGTCACACCGATATCGGCCAGGCGCGTTTGCGTCACCGGCCCAACGCCCCACATCAGCGCAACCGGCAGATCGTGCAGGAAGTCCAGTTCGCAGTCGGGATCGACCACCACCAATCCATCCGGCTTGGCCACCTGCGAAGCGATCTTCGCCATGTGCTTCGTGCGCGCCACGCCAACCGAGATCGGCAGTCCCAGTTCCTCACGCACACGGCGCCGGATGGCTCTGGCGATCGCCTCGGGTGAGCCGAACAGATGCGTGCAGCCGGCGACATCGGCGAAAGCCTCATCGATCGATATCCTCTCGACCGCAGGCGTGAAATCGTGAAGCACATCGATCGCCGCGTCGCCCAGCCGCTGATAGTCCTTGAAGTGGCCCCCTACGAAAATGAGCTGCGGGCACAGCTCCCGCGCCCGCCGGCCGGCCATGCCGCCCTTCACACCGAACGCCTTCGCCTCGTAGGAGGCGGCGAGCACTACCCCACCGCCTACCGCGATCGGCCTACCTCGCAAGGCGGGATCGAGCAATTGCTCGACCGAGGCGTAGAACGCGTCGAGATCTGCATGGAGGATCGTCACTTCGCTGTGCACGGGGGTTTTGCCGGGACTTGTCACGAGTAGAACACAACAAGAACAGACTTGCCAGGGGTTTTGCGCGCTGCTGCCGATCTTGCTGGGATCGGCCGCCAAAACTTCGCAGCGAATCCGCAGCGCTTCCTACAAACCTTCCTGTTCCGTGCGGAGCCGCCTCGGCTCGAAATGGGTCATTGGTCCAACGAAAAGACGCTTCTTCGACATGCCCTGTAGCCCGCACGGCTTGCGTCGGCGTGGATTGTCGTGCTTTGGCGGAGCCGAGCTTCCGACCGGGAGTCCGATTGGGATTACCGGCCGCCCAGCCATTTCGAGAGCCGCGGTGTGCCGCGCCATGGAAGATCGCCGCCCGTGACGACACATCTGGATCGCGACACGACCCGCCTCGGCATCCTGACGATGCTGATTGCGGTGCTGTTGTTCTCGCTGAACGATGTGATGGGCAAATGGCTCGTCTCGACCTATCCGATCGGCCAGTTGCTGCTGATCCGCAGCGCCGCCGCCCTGTTGATCCTGTCGCCCTTCATCTACCGCGCCGGCTGGCGGTCCCTCTTCGATATCGAGCGGCCCGGCCTTATGGCCACACGGGTCTGCCTGACGACAATCGAAGTTTCGAGCTTTTACTATGCCGTCGCCTATATGCCGCTGGCGGACGCCATCACCTTCTGGATGGCGGCGCCTATCTATGTCGCCGCGCTGTCTCCCCTGCTGCTGGGCGAGCATGTCGGCTGGCGGCGCTGGACGGCGATCGGCGTCGGCTTTGTCGGTGTTCTGATTGCGCTGCAGCCGTCGTCCGACAGCTTCACGACGCCGGCGCTGATCGCCCTGTTCGGCAGCCTCTGCTTTGCCTTGATGATGATTACCGGCCGCGCACTGCGCGCCTCTTCCGATCTTGCGATGGTGTTCTGGCCCACCTTCGGTGCAGCGCTGTTCGGAATAGCCACTTCGGCCTTTTTCTGGGTTGCGCCCACGGCCTTCGACTACACGCTGCTGGCGCTGCTGGGCGTCGTGGCGCTGACTGCGCATCTGTTCATGAACCGCTCGCTTATGCTCGCCGATGCAGCGACAGTGACGCCCTATCAATATACGCTGCTGGTCTGGGCCATCATCTTCGGCTGGATCTTCTTCAATGATACACCGCGGCCGACGACCTTGATCGGCGCTGCCTTCATTGTCGTATCGGGGTTGTTCATCTTCTTCCGCGAGCAGCAGCTCGGCATGCGCCCCTCCGCAGACCCCAGCCAGACGCCAGGCGGATAGATTGCATGCCGGGTCTTGCTGACATGTTGAGTGTTTTGGCCACGCTGGCGCTTTATGGGATGCTCGCCATTCCCTTTGCCGTCTGGACCGGCCGGTCCGCCTATGGGCGGGTGCGCTCCAACCGCGAGGCGTCGGGCCGGGCGGGTCTTGGCCGCTGGCCGGCCTTTTGGCTGGCCGGTTTTCCTGCCTGCCTGCTCGCCTATTTCGCGCTGCGGGGCTTTGACGTCCCAAATCCAACCGGCCGTCAGGCAGCCGATGAATGGGGCCAGGTGTATTTCCTGCTTGTGCCGCCCTGCATCGGCATGATCATGGGGTGTGTTCTCGGATGGATTCTGGCGTGCCGGCGATAAATTGCCACGTGAGTTTTCATCCGGCAGGTCGAACAAACGGGAGAAGCGCAGATGGTAAGCAAGGTAGCCATGATTGTCGGGGGCGGATCCGGCATGGGTGCCGCATGCGCACGCAGGCTTGCCGGTGAGGGTTACGCGATTGCGGTGCTGTCATCCTCCGGAAAGGGCGAGGCTCTTGCCAGCGAATTGGGCGGACTTGGCGTTACCGGTTCCAACCAGTCGAGCACCGACCTCAAGCGGCTCGTCGACGCGACGATGGGAAAATGGGGCCGCATCGACGTGCTGGTCAACAGTGCGGGGCACGGCCCCCGCGCCGACCTGCTCGAATTGACCGACGAACAATGGCACGCCGGGCTGGACGTCTATTTCATGAACGTTGTGCGCGCCACGCGTCTGGTCACGCCGGTCATGCTCGACCAGAAGAAGGGTGCCATCGTGAATATCTCCACTGCCTGGGTGTCCGAACCCAGCGCGATGTTCCCGACCTCCGCCGTGGCGCGGGCTGGGCTTGCGGCCTTCACCAAGCTGTTCGCCGACCAGTATGCAGCCGAGAATATTCGCATGAACAATGTGCTGCCGGGCTGGATCGACAGCTTGCCGGGCACGGAAGAGCGCCGCGACAGCGTGCCCATGAAACGCTATGGCACGAGCGAAGAAATCGCAGCAACCGTCGCCTTCCTCGCCTCCGACGCAGCCGGCTATATTACCGGCCAGAACCTGCGGGTCGATGGCGGGCTGATGCGGAGTGTTTGACGGACCACGGAAAGACAAATGACCTCCTCGCTCCTTATCGCCATCGACGGTCCGGCTGCGTCCGGCAAGGGCACGCTCGCCCGCCGGCTGGCTGATTATTACCATCTGCCGCATCTCGACACCGGCCTGACCTATCGCGTGGTAGCCTATCGCCTGCTCCAGCAGGGCCTGCCGCTGGACGACGAGGCGCATGCCATCGAGGCGGCGCGACAGGTCGACCTCTCCAATCTGGACAAGCATGGGCTCTCGGCGCATGCGGTCGGCGAGGCGGCGTCGCGCGTCGCGGTCATCCCCGAACTGCGCCGGATTCTCGTCGGAAAGCAGCGCGACTTCGCGCATCAGCCGGGCGGTGCAGTGCTCGACGGCCGTGACATCGGCACCGTGGTCTGCCCGGACGCCGACGTGAAGCTCTACATCATCGCCAGCGCCGAGGTGCGTGCCGGACGCCGGCTGCGCGACATCGAAAACCGTGGCGGCACAGCCGATCTCCCCGATATCCTGGCCGACATCAAGCGGCGCGACGAGCGTGATATGGGCCGCGCCGACTCTCCGCTGCGGCCCGCCGCCGACGCGCACTTGCTCGACACCTCCGAAATGTCTATAGAGGCCGCATTCCAGGCGGCGCGCGCCATCGTCGATGACGTTGTCGCCAAACGGAACAAGGCCTGAAAGGGGTCGGCTGCCCTCGAAATCGAGCGCATCGCCTCCCATATCGGGCCGCTTAACCAGCCTGCCAGCATTCTTTGCGCCGGTTTCGCCGCCTTCAAGCGGCATCAGGTCCCTCAGGGACCGGAACGCCGGCAGGCTATCGCAACGCTAACCACGGCGCCGCCCCACAGGATGGGGTTTTCAGGAGAACATATGTCTGCAGCAAATCCCTCGCGTGACGATTTCGCCGCGCTACTCGAAGAATCATTTTCCGACGGCCACTCGGGCGAAGGTCAGGTCGTACGCGGCCTGGTTACCGCGATCGAGAAGGATATGGCCATCATCGACGTCGGCCTGAAGGTCGAAGGCCGCGTGCCGCTGAAGGAATTCGGCGCCAAGTCCAAGGACGGCCAGCTGAAGGTCGGCGACACGGTCGAAGTCTATGTCGAGCGCATCGAGAATGCACTTGGCGAAGCGATGCTGTCGCGTGACAAGGCCCGCCGCGAAGAGAGCTGGGGCAAGCTCGAAGAGAAGTTCGCCAAGGGCGAGCGCGTCGAAGGTGTCATCTTCAATCAGGTCAAGGGCGGCTTCACGGTCGATCTCGACGGCGCCGTGGCCTTTCTGCCGCGCTCGCAGGTCGACATTCGTCCGATCCGCGACGTCACCCCGCTGATGCACAATCCGCAGCCCTTCGAGATCCTCAAGATGGATCGCCGCCGCGGCAACATCGTCGTGTCGCGCCGCACGGTTCTGGAAGAGAGCCGCGCCGAGCAGCGCTCGGAGATCGTGCAGAACCTTGAAGAGGGCCAGGTGGTCGAAGGCGTGGTCAAGAACATCACCGACTACGGTGCGTTCGTCGACCTCGGCGGCATCGATGGCCTGCTGCATGTCACCGACATGGCCTGGCGCCGCGTAAACCATCCGACCGAGATCCTCAACATCGGCCAGACGGTCAAGGTGCAGATCATCCGCATCAACCAGGATACGCACCGCATCTCGCTCGGCATGAAGCAGCTCGAGTCGGATCCGTGGGGCGATATCGGCACCAAGTTCCCGATCGGCAAGAAGATCTCCGGAACGGTTACCAACATCACCGACTACGGCGCGTTCGTCGAGCTGGAGCCGGGCATCGAAGGCCTCATCCACGTTTCGGAAATGTCGTGGACCAAGAAGAACGTCCATCCCGGCAAGATCCTGTCCACCACGCAGCAGGTCGATGTCATCGTACTGGAAGTGGACCCGGCAAAGCGCCGCATCTCGCTTGGCCTCAAGCAGACGCTGGAAAATCCGTGGGAAGCGTTCGCACGCAGCCATCCGATCGGTTCGCAGGTCGAGGGCGAGGTCAAGAACAAGACCGAGTTCGGTCTGTTCATCGGCCTGGACGGCGACGTCGACGGCATGGTCCACCTCTCCGACCTCGACTGGACCCGTCCGGGCGAGCAGGTGATGGAGGAGTACAACAAGGGCGACATCGTCAAGGCGCAGGTGCTCGACGTCGATACCGACAAGGAGCGCATCTCGCTAGGCGTGAAGCAGTTGCAGCGCGACGTGGCCGGCGAAGCCGCCAATTCGGGCGAACTGCGCAAGAACGCCGTTGTCACCTGCGAAGTCATCGCGATCAAGGATGGCGGTCTGGAAGTGCGGCTCGTCGAGAGCGGCCTTGACAGCTTCATCAAGCGCAACGACCTGTCGCGCGATCGTGACGAGCAGCGTCCGGAGCGTTTCGCGGTTGGCCAGAAGGTCGACGCCCGCGTCATCGCCTATGACAAGAAGACCCGCAAGGTTCAGGTATCGATCAAGGCGCTGGAAATCGCCGAGGAGAAGGAAGCGGTCGCACAGTACGGCTCGACCGACTCCGGCGCTTCGCTGGGCGACATTCTGGGCGCTGCCCTGAAGAAGGGCAACAACTAAGCATCGACCCGCGGCGCTCACGCGCCACCGGGACCAAAAGACCCCGCCGGAGCGATCCGGCGGGGTTTTTCGTTTGACGCCGCGCTTTTGGATTGATGTTTCCTCGTTTTAAATCAAGGCTATCCCTCGCCGCTGGCGGTGTGGGAGGCGACGATCGCAGTTGCGAGGTTCTGGATATCTCCATCGAAGACGCACGCAACGCGGTTGGCGATTACCTCGAACTTATCGGGATCAAGTCCATGCCCGTACCGCCCCAAGCCGTGGCGACAGCCCTGGCGGCGTTTGAACGGTACGGCAAGGGCCGGCATCCGGCCCGGTTGAATTTCGGGGATTGCTTTGCCTATGCCTGTGCGAGGCATTACAATCTGCCCCTCATGTTCAAGGGTGCGGACTTCCCCTTGACCGATATTGAGGCGGCTTGAGCGAGCCGGAGACAAATCATGCCCTCTAGCCTCCCGCAAATCGTCCTGCCATCCGGCGACAAGGTGCCCGCCCTCGGCCAGGGAACGTGGAACATGGGCGAGGATTCGCGTCGGCGCGCGGCCGAGGCGGACGCGTTGCGGCTCGGCATCGATCTCGGCATGACCTTGATCGACACTGCGGAAATGTACGGCTCGGGCGGCGCCGAGGAGGTCGTGGGAGATGCCATTGCCGGCCGCAGAAGCGAAGTGTTCCTGGTCTCGAAGGTGCTGCCGTCGAACGCGTCACGGTCTGGCGTACCGGCAGCCTGCGAGCGCAGCCTGAAGCGCCTGCGCACCGATCGTATCGATCTCTACCTCTACCATTGGCGCGGCGGCACGCCGCTGGCGGAGACGGTTGAGGCGCTCGACGCGCTGCGCAGATCCGGCAAGATTGGCGGTTGGGGCGTATCGAATTTCGACGCGGACGACATGGACGAACTCGCCGCCCTTGCGGCCGGTCCGTCCGTGCAGACCAATCAGGTGCTCTACAATCTGTCGCGCCGGGGACCGGAATTCGACCTGCTGCCCTGGCTACGGCAACGCAACATCCCGACGATGGCCTACTCCCCGGTGGAGCAAGGTGCGCTGGCCAAGGATCGCCGGTTGGCAACAGTCGCGGCGCGGCACGATGCGACGCCTGCCCAGATCGCGCTGGCCTGGACGATGCGGCATGGCGAGGTCATCGCCATTCCCAAAGCCAGCAATCCGGATCACGTTCGCCAGAATCGCGCGGCGGCGGACATTCGGCTGACCCCGGACGATCTGGCGGCGCTGGACGCCGCCTTCCCGCCGCCGAAGGGGAAGCGCCCGCTGGAGATGTGATCTAACCGGCGGACTGCGGCGGCGTCCTGGCGATCATCGAACCACACAAAGACACTCGGACGCTGAAGAACCTTCGCGGCACGTGCTCCTCATTTCGAGCTGCTGCCCAACCCCTTCAGCCGGTAAAGCGCCTCCAGCGCCTCGCGCGGGGTCAGTTCGTCGGGATTGATCGCGGCGAGTGCTTCGCCCAGCGCGTCGCTTTTGACCGGCTTCGGTTGCTCCAGCTTTTTCGCCGCGATGGAAAACAGCGGCAAGTCATCCACCAGCCTGTCGGTCTTGCCTGATACTTCGCCTTCCTCCAACTGGTGCAGCACATCGCGTGCGCGCGCCACCACAGCTTCAGGCAGGCCGGCGAGGCGGGCGACCTGCACGCCATAGCTTCGGTCGGCCGCGCCCTTGGCGACCTCGTGCAGGAAGACCACATCGCCCTCCCATTCCTTCACCCGCATGGTGACGTTGTGCAGGCGCGGCAGCTTGCCGGCCAGTGCCGTCATCTCGTGAAAATGGGTGGCGAAGATCGCCCGGCAGCGGTTCTTCTCATGCAGATACTCGACCGCGGCCCAGGCGATCGACAGGCCGTCGAAGGTTGCCGTACCGCGGCCGATCTCATCCAGGATGACGAGTGCGCGCTCGCCGGCCTGGTTGAGGATCGCCGCCGTTTCGACCATCTCGACCATGAAGGTGGACCGCCCGCGCGCCAAATCGTCGGATGCGCCGACCCGGCTGAACAGCCGATCGACGATGCCTACATGGGCACTGTCGGCCGGAACGTAGGAGCCCATCTGGGCGAGGATGGCTATCAGCGCGTTCTGGCGCAGGAAGGTGGATTTGCCGCCCATGTTCGGCCCGGTCAGCAACCAGATCGCGCCGGCCTTGTCGTTGCCGGCCGGCGAAAGATCGCAGTCATTGCCGACGAAGGGCGGCTCGGCGGCCCGCCGCAGCGCCTGCTCGACCACCGGATGGCGCCCGCCCGCAATATCGAAGGCCAGGCTGTCATCTACGGCAGGCCTTCGCCAGTTCTCGCTCTGCGCCAGGATTGCCAGCGATGCGGAAACATCCAGTGTGGACAGCGCATGCGCGCCGGCGCGAATGGCTTCCGCGTGGCCGACGGCTTCCGCCGTCAGCCGATCGAACACGGAAAGCTCGATGGACAGAGCGCGGTCCGCCGCATTGGCGATCTTGCTCTCCAGTTCCGCCAGTTCGGTCGTGGTGAACCGCATGGCGTTGGCCATCGTCTGGCGATGGATGAAGCGGCCCTTCGCCTCGCCGGACCCGGTCATGACGGCTTGGTGATTGGCTGTGACCTCGATGTAGAAGCCAAGCACATTGTTGTGCCGGATCTTCAGCGAGCGGATGCCGGTCTCATCGGCCAAATCGCGCTCCATGGCCGCGATCACCTTGCGCGATTCCGTCGCCAGTGCCCGCATCTCGTCGAGTTCGGCGTCGTAGCCGGCGCGGACGAAACCGCCATCGCGCTTCAGCAGCGGCAGTTCGCCGTCCAGCGCATCGCCCAGATAGCTGGCAAATTCCACCGGCAGCGCCGTTATCGCCTTCAAGGCGAGGATGAGCTCTGGCGGCAATGCGAGCGGCTGGAGAAGAGCGGCCATTGCCCGCGCCGCGTCGAAACCGGCGCGCAACGCGCCAAGGTCGCGAGGGCCGCCACGGTTGAGCGCCAGCCGCGAGAGCGCGCGCGGCATGTCGGCAACAGCCTTGAGCGCCGAGCGCACCGCCTCGCAGGACCGCGTTTCGGCAAGGAAGAAGGCGATGGCGTCCTGCCGCTCGGCGATCTGCTTCGGATCGGTCAAGGGCGACATCAGGCGGTCCGCGAGCAGCCGCGCGCCGCCGCCGGTCAGCGTGCGGTCGATGGTCTTGAACAGCGAGCCGTCCCGGCTGCCGGAGAGCGTGCGCAGCAGTTCGAGATTGGAGCGCGTGGCCGGATCGATGAAGAGGGAGGAGCCCGCCTGCTCGCGTTCTGGCCGCGACAGCGGCGGGCGCTCCGCCTTCTGCGTCTTTTCCACATAGGCGATCGCGCCGGAGATGGCGGACAGCTCGGCCCGGCTGAAGACGCCGAAACTGTCCGGTGTTGCGACCCCGAAGAAGCGCGCGATGCGGCCGGGCGCCGAGGCCGAATCGAAAAGGCTGCCCGGCACCGGCCCGGCGATGCGCCCCACGACATCGAAGACCGGCTTCAGCGCTGGATCGTAAAACACCGGATCGGCGACGATCAGTTCACGCGGATCGACGCGGAAGATATCGGCAAGCAGGCGATCCGCGCTGGTTTCGGCGACCCGAAACGAACCCGTGGAGATGTCGATCCAAGCCAGACCGAAGGCGTCCTCCTGCGAACCTTTGACACGGCCCAGCGCCATGAGGAAATTGGCCTCGGAGGGAGCCAGCAGCTTGTCCTCGGTGATGGTACCCGGCGTCACCAGACGGATGACATCGCGCTTCACCACCGATTTGGCGCCGCGCTTTTTCGCCTCCGCGGGGTCTTCGATCTGTTCGCACACCGCGACGCGGAAACCCAGGCCGATCAGCTTCTGCAGATAATCGTCCGCCGCATGCACCGGCACGCCGCACATCGGAATATCCTCGCCATTGTGCTTGCCGCGCTTGGTCAGCACGATGCCCAGCGCCCGCGAAGCCTTCTCGGCATCGTCGAAGAAGAGTTCGTAAAAATCGCCCATGCGGTAGAAAAGCAGCGAATCCGGATTCGCCGCCTTGATCTCGATGAACTGCTCCATCATCGGGGTGGGCGCGGAGACGGGTGAGGCCTTGCCGGTCAGTTCCATGTTCATGGTGACGCGACCTTCCGGCGCTGGCGTCGCCCCTCACTGTCCTGCCGGACATCTATCCCTGCAAGCGGGGAGAGAGTGGCCGTGTCGCTGCTTTCGCCGATCTCGAACATTGGCGATGGGCGAAACCGGAGATGAGAGCGTCTCTCGCCCCGTTTACGGGGAGAGATGTCCGGCAAGACAGTGAGGGGCGGCACGAACATCGGTGATTGCCAAATCCATACGCGAAGCACGCCCGTGCCTCGCATAAATCTCTCCTCCCTGCTTGGCGGTTTACGGCGGCAATGTGTAGCCCGAAAGCGCGCTGCTCCACAAAAAGAACGCCTCAGAGACTGATCATCGTTGTTCCCGCCACGGCGATTGCCGCGCCGATCCACGCCGCCGTCACGGGCGGAACGCCGGAGCGCAGCCAGACCATGGGAAGAATCATGATGGGGGTCATGGATGACAAGGTCGTCACGATGCCGACATTGCCGGTCACCAGAGCCGCCATCAACAGCGACATGCCGAGACCGGTGCCGAAGAAGGCCGAAGCGATGGCGATGCCGGCATCGCTCCGCCTGAATGCGTAGGGCTGGTGCAGAAACCGGAACGGCAGCGGCACCAGCGCGAGAAAGAACAACGCCGCGATGCCCGAGCGCACAGCCATAGCAGCGATCGGTTCCACGCCGGCCTCCATCGCCGGCCGCGCCATCAGACTGCCCAGTGCCTGGCCAAGCGCCGTGACGATGCCCAGCGCGATGCCGACCCAGGCTGGCGTTGATTGTTTCAGCGCAATCGATGCGACGCCCGCCGCCGACACCTCGATTGCCGCAACCGTATCGCGCCGGCGCAGCCCCACGGCCATCGCTATCCCCGCCAGAACCAGCCCAACGCCAAGAGCTTGCCGCATATCGATGGTCTCGCCGAGAAAGAGATAGCCGAGCAGCAGCGAAAAGGGCGACGCAAGCGTGAACAGAAGCGCGGTGGTGCGCGGACCCGCCGTATAGATCGCGGCGAAATAGGTCGTACTCGCGATGATGATGCCAAAGAGGCTCGACGCAGCAAGCAGCGCGAATTCATCTGCGCCAATGGTCTTCCATCCGCCGATGACGAGGGCTGCACCGCCGGTCATGGCGAAGGCGGCCAGCATCTGCCAGCGCGCGAGACGGATCACGTCGACCCGGCCTTTGAGCTCGTTGATCAGCATGCCGCTCAGCGCAATGCAAAGTGCCGCCGAAATAGCCAGCAGTTCAGAGACGAACACGGCACACCGCGAATGCGAGGAAAGTCATTCTTCCTCCTTGGCGCTTCCCCCTCGCCAAGTGTAGCCTTAAAGCTCAACGCTCCAAAAAAAGAAGCATTTTAGGGAAACGCTCACCTCATGGCTGCAAAGAAGACCGAACGCACGGGACCCTCGGTTACCGACGAGGAGGCGCTGGAGTTCCACGCCATGGGCAGGCCCGGCAAGCTGGAGATCAACCCGACCAAGCCGATGGCGACGCAGCGCGACCTGTCGCTGGCATATTCGCCAGGCG
Organism: Mesorhizobium sp.; assembly: GCA_036524835.1. GTDB lineage: Bacteria > Pseudomonadota > Alphaproteobacteria > Rhizobiales > Rhizobiaceae > Mesorhizobium_G. The sequence continues at coordinate 33,942 of DATDBN010000088.1, read as the reverse complement.
TCGCCGTGCCGGTCAAGGCCATCGCCGAAGACAAGAGCCGCGCCTATGACTACACCACGCGCGGCAATATGGTCGCCGTCATCTCCAATGGCACCGCGATCCTCGGCTTGGGCAATCTCGGCGCCCTGGCCTCCAAGCCGGTGATGGAAGGCAAGGCGGTGCTGTTCAAGCGCTTTGCCGATGTCGACTCGATCGATCTCGAAGTGGATACGGAAGACCCGGACGCCTTCATCAACTGCGTGCGCTATCTCGGCCCGTCCTTCGGCGGCATCAATCTTGAGGACATCAAGGCGCCGGACTGCTTCATCATCGAGCAGCGCCTGCGCGAACTGATGGACATTCCGGTCTTTCATGACGACCAGCACGGCACCGCGATCATCGCCACAGCCGGTCTCATCAATGCGCTGGAGATTACCGGTCGCGACATGAAGAACACGCGGCTGGTGTGCAATGGCGCCGGGGCTGCGGGCATCGCCTGCATCGAACTGGTCAAATCGCTCGGCTTCTCGCCGCAGAACGTCATCTTGTGCGACACGAAAGGTGTCGTCTACCAAGGCCGCGCCGAAGGGATGAACCAGTGGAAATCGGCGCATGCGGTCAAGACCGAGGCGCGCAGCCTGGCTGACGCGCTGGAAGGCGCAGACGTGTTCTTCGGTCTTTCGGCCAAGGGGGCGCTGACCCCGGCCATGGTGCAGTCCATGGCGAAAAACCCGATCATCTTCGCGATGGCCAATCCAGACCCGGAAATCACGCCGGAGGAGGTCGCCGAGATTCGCACGGACGCCATCATGGCGACCGGGCGCTCGGACTATCCCAACCAGGTCAACAATGTTCTTGGCTTCCCCTATATCTTCCGGGGCGCACTGGACGTGCGCGCCACGACCATCAACGACGCCATGAAAGTGGCCGCCGCCCACGCGCTGGCCGATCTTGCGCGTGAGGACGTACCCGACGATGTCGCCGCCGCCTACCAGGGCAACCGGCCGAAGTTCGGTCCCAACTACATCATTCCGGTGCCGTTCGATCCGCGCCTGATCTCGGCGATCCCCGTGGCAGTGGCGAAGGCGGCGATGGAAAGCGGTGTGGCCGGCCGGCCGATCCTCGATCTCAAGAAATATGCACAGGAATTGTCTGCCCGCCGCGACCCGATTGCCTCGACACTCCAGCGCATCTACGATCGCGTGCGGCGCCAGCCGAAGCGGGTCGTCTTCGCCGAGGGCGAGGAGGAGCAGGTGATGCGCGCCGCCGTCTCCTTCGTGAACCAGAACCTCGGCACCGCAATCCTGGTCGGCCGCGAGGACCAGATCCGCGACACGGCGCGCAACGCCGGCGTCGATCTCAACAAATCCGGCATCGAGATCATCAATGCGCGCCTGTCGCGCCGCAACGCCGTCTATGCCGACCATCTCTATGAGCGGATGCAGCGCAAGGGCTACCTGTTCCGCGACTGCCAGCGGCTGATCAACACGGACCGCAACCACTTTGCCGCCACCATGCTGGCGATGGGCGACGCCGACGCGGTGGTCACGGGCGTGACGCGCAACTACTCCACCGCGCTGGAGGAGGTGCGGCGCATTATCGACGCCAAGCCCGGTCACCGGGTCATCGGCGTTTCGATCGCGCTCTGCCGCGGCCGCACCGTGATCGTCGCCGACACTGCGGTGCATGACATGCCGAACGCCGAACAGATTGCCGATATTGCCGAGGAAGCCGCCGGCTTCGCGCGGCGCATGGGCTATGAGCCGCGCGTCGCGATGCTGGCCTACTCGACCTTCGGCCATCCGGCCGGCGAGCGCTCGGAGCGGGTGCAGGAGGCGGTGAAGATCCTCGACAAGCGCCGCGTCGATTTCGAGTATGACGGCGAGATGGCGGCGGACGTGGCGCTCAATGCGCGGCTTTTGCAGCAATATCCGTTCTGCCGCCTGTCGGGCCCGGCCAATGTGCTTGTCATGCCGGCGTTTCACTCGGCCAGCATTTCGACCAAGATGCTGCAGGAACTCGGCGGCTCGACGGTCATCGGGCCGCTGCTGGTGGGTTTGAACAAGCCGGTGCAGATCGTATCGCTCAATGCCAAGGACAGCGACATCGTCAACATGGCGGCGATTGCCGCCTACAATGCGGGAGCGTGAGGAGCGATTGCTCTAAGCCGGCGGGAGTGGGACGCCCTTCATCCTGCCTCCGCTTGGCTCGGCCGCCCCTCTCCCCGCTGGGGAGAGGAGGTTTTCAAGGCTTTCGCCCGGTCCGGCCGGTCGTGCTCAGCGCGGCGCCAGCACCATCATCATCTGCCGGCCTTCAAGCTTCGGCTCGGCCTCGACCTTGGCGATGGTCGCGGTTTCTTCACGGACCTTGTTCAGGAGTTGCATGCCGAGTTCCATATGCGCCATTTCGCGGCCACGGAAGCGCAGTGTCAGCTTGACCTTGTCGCCTTCTTCGAAGAATCGGCGCACAGCGCGCATCTTCACTTCGTAGTCGTGGTCGTCGATGTTCGGCCGCATCTTGATCTCTTTGATCTCGATGATCTTCTGATGCTTGCGCGCCTCGGCGGCCTTCTTCTGGTTGGCGTATTTCAGCTTGCCGAGATCGAGGATCTTGACGACCGGCGGAACGGCATTTGGGGAGATTTCGACGAGGTCGAGCCCGGCTTCTTCAGCCGCCAGCAGTGCCTCGTTGATGGAAACGTCGCCGCGGTTGTGTCCGTCGGCATCGATAAGTTGAACGCGCGCGACACGAATGTCGAGATTGGCGCGGGGACCGTCCTTGACTGGGGCGGTAGCTTTAAAAGGTCTGCGAATGGCTTTTGTCTCCTCGGGCCGTTGATGATGTTTGCAGGGCCGCGCCTATGTGGCGGCGGCGAGCGCGAAGTCAATAGCACAAGATAACTGAAAAGACAGCCGCTTTGAGCGCTGGTTCAGCGGCGATGAGCTTCTGTGACAGCGGCTTTCGCCAATAACGGCGCTATGGCATGAGGCTTACACCAAGAAGGAGCGGCCATGCCAGACGAACCAAGACAGGACATCGACGTCGACGGCGTGAGCATAGCGCTGCGCGCCATTGCCGGCAAAGCGCCCGGCGTCGTCTGGCTCGGCGGCTATCGCTCCGACATGCTGGGCACCAAAGCGCAGCATCTCGCCGACATCTGCCGGGCGCAGGGGCGCGCTTTTCTACGGCACGATTATTCCGGCCACGGCGAGTCCGGCGGTGCGTTCGCCGATGGCACGATCTCGAAGTGGGTAGCGCAGAGCATCGGCGTCTTCCGCCAATTCTGCGAAGGCCCGCAGATCCTGGTCGGCTCGTCCATGGGCGCGTGGATCGCGCTGCGCATGGTGGAGGAACTGCGCAAGGCCGGCGAGGGCGCGCGCATTGCCGGATTGGTGCTCATCGCACCGGCGCCCGACTTCACGGTCGAGCTGATCGAACCGGCGCTGACGAAAAAGCAGAAGAAGGAGCTGGCGGACAAGGGCTATTTCGAGGAGCCGTCGGCCTATGATTTCAATCCGTATGTCTACACCAAGGCCCTGATCGATGACGGGCGGCTGAACCGGGTGATGGACAAGCCGATCGACACCCATTGTCCCGTGCACATCCTGCAGGGGCTGAAGGACGAGGACGTGCCGTCGGCGCACGCCCTAAAGCTTGCCAGCCTGATGCCGTCCGACGACGTGACCGTGGCGCTTATCCCCGACGGCGATCATCGCCTGTCGCGCCCGCAGGATTTGGACATGCTGGCGAAGGCGGTTGACGCGCTGGTCCAGCGGGCCGGCTGATGCGCCTTTCCATTCCCATTTCCGCCTTTGTCGCGGCAATCGTCGGCTTCGGCGGCACGCTGGCCATCATCATCGCCGCGGCACAGGCGGTCGGCGCAACCCAGGCGCAGACCGCGAGTTGGGTGACGGCGCTCTGCCTCGCCATGGCTGTCGAGAGCTTCTATTTGTCGTGGCGCACGAGAATGCCGGTCATCAGCGCATGGTCGACGCCGGGCGCGGCACTGATTGCCGCATCGACCGGCTTCACCATGCCGGAAGCGGTCGGCGCTTTCATCGTTGCGGCCGTGCTCTTGATTGTCACCGGTCTGTTTCGTCCGCTGACGGATCTGATTTCTAGGATTCCGGCCTCCATTGCGTCGGGCATGTTGGCCGGCATTGTCGCCACCTTCGCCATCAATGCCGTGAAAACCATTCCGGTCGATCCCTGGCTCATCCTGCCGCTCATCGCGGCGTTCTTCGTGATTCGCCTGTTCAATCCGTCGCTCTCCGTGCTGGCGGTCCTGCTCGGCGGCGGGCTGGCGGCATGGCTGACAGGGCGCGTCGGGCCGTTGCCCGGCGCCGAACTTTCGACGCTGACCTGGGTATGGCCGGAGTTCACCCTCTCGGCAGCCATCGGCCTGGGGCTGCCGCTCTATCTGGTCACAATGGCCTCGCAGAACCTCTCCGGCCTCGCTGTGCTCAAGGCCGCCGGCTATTCGCCCCCGGCGGGGCCGCTGATCGGCTTCACCGGCCTGATATCCTTGCTGACCGCGCCGCTTTGCGCCTCGACCAGCAACCTGGCCGCCATCTCGGCGGCAATCTGCACCGGCCCCGATGTGCATCCGGATCCAGCCGAGCGCTGGAAGACCGGGCCGTTCTACGCACTTGCCTATCTCGTCTTCGCGGCCTTTGGCGCCTCGCTGGTGGCGATTTTCGCCGTTCTGCCGGCAACGCTGATTGCGCTGGTGGCCGGCTTGGCCCTGCTGGCGTCGCTCGCCAACGCGTTGGCAATTGCCCTCAAGGACGACGCCGAGCGCATCGCGGCGACGATTACTTTCTTGGTGACGGCCTCCGGCCTTACGCTGTTCGGCGTGGGCGCTGCCTTCTGGGGCCTTGTCGGCGGGCTGATCGTGCTCGGGCTTGAGCGGTTGAGACGGCGCTGAGGCTGCCCCGGAGCCTGTCATCTCCTTTTGCGATTAAGTCGCAGCTTTTCAGCAGTTTATGCGGATTTGGGCCAAGGGATCTTGAATCGCCATTTTTGTCATCCCATTTCGAATTCGTGCAGCCCAGACACATGCTGCGTTTGAACGGAAGGAATGGAAGTACGATGAACACCACTGCCTTGATCCGCCCGGCCTGGACGCCGGCGACCATTGCGCTGACGGTGATCGGCTTCATGGTTTTCTGGCCGCTCGGCCTGGCCATGCTGGCTTACATCATCTGGGGCGACCGGCTTGACGGGTTCAAGCGCGACGCCAACCGGGCGACCGACGGTTTCTTTGCCGGCTGCCGCCGCAGCGCCGACAAGGCGCATCGCTGGGGCCATGCCACCCGCACCGGCAACGTCGCCTTTGACGATTGGCGCGAAAAGGAACTCGAGCGCCTGGTCGCGGAGCGCCGCAAGCTTGACGAGATGTACGAGGAGTTCGACGCCTACGCCCGCGAATTGCGCCGCGCCAAGGACCAGGAAGAATTCGACCGCTTCATGTCCGACCGCGCACGGTCGACCGCCCCGGTCCCAACCTCGACGCCGTCGGCTCCGGCCAGGGGCCGCAACAAGCCCAGCGGCTTGCTCGACGAAGCGTAAGCTCGCCTGGCTCGAAGAGATACGGCGCCGCGTTCAGCGGCGCCGTTTTCGTATCGGCGTGGCGCAAAAGCGTTTGTCGCCTCCGCCTTATCAGACAGTCCCACCCCTGCTGCGAATCATCTAATCTGCCTTGCGATGTCCTTCGGCTTCTTCCGCACCCTGACGAAAGCGCGCCCGGTTCCGGCGACGGAACGCGAGCATGTCGTCGCCGGCCGCACCCTGCCGCTGCGCGTCGTCGAGAACGAGCGGGCACGTCGTCTGACGCTGCGTATCGACGCCGGCGGCCGTGGCCTTCGCGTCACCGTGCCGCCGGGCATCGCGCGCGGTGAGGTGGACCGCTTCCTTGTCCGGCATCAGGGCTGGCTGGAACAGAGGCTCGCCAAAACCCCTGATCGCCCCCAGGTGCGGCCGGGTATCAAGATCCCTGTGCGCGGCGCGGCGCATCTGATCGTTCACGAGCCGACGACTCGCGGCACCGTTACCGTCAGCAGCGACGAACGCGGGCCGCTGCTCATCGTCACCGGCGACCGGCGACACCTGCCGCGCCGCATCGCCGATTTTCTTAAGCGCGAGGCCAAGACCGAGATCGAGGCGCTGGTAGCGCGGCATACCGGCGCCATCGGCAAGCGGGCAAAGGGGGTACGGTTCAAAGACACCACCAGCCGCTGGGGCTCCTGCACCTCGGAGGGGTCGTTGTCCTTCTCCTGGCGCATCATGATGGCGCCGGCGCCCGTCATCAATTATCTCGTCGCGCATGAAGTGGCGCATCTCAAGGAGATGAATCACGGGCCGAAATTCTGGAAGCTGTGCACCGAGCTTTGCCCCGACACCAAGCGCTGCAAGGATTGGCTGAAGCGCAATGGCGGCGCGCTGCAAGCAATCCTGTTCGAGTAGCGGCGGCCTGCCGCTCATCGCTCGGAACAACCGCCATGGAACCGCGTTTTCGAACCAGGGACATGATGTTCAGGGAAGGAAACGAAAATGAAGAAACTTATTCTCGCAGCAGTATTGGGTCTCGCCATGGCTGGTGGCGCGATTGCACAGACTAATCCTCCGGCAGGATCGGCCGCTGGCGACCCCGGCGCGGCTGACAAGACGAAATCCGTAAGCGACCCGGCCGTCATTCAGGGTTTTTACAGCGATTCCTCGATGACGAAGCTGAAGACGGCTGAGGAAGTGAAGGCCGGTTGGGCCCGCCTGAACATTCAGGACCAGACCGCGGTCAAGGAACAGTGCAAGGCCACCGATATCACGGAGAACATGAAGCTTCTCTGCGCCGCTGTCGAGACGATGTAGAATAGTTGCGAAAATAGGCAAAGCGAGCGGCGGCCCAAGTGGCCGCCGTTTTTGTTGGCGCTCTACCGCAACCACTCCTCGATAAAATCCAGGAACACCTGCACGCGTGGAGCGCGGAAGCGGCCCTTGGGCACGACAGCCCACAGCGACATCGTGTTGGCGCGGTTGATGTCGGCGAGGATCTCCACAAGCCGACCCTCGCGCACAGCTTTGCCGACGACGAAATCCGCCAGGCGCACGATGCCATGGCCGGCGATCGCCATGTCGAACAGCATGCCGACATTGTCGCATGAGAATGGCCCCTTGGGCAGGTATTGGATGATGCCTCGCGAGGTTGCCAGCGGCCATAACGTTGCCTGCGTCTGGCTGGAAAGCGCGATGCAGCGGTGCCGCTGCAGATCATCCGCCGTCAGCGGCGTTCCATATTTCCGGAGGTAGGAGGGTGCAGCGCAAATCAGGCGTCGACCCTCGGCGATCTTGCGCACTGCCATGTCGGATTCGGCCGAAGGGCTGCCCCGGATGACGATGTCTGCCTGCTCGGCCACCGGGTCGATCAGGCGGTCGCTCAGGCTAAGGTCGATCCGCACGTCCTGAAATTGTTCAAGGAAGACGGGGACCGCGTGCAGCAGCGTCTGCCGGGCGAAGCCCGTGCTGGCATTGATCCGCAGCAGGCCCCTCGGTTTGCCGCGCGAGGCGGAAACATCCGCTTCGGTGCGATCGATCAGGTCCAGCACCTCGCGGGCGCGCTCCAGATAGATCGCGCCTTCCGGCGTCAGCGCCAGCCGCCGCGTCGTGCGGGTCAGCAGCCGCACGCCGAGCCTGTCCTCCATGCGCGACACGGTCTTCGACAGCGCCGACGGAGTAACGCGCAGATCCTCCGCTGCCTTGGCGAAGCTGCCGAGATCGTTAATCCGCGCAAATGCCTTCATATCCTCAGACGTTGGCACTCATGATCTCCAGGCACGAATATCCGGCAAACTAAGCACATTATGAGCAATGGCGGCAGTGATATTTTCTCCCGGTCCTTCCTGGGAGATGACCCATGCGTCACGACCATCCATGCATGCCTACCGATTTTGACCACTATCGGCGGCTCGCTGCTCGGCGTCGCCGCGCGGCAAGGCGACTGTTCATGGCAAGGGTCGTGCAGCGGCTGCGCGCCGCGGCCGGCCTTCTGTCTCGACTCCGCCGATATTTCGTGTCACTGCCCGAAAATGGCTCTCGACATCAAAATCTGCGGCCTGAAGACGCCTGAGACAATTGCTGCGGCGATGGACGGCGGCGCGACGCATGTCGGCTTCATCTTCTTCGAGAAGAGCCCGCGATACATCGCGCCGGAGTTGGCAGGTGAACTGCGCAAGGCAGCGCTGGGCCGCGCGCTGGCCGTTGCAGTCACCGTCGACGCTGACGACGCGACGCTCGATCGGATCGTCGACCAACTGCACCCGGATTTGCTGCAGCTGCACGGCAAGGAACTGCCGGCGCGCGTGGATGCCATCGGCGCCCGCTACAGCCTGCCGGTGATGAAGGCCTTTGCCATTGAGAGCGCGGCTGATTTTGCGCAGATCGACGCTTATCGCAGCGTCGCGGACCGTTTCCTGTTTGACGCCAAGCCGCCCGCTGGCTCGGAACTGCCGGGCGGCAACGGCGTCTCGTTCGATTGGCCGATCCTGGCAGGTCTCGATCCTTCCGTGGACTATCTGCTCTCGGGCGGGCTGAACGCCGGCAATATCGGCGGGGCGCTGCGGCTCGCCAATCCCCCCGGGATCGACGTCTCGTCGGGCGTTGAAAGCGCGCCCGGCGTCAAGGATGTTCGCCTCATTGACGCATTTTTCCGGGCGACCCGCGCCGCGCTGGCTGAGACCGCCGCCTGAGACGGTTGGCATAGTTTACTTTTTGTCCGGGAGGCGCATAAGCGGTGGCAGCGTCCGCCCAGGCCGAAAGCGGATTGTCCCAAGCATTGCCGGATAATGATCATGAACAAGCCGATTGAGCCGAACTCCTTCCGCACAGGACCCAACGAACAGGGCATGTTCGGCATTTTCGGCGGGCGTTTCGTGGCCGAAACGCTGATGCCGCTGATCCTCGACCTCGAACGGCACTGGAACGAGGTCAAGACCGATCCCGAATTCAAGGCCGAATTGCAGAACCTTTCGACTCACTATGCCGGCCGGCCCTCGAAGCTCTATTTCGCAGAGGGCTTGACGCGCCACATTCGCAAGCTTGCCGCGGAGAAGGGCCTGTCGGGCGGCGCGAAGGTCTATTTCAAGCGCGAGGACCTGAACCACACCGGCTCGCACAAGATCAACAACTGCCTCGGCCAGATCCTGCTCGCCAAGCGGATGGGCAAGAAGCGCATCATCGCCGAGACCGGCGCCGGCCAGCACGGTGTCGCATCCGCCACGGTCGCGGCGCGTTTCGGTTTTCCCTGCGTCGTCTATATGGGCGCGACCGACGTCGAGCGGCAGAAGCCCAATGTCTTCCGCATGAAGCTGCTCGGCGCCGAGGTACGGCCAGTCACTGCCGGTCATGGCACGTTGAAGGACGCCATGAACGAGGCGCTGCGCGACTGGGTGACCCATGTCGAGGACACCTACTACCTGATCGGCACGGCGGCAGGCCCGCATCCCTATCCGGAACTCGTGCGCGACTTCCAATCGGTGATCGGCACGGAGGCCCGCGCCCAGATCCTTGAGCAGGAAGGGCGGCTGCCGGACGCGATCATCGCCGCCGTGGGCGGCGGCTCTAACGCGATCGGCCTGTTCCACCCCTTCCTCGACGACAAGGAGGTGCGCATCATCGGCATCGAAGCAGGCGGACGCGGGCTGGAGGGCATCGAGCACTGCGCTTCGATGAATGCCGGCAAGCCCGGCGTCCTGCACGGCAACCGCACCTACCTGCTGCAGAACGAAGACGGCCAGATCCTCGACGGCCATTCCATCTCCGCCGGCCTCGATTATCCCGGTGTCGGTCCTGAGCACAGCTGGCTGCGCGACACGGGTCGTGTCGAGTACGTGCCCATTCTGGACAATGAAGCACTTGACGCTTTCCAGCTCTGCACCAAGGCCGAAGGCATCATTCCGGCGCTGGAGTCGGCGCACGCGATCGCCCATGCGGTGAAGCTGGCGCCCACCATGGCGCAGGACCAGATCATCATCGTCAACCTGTCCGGGCGGGGCGACAAGGATGTGCACACCGTCGCCAGCATGATGGGCATGGAGGTCTGAGCCTGAAAGCCTGATCCATGCGCGCCGACTATCCCGATTTCGGCCTGAATGAGGAGCAGCGGCGGCTCGCGGTGCGCAGCCACTACTACGAGTGGCCCGGCATGGACGGGGAGCGCGGCGAGATCTGGTGCTACACCGACCGCTTCTCCTATGCCGCCGGCGAGGAGGTGACCTTCTTCGTTTCCTCGACCTTGCCGGCATATGAAATCTCTATCGTCCGTGATGGCGCAACCGAGACCCCTGTCTTCAACCAGCGCAACCTGACGGCGCGATGGCAGGCCGCGCCCGACCAATGCTCGGTCGAAGGCTGCGGCTGGCAAGCCTCGTTCGCCCTTCGCATCCCGCCCGAATGGCCATCTGGCGCATATCGGGCAACGCTGCGCGCGGAGGGGCGCGGCGGAGCGCCGATCCACTCGCATCACCTCTTCATCGTCAAGCCAGCGATGGGCGCGAAACCCGGACGCATTCTGCAGGTTGCGGCCACGGGGACATGGCTCGCCTACAACAGCTGGGGCGGGTCAAACCACTATGAGGGCATCACCGGACCGGCTCGCAATCAGTTCGCCACCCATGTCAGCACGCAGCGGCCTTGGTGCCGCGGCTTCGTCGTGCTGCCGCCCGATGCGCCGCGCGTGCCGCTCGAAAATGCCGTGCCGCCGGCGGCAACGCCGCGCTATCCCCACATGGAATGGGCCTTCGCGACCGGCCATTCGAAGAAATATGCCTCCGCAGGCTGGGCCAGCTATGACAGCCACATGTTCCGCTGGGCGGAGCGGGCCGGCTACGCCATCGATCTTGCCAGCCAGCACGAGTTGCACACCACGCCGCACCTGCTCGATGGCTATGATTGCGTGGTCTTTGTCGGTCATGACGAATACTGGACATGGGAGATGCGCGACGCCGTCGACGCCTATGTCGAGCAGGGTGGCCATGCGGCGCGCTTCGCCGGCAATTTCATGTGGCAGACGCGGCTGGAGGACGATGGGCGTCGCCAGGTCTGCTACAAATACCGCGCACGCGCCGAGGACCCCGCCTATCAGGGCGACGTCACACGCGCGACCAATAGCTGGGAGGCGCCGGAGATTGGCCGCCCCGGCGCGCTGACCTTCGGGCTCAACGCTTCGAACGGCGTCTATGTCGGGTGGGGCGGCTGCGCCCCGCGCGGCATGCGCGGCTTTCCCGTCTATCGTCCCGAGCATTGGGCCTTCGCCGGCGCCGGCCTCTACTATGGCGACATGCTGGGCGCCGACAGCCATGTCTTCGGCTATGAGGTGGATGGGCTGGATCACGAGATCCGTGGCGGCTTGCCCTATCCCACCGCGACATCCGGCGCGCCGGAAGGTCTTCAGATTTTGGCGGTCGGCCTGGCCAGCCAGGTCGAGGAGAGCGCTGACGTTCCGCTGAAGGATCAGTTTCTCGGCGATGAGGATGGCAGGTTCATCGCCGAAACGCTCTATGGCACGGCCAGCGACGAAAACCTGGACAAGGTGAAGCGGTCGAACGGGATGATCGTCAATTTCCAGCGCGGCAAGGGCGAGGTGTTCCACGCCGGCAGTTGCGAATGGGTGGCCGGCCTGATGCGCCGCGATCCTATCGTGGAGCGCGTGACATCGAATGTGCTCGACAAATATCTCTGGCGTCGGGGACGCGGATAGCGCCGGGGCAGTAGGGGATGACAATAATGGAGTCGGAGGTAACTCTATGGTAGAGCTGCCTTTCGACAAAGGACGGACAATAGGCGATGGGCGAACATCGACTGGCCTTGCATCTTGATGATGAGACCATGCTCAAACTTGAGCGCGAGGCGCGCGCAACCCATGTGAGCCAGGCGGAAATTGCCGAGAAGGCGATCCGGTCCTTTCTCGATATTCAGGAGTTCGAGCGAGAAATCCTGTGTCAAAGGATCGCCGAAGCGGACAAGGGTGTATTCATTTCAGGCGAAGCCATGCACCAATGGATCGAGAGTTGGGGGACGGAGAAAGAACTCCCACCTCCCGAGCCGGACATCTTTTTGCCGCCGCGCCGTGCATGAGGCTTGTCTATCTGGACTCGACCAAACCTGATCTGGCTTGGTACAGGCACTATTATCGTTCCGTCTCTTCCAGCAGGCGCGAAGCGAGCGGCGAAAGCCTACCTGACCGCAATTAACACTCTCGTCGAAAACCCACTGATGGGGCAGGCCGTTTCCGATGAAATTAGACGGTATTCCGTTCAGAAGACCCCGTTTTCGATCTTCTATCGGCTCACGGAACAGTACATAGAGATCGTCCGAATTTGGGATCAGCGGGCCGATCCGACCAAGCTGGAACTGCACGAAGAGGCGAGCATTATCGCATGACCACCCGCATCGACCGCCGCATGGCGAAACTCAAGGCCGAAGGGCGCCCGGCCCTTGTGACCTATTTCATGGCTGGCGATCCGGACTATGCGACGTCGCTGTCGATCATGCGCGGTTTGCCCAAGGCGGGCGCCGATGTGATCGAACTCGGCATGCCCTTCTCCGACCCGATGGCCGATGGTCCGGCGATTCAGGCTGCGGGCCTGCGCGCGCTGAAGGGAGGACAGACGCTGGTCAAGACCCTGGAGATGGCGGCAGAGTTTCGCGCCGGCGACGATGAGACGCCGATCGTGCTGATGGGATATTACAATCCGATCTATATTCACGGCGTCGACAAGTTCCTTTCGGATGCGAAACGGTCCGGCGTCGATGGACTGATCGTTGTCGACCTGCCACCGGAGATGGACGACGAACTGTGTATTCCGGCGGTCAAGGCGGGCATCAACTTCATCCGCCTGGCGACCCCTACGACCGACGACAAGCGGCTGCCCAAGGTGCTCGAGAACACTTCCGGCTTCGTCTATTATGTGTCGATGACCGGCATCACCGGTTCGGCCCTAGCCGACACGCAGAAGGTCGCCGCGGCGGTCAAGCGCATCAAGGCGCATACGGACCTGCCTGTCTGCGTCGGTTTCGGCGTGAAGACCGCAGAGCAGGCAAAGAAGATCGGCGCTTCCGCCGACGGCGTCGTCGTCGGCACGGCAATCGTCAACGCCATCGCCAATGTGCTGGGACCCAAGGGGGAGACGACCGCCGACCCGGCCGAAGCCGTCGCAACGCTGGTCAATGGGCTGGCTCAGGGAGTGCGCGCCGCACGCCTTGCTCCCGCCGAATAGTTGCTCCATCTATCAGGGGCCACGCCGCGGCCCGAAGGACCGACGCCATGAACTGGATAACCAATTACGTCCGCCCGAAGATCAACTCCATGCTGGGCCGGCGCGACATGCCGGAGAACCTCTGGATCAAGGATCCCGAGAGCGGCGAGATGGTCTTTCACAAGGACCTCGAGAGCAATCAGTGGGTGATTCCCTCGTCGGGCCACCATCTGAAGATCGCCGCGCGCGAACGCCTGAAGCATTTCTTCGACGGCGGCAGATATGATGTCATCGAAACGCCGAGAGTGGCGGTCGATCCGCTGCGCTTCCGCGCCGAAAAGCGCTACATCGACAAGTTGAAGGAAGACCGCGCCAAGACCGGACTGGACGACGCCGTTCTTTCCGGAACCGGAACGATCAATGGCGTGCCTATTGTCGCGACGGTCCAGGATTTCGCCTTCATGGGTGGATCGCTGGGGATGGCGGCCGGCGAGGCGATCGTGAAGGGATTTGAGGCCGCGCTGTCCCTGAGACGGCCGGTGGTGCTGTTTGCCGCCTCGGGCGGAGCGCGCATGCAGGAGGGGATTTTCTCCCTGATGCAGCTGCCGCGCTCGACCGTCATGGTCGATCGCCTGAAGGAGGCCGGCCTTCCCTATGTCGTTGTCCTCACCAATCCGACTACCGGTGGCGTCACCGCATCCTATGCCATGCTTGGCGACGTTCATATCGCCGAGCCGGGTGCGCTGATCGGGTTCGCCGGTCCGCGCGTCATCGAGCAAACGATTCGCGAGAAATTGCCGGAGGGTTTCCAGAAGGCCGAATATCTGCTCGACCACGGGATGGTGGACATGGTGGTCTCGCGCCTGGAGCTGAAGGCGACCATCTCCCGCCTGCTGGGGATATTGCTGAAAGCGCCTGCTTCCGCCGCAATCGAGCCGGAAATCCTGCCGCCTGCGGTGATAAATGCCGAAGCGAGAGCTGGGGCGTAAGCGGCAAGCACGCTGCGTGTGGATATTTTGAAGACTGTGCTCAACGCGGCCGACCATGAGATCGAGCGCCTGATGGCGTTGCACCCGAAGGGTTACGACCTTTCGCTCGACCGAATCTCGCGGCTCATGGAAAGGCTTGGCAATCCGCAGGAGCGCCTGCCCCCGGTCATTCACATCGCGGGCACCAATGGCAAAGGCTCCGCCGCCGCCTTTTCGCGCGCGCTGCTCGAAGCAGCGGGACTGAAGGTGCATGTTCACACCTCGCCGCATTTGGTCAGCTGGCACGAGCGGTATCGCCTGGCAGCACCCGGCGGCGGGCGGTTTGTGGACGACGCTGTGCTGGCGGCTGCGATTTCCCGTGTGGCGAAAGCCAATGACGGCCAGACGATCACAGTGTTCGAGATCCTGACCGCCGTCACCTTCCTGCTGTTTTCCGAGCATCCCGCGGACGCCGCCATCGTCGAGGTCGGTCTGGGCGGGCGGTTCGACGCCACCAACCTGATCCCCAGCCCGGCGGTCTCGCTGATCATGCCGATATCGCTCGACCATGAGAGTTACCTTGGCGACAGGGTCGAACTGATCGCGGCCGAAAAGGCCGGCATCATGAAGCGTGGCCGGCCTGTCGTCGTCGGCGCTCAGGAAACCGAGGCTGCGCGCGGCGTGCTCGTGGAGACCGCAGAGCGTCTTGGCTGCCCGCTGAAGGTCTACGGCCAGGATTTCGTCGCCTATGAAGAACATGGGCGTATGGCCTATCAGGACGAAGACGGGCTGATGGATATTTCGCCGCCGCGCCTGTTGGGCCGCCACCAGTTCGCCAACGCCGCCGCCGCCATTGCCGCCGTGCGGGTTGCCGGCTTCGACGTCGATGAAGCGACGGCAGACCGCGCCATGTCGCGGGTCGAATGGCCGGGGCGCATGCAGCGCCTGCCTGCCGGTGCGATCCACAATCTGGCGCCCATCGGTGCCGAGGTCTGGCTTGACGGCGGGCACAATCCGGGCGCCGGCGTTGTCGTTGCCGAAGCGCTTGCCGAGCTCGAGGAGCGGACGCCGCGCCCGCTGTTCCTCATTGCCGGTATGCTGAACACGAAGGACCAGCGCGGCTATTTCCGCGCCTTCCATGGCATGGCGCGCCATGTCTACACGGTGCCGATCCCCAATAGCGAGGCAGGCGTGCCGAACGACGAACTGGCGGTGCGCGCCAGCGAGGCGGGCCTTTCGGCCGAGCCGGTCAGTTCGGTCGCCAACGCGCTGATGCTTCTCCGCGACAATTGGGATGATCCCGACACGCCGCCGCGGATCATGATCTGCGGCTCGCTCTACCTGGTCGGGTCGGTGCTCGACGGAAACGGCACGCCCCCGGCCTGAATCGGGCCGGCGTCGAGCCTACAAAGCGACCGGCGGGTCGAACCGGCCGTTCACCTTGACGTCGAGCAGGAAGGTCCATCCTCCCTGCGGGTCCGCTGCCCGTTCGGCGTCGCTCATCCCTTTCCATGCAGATGTCACGGCCAGGTGCGAGGCATCCTTGCCGACAAAGACGGGACAGGAGGATTGCTTAGCCGGTACGGGTAGAGAACGAAGCAGCTTACCCTCGGGCGAGAAAGCGTCCACCCGCGCCTTGCCCCAATGGGCGTTCCACAGCACGCCATCCGCATCGACCACCGACCCGTCGATGCCACCACCCTCGCCGCTGCCATCGTAAAAAAGACGCGGCTCGCCAATCGGCAGCCCTGTCGCTGGATCGCAGCTAACCCGCATCAGCCTGTTGTGGCGACTATCGACATAATAGGCGGTCGCGCCGTCGGCGGAGAAACAGATCGAATTTGGAATGGCGATGGGGCTGAACAGCTGCCGCAATTCGCCTGCGCGATACCAATAGATCGCGCCCGCAGCGTCACCTTCTTCTTCCTTCGCCATCGTCCCGATCCAGAACGCGCCGGAGGGATGAACCCGCGAGTCGTTCGAGCGCGTCAGCGGGTTGTCGGCTTCGATCGCTTTGTGGAGCGTCAGCCTTCCGCTCGCCTTGTCGCGCAGTTCGAGGCCGCGCTCGGTCACCAGCAGTTGCCGGTTCGCATCCACCACCGCCAGCGCACTGGCCATGACCGGCAAATCGTGGACCACGAGCTCGCCGTCGGGCATACGCTTTTCGAGCAGCTTCATCCCGATGATGTCGAACCAGTAGAGCGTGCCGGTCGCCGGATCGTAGGCCGGCCCTTCGCCAAGCTGACAGGGTCGGTCGGAGATAACTGAAACGCCGCTCATGGCTTGCGCTCCGGAAAGGTCGCGTCATAGGCGGCGACAGCCGCCTCGGCCCGTTCGCGCACGGCCGCCGCGCTCATCCCCGGCGCATAGAGGCTGGAGCCCAGTCCGAAAATCGAGACGCCCACCTTCGCATAGTCGGCGAAGTCCTTCTCCGACACGCCGCCGACAGCCCCCAGGATTGCGTCTTTGGGCAGCACCGCCTTGATCGCGGCGATGCCTTTGGATCCGAGCACGCTGGCGGGGAAAAACTTCAACGCCGAAGCTCCAAGCTTGATCGCTGCGAAGGCTTCGCTGGGGGTAAACACGCCGGGCATGGTCACCAGACGATGATGCGCGGCCCGGTGCATCACGTCGGCGTCGATATTGGGGCTGACCAGCAGCTTTCCGCCGGTTTCCGCGAGCCTGTCGACATCGCCAGCGGTGAGCACCGTCCCTGCGCCTAGCAAGGCGGACTTTGGCAGATCACTCACCAATGCGGCGATCGATGTGAACGGATCGGGTGAGTTCAGCGGCACTTCGATCGCCTCGATGCCGGCCTCGTAGACGGCGCGGCCGATGTCGAGCGCCTCGTCGGGCCTGAGACCGCGCAGGATCGCAACAAGGCCGCGCCGCAGTTTCGGATAGGTCGCCGTCAGGGCCATCAGTGCACCATGCCGCAATGTTTCGCCGCTTCGAACAGGCCGTGCCGCACAGCCTCGTCCGCATCGGCCTGTGTTGACGCAATACCCGCTGCGTCGAGCGCTGTCGCATAAAGGTCGTACATCAGGCCGGATCCCACGAGGATGACCGGGCTGCCGCCGACGCTGAAACGAAGGCGGGCGGAGGCGACTTCACCGCCGATCAGCAGGCCCGAAAGCCTGGCGGCAGCATCCTGCGAGGCAAGCTTGTGCAGCAGGCTGCCGGCCCGAATGCCGAAAAGGCGCGAGGTCAGCGCAGCAGGATCCGAGAGACCTTCCCTGACCGCCTCGGCGAATGCCTCGCTGCGCGACGAAAAAGCCAGCGCCCCACCCCCAAGCGAATGCTTCAACACACTTTCACGGGCAATCACGGAATAGAGCTCACCCGTCATCCAGGTGCCGAACCCAGACACGACGCCGTCGCTCACCTGCACCCATTTCGAATGCGTGCCCGGCATGCAGACCGTGTGGGTTCCAGGCCCGCGCAGGGTGCCAATCCCCGCCAGTTGCGTCTCCTCGCCGCGCATCACATCGGGCGACGCTTTGTCGTTCTGCGAGATGCCGGGGACGATGCGCACGTCGCGGGCAATACCGGGAATCCGCACCGCGCCGGCAAGGACCTCGCCAAGAGCCGCCGGCGTCTGTGCGTAGGGGGCCTCCAGCCAGCCCTGCCTCGCACCGGCCATGCCGCAGATGATGACGGGCAGGTCCCGTGCCGCGCCTAGCTCGGCCAAATGCCGCTCCAGAACCTTCTCGAAGCCTGTTCCAGCCGCCGACAACATGCCCTCGTCGCTGCGCCGTTCACCGAGAATGTTTCCGCCATTGTCAAGCAGCCAGACGCGCATGCGCGTCGTGCCCCAGTCGACCGCGGCGACTGCTGGCGGCGCGCCGTCGCTCACAAAACGCCACCGTCGACGATCAGCGTTTGCGCCGTCATCATCTTTGAGGCGTTCGAAGCGAGAAAGAGGCAAGGGCCGACGAGATCTTGCGGCTGCATCGGGTCCTTGATGGATTGCTTCGCAATATGCGCCGCCAGTGCTTCCTCGGTGACCCAAAGCGTTTTCTGCCGCTCCGTCATCACCCAGCCCGGCGCAATCGCGTTGACGCGGATATTCATGGCGCCAAGCTCCATCGCCAGGCCCTTGGTCAAGCCAACGATCCCCGCCTTCGCGGCGGTGTAGATCGGCAGACCCGGTGTGTTCATCATGTAGGAGGTGGAGGTGAAATTGACGATGGCTCCGCCACCCGCCGCCTGCATGCCGGGCAGAACTGCCTGAATGGCGAAGAAGGCCTGCTTCAGGTTTATCGCCTGGTTCCTGTCCCAATATTCCGGCGTGGCGTCGGCGATCGCATGACGCTGGTCGAAAGCCGCATTGTTGACCAGGACTGTGACGGGTCCGTTGGCGCTCGCGGCCTTTGCCGCCGCATCACGAAGTGCGGCGGTGTCGGTGAGGTCGACATTGAAATAGAGGGGCCGCTTGCCGGTTTCCTTCTCCAGCGCATCGCAAAGAGCGATGCTGGAGTTCTCGGCGATATCGATGAACGCCACCTTCGAGCCTTGCCGCACAAATCCCGCCGTCAGTTCCGCGCCGATGCCGGAACCGCCTCCGGTCACCAGCACCGACACATTCTCAAGATCCGAATATCGCGCTGACGGCATTTCCCCTCCCGAAGCGCGGTCGAGCGCGCCATATTCCTCTTCGTCCATTGCTTAAGCTCGACACGCACACTGAGCAAGCGGAACGAACCCGGTGGCTCATTCACTGACCCGCCGGCGTTACTGGTCGAGCGGCAGGATGCGATAGATTTCGATCGCCTGCCCCTTGCTGGCGGGCACGATTTCAAACCCGCCCGGCGGTTCCCCACGCATCAGGCGTGCGTGCAGGCTGTCCGGCATTGTTCGCGTGATATCGGGGCTCTCGTCGGCCGTGCGGCAGACGGCGATCAGTCCGATGCCATTCTGCGCCAGCAACGCAGGCACTTTGGCGAGGTCTCCGGTCTCAATCGCATAGGCGAGAATATTGCCGGGGTTGCGGTGGTAAGGGCCTGCGATCGCACGATGATGGGTGTAGCGCAGGATCGGTGCGCCGATATTGACGCCGCTCATCACCGTCGCTTTGGGTAGCGCCGCCAATTCCCGGTAATCTGCCCGTTGGCCGCATGCGCCGCCTTGCGAGCGGTCCGGGCGCATCGACGTGGCGGGCTGGCCCTTGACGATGATTTCGAGGCCGGACGCCGCCGCGGCCCAGGTCAGATTGATGGAGAAGAGCCACGCCAGCAGCGGTTTTACCGTGTGACGCAGGCTCGACGCGGCCTGCAGGCTACGCCATTTGCCAACCCAGACGCCGAGCGGCAGCACCGCGATGCCAACCGCGAAGAGCGCGCCTCGAACCTGCCAAACCCCCGTGAGGATCGCCACGAGCAGAAACGCGCCCGCGATCAGATGCGGGGTGCGCTGCTCGCTGCGCCACGCGGCCAGCAACGAAACGATCAGCCCGAGGAGAGGTGTTGCGAAGAAGCCGGCGGCGACTGCCGGGTCGGAATGAACGAGCGACCACGCCGATTCGGTCTCCCGGACGTGATCGAGCCAATAGATCTTCTGCCTGATGTCGACGTCGGCGTAGGGCGCGGCCAGGCATTGCGGAAAGAAGACGAGCAGGACCAGGATTGTCGCCCCGCCGACGCCGGCGAGCGCCAATGCCCGGCCACGCCAGCTTCGCCTGGCGATCGGCGCCGAAACGGCAATCGCGAGGGCGACACCCGAAACGACCGCGATTGCCGATTGAGCGAGCGAAAATGCGTCGCACGCGGGCGAGAACCAGCGGGACGGCGCTATTGTGAGGATCGTCGCCAGCAACGCGGTGCCGGCGAAGGCGAGACCGAAGCCGGCCGTACCGCGCGCGGCCCGCTCTCCGAGAACCAGATAGCCGCCTGCGACGACCAGCCCCGCCGCGGCGACATAGGGTGCGGTCTCCATGCCGACCGCGAGGCTTAGACCGGCGCAGGCGCCCGCCGCTGCACCGGATAGCGCCGATCCCGTCGCAGGCATGTGCAGACGGATGAGGAAATAGATCGTCGCGACGGTAAGCAGGAACTGGATGTTGTGATGGTCCACATCGCCAAGGGAAAACATGCCGATGGAGAAGAGAGAGATCGTGCCTATGACCGTCGTCGGCAGCATGGCGGCGGGACCGCCGAACCCGGTAGCCGCTCGAACCAGCAAATACAGCGCGCCGCCGAAGACGAGGATCGGCCACAGGATGGATGCGATGGTCTCGGCGGCCAGTGCGTCTCCAGTCAGCGCGGTGAAAACTGCGACCATGAGCGCCAGCGGGGCGTCAACCAGTCGCGACCAATGCATGACAAAGCCGCCTTCCGGACCCATGCGGTACTGAGTGAGATCGAACCAGCCCTGTCCCGCCAGAAGATCATGGACCTGAACCATCCGCATTAGACTGTCATTGTCGCCTCTTGAATTGGTCAGGCCGGCAGATCCGCCCACGATATCGGCAAAGACGAGGACGGCTATGCCAGCCAGCGCCGCGACGAAGGGCGTCGCATAGCGGGCTTCAAATCCGCTCCGCACTGTCCGGCTCGACGGCATCGGCTATTTTCCTGTTGGAAGAATTGAAATAGCCCGAGGGCGCACAACAAAGCGTAAAAAGTGCCGGGTCGATCGCCATCAGCCAGCCCTTTCGGCCGCTTGCGGAAACACCCATAGCGAGGTGAGCAGGTAGCTCGCCGCGCTGCTGATCGCCGTCGACACCACCGACATGAATATCGGCGTCGCACTGGCGCCATGAACCGCGAGGTGGGAGACGACGCCCGCCAAAAGCGCGCAGGTGAGCTGCGTGGCGAGGTATCGCGGCAAGGCGTGTCCATGCGAATGCGACGCGCCGAATGTCCAGCCCCGCTGCGCGAAATAGGCGCAGACAAAAGCGATGCCATAGGCAAGCGTACTGGCGACGAACGGACTCATCCCGGCGCGTGCGACGAAGATGTAGCTGAGCGCAAAAAGCAGCACGGCAGCCATGCCCCCGACGATCAGGAAGCGGATGATGCGATGATCAAGCAGGCGGTGCAGCGGAGCACCTACGCCGCGGCGGCGTCGGGCTGGCGACGGCCTTTCACGGGAATTTCCAAAACGCCGAGCAGGAAGGCTGAGAAGAATGCCTGCAATCCGATGACCACCAGGGTCAGTCCAAGCACGATGATGCGCGGCAATTCGGAATTATCGAGCGGACCGAAATCGATCCGCGCCCAGCGCAGGACGGCGTAGACGAACAGGCCCAGGCCGGTGAAGAGGCAAAGTCCTGCATTGAGCGCCAGACGATCGGTGCTGATGGAGCGGCTCAACCAGCCGGATCTGGCGGTTTCCGGCAGGAAGCCGGTGATGTGCGCATAGTAGCGGGATAAGGCGCCGAAGGTCAGCAATTGCGTTCCGGTGACGACCATGAAGCATGCCGCAACGA
Organism: Mesorhizobium sp.; assembly: GCA_036524835.1. Lineage (GTDB taxonomy): Bacteria > Pseudomonadota > Alphaproteobacteria > Rhizobiales > Rhizobiaceae > Mesorhizobium_G. The sequence continues at coordinate 12,319 of DATDBN010000088.1, read as the reverse complement.
AGGTGTTGATGTCGAGTTCCATCGTCGTGTTGAGCCTGAGCGGTCCCAGGATCAGGAGCAGCGCCAGCGTCAGGCCCAACATGCACAGGGTGGTGCCGGGGACGAAAAACAGCCATCGCGGATTGTACATCAGCAGGAATTTCAAGTGCCGCCAGCCGTCGCGCCAGGTCTTCAGATGCGGCGGGCGGCTGCGTCCGTCCGGCTTCAGCGTCGTGGGCACCTCTTCGATCCTGAAACCGGCCAGCGCACTGCGCACGACCATCTCGCTCGCGAATTCCATGCCTGTGGTGTTGAGCTGCAGCGTGCGGATCTGCTGCACGTTGAAGCCGCGCAGGCCGCAGTGAAAGTCACCGGTCGGCACGCGGAAGAACAGCCGGCCGAGGAAGCTCAGCACGGGATTGCCGAGATAGCGGTGCAGCACGGGCATCGCGCCGGCCTCGATGCCGCCCTGAAACCGGTTACCCATGACAAGATCGGCGCCGGCACGCAGCCTTTCGACAAATCCGTCAAGCGCCGAGAAATCATAGCTGTCATCGGCGTCGCCCATGATGACATAGCGGCCGAGCGCCGCGTCGATACCGCCCAGCAGCGCCGCGCCGTAACCGCGTCCCGGCACGGCGACGACACGCGCGCCCAGCTTGGTTGCGATCTCCTGCGATCCGTCTGTGCTGCCATTGTCGGCGATGACAACTTCGCCCGCTATGCCGGACGCGCTGAGATAGGCCTGCGCCTTTTCCACGCACAAGGCGATGGTTTCCGCCTCGTTGAGGCAGGGCATCAAAATCGTCAATTCCAGGGCTTTGGCTTTGCCGGGCGAAGCGACTGTCGCGAAGGCGTTCATGTCAGGTATCCGTGTTTAATCGCCCGCTAATATCCGACATTCCTTGGCGCCCTGTTAACGGATGCGCTGGTCCAGTTGGCACGCCTGCGCCAAGCCTGTAGAGGAAAGCGGAAACACTGCCTCCGGAGGCTCGATGTCGCTTAGAATTGCGGTCCAGATGGACCATGTCTCGACCGTCAACATAGCAGGCGACACGACTTTCGCCCTGTCCCTGGAGGCGCAGCGGCGCGGTCATAAGCTGTTCCACTATACGCCCGACCGCCTGTCGCTGCGGGACAGCAAGGCCTATGCGCGCGTCGAGGAAATGACCGTGCGCGACGAGAAGGGCAACCACTTCACGCTGGGCGAAGCGGTGCGCACCGACCTGTCGGAAATGGACGTGGTGCTGCTGCGGCAGGATCCGCCCTTCGACATGAACTACATCACGACGACGCACATCCTGGAGCGCATCCACCCCAAGACATTGGTGGTGAACGACCCCGCCTGGGTTCGCAACAGCCCCGAGAAGATATTCGTCACCGAGTTCCCCGACCTGATGCCGGAGACGCTGATCACCAAGGATCCGCGCGAGGTCGATGACTTCCGCAAGGAATTCGGCGACATCATCGTGAAGCCGATCTACGGCAATGGCGGCGCCGGTATTTTTCACCTGCACGAAGCCGACCGCAACCTTGCCTCGCTGCTCGAAATGTTCGCCCAGATGTTCCGCGAGCCCTACATCGTGCAGCGCTATCTGAAGGATGTGCGCAAGGGCGACAAGCGGATCATCCTGATCGACGGCGAGCCTGTCGGCGCGATCAACCGTGTGCCGGCGGAGCACGATTCACGCTCCAACATGCATGTCGGCGGGCGCGCCGAAAAAACCGAGCTGACGGCGCGCGAGCGCGAAATCTGCGAAAGAATAGGGCCTTCGCTGAAAGAGCGCGGCTTCATCCTGGTCGGCATCGACGTCATCGGCGACTATATGACGGAGATCAACGTCACCTCCCCGACCGGCATTCGTGAAGTGAAGCGCTTCGGCGGGGCTGACATCGCCGCATTGTTCTGGGATGCGGTAGAAGCAAAGCGCCGCTGATTTTTTGCCCACCGCTGTCGGCTGGCGTCTGCCTCGAACGTCCTCGGGGCATAGCAACCATTCCTGAAATGGAGACCGACATGAGCATCGATGCCACACCAGCGCACGATCGCGAACTCGTTATCACCCGACTGATCGACGCACCGCGCGAAAAGGTCTGGCGCTGCTGGACCGAACCGCAGTTGATTACGCAATGGTTCGCGCCGAAGCCCTGGTCGACGCCGAGCGCCGAGGTCGACGTGCGCGCCGGCGGCGCCAGCTGCATCACCATGCGTTCGCCCGAGGGCCAGGACTACCCCAACCACGGCGTCTATCTCGAAGTCGTTCCAAACGAGAAGCTGGTCTTCACGGACGCCTTCACCGGGCCATGGACGCCCTCCGAGAAGCCGTTCTTTGTTGGGATTCTGACCTTTGAAGATGAAGGCGGCAAGACGCGCTACACCGCTCGGGCGGCTCACTGGACCAGGGAAGACCGCGACGCGCACGACAAGATGGGCTTCCATGAGGGCTGGATGCAGTGCGCCGCCCAACTGGAGGAACTCGCCAAAACCCTCTGACGCCTGTTTGCCACCGAGCGGGTGGGCGCGCGAACATTCGTTCTCGAACTGCAACCGGATACAACCGCGCTGCATGCAGGGCGTGTAGTTGTTCCCTTAATGTTCTTGCAACGCCCGCTGGGTTGTGCTTGATTGCAACCCTGCTGCCGACAGCCACCCTGGGGTTGTGCGGCGAGGGGATAGGTCATGGTGTCACGCGTCAGCACGGTTGCGTTTCAAGGCATCGACGCATTGCCGGTCGACGTGCAGGTCATGGTCGCGCCCGGCAAGATGAATATCCACATTGTCGGCCTGCCGGACAAGGCGGTCGCCGAGAGCCGCGAGCGGGTGCAGGCCGCGCTGCATGCGTCCGGCCTGTCGGTGCCCGCCAAGAAGGTGACCGTCAATCTGGCGCCCGCCGACCTGCCGAAAGAAGGGAGCCACTACGATTTGCCGATCGCGCTCGGGCTGATGGCCGCGCTCGGCGCCATCCCCGGCGACGCACTCGCCGGCTATGTCGTGCTGGGCGAACTTGCGCTTGACGGCACGATTGCGGAGGTGTCCGGCGCGTTGCCGGCGGCGATGGGGGCCAATGCCCAGGGCAAGGGCCTGATCTGTCCATATGCCTCGGGACCGGAGGCCGCCTGGGCCGGGGCGGAGATCGACATTCTCGCCCCGCGCAGCCTGATTGCCGTCGCCAACCATTTTCGCGGCACGCAGGTGCTGTCGCGGCCGCATCCGAGCGTGCGCCTTCCGGGCGCGAACCTTCCCGATCTCGCCGACATCAAGGGGCAGGAATCTGCCCGGCGGGCGCTCGAAGTGGCCGCGGCCGGCGGACACAATTTGCTGATGGTCGGCCCGCCCGGCGCCGGCAAGTCCATGCTGGCGCAGCGCCTGCCGTCGATCCTGCCGCCGCTTGAACCGCGCGAATTGCTTGAGGTCTCGATGGTTGCTTCGATTGCCGGCGAACTGTCCGGCGGCGGGCTGACCGATCGGCGGCCCTTCCGTGCCCCGCATCATTCGGCATCGATGGCGGCGATTGTCGGCGGCGGTTTGCGGGTCAGACCGGGGGAGGCCTCGATGGCGCATCACGGCGTGCTGTTCCTCGACGAATTTCCGGAATTCATGCCGCCGGTGCTCGATTCGCTGCGCCAGCCGATCGAAAGCGGAGAATGCGTCATCGCGCGGGCCAATTACCGCGTCACCTATCCCGCGCGCTTCCAACTGGTCGCGGCCATGAATCCCTGCCGCTGCGGCATGGCCGGCGAGCCCGGCTACCGCTGTGCACGTGGCCCGCGCTGCGCCGGCGATTACCAGGCCCGCATCTCGGGACCGCTGCTGGACCGCATCGATCTGCGCATCGACGTGCCGGCGGTTTCCGCCAGCGACATGATCCGCCCCTCGCAGGCGGAGACGAGCGCTGTGGTCGCGGCCCGCGTCGCCGCCGCGCGCGCCATACAGCGCCAGCGTTTCTCCGGACTGGCGGTCGGCACCACCAATGCGCGCTGCCCCACCTCTCTCGTCGAGCAAATCGCGCAGCCGGACGGCGCGGGGATGGTCCTGCTGCGCGAGGCCAGCGAGAAGCTCGGCTTCTCGGCCCGTGCCTATCATCGCGTGCTGCGCGTCGCCCGAACGCTGGCCGACCTCGACGGCGCCGATAAGGTCGGCCGCATCCATCTGGCCGAGGCCATATCCTATCGCCTGCCGGCCGAGCGAATGGCGCAAGCGGCCTAGCCGCCACCAAAATCTGCACCTCCACCCGGCACCACGTCGAAGGGCGGTCCGTAGCGACATCAGGGCTGCCGTTTCAGCGGAAGGCCGGCCGCAAAAGGGCATTGCCGTCCGCGAGAATCACCTCCAAACAGGCCAGCAATATAACTTGACTATTTTAGTCCTGTATTGCACTTTCGGACTTCAACACCGCCGTCCATCCACGCGACACCCGCGAAAGGACCTCAAATGAACACATACAATGCCGACCTGCACCGCAGCCTTCGCCGGGACGCCGACGAGCGTACCGCCGGCTTGGACCTTATGCGCCTTGGTGTGCGGACGCTTTCCAGCGCCAGCCTGTTTCAGCGTGGTGAACACGAAATCGGCATCAGCCATGGCGAGTCGCTGTACCGGCTCAAGATCACCCGCCAGGGCAAGCTCATCCTCAACAAGTGAGCGAATTGCGCCGCCCTGCTGGCTGACGCCAGGGTGGCGCCCTAGAGGGTGACGCACTCGGTCGGCGCACCGAAGTGCACCAAGCCGTGAGCACTTCTCCCGCGCGCCTCACTGTTCTATCGTTCCAAGCAAATTAGGGCGCCTCATCCAGACAGGTCGTGGTATCCAGCTTTCCGGCGTCGAGCCTGCGAGCGGTGTGCCGAGTGATCCAGACGCACCCTCAAAAGATGCGGCTCCACGCCGACCTCAGCTGAAGAACAGCCACCCGACGAGAAGATAGGTCGGGATCAACACGATGCTGGACCAAAGCATATACCCCAGGAAGCTTGGCATTCTGACGCCGCGCTGGCGGGCAATGGCATAGACCATGAAGTTCGGCGCGTTGCCGATATAGCTGTTGGCTCCCATGAAGACGGCGCCTGAGGAAATCGCCGCCAGGGTTAGCGCCATCGACGTCATCAGCTCTTGAGCATCCCCTCCGGCCAGTTCGAAGAAGACCAGATAGGTCGGCGCATTGTCGAGGAAAGAAGACAGGGCGCCGGTCAGCCAGAAATAGGCGAGATTGTTGGGCGAGCCATCCTCATGAGTGACCAGGGCGACGAGCGGCGCCAGCGCGCCCTGTGGCCCTGCCTTGAGGATTGCGATCACCGGAATGATGGCGATGAAAATGCCGGCAAACAGCTTGGCGACCTCCAGAATAGGCCCCCATGAGAAGTCGTTGTCGGCGCGGTAATCAGCCCGCGTCACCCGCATGGAAAGGCCCGCCAGGGCCAGGACCGCAAGATCGCGAACGACATTCTGTAATTCAAGCTCAACGCCGGCGACATGCAGCATCACGCCCGGATTCCAGATGGCCGACATCAGGATTGCCGCAATGACGCCGGCCAGCAGCAGGAAATTGACCAGACCGTAGATGCGGATCTTCGAGTCCGGCGTCGGGTCCTTGATCTTGGGCGCCCCTTCTTCCTTGCGATGGAAATGGAGGTCGAGCGCATAGAACGCCGCAAGGACGATCCCTGCGACCAATATCGTTTCGGCGAACAGATGCTGCGTCGTCCAGAAGAATTCCACGCCGCGCAGGAACCCGACGAAGAGCGGCGGATCGCCCAGCGGCGTCAGGGAGCCGCCGATATTGGAGACGAGGAAGATGAAGAAAATGATGACATGCGCGTTGAAGCGGCGGTTGTCATTGGCGCGGATGACAGGACGGATCATGATCATCGAGGCGCCCGTCGTCCCCACCAGCGAGGCGAGCACCGAGCCGATTGCCAGCAAGCCCACATTGACCAGGGGCGTGCCGCGGATGTTCCCACGCACCAGGATGCCGCCCGAAATGGTATACAGCGCAAACAGAAGAATGATGAACGGCAGATATTCCAGCAGCATCGTGTGCAGCAGCGAGGCCATCGTCACTGGAAGCCCAAAGGCGAGGAGCATCGGCACAACCACGAGCAAGCTCCAGCCCAGCGTGATCTTGCCGTAGTGATGCTCCCAGAAATGCGTGTAGAGCACGGGCCCGGTCGCGATGGACAGCAAGACCCCTGCGAACGGAAGCGCCCAGGTTAACGGCATCGTCATGCCCGGAAGCTCCGCCGCCTCAGCGACGGCCGGCGAAACGGCGAGACTGAGCAGAGCAAGGCAAGCGAGGGTGGCGGTTCTTCCCAGGGTCAAACAGTCCTCCGTTCGCCTCTATGGCGCCAATGCGTAAGGTGGGCCGAGCCGGGACAGATTGACCGAATAATACGGGTCTTTGTCGAGGATCGCCGCCCATTTACGCCGCATGTATCTGATTTCGCCATTGAACCGCGCGACCTTCTCCGGATTGTCCTCACGACCGCGCGACTGGCTTTCCAGGTGGTGTAGCTCGGCGTGGGGCGTCCACAGGTTCCTGTAACCGGCTTTTTGCACCTTCAAACAGAAATCGACGTCGTTGAAAGCGATCTTGAGGTTCTCTTCATCGAGACCCCCAACCTCGTCAAAGACTTCCTTCCGCACAACCAGGCAGGCGCCGGTCACGGCAGAACAATTTCGCAACACCAAAGCCTGCCCGAAATAGCCGCCATCCCGTCGGTCCAAACCGCGATAGGCGTGGTCAGCCACACCGCCGACCCCCAGGACCACCCCAGCATGCTGGACAGTCTTGTCCGCGTAGATAAGCTTGGCGCCGACGCAGCCGATGTCCGGCCGCGCCGCCCATGACACCATTTCGGTGAGCCAGTCCGCGTCGATCACCTCAATGTCGTTGTTGATCAGGCCGAGCAAAGTTCCCCTGGCCTCGCCTGCAGCGAAATTGTTGATCTCCGAATAGTTGAACGGTTTGGTGTAGCTGATCACCCTGACCTTCGGATGCTGGGCTATCCGGGCATTGAAGGCCAGCGTTTCCTTCCGAACCGACCCGTTGTCGATCAGCAGGATCTCGAAATTCTGATAGCTTGTCTCTTCGAGGATCGTCGCGATGCAGCCCTTGGTGAGCTTGACCTTGTCCTTGGCCGGAATGATCAGGCTGACCAGAGGTTGAACCTCAGGCGGTTCAAACCGCACGCGGTAATAGGGCGTGCCGGGAGCCGGCTCCACCTTGGCCGGCAATCCCAGGCGCTGCACATGGTCGCGCAGCGCCAGCATGCCGGCTTGGTAGGCGTAGCTCTTCTCGGCGCCACTGGACGCGACGGAACCCTTGGTTGCGCGCCAGTGATAGAGAACCTTCGGAATATGCAGCACGGATTCCCGGTCGATCCGCTCCAAAATCCGAAGAGTGAGATCATAGTCCTGGCTGCCTTCGAAGCCCTTTCGCCAGCCGCCCACGGCGCGAATGTTTTCGGCGCGGTGAACCGTGAGGTGGTTGAAGTAATTCTGCGAGCGGAACAGTTCAGGCGAATAATCCGGCTTGAAATAGGGGTCGTAGCGAAGGCCCAGTTCGTTGAGCTTGTCCTCGTCCGAGTAGATGAGTTGCGCCTGTGGGTTCGCTGCAATCGCCAGCGCAATCTCCGCCAGCGAATCCGAACGAAGCACGTCGTCATGATCGAGGAGCGCCACCCACTCGCCGGTCGCCAACGCGAAAGCTGAGTTGGTTGCCTCGCTGATATGGCCGTTGCTCTCGCGGAACACGGCCCTGATGCGCTTGTCCCCGGTCGCGTACTCCTCAATGATCGCGCGCAGCTGCGGCTGCTGCGAGCAATCATCGGCGATGCACAGTTCCCAATTCCGATAGATCTGCCCGGTCACGCTTTCGATAGCTGCGCGCAGCAGATCCTCCGGCGTGTTGTAGACCGGCATGACGACGGAGATGAGAGGTTCCCGCCGCAGCGTCGCCAGTTTGTTCTCCAGCTTCTTCAGACTTGCCTCGTTGGCATCGTGCCACTCTATCCAGCGCTGGTAGTCGCTGCCCCATGCGGCATGGTATTGACCCGGCAATTGCGGTGGGGGCGCTCCCTCGCGGCCCTCCCAGCGCCCATATTGTACAAAGTGCTCGAATGGATCGAGACGCCCCAATGTGACGTCAGCATTGCTGGCAACGTAGTATTGCCCGTCAAAGCTCGTGCGCAGCCGCTCGATGTCCTCGGCCGTCTCGCGCGTCCCCTGCCGGCCCTCAAAGCAACCGACCTCAAGAAAATGATAGAAGGGATCGAGCCCGGCGATCTCTACGTCAGGGTTCCCTTCGAGATACAGATTCTCGTCGAACAGCGCGCGCAGCGCCTCGCGCTTCTCCCGTGTCAATCGGTGACAGACGCCGGTGGGGCGCTCGAATGGTGGGGCAGCGCGTTTGCCGCCAGGAAGCAGCGCCCGGGCGTGCGCCAATGCATGTTTCGGATCGGCAAGCATCGACCGCACGGCGCGCAGGGGCGTCGTGACGCGCCAGGATGTGCTGGAGAGCAACGACTGGTGCGCTCGTTGCGAGTTTTTCAGCGCTATAAGCAGAGTATGCGACCTGTGCGTGGCATCTTCTAGTCCGGCCCGCAGATCCTGGATTTCCAGTTCAAGCTCTTCGGCCCGCTTTTCGAGCTTAGCCTTGTCTTTGCTGCGTAGGACCGGGGAATTGGATGCGCCCTTGCCGCGTGCGTCTGAAAGGTCGGGTGGAGTCGTGCGCAAATCGGCAGTCGCAGGGCGCGACTTTCTCGCAGCGTTGGGCGACGCCCCCTTACCGCTCGGCCGTTTGACCATTCCTTCTTGCCCCGCCTCTGTCTGCTGGGCTTTTGGCATCTGGAATCCCCTAAGGCAAGGCTGCTCCGGCGCTGCGGAAAGGGTACGCGTCTCTCGCAGCCACCTGCTCTACGCACCGCGAGAATGACAGGCGATGAGCGCATCGCTCTGCCCGACGGAAAGACCACACGCCGCCTAACGGTGCGCTTCCCTACTTACCGGGAACCCATCAGTCTGGACGTGCCACCAAGGCGACCCATCCCGGCTGGACCCAGGGCGGTCTAGGCGTCGTTTCCTATGGGGGCGGACGGAAACAACCAGCGCAGCAATTTAGCCCAACGCCAGGGCCTTTTGCGCGGCGAGCCCCAACCCACGAGCCGCTTCACCCCGGCCAATTCCAAAATAGAGGAAGCCGTTGGCCCGCATCTGTTCAGGGTCATACAGATTGCGGCCATCGACGATAGCCGGCAAGCGCAGATGCTGTTTCAGCCAGTCGAAATCCGGCACGCGGAACTGCTTCCACTCGGTGCATATTGCCAAGGCGTCTGCGCCATCCGCTGCCTCCTCAAGTGAACCGCAAAACGACAATCCCGGCGTGTCGCCATATATCCGGGCAGCTTCCTCCATCGCTTTCGGATCAAACGCCTTTACATGCGCGCCTTCGCCCAGAAGCGCATCGATCAGCGTACGGCTCGGCGCTTCGCGCATGTCGTCAGTGTTCGGTTTGAACGACAGCCCCCAGACGCCGATTGTCCGACCCGACAGCTCACCATCGAAAAGCACCGTCAGTTTCTCGAAAATCGCGCTCTTCTGGCGATTGTTGACCGACTCCACCGCCTCCAGCAGTTCCGCCCTGTAGCCGGACGCCAGGGACGATTTGGCAATCGCGCGCACATCCTTTGGAAAGCAGGATCCGCCATAACCGGCGCCGGGATAGATGAAGTTGTAGCCGATGCGCGGATCCGAGCCGATGCCCTGGCGAACATGTTCTATGTCCGCACCGAAGCGTTCCGCGATATTGGCCATCTCGTTCATGAAGCTGATCTTGGTCGCCAGCATCGCATTGGCGGCATATTTGGTCAGCTCAGCCGACCGCACATCCATGAAAATCATCTTGTCGTGGTTGCGGTTATAGGGGGCGTAGCATTCATGAAGAAGCTTGCGCACACGCTCGGAACCTGTGCCGACGATGATGCGGGCCGGACGCGCGAAGTCCTCGATGGCATTGCCCTCCTTCAGAAACTCCGGGTTGGAGCAGACATCATATTCGAACGAAACGTTGCGCTTGCGCAGCCCGGCGGCGATCGTTTCGCTCACCCTGTCGGCGGTGCCGACCGGAACGGTCGATTTGCCCACCACGACCTTGTAGCCGTCCATATTCTCGCCGATGGTGCGGGCGACGGCAAGCACCGCGCTGATGTCGGCGGAACCGTCTTCCAGTTGAGGCGTACCGACCGCGACCATGAGAAGGTCGCCAAACCGCACGGCCTCAGCGCCATCGGTGGAGAAGGAAAGGTGGCCGGCATCGATGTTGCTTCTCAAGAGCTCCGTCAGACCGGGCTCATAGATCGGAACGTGACCGGCGGAGAGAGCATCGACGCGCTCCTGGTCCAGGTCCACGCACATCACCCGATGGCCTACATCGGCGAGACAGGCAGCGGAAACCAATCCGACATAGCCCGATCCGAATATCGCGATCTTCATAGTCCGCTCCAAACCCGCTTCAACGGGAAGTCTTTTATCCAGTGGACGTCCGAGGGGAAGGGCCGGCGTCGGTAATTTTGCCGATGGCCTGCGAGACCCGAACATAGCGGACACATAGGTGATGCCGGCGCTTCGCGGGAGGGTCGATGCGGCAAGCCCCCCGTCTGCTCACGGATTGTCGCCTCCGTGAAGCAAGTTTAAGCCCGTAGGCGCAGGCCAAACCCCCGCCCGCGTACCTCCCACCTTGCCTTTTTGCGTGCTTCTCCCTAAAGCCCGGCCACCATGACATTCCCTCTGTCCCACATCCGCAACTTCTCCATCGTTGCCCATATCGACCACGGCAAGTCGACGCTGGCCGACCGGCTGATCCAGTCGACCGGCGGGCTCGAGGCGCGCGAGATGACCGAGCAGGTGCTCGACAACATGGACATCGAGCGCGAGCGCGGCATCACCATCAAGGCGCAGACCGTGCGCCTGAAGTACCGCGCCAACAATGGCGAGGATTACATCCTCAACCTGATCGACACGCCCGGCCATGTCGACTTCGCCTATGAGGTGTCGCGATCCCTGCGCGCCTGCGAGGGGTCGCTGCTGGTCGTCGACGCCAGCCAGGGCGTCGAGGCGCAGACGCTGGCCAATGTCTACCAGGCCATCGACGCCAACCACGAGATCGTGGTCGTCCTGAACAAGATCGACCTGCCCGCCGCCGAGCCGGAGCGCATCCGCGAGCAGGTGGAGGAGGTGATCGGCCTCGACGCCAGCCAGGCCGTGCTGATCTCGGCCAAGTCGGGCATCGGCATTCCCGATGTGCTGGAGGCGATCGTCAACCAATTGCCGCCGCCGCGCGAGGGCGACGCCGCCAAGCCGCTGAAGGCCATGCTGGTCGATAGCTGGTACGACGCCTATCTCGGCGTCATCGTGCTGGTGCGCGTCATCGACGGCGTCATGAAGAAGGGCCAGACCATCCGCATGATGGGCACCGGCGCCAAATATCCGGTCGAGCGTACCGGCTATTTCACCCCGAAGATGATCCAGACCGACGAGATCGGCCCCGGCGAGCTCGGCTTCATCACCGCCTCGATCAAGGAAGTGGCCGACACCCGCGTCGGCGACACCATCACCGAGGACAAGCGCCCGACGACGGAAGCCCTGCCCGGCTTCAAGCCTGCGCAGCCGGTGGTGTTCTGCGGCCTGTTTCCGGTCGACGCCGCCGACTTCGAAGCCCTGCGCGCCGCCGTCGGCAAGCTGCGCCTCAACGACGCCAGCTTCTCCTACGACATGGAAACCAGTGCGGCGCTCGGCTTCGGCTACCGCTGCGGCTTCCTTGGCCTGCTGCATCTCGAGATCATCCAGGAGCGGCTGGAGCGCGAATTCGACCTCGACCTGATCGCCACCGCGCCCAGCGTCGTCTACCGCATGAACCTCATCGACGGCACGATGAAGGAGCTGCACAACCCGGCCGACATGCCCGACGTGGTCAAGATCGCTTCGATCGAGGAGCCGTGGATCCGCGCCACCATCCTGACGCCGGACGAATATCTCGGCGGCATCCTCAAGCTCTGCCAGAACCGGCGCGGCGAGCAGGTCGACCTCAACTATGTCGGCCGCCGCGCCATGGTCGTCTACGACCTGCCGCTGAACGAGGTCGTCTTCGACTTCTACGATCGGCTGAAATCGATCTCGAAGGGCTACGCCTCGTTCGACTACCAGGTCACCGATTACCGCGAGGGCGACCTCGTGAAGATGTCGATCCTGGTCAATTCCGAGCCGGTCGACGCGCTCTCCATGCTGGTCCACCGCGACCGGGCCGAGGGCCGCGGCCGCTCGATGGTGGAGCGGATGAAGGACCTGATCCCG
>DATDBN010000087.1:0-25962 GCA_036524835.1 Mesorhizobium sp. | reverse complement strand
GCCTTCCTGGATGGCTTCGCCGCTCAATGCGGCTTCTGCACCCCCGGTATGATCATGGCGGCAAAAGCGCTGCTCGACCACACGCCCAACCCGAGCCGAAATGAGGTAGTGGAGGCGCTGTCCGGCAATATCTGCCGCTGCACGGGCTATGAGCCGATCATCAATGCGGTGCTCGCGGCCGCAAGCGCCAATTCGCACAATGCCACCTGAGGTGAAGCCATGATCCGCTTGGCCAAGCAATATTTCGCCGACCAGCGCGACGACGACCTTAACCAGATCGGCCTCGGGCTGCAGCGCTCGGACGTGCCGGGCCATGTTACCGGCAAGACGGCCTATTTCGCCGACCGCAACTTCCCGCGGATGCTCCACCTCAAGATGGTGCGCAGCCCGCATCATCACGCCCGCATCCGGTCTATCGACACGTCGGAGGCCGAGAAGCAGCCGGGTGTGGCGCGGATCCTTACCCACAAGGACGTGCCGCACAATGTCTACACGATCCTGATCCTGATCCAGGTCGGCCCGGAGGACGAGCAGGTGCTGGCGGCCGACAAGGTTCGCTGGAAGGGTGAGGCGGTGGTGGCGGTTCTCGCCGACAGCGAGCGCGCAGCAAGCGAGGCAGCCGCCAAGGTCAAGATCGACTACGAGGTCCTGCCCGCCGTATTCGACATGGATGAAGCGCTGAAGCCGGGCGCACCGATCGTCAACGAGCACCACGGCAACAATTACTACACCTACGACAGCGGCAGCCATCGCAAGGTAAGGTTCGGCGATGTCGAGAAGGGCTTCTCTGAAGCCGATCACATCCTTGAGCAGACCTATTTCTCCTCGCCCATCGAGCATGCGCCGACGGAGACCACCGGGTGCATCGCGGTGCCGGAGGGCAATGACCGCTTCACCTGCTATACCAACACGCAGGCGATGTTCTTCACCCTCGACAACACCTCCATCATTTTGCAGATGCCCGGCCACAAGCTGCACTTCGTCGGTGGCACCGTCGGCGGCGGCTTCGGCGGGAAGGTGGACGTCACGGTCGAGCCGATCGCCATCCTCGCCGCCAAGCTCACCGGGCGGCCGGTGAGCTTCATCTACAGCCGCCAGGAGGAGATGCAGATCTCCTCGCCGCGCGCGGCTGAGAAGATCGTCATCAAGGATGGTGTCATGAAGGACGGACGCCTGCTCGCCCGCCAAGTCACCGGATACACCGACGCCGGCGCCTATTCGCGGCACTCGCCCTATGGCGCGCAGAAGGGCGCGGCGCACTATCCCGGTCCCTATACCGTACCGAACGTGTGGATCGACACCTACTGCGTCTACACCAACCGCACCCCGTCATCGGCGATGCGCGGTTTCGGCGTGACCATCGCCGACTTCGCCCTGGAGGTGCAGATGGACAAGCTTGCCCGGCTGATCGGCATGGATCCGCTCGAATTCCGCTTCATCAACGCCTATCGGGACGGCGACATGAAGGCGCATCGCCAGAAGACGGAAGGCGCGGCGCTGATCGAGTGCATGCAGGAGGCCTCGAAGGCGGCCGACTGGCCGGTCGCCGAGAAGTATCTGAAGATGTCATCCTATGGGGAGGTCTGAAATGGCGATCCGTCGCGGACGCGGCGTCGCCGCGGTCAATTACCCCACGGGTATGAACCTTGGCGGCGATCCCAGCCAGGCGCTGGTGCATTCGACGCCGACCGGCAATTTCATGGTCACTCTGTCCTCGGTCGATCTCGGCCAGGGGCTCAAGCAGGTCATGGCGCAGATCTGCGCCGAGACGATCGGCGTCTCGGCCGACCTTGTGACGATCGACACCGCTGACACCGACACCGGTCCGCACTGCATGGGAACCTTCGCCTCGCGCGGCACGCATCGCATCGGCAATGCCGTCATCCAGGCAGCAACGGAGGCGAAGCAGGTGATGCTGGAAGTCGCGGCGGAGGAACTGGAAGTCAACGTGGCCGACCTTGAAACCGACGGCGCCGGCAACATCCAGGTCAAGGGTGCGCCGCAAATGTCGATATCCATCTTCGACACCGCCCTGGCAGCCCATTTCAAGCGCGGACGCTCGATCTCCGGGCGCGGCATGTTCCTCATCCCCCGCTCCTATCCGGAGACCGAAACCGGGGCGATGAAGCCGTCCACCTGCTATGCGCATGCCTGCACGGTGGCCGATGTCGAAGTCGACGACGAGACCGGCGAGGTCAGCGTCGTGTCGGTGAAGAACGTGTTCGAGATCGGCCGCGCGCTCAATCCCAGGATGGTCGAGCAGCAGTTGATCGGCGGCTCCTGGATGGGCATCAGCCATGCTTTGTACGAGACGACGGAGCCCTACTATCCGAGCCGCGACGGCGGCGGCATCGACTTCAACGAATATCTGATGCCTGGCCCTGGCGACCTCGCCGAAACCGAGATCATCGTTTTGGAACGCCCGTCCTCCGATGGACCATTCGGCGCAAAGGGTCCGGGCGAAATGTGCGCCAATCCGCAGATTCCGGCGGTTGCCAATGCCATCTTCGACGCCGTCGGCGTGCGGATCGATACTCTTCCGATTACGCCCGAACGGATTCTGCGGGCGCTAAAGGCGCAGCAGGCAGCCTGACATGTCGCCCAGCGCAAGAGAGATCGCTGCCGCATCGCCCGAGGTGCTGCTCGCGCGACTGCGAGAGGAGCGCTATCTGGCCGACGATGGGCTGGCGACCGCCATATTTCTTGCCATTCGGCTCGGCAAGCCGCTGTTGCTGGAAGGAGCGCCGGGCGTAGGCAAGACCGAAGCCGCGAAGGTGCTCGCAAACATCCTGCGCTGCGATCTTGTACGCCTGCAGTGCTATGAGGGCATCGATGCCGCGCACGCGCTCTACGAGTGGAACTATCAGCGTCAGCTTCTCGCCATCCGCCAGTCGGGCGACCGCGAAATCGATATCTACGACGATCGCTTCCTTATCGCGCGCCCCCTCCTCCAGGTTCTGCAGGCGCCCGACGCGCGGTTGCTGCTCATCGACGAGATCGACCGCAGCGACCACGAATTCGAGGCGCTGCTGCTCGAATTCCTGTCCGACTTCCAGATCACGATTCCCGAGCGGGGCACCATCGCTGCCAAGGTCAGGCCAATCGTGGTGCTGACTTCAAATCGCACCCGCGAACTTGCCGAAGCGCTTCGGCGGCGCTGCGTCTACAACTGGATCGACTATCCCGATGCGGCGCGGGAGGCGGAGATCATCATGGCCCGCGCCGGCGATGTCGCCGAAGCGACCGCTGCGGCAATCGCGAAGGCCGTCCGTCAGATCCGCGCCAAGCCGCTCGCCAAGCCCCCCGGTATCTCCGAAGCAATTGAATGGGCCAACGCGGCGACGGTGCTGGAAAAGGGCGGAAGCCCCTGGCCGGAAGCGTTTCGGCGGGCGATCGGCGTGCTCGTCAAGGACGAGGAGGACATGCAGTATCTGCTGCCGCAACTCTCGCGCATCGTCGAGGAGGCGCTCGCATGACGCTTCCTGTTGCTGCCGCGCATCTCGCCGGCTTCGCGCGGCTGCTCCGCTCGACGGGCTTTGGCAATGTCCCCGAGCAGACGGTGACGTTCCTGGATGCGGTCCGGCTTCTGGGCCCGCGTTCCATGACCGACATTCGCGAAGCGGCCCTTGCGACGCTCGCACCGCAACCCGACCGCCATCGCGAATTCGAGGCGCTGTTCCGGGCCTGGTTCTGGGGCGACCCTGTAGCGGCTGCGGACGGCAAAGACGACGAGGAAACGCAGGTCAAGGAAGACGGTGGCGGGAGGGAGGAACTGCCTGTTCCCGAAGAGAGCTTTCCCGCCGGTGAAATGGCGTCGTCCACGGAGACGCTCGCGGCCCGGCAGTTTCCGCACGAAGACACTGACCTGACGCGGCTTCGGCGCTGCCTTCCGGCCGCGATCCCGAAGCGCCGCTCCTTCCGCAATGTCCGGGCCTCGCGGGGTCGGCCCGATCTGCGCCGCTCGCTGCGCCTTATCGTGCGCTCGGATGGGGACATCTTCGATCCGATCTTGCGGCGCCGGCCACAGGTTCAGCGCAAGCTGCTCGTCCTCATCGACATTTCCGGGTCTATGAAACTGCACACCGCCGGGCATCTTCGGCTCGCCCACGCGATCGTCAGAAATGCCGACCGCGCCGAAGTGTTCACGCTCGGCACCCGCCTCACCCGCATCACGGCGCCCCTGCGCATCGCCGATTGCGGCCGCGCTCTCGCGCGCGTCGCGGAGACGGTGGAGGATTGGGATGGCGGCACCCGCATCGGACCGACCCTGCTCGCCCTTCTCTCGGTGCCGCGCTTCGCCGCTTTCGCGCGCGGCGCGGCGGTCGTGATCCTCTCCGACGGGCTCGAACGGGAAGGCCATGCCGAGATGGAACAGGCGTTCAGGCGGCTGAAGGCGCGCGCCTTCCGGCTCTCGCTCCTGACGCCGCTGGCCGCCGATGGGCGCTTTCGTCCTCGGACGGCCGCGCTGGCCGCCGTCCTGCCATACCTGGACGACCTGGCGGACGGTTCGGGTATCGGCCCCGTGGCAGACTTCATTCTGTCGCTCGCGCGGCCGGCAAAGCGGGCGCGCGACATCTGGCGTGAGGTATCGTGATGCGGAAGGCAATCGACTCCCATTTCCATATCTGGCGCCAGAAGGACCAGCCCTGGCTGATGGGGCCGATGGTGCCGCGCATCTTCGGGCCCTACGAGCCAATCCGCCGCGATTATCCGATCGAGGAGTTCCTGGCCGACCAGCAGAGGTCGGGTGTGGAGAAGGGCGTCTATGTCCAGACCAACTGGGCCAAGGAGGATCACGAGAAGGAAGTCGTCTTCGTCACCGAAACGGCCAACCGGACCGGATGGCCGCATGCCATTGTCGGCTATGCCGACATGACCGTCGATGACGTCAGGCCACAACTCGACCGGCTCATCAAATATCCGCTGCTGCGCGGCGTACGGATGCAGTTGCACTGGCATGAGACCCCCGCCTTCCGCTTCGCGCCGTCGCCCGATCAGGTGATCGACCCGAAGGTGCGCGCCAACGCGCGCCGCCTGAAGGACTACGGCCTGTCTTTCGACCTTCAGCTTTTCCCCGCGCAGATGAAGGACGGGCTCCAGCTCATCGGTGAGAACCCGGATACGAACTTCATCCTGACCCATTGCGGCATGCTGACCGCCGATGATGCGGCCACCCTGGAAGAATGGAAGAGCGGCCTGCGGACGCTCGCCCAGGCTCCGAACCTTTTTGCGAAACTCTCCGGCCTCGGCACGTTCGTGCACCGTCTCGACCCGGCGCTGATCTCACTGATCTACGCCGCCGCCATCGACATTCTCGGCAGCGACCGGCTGATGTTCGGCTCGAACTTTCCCATCGAAAAGCTGTGGACCAGCCACGCCGACCTGTTCGCCGCGCACCGCGCGGCAGCGGCAGCGCATGGCGAGGACGATCGGGAGAATATCTTCTGGGCTACTGCCGCCGCCGTCTACCGGCCGGCGTAAGGCTGCAATCCCGGGCCTCTCCGTCCATGCGGGGATCGATCAAGATCGGAATCCACCCCTGCCTTGAATATCTTCAGCGATTTGCGTTGCGCCATTCCTCATACTCGGCCCGTGCGTCATCGTGCAGCGGATAGTAGCGCTGCAACGGTGCGCCCTGCATGAGCTTCATGCGCGAGAAATCCTCCCACTCATGGTGCACCTTCGAGGTTTCGATAACCTGCTGCGCGAGTGCGATCGGCAGTACGACCGCGCCATCGTCGTCGGCGACGATGATATCGCCGGGAATGACCGTTACGCCGCCGCAGGCGATCGGCACGTTGACGGCGAACGGCATCAGGCCGGTCTGGGTGTGGAAGTTAGGGGTCCAACCGCGCACCCACAGGGGAAGGTCCAGCTTCTTCAGGTTCGGATAGTCGCGCAGGCAGCCGTCGATCACCATGCCGGCGCCGCCGCGTCCCTTGAAATAGGTCGACATCATGTCGCCGAAGACGCCGGCGCTCATGTCGCCCGTGCGTCGACGACGACGATATCGCCTTCCTGGACAGGTAGAGCACGTGGCGATGAAGCTGCTTTTCCGGGTCGGCATATTCACCCTCGCCGTAGAGGTCTTCGCGCTTGGGCATGAACTGGAGCGTCAGCGCCGGCCCGACGATGGACTTACCCTTGTTCCAGCTCACGGGACCCATGATATGCGGGTTGCGGATGCCCATGTGACCCAGCGTGCCGGCGACAGTTGCCGAGCCGATATCCTTCAGCGCCTCTATCAGATCCTTCGCCGGCCGCGTGATGTCAGGCGTATGCGTCATCGTTCAGTTTCCTCGTGATGGTTTTGGCCGCTACCAATTGGTGACGGAGCCGTCGGTGCGTGTGAGATGCGGCGCTTCCCAGAACTTGAAGCTCTGCTTCCTGACCAGCGTCTCATCCACCTCGACGCCGAGTCCGGGCGTATCCGGCACCTCGTAGACGGCGCCGTTCAGGCGCGGCTGCACCGGGAAGATCCCGGCATCGTCAAAGCCATGATAGAGCTCGCCCGGCGTCGCGCGCGTCTCCAGCCAGGCGAACTTCGCGACCGCGGCCGCGAAGTGGAGCGTCGCGGCGGTGCAGATCGGTCCAAGCGGATTGTGCGGCATCATGTCGACATCATGCGCCTCGCTCCAGCCGGCGACCTTCATCGCTTCCGTCAGCCCGCCGACATTGCAGACATCGATGCGGTTGAACTGGTGGATATCGCGCTCGATATAGGGCAGGAACTGCCATTTCGAGGCAAATTCCTCGCCGATGGCGAAGGGCACGTCCGTCATCCTGCGCAGCGCCTCGTAGGCTTCCGGGGTTTCGTCGCGGATTGGCTCTTCGAGAAAATCGAGCGTGCCGGACGGCATCTTTCTGGCAGTAGCTGGCGGCTTCCGCCACCGACAGGCGGTGGTGGTAATCGACGCCAAGCACCACGGCGTCACCCAGTTCTTCGCGCGCCTTGACGCACCATCTTGCGGTCTCGGCTATGCTCGGGCGCGGTTCGTAGGTCGCGTTGTTCTCATGGCCGGCTGGAAACAGACGGATGGCGCTCCACCCCATCGCCATCAGCTCCTTGGCCTGCTCGATCATTTCGGGCCCGCATGGGCCGCGGGTCGTCGCAAAGGTGGGGATATGGTCGCGCTGCTTGCCGCCGAGCAATTGATGCACTGGAACGCCAAGCGCCTTGCCCTGGATGTCGTGCAGCGCGATATCGATTGCGGAGATCGCCGCTACGAGAACCCGGCCGCCCTCGAAATACTGGCTGCGATACATCTCCTGCCATAGCGCGCCGATGGCGAACGGATCCCGGCCGATCAGGAACTCGCGGTAATGCTCGATGGCGCCGGCCACCGCCTTCTCGCGGCCGGACACGCCGATATCCGAGCGAAGAGGATGCGGGATTTTTCGACTGAGTGGAGCCGGCTCCGTCATTCCCACTGCTCCGGCCTGATCGTCGCGCGCATGCGCCGGCTGCTCCAAAAGCCGCCGGCCGAAATCGGAATCCCCGATCAAACCTTGATTAGACACCGCGCCATTCCGGTGCGAAGATCGCCCCCGATTTCAAGGCTGGGGGCGCCACGCAAGGTTTTTGGCATCGATTGAGAGGGAGGTTTCATTATGGCAAGTTGGCGACCTGATCCTTCATTCTATCCTTCACCGAGAATGGCGGCCAAAGCGCCGCAAGAAACGCTGGCCTATGTCGCGGCCTTCGATCCGGACCGAAAGACGCCCGATGCGATAGCCGTGGTCGATGTCGATCCCAAATCGTCGTCCTACTCGCGCATCGTCGGCCAGGTCGACATGCCGAATGCCGGCGACGAACTGCACCATTTCGGCTGGAACGCCTGCTCGTCCTGCCTTTGCCCCAATGCCCCGCACCCGCATATGGAACGGCGCTACCTTGTCGTGCCGGGGCTGCGGTCGTCCCGGCTGCACATCATCGACACCAAACCGGATCCGAGAAATCCGAAAATCGTCAGGGTCATCGAGCCGGAGGAAGTCGCTGAAAAGGCGGGGTATTCGCGCATTCACACCATCCATTGCGGCCCGGAAGGCATCTATGTGAACGCGCTCGGGAACGCCGAGGGCAAGGCGCCGGGCGGTATATTCCTGCTTGATCCCGAAAGCTTCGACGTTCTCGGCCAATGGGAGATGGACCGGGGCCCGCAGAAGCTCGCCTATGATTTCTGGTGGCATCTCGGCCACGACACGATGATCACCAGCGAATGGGGAACGCCCGACACCTTCGAGAACGGGCTTGTTCCGGAGATCCTGCTCGGCAGCAAATATGGACGCAGGCTGCATTTCTGGGACCTCCACAAGCGCAAGCATCTGCAGGAGATCGACTTCGGCGAAGAGCACCAGCTGGTGTTCGAACTGCGTCCCGCACATGATCCCACCAAGGCCTATGGCTTCGTCGGCTGTGTCATCAGCCTCAAGGATCTGTCGGCCTCGATCTGGACCTGGTATCGCGACAGCGAAAAATGGGCGGTGAAGAAAATCATCGAAATCCCGGCCGAGGCCGCGGATCCCGACCTGCTGCCGCCGCTGCTCAAGGGGTTCAAGGCCGTGCCTCCGCTGGTCACCGACATCGATCTTTCGATGGACGATCGCTTCCTCTACGTTTCCTGCTGGGGCACCGGCGACATGATCCAGTACGACGTGTCGGACCCGTTCCAACCGAAGGAGGTTGGCCGCGTCCGCATCGGCGGCATTGTGTCCCGCGCGACGCATCCCAAGGCAAACAACGGCGCGCTCAATGGCGGCCCGCAGATGGTCGAGATCAGCCGCGACGGAAAGCGGGTCTATTTCACCAACTCGCTCTACGGCGCGATCGACCCGCAATTCTATCCCGAGGGGATAGACGGATGGATGGTGAAACTTGACGTCGGGGAGAATGGCGGGATCGAATTCGACAAGGACTTCTTCATCGACTGGCCGAAAGGCCATCGGCCGCATCAGGTGCGTCTGGAGGGAGGCGATTGCTCGTCCGATTCCTATTGCTATCCCTGAAGCTAGCCGGTCCTGGAAGCGTGTAGCCGCCTGTCATGGCATCGGTCTCGCCTTGGCTGGTGCTGGTCGCCCTGGGTGCCTTTCACGGACTGAACCCGGCCATGGGCTGGCTGTTTGCGGTGGCGCTCGGCCTGCACAGGAACAGCCGCAGGGTCGTGCTGCTGTCACTCTTACCCATCGCGGCCGGACATCTGGTCTCGATCGCCGTCGTTGCGGCGTTGGTGGTGGCGCTCGGCCTTGTCGTCGACCAGCGCGTGCTGGAAATTGGCGCCGGCCTGGTCCTGTTGGGTTGGGCCGCCTACTCTGCCGTCTATGGCCATCGCCATCGCGTGCGGGTCGGCATGACAACGGGCATGGTTGGACTTGGGGTCTGGTCCTTCTTCATGGCGACAGCCCATGGCGCCGGCCTCATGCTTACGCCGGCGCTCATATCGCTCTGCCTTGACGCGACTCCGGCAGGCGAACTCACCGCAGCCGGATCATTGCCGATAGCGCTGGCGGCGATCGGGGTGCACGCGGCTGCAATGCTCGCAGTGACCCTGGCCATCGCGGTTTCCGTCTATGAATGGCTTGGCCTTTCAGTCCTTCGCCGTGGGTGGATCAATTTCGATTTCATCTGGATCGCCGCGCTCGCGATCACCGGCGCCATCCTGATCGCCTGACTCCAGGCGCATCCGGCCAGCCTTGTCGCTATGGCGCGGCGCTTGAAAGCTGGGGCTTCCCTCATTCTGGACGGATCCTATGTCAGGGAACCCACCCCGACAACGCCGAATCGTGCGGTATCGACGTCGCAGGGGGTGCGGACGAGATTCCGTCGATCTGGCTAATACCTGCCCCCAAAATCAATATCTTGCGCGATTTTCGCCACTCCCTCATCCACGCCCTTCAACACCGCGCGATGATGTCTCCGCCAGATTAGACGCGAAGGATTGTGGCGATGGTGGAAAACAAAATCGCGGTAGATCGCAACCACCAGGCGCTGAAGCGCATCCTGGCTAGCCTTGTCGCCATGGCGGGGTGGACCGCCACGGGCGGCACCTTCTTGCGCGCTTGCAGCGGCGCGGGCAACGCCACCACCTTGCCGCGCCACCTACATGTCGCCATCCTGCGGCTCTTGCGTCCGGCCGAAGCCGCCACGCGGCGGCTGATCATTGTGCTTTCGCGCGGAATTTCCGTCACGCTGCCGCCGCAGCGAGCGGCCAAGCCAAAGCTCGGACCGGTGTTCCTGAAGGATGGCAAAGGCACCGGCATCGTCGACACCGGCATCTCCCTCTACAGGCTGGGTCTCGCCAATGTCCTGCCACCCCTTCCACCCAAACCCGCCGCCTCTCCCACCCGCCCTATCGCCTTCCCGCTGCTCGATCCGCTGCGCAATCCCTTCCCCCGCCGCCGCCCCACAAAGCCGAGCACCGCCGTGCCACGTTGCCTGCACGACTTCACCGCGCGGAGTGCAATTCGGGTGCGACTCCCGTCGCCCCACGATCCCATCGACGCCACGCGTCTCGGTCAGCGCCGTGCTGCACTTGCCTCGGCGCTGGACGACATGCCGGCCCAGGCGGAGCGCTTTGCGCGCTGGCAAGCCCGAACAGACAGGTCGAGCGAAATGATGCGCCGGCAGTTATCGGCTCGAGCATCTTCCCCGGTCAGATTTCGCCGCATCTGGCCGCTGCGGCCGGGCCGCCCGCCCGGCGGCCGCCTGTCCCGCTTCGATCCAGTCGCCAGGCGGCGGCGCAGGATCCGCGAGGTCGACGAGGTTCTGGCCCACGCCCATGCGATGGCCCTCTACGCTCTGGAGCAGCCGCGCGTCCGATACACCGACACTTCATGACCGGCACATCATGACCTGGGAACGGGGGTAGTTTCAGCTCGATTTCATCCGTCTGCGAGATCGCCGGGGCGATGCGCGGGCTATTTGCCGCCGGCTTTTCCCACAGGCTGCGGGACGATGCGCAGATATGGGCGGGGCGCTTTCCAGCCATCTGGATAGATCGTTTTCGCTTCGTCGTCGGAGACGGAACCGGCGATGATGACGTCCTCGCCCTGCTTCCAGTTCACAGGCGTCGAGACCCGGTGCTTCGCGGTCAACTGCAGCGAGTCGATGACGCGTAGCACCTCGTCGAAATTGCGGCCGGTCGTCATCGGGTAGGAGATCACCAGCTTGACCTTCTTGTCCGGTCCGATGACGAAGACGTTGCGCACGGTCTGGTTGTCGGCCGGCGTACGTCCCTCGGACGTGCCGGCGGTCGACGCGGGCAGCATGCCGTAGAGCTTGGCAATCTTGAGTTCGGGATCGCCGATCATCGGGTAGTTGGGCGCATGGCCCTGCGTCTCCTCGATGTCGGCGGCCCACTTCTTGTGGCTGTCCACCGGGTCCACGCTCAGGCCGATGATCTTGGTGTTGCGCTTGTCGAATTCCGGCTTGAGCTTTGCCATGTAGCCGAGCTCGGTCGTGCACACCGGCGTGAAATCCTTCGGATGCGAGAAGAGCACCGCCCAGGAATCCCCCATCCAGTCGTAAAGCTTGAGCGGACCTTCGGTGGTGGTGGCTTCGAAGTCCGGCGCGATATCGTTGATCTGCAGCGTCATGGAAATCCCTCACTCACGATTGGGAATGGATGCTACTCCAAGACGCTCACCGGGCCAAGAACGAACAGCTTGCCCGCGGCTTGGATGGATGCGCCGCCGTCTCCAGTCCCTCAGGCGCCGATGCGGCGGCCGGTTTCGGGATCGAACAGGTGCACAGCGGCCGGATCGATGGTCAGCAGAATTTCCTGGCCGACTTTGACCTCAGGCCGGCCCATGGCAAAGACGCAAATCAATTGCTCTCCCAGCGTGACATAGAACTGGGTGGACAACCCCAGCGGCTCGATGACTTCAACCCTCGCTCTCCAGCCGCCCTGCTGCGTTATCGCAATGTTTTCAGGCCGCAGGCCGACGGACAGGGGGGCTCCCTCCTCGATCGGCAAACCATCGGGAAGACGCAATGTCTGCCCGTCCGAGAGGATCGCATTCCCGGCTTTGGCGTAGGTCGCCGACACGAAGTTCATCCCCGGCGAGCCGATGAAGCCGGCGACGAACATGTTCACCGGCTTGTCGTAGAGGTCGAGCGGCGCGCCCACCTGCTGCACGACGCCGTCATGCATGACGACGATGCGGTCGGCCATGGTCATCGCCTCGGTCTGGTCGTGGGTGACGTACACGGAGGTGGTCTTGAGCTGCTGGTGAAGCGCCTTTATCTCGGTGCGCATATGCACGCGCAGCTTGGCATCTAGATTGGACAGCGGCTCGTCGAAAAGGAAGACCTTCGGATCGCGCACGATGGCGCGGCCCATCGCGACGCGCTGCCGCTGACCGCCCGAGAGCTGGCGCGGCAGCCGTTCGAGAAAGGTGTCCAGCCCAAGCCGCTTGGCGGCGCCCCCGACCCGCGTCTCGACCATCGATTTCTCGGTCTTCTTCAAGAGCAGCGAGAAGCCCATGTTCTTGCGGACGTCCATATGGGGATAGAGCGCATAGGACTGGAACACCATGGCGATATCGCGGTCCTTCGGCGCGACATCGTTGACCAGGCGCTCGCCGATCCGGATCGCGCCGCCGGAGACTTCCTCCAGCCCGGCGATCATCCTGAGCAAGGTTGACTTGCCGCAGCCGGACGGACCCACCAGCACCACGAACTCGCCATCGGCGATCTGCAGATCGACCTGCTGCAGCACCTGCACGGCGCCGTAATTCTTTTCGACCTTGTCGAGTGTAACGGAAGCCATGTGCCTAACCCTTGACCGCACCGGCGGTCAGGCCGGTGACGAGGTAACGTTGCAGGAAGCCGAAGAAGATGCAGACCGGGATCAGCGCCATGATGGAGGCAGCCATCATCTGCCCCCAGTCGACCGCGAACTTGCCGATGAAGGTCAGCAAGCCGACGGCGAAGGTCTTCTGGGCGTCGCTGGAGATCAGCATCAACGCAAAGAGCAGTTCGCTCCACGCTGCCGTGAACACGAAGCCGAGGGTGGCGCCCATGCCGGGGAGCGTCAGCGGCACGATCACACGGCGCAGCGCCTGTGCGCGCGTGCAGCCGTCGATCATTGCCGCTTCCTCCAGATCGCGCGGGATGCCGTCGAAGAACGACTGCATCAGGAATGTCGCGAAGGCCGTGTTGAAGGCGGTGTAGATGATGATCAGGCCGGTCAGGCTGTTGATCAGTCCGAGTTGACCCATGATGCGGTAGATCGGCGGGATGACCATGACCAGCGGAAAGGTCTGCGTGAGCAGAAGCAGGATCGCCAGTGTCGCCTTGCCGCGAAAGGCGAAGCGCGACATCGCGTAACCGGCCAGCGTGGCGATTACGGTCACCAGCAACGCTGTCGTGACCGACACGACGACGCTGTTCATGAAATAGCGCGGGAAGTCGGTTGCGCGCAGAACGGTGCCGAAATTCTCGAACGTCGTTTGCGACGGCCACAAGGTTATGCCCTCGGAATAGAGCAGGCTCTGCGGCGTCACCGCGATCTTGAGCGTCCAGTAGATCGGAAACAGCGCAAAGATCAGGTAGAGGGAGATGGCGGCGTAGAGGCCGACATTGCTCAGGATGCGTGAGGATCTGGAGCGTCCGGCGATCATCACACATGCCTCACGATCGAGCGCCGGATCGCGATCAGTGCGATCGCATAGGCGATCAACAGGACCAGGAGAAGCACCGCGACCGCCGAGGCGTAACCTTTGTCCAGGGATTTAAACGCGGTGACATAGACATAGAGCGGTACGGTGCTGGTCGCTCCCGCCGGGCCGCCTTCGGTCATTACGAAAATCAGGTCGGCGAAGGTGGCGATCCAGATCGTTCGCAGCATGACGGTGATCGCGATCGTCGGCGCGAGAAATGGAAGCGTCACCTTTGTGAAACGCTGCCAGGGCGTCGCGCCGTCGATTGCCGCGGCCTCATGCAATTCGGAAGGGATCGACTTCAGGGCTGCCAGCAGGGTGATTGCGAAGAAGGGTATGCCGAACCAGATGTTGGCGATGATGGGTCCCCACATCGCCGTCGATGGATCGGAAAGGATGTTGGTCGGCTCGGCCTTCAGGCCCAGTGCGAACAGCCAATGCGGCAGCGGACCGACGATCGGATTGAAGAGCCAGGCCCAGGTCAGCCCCGACAGGAAAGCCGGCACCGCCCAGGGCAGAAAGACGACGGCCTGCACCACCTTGCGGCCATGGAACGGCTTGTCGAGGAGCAGCGCCAGCCCAAGTCCCAGGAAGAACTGGAAGAACAGGCTGCCGATCGTCCACCACACGGTATTGATCAGAGCCTGATGCAAGGCCTCGTCCGAAAACATGGCCCGGTACTGATCCAAGCCGACGAATTCGGACCGGAAGGCCGTGAATTTGCGGAACGAATAGCTGAAGCCGATGATCAATGGCGCCAGCAGCACGGTCACCAGCAGCACGATCGCCGGGCTGAGATAGAGCCATGGTTCCAGCGCCGCATAAGATAGCCCTCGGCGGCGCGGCTTGGCGATTTCGGCGACGGTGTAGGTCATGCAGTTCCCGATTATGCCTTTGCGGTCGGCGCGGTGAGACGGGCGTCAGCCAGGGTGAGGGGGCGGCATGAATTGCCGCTGGTGTATCGCCCTCACCCGAGCTTTCGCGCCAGCTTCTTGCCGAAAGCGGAGAGAAGGACGGTTCTATTTCTTATTCTTCGCCAACCAGTCCTGCTGCTCCTTGGTCAGAAAGGCCGCCCATTCGTCGGCGACCGTCTTCGCGTCTTTCTGGCCGAGCAGCACTTCCTGGAAATTCTTGATCGCAACCTGGTCGACGAAGTTGCCCAGGTTTTCCAGATGGGTCGGCGGGGTCACCATCTCGAATTTCGACGGATCGTTCAGTTCATCGAACCAGCCCTTGAACTGTTCGGTCTTGAACGAGGCATCCTGGTCGGCGCCCTTATGAATAGGCAGCACGCCGACGATCTTCGCCCATTCCAGGTTCGCCTTCGGCGACAGCAGATGGGACATCAGCTTCCAGCTGTCGTCCTTGGCATCGGAGTCGGCGAACATCGCCCATCCGGCATAGCCGAGGGTCGGATAGGACTTGCCGTTTGGTCCGACCGGCATCGGCGCGACCGCGAAATCCTCCGGCTTCATCTTCTCGGCGATGCCGAGAAGCGCGTCCGGATCCTGATTCAGCATGGCGCAGGTTCCGGAATAGAACCCGGTGACGGTTTCGTTGAAGCCCCAGCTGACCGCGTCCTTCGGCGCAAGGCCGTTCTTGTACATGTCGGCCAGCATCTGGAGACCCTTGACCGAGCCTTCCTCATTCATGGTCGACGTGCCGTCTTCGTTGAAATAGCCACCTTTGCCCTGTGCAATGTTCATGAACATATGCATGCCGTTGAAGGCGCCGGGACCGCCGCGCAGGCAGTAGCCATACTTGCCGGGGATGGCGGAAATCTTCTTCGAATACTCGACGAAATCGTCGAGCGTCGCGGGAGGACCGTCAAGACCGGCTTCCTTGAACAGCTTCCTGTTCCAGAACAGCGCGTTGATATAGTAGCCGTACGGGATCATGTACTGCTTGCCGCCGACGGTCGAGCCGAACTCCTTGGCGCGGTCGCCCAAGGTGGCGGCATCGGGCCAGTTCGCCATGAATGGCCCGAGGTCCTCCAGTTGGCCGTTGGTGGCGTAGAGACCCATCCATCTCTCTGGCATCTCGACAATGTCGGGCGTGTCGCCGGCCTGGACCATCGTCAGGAACTTTTCGAATGCCTGGCCCCATGGCAGCGAGACGAGCTCCACCTTCACGCCCGGATTGGCCGTCTCGAATTCGGCGATCTGCTTCTTGAGGAATTCGGTACGCGGTGGACTGGTGATCACCTCGACCATTTTCAGCGTCGTGTCGGCAAGCGCGCCGCCCGCCATGATGGCGAGGCCCGCTGCCGCGCCCAGAAGAACTTTCAGAGATTTCATGTCACACACTCCCATTGCTTTGACATGGTCATTTTCTAGACTTCTCGAAGGCCTCAGCGGCATCCGCCCAGAGGTCTTCGACATTTTCCAATCCGACGTTGAAGCGGATCGTTCTCGGGCTGACGCCGAAACGCGCCATGGAATTCAAGCCGGGCGTCTGCTCAAGCGTCGCCTTCGCGGGCACGACGAGACTTTCGTGCCCGCCCCAACTGACGCCAAGGCGGAAGTATTTGAGCGCATCGACAAAGGCGGGGATGTCGATGTCGTCGGCCACCTCGAACGAGAACAGGCCTGCATAGCCCTTCAACGTCTTTTTGCCCGGGTGGTTGGCATAGACAGGATGATTGACGCGCTCGACCGAAGGATGCGCCTTCAGCCGCTCCGCCAGGGCCAATCCGCTCTTCATGTGGTGCGGCAGCCGGAGCGGCAGCGTGCGCAGGCCGCGCAGAAGAAGCCACGCCTCGAATGGCGACAGCTTTCCGCCCAGATAGGAATAGGTCTGTTCATTGATGCGCGCGATATGGTCCGCCGAGCCGGCAACAACGCCCGCAACAGTGTCGCTGTGACCGCCGAGATATTTCGAAGCCGAATGCAGCACCAGGTCGACGCCATGCAAAATGGGCTTCTGAAAAATCGGCGTCGCGTAGGAATTGTCTACGGTCGTTACGATGCCCTGCGCCTTCGCGCCCTGGGTCAGCGCCTCAAGGTCCTGCAACTCGAAAGTCATCGATGTCGGGCTTTCGAGATAGAGCAGTTTAGCCCCCGGCAGCGCGGCAACCACGGCATCGGTATCCGTACCGTCGACATAGTCGACCTGGATATTCATGCGCGGCAGGAACCGTTCGAAGAACCGATAGGCGTCGCCGTAGCAGTTGCGCACGGCCACGATCCGTTCCCCTGCGCCAACGAAAGCAAGCACGGTGGCGCTGATTGCGGCCATGCCGGAGGAAAAGCCGCGGGCCGCCTCCGCCCCTTCGAGCGCCGCGACGCGTGACTCGAACTCCATCACCGTCGGATTGTTGCCGCGCGAATAGATCGGCTGCTTGCTGCGCCCGGCAAACGTATCGGCCATTTCGGCATAGCTGGCGAAAGTAAACAGCGAGGTCTGGTAGATCGGCGGCACGACCGCTCCACCGGGGAACGGATTGTCATGCGCCAGGAGCGTGGCTGCTTCGGCGACATAGTCGCGGTCGAAGTCGGTCGGAAGATCGTTCATGTCGTCCCTGCAAGTTTCAGATTGGCCGCTCCGCGTTTCAGATCCGCTTCGACGGTCGCGATCAGCTTCAGCGCTTCGCCCCGCGCACCCTCCGCGTCCCGGGCGGCGATGCGCTCATACATCGTGCGGTGATAGGGAAAGCTGGCATGGCCGAAATCGCGGACGCCAAGAGGATGTTCCCAGAAACGATGGAAAATGCCGTGCATCGCCGCGATGATCTGCTCGAACAGCATATTGCCTGAGGCCTTGTAGATCGCCTGGTGAAACTCCCAGTCGGCGTCGGCTGACGCGCCATTGGTTTCGTGGAACACCCGCTCCATCACCTCCAGTTTCGAGGCGATCGCCGCAAGGCTTTCGCTTGTCGCACGCCTGGCGCACAGCGCCGCGGCCTCCGCCTCGAGCGCACGCCGGATTTCCAGCGTTTGCATCAAGCTATCGAAATCCTGTCCGCCGGGAAGCGTCAGGGGCATGTGCAGCATATCAGGCGATACCTCGGCCTTGAGGTAGGTGCCGCTGCCCTGGCGGCGTTCCACGAGGCCGAGCCCTTCCCAGCGGGTCAAGGCTTCGCGAACAGTATTGCGGCTGACCTTCAGAAGGTCGGCGAGGATACGCTCTGTCGGCAATTTGTCGCCGGGCCTCACGGCTTCCTGGCGAACGAATGCAACGAGGGCATTCAACACGGCATCGTCGCGCGCGATGGCCTGGATCGGCGACATATCGATCGGATTCACCAGCGATCGCCGCGGGTTTGACAAGGCCCTCGGGCCGACAAGGGCAGGCCAGCCTGCGCCTTGGCTGCGCGATCGCAAAGCCTGGCCCGTTCATCGGTCTGATGTACTTTCAGTCGCTTCATTCTAACCGCAGCTCGGCTGAAGTGGTTCAATGGCCCAACCAATTTGGTGCCATGAAAGATGTGCCGAGTCAAATAGAGATCATCGCGCAGAGAGGCCTAGGCGCGGTCCAATCGTAAATGGTCCTTCCGAGTCGGGGCCATGTTTGGCATATCAAGCTCCGGGGTGCTGGGAGTTCGACGCCGTGGATTTGCGATTTCGTCCACATCGGCACAGTGTGGGCAGAGGCAGAACGAGCGGCCGCGGGAAATAGCGGAGTGGCATGTCGTGAGCGCACAGAGAGCAGCAGTCTTCCGACCCGACCAGATCGCCCCGCATGAACGTGGCGGCGGCGCCAGGACGATCCCGCTGGTCAATCGGGCATCGGGAACCACGAGTTTCATCAACGGGATCACAATCTTCGAGCCGGGCGCTGCGATCCCGTTGCACAAACACAATTGCGAAGAGAGCGTAGTCCTCCTGGAGGGCCATGCATTCGCGGAGATCGATGGCGTGCGCCACGAACTGAAACCACAGGATACGACGTTCATTCCGGCAAACCTGCCGCATCGCTTCATCAATGCTTCTGCCACCGAGCCGATGAAGATCCTCTGGATCTATGCCCGTGTCGACGCCACGCGCACGCTGATCGCGACCGGCGACACCCGCACGATCGACGCCGAGCAGGGGCTCAAGACCTGATCCGGCTTCGGAGGATCCCATGACAGCACCAAGTCCCGCGTTCGAGACAGTCGAGACGGATGCGTTGCGCGCATTCGCCGCCTCGATCTACCAGGCAGCCGGGGTGCCTGTGGATGCGGCGCAGCTCGCCGCCGACACGTTGGTTCAGGCCGATCTTTGGGGGCATCAGTCGCACGGCGTCATGCGGCTTTCCTGGTATGTCGACCGGCTGCGCTCCCGAGTTATGTCGCCGACCGCCACGCCGGAATTGGTTGTCGATGCCGGTGCTATTGCAGTGATCGACGGACATGACGCCATGGGTCAGATCCTGGCCGACGCCGCGCGCAGGGAAGCTGTGGAGCGCGCCAAGGCTCACGGTATAGGGGCGGTGGCTGTCCGCAATTCCAACCATTTCGGCACGGCGATGTATTTCACGAAGGCTGCAGCCAAAGCCGGCTGCGTTGCCTTTCTGTCAACGAATGCGAGCCCGGCCATGGCGCCATGGGGTGGCCGGCAAAAACTTGTCGGCACGAATCCGTGGTCCTGGGCGGCGCCGGCTGGCCGTCATCCGGCCATGGTGCTCGACATTGCCAACACGGCTGTCGCGCGGGGCAAGATCTACCTTGCACGGCAGAAGGGCATGTCCATTCCCTTGGGTTGGGCCCTGAACGCCGCCGGCGAGGAGACGACGGACCCGATCGAGGCGCTATCCGGTATCACCATGCCTATGGCGGGGCACAAGGGCTACGCCATCTCGCTGATGATGGACATGCTGTCCGGTGTCCTGACGGGAAGCGGGTATGGCGCTCAAGTCACCGGACCTTACCAGGCCGAGAAGCCAGGGCGAGCGGGTCACATGTTCATTGCGATCAATGTCGAAGCATTTCAGCCCTTGGCGGAGTTCAACGCGAGGATGGAATCGCTGATCGCCGAAGTGAAATCGTCCGCCCTCGCCAAAGGCTTCGATGAGATACTCTACCCCGGCGAAATGGAGGCGCGCAACGACCGCACAAACCGCGCCAACGGCATCGCCTTGCCGGCCGACACCGCGACAGACCTGCGCAAGCTTGCACAAGCATACGATCGGGAGGCCATGCTGCCGTTCGTTGTGCGATGATTCCGCCTAAACTCAACCACCGAATTTGTAGCGCAGGCCGACCGAGATGATGTCAACGCTGCCTTCGGTCGTGCCTGCATATCGGAAGGTCGCCGTGGTCTCGTCCACCGGACCGTCGTCGACGAACAGATGCGAGTAACCGAAGTCCATGGAGAGCTTCTCGTTCCAATTGTAGCTCGCGCCAACGCTTGCCCAGATGCGGTCCGCATCCGGAAGACGCACGGAGCGATCTTCATCCGGGGTCGGTGCTATCTCGTAGCCGAAGCCGGTCCGGAACGTCCAGTTGGGGTTATATTTGTACTCGCCGCCAAGCGAGAAGAACCAGCCGTCATCGTAGTTGAGGGGGAGACTGGAACGGGAGGGCGAGCCAACGAACGGCACGGTCTGAACGCGGCTCCAGTTCGTCCACTCTATCCCTCCCATCACCGTGAAGGCGTCGTTGATGCGTTGGCGCACGCCGACCGAGACCGTGTCAGGAACCTCGACATCGGCAGAGACCGGAAAGGTACCGGCGGGTATCGTTCCCAGCGGCGTCGGCACCGGAACTGCGAAGCTCTGACTTCCGCTGAGCGAATGGTCGATTGCGGAGCGGTAGCCGATGCCAATGACCGTACCATCGAAGGGCTTCAGCGTAAGGCCGGCAACCAATCCGATGTTGACGTCATCGCCCTCAATCCGCTGCCGTGGCGGTGAGGCCGTCGGTGCGAGCGCCGTTTCGATCTCGACGTCAAAATATTCGATCTGTGCGCCGATGCCGAAGCTTACCATGTCGTTGAACTTGAAGCCCATCGTGGGAGCGACATTGACCGAACTCGCCTTGGCGTCGAGATGGCTGAACATCCCGACCCACGGAGCGTTCGAGGTCGTCGACAGGCCGTAAGGCGCGTTGATGCTCAGGCCGAGATAGAACTCGTCGGTAAGCGGCATCGCAATATACCCTGTCGGCACGACGCCGACCTCGCCCAGATTGCCGCCGTTGCCAAGGCCAAATGGCGCGAGCGTGGTGCGCGCAGGATCAACGTCAAGCTCAGACTGCGGAAAGATGCCCGTCACATTGCCTTCCACGGTGGTTGAGGTCACCGAGGTTACTGCCGCTGGGTTCCAGAACATCGAACTGATCGAATCACCGGGAGCCGCCATGCCAGCGAAACTCGATCCCTGTCCGTAGGCGGACTGTTCGCGAACCGCGAAACCGCCGGCCTGCGCGGTAGTGACCCCCGCCAACACGGCAACCAAGGTCGAAGCAAATGATGAGGCACGCATCGTCTCAGGCCCTCTCGATTCGAGTCTCCCCTCACCTCTCCTCGGGATTCGGGGAATTCCTAAGCTTGCCGGAGCACAATGGGACAAAGGTGCTTTCCGAGCAATTGGTCAGCCAGAATTTCAAGATGTCTTGACCAAGAGCAGAGATTGGGATGTTGTCTCGACGACCGCCCCGTTGAGTTAAAATATTAGTTTGATTTCAATTGCTTGAGAGAGGCGCAGCCAGTGATAGCAGCTTGGGGATGCTTCAGCCGGCGCGGTATTGGATGGACGATCAATGCACGTTTCTATCCCGCGTTACAAAAACAACACAATTTTTGGGCGAGATGTCAGAGCTAAGACCGACTCCAGTGGGATGCGGCCAAGCGTTTCACAATCCCCGAAAGCCGACTCAATTCTCGCAGGCAAGACCGCTCAGTCTCTTGCAACGCTATCTGGCGTTTATAGGTGCGAACGTCCGGCGCGGAGCGGAGATTGTAATAGTACGGGTCCTCGAAAGAGGTTGCGAACCACTGCGTGGGGATGCGCCGTGCCAAGCACGTCTTATGCAGGGACAGCCACCAGGCCATAGGGCGTACTCAGGCCCTAATCGCGGAACCTGCGCGCGTCGATACATTTGGTGACGGGGCATTGGTCCGTATCGGCGGCCGCTATGTGTTCGGTTGCGGTGGTGTAGCCTGCTGCGCAGAATGCCCCATTCTTTACGAAGCGATCATAGAGCGTGACGCCGGACTTCCCCGAGCGAAACAGGATCGCGACGCCGTCGCGGTCCAGTGCTTCACTTACCTCCGCGCAGGTCATGCCCTGAACCATATAGCGAACGATTGCCGACGCATCGAAAGAGATGAGCGAGAGAAGCGCAGCCAAGGCCAATCGGGTCATCTTTGCAATCCTCGAAGAGAAGGATTCCAGCAAAGCATCGGCGCGCAAGTTCGGCAAGCCTATGCAGCATGATGATGTCAGTTCGTGCCACCGAACCCTATTTCGGAAGGCATTCCACATCAAACGCAATAATGATCTGCGCCGGGTCGGCCTCACCTATGGCCTTCAAATCTTCCAAACCACTTCTTAGCTTGGCTCCCGCTCCCTTCAAACTGTCCTGAAGTTTCGACTTGGCAGCGATGCATCGCTCTTCGGATGTGAATTCCTGGAACACGACGGTTGGAAGGAGTCTCCATTCCGTCCTGTCGTCGGTTGCGGCAGGACTGACGGAGTAGGAGAAGACGTACATCAGGATCCACATCGGCACGCTCCATTTGAGCAAGAAGGGACAAATCCCGTGGCCAATGCGCCAAGCATCAGCCTGATCAGGCGCCACTGTCCGGTCGAGCCACCGATGGCTTTCCAGACCGTGACGATTTTACCGTGCAGTAAGGCGGCGCATCATTTGTAGCCAACACCCATCCACTGCGCAACGCGACCGCTCTAAGCGATGAGGTGCCAAGGATTGCGTAGAAGTTCGCGCGCACCGGCAGTCATCAGAGCGGTTTAAGCTTTGGTCGCCGACGAATCATATAGCGCGGACGAAAGCCAGAGCAGCGGGTCCCTCATCATGGCCCTTTCGCGTGCCGATCATCGGCCAGTCGCCAGCCACGAGAGGGCCCGTGTTCTTTGGCTCAAGCCGAAAGACCGGATTTCAGGATGGAGGAGATGACCGGCAATTCCCGGTATGATTTTGAGAAAGCTGCTGTTGGTCATCGCCGCGATGCGTTCGATCTTTCGATGGTGACCCGCCACAAATTTCATGTGGGCTACAAAAGCCGCGACGTTCCGCCATCCCTGGAATGATTGCATATTAATCATCAGGCCGGTGAGACTGCCCCTTGAAACAACAATCGGATCGAGCGCCTTCGCGATCGTCTCGAAGTCCGATTGTTCGAGCGGCCCTTGTGGAGTGATGGCCAGGATATTTTGGTCCTGAAGGTGCTCAAGGAGGATCATGGCTGTTCTCCTTATCTTCAAGCTTTGCTTGGCCCCCGATGTCGTTCAGGTGACTTCATGCCGCCTCGACGCGCCTTCACTGCCTAGCTGGTGAGGTTGCGCAAGACGAAAAAGCTAGGCGTTGCCATCTTGCCGATCGACATCAGCCTACAGCGTAGCGTCACTCGCCACCACGTCGATATAGCGATTGTCGGCGTCCAGGCGGCATTTGAAAGTCTTGACGCTCCCATTTCCCTTATCGACAGTGACGTCGATTGTCGTGCCGCCATCCGCTGCGACCACGCGTTCGCCTGTCGTCGCGTTTTGCCGCTTCGCGCCATACATGTCCGCGACCTGGTCTTGGCAGAATTCGGTCTGCATGCTGGGATTGATTGGGCTGGTCCCCGCGGCAGTCACTCGTGGGGCGTCGAACGACGCGCTCGGGTCAGGCGTCGATGCCGTCGTCGTTTCCTTTGTGGTGCTGCAACCAGCAGCCGTCAGCGCCGCAAGCACCAGGGCAATGGAAGTCTTCATACTGGGTCCTCGGATTGCCGATGATTGTTACCTTTGCAGCCGATTGTGGCTTCCGCCGCGCCACTTCTCAAGCCGTATCGACCTGAAGGTCGCTGCGATAGGGGTAAGGGCCGCCCGCATTTGGTTGCCGCAACATATTCTCGCCGCGCACACGACACCCCGACAAACGACGCCCGGCCCCGAACCAGTGGACGGGCGCTCGCGTTGCCTGAGCGCTCACCAGTTCACCCTCAGCCCAACCTTGCCGTCAACGCCGTAGTCGCCGCCGTCGAAGGGTGTCTCGACGTTGGCGTTGCCATAGAGCGTGGTCGTTGCCGTCATCTGCAGGCTGCCACCCAGGCCAACCTCCAGCCAGGTCTCGTTGAGGTCGGCGGTGAAGGGGATGAAACCGGCCGCTGAAGAGAATGATGTCGTCGAAGTCGCGTCCAGGAACTCTTGCCAGATATTGACCTGACCCAGATCGTCGCCAGCCGCTCAGGCTTGTCTGCCGCGGCCTCTTCGACAAACCAACTGCGCGCCACCCTTCCACCGAGACGGCCGCCACAAGCGCGATCGCCAGAAAACTGGTTTGAGCAGGGTGAAGTGTCCGCAGTCGAACGACGAGTCCCCGGGTAGGTATTTTCAAAATCCCTTCCCTTGCCGCAGGCACGCTTTAGCAGCGTGCGATCACCCCATGCCCAATACTGCCTGCCCCCTGCCTGCAGGATCCAGAACTGAAGTCTCTCGCAAACCGACCAAAACAACAAAGAGCAAATCCTCTCCCTGTAAGTAAAGATGTGCTAAAATATGCCGAGTGTTGCCGCAGAGAGACGAATGTGGCGGTGGCCCCGTTCTCATTGCCTTTTCACCAAGAAATAGAGTGGACCTACGGCACGATGGGTGGCACGGGGCCTGCAGAGAGAACGGATCTCAACAGTTCATTTCCCCCGGACCAGAGGATCTGCAAGCCAAGGCAAAAGAGTATGAACGCAGACAAGCGAATGGCGATGTCTGTGCCCCCCTGGCTGAGAAGTTTCTGGATGCGATCGGCATAGGCGAAGCAAAGCAGGATGGCGAGGGAGATAACGGCGATGGCAAGAAGGCTTGCCATGACAAATACCAACCGGTGTGCGGGGTCCGTAATCGTAGCCTCCGACAAGCCGATGCTGATGACAACGGAGATGGAACCTGGTCCGGTCGTCAGTGGCAGGGTCAGCGGATAAAAGGCTTGGTCGAGCAGGTTGGTTGGAGTGGCTGCGCCCGCCGGCGCTTCGAGTTCCTTGTGGCTTCCCTCGTTGAGAAGCTTCCATCCGGACACCGCGACAATGAGACCGCCAGCGACGCGAAGGATCGGGATCGAAATCCCGTAAAACTGCAGGATGAGCGCGCCCAGCAGGAACGAGCTCACCAACAAGGCGAAAGAGTTCAGCGCGATGCGCCGCGCAAGAACAGCACGGATCTCGGGCGTTGCGCCGCTGGTCAATCCGAGGAAGACGAGCGCGGAGCCCGGCGGATTGACAATCGGAAAGATCGACGCGAGCACCAGAACGAACGTGTTGATGGCCGCGTTCATGGGCGTTGGGATATCTCCAGGGATGGCCGGCCTCCAGTGAATGGAGTTGTAGCCACCTGTGCAACTGGTTTGCGCGATGCGCATCAGCATACTGCCCAAATGCAGCGGACAGTTCAACCGCCGGCGCACCCGGCCAGCTTACAGCACATCGGCCGAGAACAGCCCGAAGCCGCTCGGCTGCGACATCCTAATTTTCCGACAACCACCAGTAGTGGTCTTACGTTAAGCGCGCGCGAGAGACCGGAAGAGGCATTCGCGTCCGTCAATATGACACAGACCGCTGCGGGAAAGTACCCCCCCGGTTGATTAGGGAAATTAACTCTTGCATACGTTTGCAAAATATGGTGCATACGTATGCCATATGAACCGAAAAGGCAGCGGAGAATGGGACCGCCGGCCCGTCGGAAAAAGCCTGGGATCGCCAGGGAAACCTCGAAGAAGGAACAGGGAACAATGAAAAGGCTCAGTCTGCTTGCCTCGACCACCCTTGTCTCAATGGCGCTGTTCGGCGCGACCTCGGCGTTGGCCGAATGCGGCATCGAGAAGGGTTCCGTGCGCATTCTCGCCAATGATTTCGAGGCGCTGCGTCTGGTCATAGGCGAGGCGACCAAATGCGCCTCCGATAGCGTCAAGGTGACATCCAACCAGACGACCGAGCACAAGAACCTCCAGGTGCCGGCGCTCAAGATCGATCCTGCCGAATATACGGTTGCCGTCATCGCCAACAATTCGATCGTGCCGTTGCTCAATGAGGGCCTGATCCGGCCGCTCGATGATCTCGTCGCCAAATACGGCCAGGATCTCGCACCGAACCAGCTGATCAAGATCGACGGCAAGACGATGGCGATTGCCTTCATGGGCAATGGCCAGCATCTGATCTACCGCAAGGACAT
>DATDBN010000086.1:0-18621 GCA_036524835.1 Mesorhizobium sp. | reverse complement strand
GAGCGGGGGAGGATCGAGGTCGGCGATGGCGCCGACGTGGGTTCCTGTCCTGCTACTGCGGATAAGATCTCCAGCGGCGACGCTATATCCTCCCCTGCGAAGCGGGGGAAGGGGACCGCCGAAGGCGGTGGAGGGGGCCAGCTCCCGCAAGATGCCCACAACTCCGCCCCTCCAATCGCAGCACTTGTGCTCGGCTC
This sequence comes from Mesorhizobium sp., assembly GCA_036524835.1. GTDB lineage: Bacteria > Pseudomonadota > Alphaproteobacteria > Rhizobiales > Rhizobiaceae > Mesorhizobium_G. Next base: position 18,424 of record DATDBN010000086.1, on the reverse strand, counting down.
CGGCTTTGAGCGCCTACCGCGTCTGGTGGATGAACTCGCGAGGCATTTTCCACTGGCGGGAAACAACGGCGAGACGATCCGCCGCGTCAAGGATCCTGAGCGTCTCGCTGCGGATTGCGCCGAGATCGGCATCCCGCATCCGGACATAATGCGTCAGAGGCCGGCCGATCCGGCCAACTGGATCGCCAAGCTGGCGGGGGGCGCCGGCGGCACACATATCGCCCCGGCCGGCGCCGCCGCGGATGAATCAGGCCGCTATTTTCAGCGCCTGGTGCGGGGAAGAAGCCTGTCGGCGCTGTTCGTCGCCGATCGCGACCGCGCTCATATCGTTGGGTTCAGCCGGCAATGGACGTCGCCAACACCAGGGTCGCCCTATCGCTATGGCGGGGCGGTGCGGCTGCGCCGTTATGGCGGCGCGACGATTGCTGCCTGGCTGACTGCATTGACGCGCCGCACCGGCCTGGTTGGGCTGTGCAGTGCGGACTTCATCGAAACCGGTAACGGCCCCGTAATACTGATCGAGATCAATCCGCGCCCTGGTGCGACGCTTGATATCTTCGATTGCGCGGAGACGCCGCTGCTGGAGGCGCATATCCGCGCCTGCCGGGGGCAAGCCTTCGAATTGCCACGCTATGCCGGGGCGATGGCCTCGCAGATTGCCTACGCCGGGCGGCAGATCGCGCGGTTTCCGGCGATCGATTGGCCGCGCTGGACCGCCGATCATCAGTCGGCAGGTTCGCGCATCGAGGTCGGCGAGCCGATCTGCACGGTGTTCGGCAGGGGCGAAAGTGCGGCGGCGGCGCGGCGCGCGGTGCGATCGAATCTCAGGCACCTGGAACGACACTGGACCGGGTCCAAGCCATGAAAGGCACAAGCATGTCCCTCAATGGCAATGCCCAGGCGATTGTCGACGCGATGATCCGGGATCATGAGAGGTTGCGCCTCGCGGTAAGCAAGGGGTCGCTTGGCGAGACGCTGATCGATGCGGGCGCCAAGGCTGCAGGCAGTCTGGAGGCCGGAATTCGCATGGCCGAGGTCGCGATGGGCGGGCTTGGTACGATCACCGCGACAGTCGATCGCGCGACGGCGAAATGGCCGCTGGCGATCGAAGTGCGCTCTTCTCAGCCCGTACTGGCGTGCCTCGCCTCGCAATATGCGGGCTGGAGCCTGTCCAGCGATGGCTATTTCGCCATGGGCTCGGGCCCCGCCCGGTCGATCGCCCGGGTCGAACCGCTGTTCGAGAAACTTATCTATCGGGACGAGGCCACAAGCGCCGTATTGGTGCTGGAGACGTCGAAGCCGCCAACCGAAGCGGTGGTGGAAAAGGTCGCCAAAGCAACCAGGCTCGCGCCGGAGGCGCTGACCTTTATCTATGCGCCCACGCAGAGTATGGCCGGCACGGCACAGATCGTCGCCCGCTCGCTCGAAGTGTCGCTGCACAAGGCCAATGATCTGAAGTTTCCACTTGAGAACATTATCGATGGCATGGCCGCCGCACCGCTGCCTGCCCCGCATCCGGACTTCCTTACGGCGATGGGCCGCACTAACGACGCGATCATCTATGGCGGCGTCGCCCAGCTTTTCGTGACCGGACCAGCCAAGGCGGCGCGGGAATTGGCCGAGCAACTGCCAAGCAATACGTCGCGCGACTATGGCAAGCCGTTCGCCGAGATCTTCAAGGCGTTCAAGGGAGATTTCTATGCCATCGACCCGTTGCTGTTTTCACCGGCGGAGGCGATTGTGACCGCGATCGAAAGCGGCGAGACATTCCGCGCCGGCGGCAGGAATCTCGATATGCTGGAGCGGAGCTTGGGCTGAACACAGGTAGGGTGCCATTCTGGCCCATTCCCCTAAAGTCCCGCCAGCGTAGAGCATTTGTAAAGGAAGCGTTTCGACCGATGATCCCCCGCATTCTGCTGATCAGCGACACAAAGCGCGCCGGCGGCCTTGCCGCTGCCTTGCGGCGGCGTGGCGCGGTGGTCACGCTGGCCTCCCTCGCCGAGGTCCGCTTCGATACGACTGCGAGGCATGGCCTGCGCTTTCCCGGTCTTGGCGAGCGCCTGCCGGATGGCGTGCTTGTGCGCTCCATCTCCGCCGGCTCGTTCGAGGCGATCACCCGCCGCCTCGGCATATTGCATGTCCTCGGACGTCTTGGCGTTCCGGTCTGGAATACCGCGCCGGCCATCGAGCGCTGCGTCGATAAATCCATGACGACATTCCTGCTCAAGGATGCCGGCCTGGCCACGCCTGATACCTTCGCCGTCGAAGGACTGGATGCGGCGCGGGCGGTGGCCCAGCGAGAATTGAAGGCCGGCCCGCTGGTGCTGAAGCCGCTGTTCGGCGCTCAGGGCCGCGGTATCAGGTTGATCGAAAAGCTGGAGGACCTGCCCGGGCCCTCTGAGATCGCCGATGTGTACTATCTGCAGCGCTACATCCACCGTGACGGCCCGCCCTTCCACGATTTCCGTGTGCTTGTCTGCGACGGTGCGGCGGTGGCGATGATGCGCCGGCGCAATGGCGAGTGGATCACCAACGTCAATCGCGGGGGCGTGCCGGAACTTGTCGATCCCGAACGTGAAGCGCCGCTCGCAGCGATGGCCATCGCAGCGGCAAAGGCGGTCGGCGCGGATTTTGCCGGTGTCGACATCATGCCGGACGCCGATGGCGCGTTGTCGCTGCTGGAGGTCAACAGCATGCCGGCATGGTCCGGCCTGCAATCGGTCGTCGGCGTAAAGGTTGCAAGGGTCATCGCGGACGCCTTCATCGCCCATGTCATGGCCGGGCGCCGGACGGCGGAACGGCCGCTCCGCCTCGTGGCGCCGGCCAATTCCTGACTATGCCTGTCAATCGCGAGAGGCTGCGCGCCGCGTTTGAAGACGCCTGCCGCGAGGAAATCGAAGCGCTGAAGCCCGGCAATGTGCACATGTTCGCCGACGGGCATGGCATGCAGGCCGCCCAGTTCATCGAAAGCGCACGCGTTTCCTCGCTGCCACTGACCGATCCCGAACTTTCGGTGGGGGTGCGGATTCTGGAGGCGGTGCGTGCCACCCGCGCGGCAGTCGGGGTCAACACCAATCTGGGCATCCTGCTGTTATGCGCCCCCCTGATCGCGGCCGCCGGGACAGTGGCTGCAAGCCGCGACGATGCCGCGAATCAGGCGGCTCCCCCTGTGCGCGGCCTGCGCGCCGAACTTGGCTATGTCCTGCGTCTCCTCACAAAGGAGGATACGGACGCGGTATTCGCCGCCATAGCCCACGCCTCGCCGGGTGGTCTCGGCGAGGCCGAGAATGACGTGCGTCAACCGCCCTCCATAGGGCTGATCGAGGCTATGCGCCAGGCAGCCGGACGAGACCGCATCGCCAGGCAGTTCATTACCGATTTCGCCGATGTCTTCGACGTTGGCCTGGCGACGCTGGATGAAGCGCATAAACAGGGCGAGAGGGGCATGTGGCCCTGTATTTTCGCCTATATGCGCTTTCTCTCCTCATTTTCGGACAGCCATATTGACCGCAAGTTCGGCCCTGATACCGCTCTGAAAATCCAGCGGGAGGCAGCGGCGGTCGAGGCGGAATTGCGCGCCACGGCCGGCCTTGAATCGCGTAAGGATTTGCTTACGGAATTCGACGGCCGCTTAAAAAAGGCGGGCATAAATCCCGGAACCTCGGCCGACTTGACCGTCTCTTGTCTTTTGGTCCGAAGGCTGCGGGACAACTTGCATATTGCGGTCGATGATGCTTGAATCTCCGGAGCGAAGGTTAGGGACCCCTCGCGGCTATCTAGCCAACCGGCCTGGTATTTCTGGGCGCTGCCAACAAGGATAGTCGTCCATCGAGCGTCCGCTCGGGCGGCGTCTATGGACTCCAACATTTTTTGTCTGGAGGAGTTTTGGCAATGGCAAAAATTAACAAGGTGATGGTCGGGGAATCGCTTGTCGGAGACGGCAACGAAGTTGCGCATATCGACCTTCTGATCGGCCCTCGTGGCAGCCCGGTCGAGGCGGCATTCTGCAACGCCCTCACCAACAACAAGGACGGGTTCACCAGCCTTCTGGCGGTGATTGCACCGAACTTGCCCTGCAAGCCCAACACGGTGATGTTCAATAAGGTCACCATCAAGGGCGCCAAGCAGGCAGTGCAGATGTTCGGCCCGGCGCAGTTCGCCGTCGCCAAGGCGGTGCAGGACAGCGTTGCCGATGGCACGATTCCGGCCAACGAGGCGGACGACCTGTTCATCTGCGTCGGCGTTTTCATCCATTGGCAGGCTGAAGACGACGCGAAGATCCAGGACTACAACTATCGCGCCACCAAGGAAGCGCTTGAGCGCGCCATCGCCGGCACGCCGACCGCCGCCGAGGCAACCAAGCAGCGCGATGCCGTCAAGCATCCGTTTGGCGCTTCCTAGACACGAGACAGCCCCGCACAGGTAAAACCCACGGCGCAGCCGGAGGGTCTGTTGCAGCGGCTGAAAAGAGCCCTAGGCTTTTGACCGCTGATCTCCGGAGGGCTTGAGTGCCCTCCGGAGATCACGGTTTTATGGGGCGAGCGTTGCGGTAGATATTCAACGGGGCAAATTCCCCTTCAACGCGGTTTCGCCAGCGCCTCTATGCGGCGGGCCTGATCGCGAACATGCCGATCGTCAGTCGGCAAAAGAATGAGTTCGGTGATGCAGGCGCGTGGAGGCAGCGTCGCTGCGAACAATGCAGCATCAGCGACATCTTCCGGCTGAAGCATCAGCGCGCGCTCCTCAGCGCTTGGCGGCGAGGGCCTGGTGTTGAGGATCGGCGTTTCCACCTCGCCCGGCGAGATGCAGATGCTGCGGATGCCATGGATGCCTTGCTCGGCATTCAGGCTAGCGCTCATCGCCACGACACCGGTCTTCGCCGCGGAGTAACTCGGTCCGGACACAGTCTGCAGGCTGACGCCGGCCTGCGAGGCGATGTGGACGATGCGCCCGTCCCGCCGGGCGCGCATCGCGGGCAGCACCGCCAGCGTGCAGTAAAACGTTGCCTTCAGGTCGAGGTCGACGACTTGCGAAACCCCTGACGCATCCACAGTGTCCCAATGCCGTATTGTCACGTTGCCACCCGCGCTGTTGACCAGCACCAGCGGATCGCCGAGCGCCTGCACGATCGCCGCATGGGTGCTTGCCACTGCCTCGGCGTCGGTAACGTCGGCCGGTGCGATCAGCGGCTCCTCGCCACCTGCCGCGCGGATGGCAGCGGCGGTCTCTTCAAGCAGCGCGATACGCCGGCCGGTCAATGCCAGCCGAGCGCCGGCGCTCGCGAAAGCGAGCGCACAGGCACGCCCGATGCCGCTGCCGGCGCCTGTTACCCACACGATGCTTCCCTGCGGCAAATGCATGCATCTCTCCTTTAGACTATCGGCGACCGATCCAGCGTATCCTCGCCTTGCATCGCCCATTTGCAATGCTGCCGACAGCCTGCGGCGCAATTTTTCACCTGCTAAAGCGCAGCAAGCTGGTCCTGCGTCAGCGTGCCATCATGCAGAGACGTGGCGACCAGCGCCGCGTGGATACCCATGCCAGCCAAAGTTCTGAGGTCGCCTTCATTGCGGATGCCGCCCGCAGCGATGATTTCGCGGGAGCCCGCCCTTGCCTTGATCGCGGCCAGCCGGTCAAAGTCGGGTCCCGCCGCCGCACCCACCCTGGCCAGCGTCATCACGATGATCCTTGCCGGCCACAATTCCGTTTGGTTGAGGATGGCGCGCGGTCCGCGAAACCCTTCGGCAAAATAGTCCAGTGACAGCAGGACATGCGGATGATTGCGATAGGCGCTCAGCATGCCTTCATTTTGCTGCGATTCGGAGCCGATCACCGCGTGCTGCCGCGGCTGTTGCAGGATCGTCTCAATCCTTGATGTGTCGTTCACGCCGGCATCCAACCACAGCGTCGGCGGATTCTGCATGGCGCAAAGGGCGGAGAGGGCCGCTGCGTTGCGCGGCCGTCCTTCGATGGCGTCAAGATCGGCGCAATAGAAGGTGCCGAAAGGGTGAAGCGTGCGCAGCCCGCGCGCCACGTCCACCGGCTCCGACGTCGCCGCCAGCGGCGTGGAGATGGGGCGATACAGGTCGCGCTGCCCCCTCTGCGCGCGCACCACTTGGCCACCTTTCAAGTCCAGCACCGGAATGATACGCAACGCGCTTCCTATCGTTTGACGCCATTAGCCATGAAAGCCCGAGCAGTGCCAAAAGAAAAGAACATCATCGTCGGCTTCGATGTCGGGGGCGCGCATCTGAAGGCGGTGCGAGTGGAAGATGGGCGTGTGGTGCGCGCGCAGACCTTCGCCACCCCGCTGTGGCTGGGTCTCGACAGACTGACCGCGGCGCTGGGCGAGGCGGCCTCGATCTGCGCCGGCGCGGAGCGCGCCGCGCTGACCATGACCGGCGAGCTCTCGGATGTCTTTGCCTCGCGAGAGGAAGGCGTCAGGGGTCTGCTGGACATCATTTCCATGCATGTTCCGGTTGCCGACAAGCTGATCTATGCCGGCCGCGCCGGATATCTCGATCTCGCCGAGGCGGCCGGAAAGGCCGGCGATGTCGCCTCGGCAAATTGGCATGCCACGGCGTCGCTGGTCGGCAGGCTGGCCGGCGATGCGCTGTTTGTGGACATGGGGTCGACGACGACCGACATTCTGGCAACGAACGCAAGCGGCGTCGCCAATGAAGGCTATAGCGACGGCGAACGCCTGCTGACGGGCGAGCTCGTCTATACCGGCTTTACCCGCACCTTCCTCTTCGGCGTGGCGGCGTCCGCCCCGGTCGGTGGCCGCATGACTCCGCTGATGAACGAGTATTTCGCCTCGATGGCCGACGCCCATCGCATTCTCGGCGTGCTGGATGAGGCGGATGACAAGCACAATACCGCCGATGGCAAGGAAAAAACCCGCGACGCCTCGATCGCCCGTCTGGCGCGCATGGTCGGCCGCGACGCTGGCGACCTGCCGCTGCGCGGCTGGCGCGACATCGCCGCCTGGTTCAGCGAGCAGCAACTTCGCATGGTGCACGACGCCGCAATTCGTGTTGCCTCGCGTGCTGCCGAGGACGCTCCGGTCGTGGGCGCCGGCACCGGGCGCTGGCAGTTGAAGCGGCTGGCCGAGCGCATGGACCGGCGCTATGTCAACCTCGCCGATATCATTCCCTCTGAAGAAGCGGCGCGTCATGAGGCGATCAACGCGGCCGCCGCAACCGCTGTGGCCCTGCTTCTCTGACCTCGACGAAATCCGTCCTGCCTGAGGGCGCCGTCAGCCGCGGGAACCTCACCGTTTACCGCCTGTTCAACCGCATCGATCACCCTGTGCCCAGTGAGTCGCAAGGACTGGGCAGCATGCGTGAAACGTCACTATACGCACCGGTGAAAGCCTTTCTCGAAGGCCTTGGCTATTTGGTGAAGGGAGAGATTGGCGGATGCGACCTGCTGGCGCTGAGCGCCGATTCGCCGCCGGTCGTGGTGGTGTGCGAACTCAAGCTGCAGTTCAATTTGGAACTGGTGCTACAGGCCGTCGACCGCATGGCGGTCAGCGATGAAGTCTGGCTTGCTGCGCTCCTGTCATCGCGCGGCAAGGGACGGGAAGCCGATCGCCGGTTTCGCGACCTGTGCCGGCGTCTTGGCCTCGGACTGCTGGGCGTCTCCGGCGACGGCAATGTGCATCTGCTGCTCAGCCCGGCCGCTTTGCCGCCGCGCCGCAATCCGCGCCGCCGCTCGCGGCTGATCGAGGAGCACAGGCGGCGACGCGGCGATCCCGTCGCCGGCGGCGGCTCGCGGGCGCCGATCATGACGGCTTACCGCCAAGAGGCGCTGGCCTGCGCCGCCGCGCTCACGGCCGGACCCAAGCGGCCGCGCGACCTCAAGACAAGTGCGCCCAACGCACCGAAAATCCTCCAGTCCAATGTTTATGGCTGGTTCCTGCGCGCCGAGCGCGGCGTCTACGACCTCTCGGAAGCCGGCCACGCCGCCCTTCAGCGCTGGCCGACCGCAGCCGGCATCGGCGTCTGACCTCCACTCCGCTCGAAAATCGGTGGCGGATCCGGAACAAGCCGGCGAGCGCCTGCGTTGCCTCGAACAGGAGGAACGTCATGACCATGAAACGCCTCGTCATCGCCTGCGCTCTCGGCCTGACCGCCGCCACCGCGAACGCACAAGCGCCGGACGGCCAGCAAGCCTTCAACAATTCTTGCCGCACCTGCCATACCGTCAAGGAAGGCGACAATCGTCAGGGTCCGACGCTGCACGGCGTTGTCGGCCGCAAGGCCGGCATTGTTGAGGGCTATGCGTTTTCCTCATCAATGACGCAGGCCGGCCTGACCTGGGATGAAGCGACGCTCGACAAGTTCATCGAAGCACCGGATCAGGTGGTCAGCGGCAATGCGATGAAGCCCTATGGCGGTATTGCGGATGCCGCGCAACGCAAGGCGATCGTCGAGTACCTGAAACAGGTGAAGTAGATTGCCGAGGGATGGCTTCAAAGGCGTCTTTCTCGGGCGTTCTAAGAAATCGGGCCCCTCGACGAGCACCCGGCGAACCTCACCCTTGCTTACGAAACGCCTTCCTCGATCTTTTCCATCTCGTCGTCGCTCAGGCCGAAATGATGGCCGATCTCGTGGATCAGGACATGGGTCACGATGTCGCCCAGGGTCTCCTCATTCTCGGACCAGTAGTCGAGGATGGCGCGGCGATAGAGCGTGACGCGATTGGGTCCCTCGCCCGTGGCGGGGTTCCAGCGCTCGGCGATGCCGCGTCCCTCAAACAGGCCAAGCAGGTCGAATGGGGTTTCGAGCGATAGATCGTCCATGATCTCGTCAGTCGGGAATTCGGCGATCTGGATGATGATCTCGCCGGTCAGTGTGCGAAAGTCCTGCGGCAAATGGGCGTAGGACTCCAACGCCAGAACTTCCATCTCTTCGATCGAGGGGGAAAGCTGGTCGCGCAAGGAGGGCGTCTGGTAGATACGGGCCATCAAAATTCCTTTTGACGGCATATAGCGGTTCGGGCGCGTGCTTACGAGACCAAAGGTGAAGCTGCTGTGCGGGCCGGAGAGGGGTGCGTCCGTCCAACAGGGTAAACCAATCCTTGCGGGAATTGGACCAGCCACGTCCAGGGCATTCGGACGGGCTGCCGAATAGGGAAGGTTGCACGTCATGGGATGGGCGTCGTGCAGCATCCTTACAGGCGGGCGGCAAAGAGGAATAAATTCTTTTTTCTGACTCTGCTTGACTCTTCTCTTCCGGTCGGGAATCTATAAGAACATAACAGGAACAGAACCCGAAAGCATGCAGTCATGGCAAAGCCCGCCATGGCGCGAGAGGCGTTTTTTGCCTTGCGCCAGGAAATCGCCCGGATTGAAGGGCGGTTGGCCGATCGTCTCGAGGTTCCGGCTGGTGTTCATCCTGCGGCGGCCTTGCCGTCCGGCATGGTCACGCGGCGGAACGGCGAAGCGCACCAGCAGGATGCCTGCATCGCAACGGGGCTGGAAGCCTTCGACGGAAGTCTGGGCGGCGGCGTGCCGAAGGCCGCTCTCACCGAACTGCATGGCCGCGAGGGGCGCAATGCCGGAGCCGTGGCAGGTTTCGCGCTCGGCTTGATCAGCCTGCTGCTCAAAGGGTTGAGCGTCATCGAGCCCATTGTGTGGATCAGCGTCGCAGGGTTCTTCCGCGAGGCGGGACATCCCTACGCGCCAGGGCTGTTGCAGCGTTTCGGCATCGCGCCGCAGCACCTTCTCGTTGCCGAAACGCGCAAACTGGAAGAGGCGCTGTGGCTTGCCGAGGAAGCTGCTTCGCTCGGGCGACTGGCGGCGATCATTCTCGAACTGCCGGGCAATCCGCAGCGGCTCGACCTTACAGCCACGCGACGGTTGCATCGGCGCGCGGTGATTTCGGGACGGCCGGTCTTTCTGCTGCGCCAACTGGCGCGGCCCGAGCCGAGTGCCGCGCCGTTGCGCCTTGTCGTTTCGCCTGCCCCGGCCGGTTTGCGCAAGCTTTTGACGGGGCCACTGGCGGGATCGATCGGCCCGCCGGGCTTTACCGTCGATGTCAGCAAAAGTCCCACCGCCCGCAACGATGTCTTCCTCCTGGAGTGGAACGACGATGAGCACCGTTTCGAGTACGGCCAGCCCGCCTCAGCGGATCATGGCGCTGTGGTTCCCGCAACTCGCGGCGCAGAGGGTGCTGCGGCAGCGTCTGGGGCCGTGCTGGCGCTCAGGCGGCCCCTCACATCCGCCCCTGGTCATCAGTTGCCGGGACGGCAACGCCCAGAGGATCTTCGCGCTGGATGAGCGGGCGGCAGATCTCGGTCTGCGCACCGGAATGGGCATTGCCGACGCGCGCGCCATGCATCCGGCCATCGATGTGGTGGAACAGGATATCGCCGCCGACCGACGGCTTCTGGAAGGCCTCGCTGATTGGTGCGACCGCTACACGCCGCTGGTTGCGCTGGAAGGGACAGAGGGCCTGTTTCTCGACATTACCGGCTGCGCGCATCTTTTCGGCGGCGAGCGCGCCATGCGCGACGACATGCTGACGCGGCTCTTTCATCAGGGGTTTGCCGTCTGCTGCGGGGTTGCCTCCACGCCGGGTGCTGCGTGGGCTGCCTCCCGTCACACGCGGGCCGATCCATCTCCCGATTGCGCGCAAGCCAGAGCCGAGCCGAGAGCCGACTGGAAAAGGGCGATCGTCGCGCCCGGCCGCGAGGAAGCGCTGGTCGCGCCGCTGCCATTGTCCGCGCTCCGCCTCGATCTGGCCACCCGCGACGGTCTCGAAAGCGTCGGTCTGCGTACCGTCGGCGCGGTGCTGGATACGCCGCGCGCACCGCTGGCGCGCCGCTTCGGCAAGGCAGTGCTGCTGCGCCTCGACCAGGCGCTCGGACGGGTAGAGGAGTCGATTTCGCCGCGCTTGCCGGTACCGCCGCTTTCGGTCGAGCGCGCCTTCGCCGAGCCGCTCGTTCAGCTCGAGGATATTGAGCGTCTCGTCCTGGCGCTGGGCGCGGCCTTGAAGCAGGACCTCGAACGCCGTGGCGAAGGCGCGCGGAAGCTCGACCTGCTCCTCTTTCGTGTCGACGGGGTTGTCCGCCGCATTTCGGTCGGCGCCTCGCGGCCCCTGCGAAATCCGCTCCTTATGCAAAGGCTGTTTCGAGAGAGATTGGCGACAATCGGCGAGACCATCGAAACCGGCTATGGTTTCGACCTGATCCGGCTTTCAGCCGTGCAAGTGGCCCGCTTCGACAGCATGCAGATGGATTTGACCGGCGCGGCGGGCGATCATGGCGACGACATGGCGCTGTTTGCCGACCGTGTTCGAGCGCGCCTGGGGGAGGGCGTTCTGATGCGCCAGGCGCCGGCGGAGAGCCACATTCCCGAACGCGCGGTGACGATGGCGCCGGTTGCCGCCGCTATGGCGAAGTTTTCTCCAGCGACTGTGTTGTCGGCGGCTGCAGCGCGCAAACGCGACCGCCCCATCCGCCTGTTCAAACCGCCCGAATACGTCGACGTCACCGCCGCCGAAGTTCCTGAGGGACCACCCAGCCATTTTCGCTGGCGGCGCGCGGCCTATACGGTGGCGCGGGCGGAAGGCCCCGAGCGCATCGCGCCGGAATGGTGGTGCGAGGACGATGGCCAGGCGCGGGACTATTTCCGCGTCGAGGACACGACCGGTCGCCGCTACTGGCTTTACCGCGAAGGTTTTTATGGCGCCGATGGCATGCAGCCGCGCTGGTACGTGCATGGGATGTTCGCATGAACGCGCATGTTTCGCCCCCCGCCGCGCCGGCCTATGCCGAGTTCGCGGTGCAGTCGAACTTCTCCTTCCTGCGCGGTGCATCCTCGCCGGAGGAACTGACGGTCGCCGCCAAGCTGCTTGGCCTTTCCGCGATCGGCCTGGCCGACCAGAACACGGTCGCCGGCGTGGTGCGCGCGTGGAAGCAGGCGGAGGTTGCCAAGCTGGCCTATCATCCGGGCTGCCGCCTGGTTTTCTCCGACGGAACACCTGACATTCTCGCCTATCCGCGCGACCGCCAGGGCTGGGGTCATTTGTGCCGCATGTTGACCAAAGCCAATCTGCGCGGCGAGAAGGGCGCGCCCGATCTCAGACTGGAGGATGTGCTGGAGTGGGGCGACGGCATGGCGCTGGCGGTCCTGCCCGACCTTTCCGCGCCATCCGAACCGCTCCTTTCCTTCCTGCGCGATCTTCGCCTGCGTTTCGGCAGGGCGGTCAGGATAGCGGTCTCGGCCGATTATGGCGGGGACGACCGTCTCCGCATCGAGCAGGCGCGGCAACTGGCGCAAGCCAGCGGACTGCCGTTGATGGCGGTCAACAACGTACTCTACCACGCCGCCGAGCGCCGGCCGCTGCAGGACGTCGTCACTGCGATCCGCCTCAAGACGACCGTCGCCGCGGCCGGGCTTGAGCTTGAAAAGAATGGCGAGCGTCACCTGAAACCGCCGCGGGAGATGGCGCGGCTTTTCCGCCGCTGCCCCGATGCGCTGGCGGAGACGCTGCGCTTTTCGTCGGAACTCACCTTCTCGCTTGCCGAATTGCAGTACAATTATCCCGACGAGCCGACCGAGTCCGGCCTGCCGCCGCAGGAGGAACTGGAGCGGCTCACCTGGGAGGGGTCGAGGTTCCGCTATCCCGAAGGCCTTCCCGAAAGGGTGCGGAAGATCATCGTCCACGAACTCGAAACAGTGCGCGACCTCAATTATGCGCGCTACTTCCTGACCGTTCACGACATTGTCCAATATGCGCGCTCGCAAGGCATTCTGTGCCAAGGGCGCGGCTCCGCCGCCAATTCCGTCATCTGCTATTGCCTTGGCATCACCGATGTCGGACCCGACATCATCGACACGCTGTTCGAGCGGTTCATCTCGAAGGAGCGCAACGAGCCTCCCGACATCGATGTCGATTTCGAGCATGAGAAGCGCGATGTCGTCATCGCCTATATCTATGAGAAATACAGCGACAAGCGCACCGCGCTGGCAGCTTCGGTGGTCACCTATCGTGGCCGCTCTGCCTTGCGCGAGGTGGCCAAGGCGATGGGCCTGTCGGAAGATGTAATGGCGGCGCTGTCCGGCTCGATCTGGGGCTGGTCGTCATCGCAACTGGGCGACAGGGAGACGAATGCCGCCGGTCTCGACAAGGCCGATCGCTCGACCCGTCATGTCATCGACCGCGCCAACGAAATCATGGGCTTCCCGCGTCACCTGTCCCAGCATGTCGGCGGTTTCGTCATCACTCGCGATCGGCTCGACGAAATCGTGCCGATCGTCAAAACGGCGATGGACGAACGCAAGATGGTCGAGTGGGACAAGGACGATCTCGACGCGGTGAAGATACTCAAGGTCGACATCCTGGCGCTTGGCATGCTGTCCTGCCTGAACCGCGCCTTCGGCCTGCTGAAGCAGCATTATGGCCCGGCCCTGACGCTTGATACCATCCCCAAGGAAGACGGTCGCGTCTACGACATGATCTGCCGCGCCGACACGCTGGGCGTGTTCCAGATCGAAAGCCGGGCGCAGATGTCGATGCTTCCACGGCTGCGTCCGCGCGAATTCTACGATCTCGTCATCGAGGTGGCGATCGTGCGGCCGGGCCCTATCCAGGGCGACATGGTGCACCCCTATCTGCGCCGGCGGCAAGGCAAGGAGCAGGTGAGTTATCCCAAGCCCGAACTCGAGGCGATACTCGGCCGGACGCTCGGCGTGCCGCTGTTCCAGGAACAGGCGATGAAGATCGCCATCGTCGCGGGCGGCTTTGAACCGGGACAGGCGGACCAGCTGCGGCGCGCCATGGCTACCTTCAAACGCACCGGCACGATCGGCAATTACCGGCAGCTGATGATCGAAGGCATGGTCTCGCGCGGCTATGAGCGCGATTTCGCGACGCGTTGCTTCCAGCAGATCGAGGGCTTCGGCGAGTATGGCTTTCCCGAAAGCCACGCGGCTGCCTTCGCGCTTCTGGTCTATGCCTCCTGCTGGTTCAAGGCTTTCTATCCCGATATCTTCGCCGCAGCCATGCTGAACTCCCAGCCTATGGGCTTCTACGCCCCGGCGCAGCTGGTGCGCGACGCCCGCGAACACGGGGTCGAGCTGCGCGCCGTCGATATCAACCATTCGGATTGGGATTGCACTCTCGAAGGCGCTGCCTTCGATCCCAGCCGCGTCGCGCCGCGCCATCAGGAGATGCGGCCGATCATCGAGAGCAATCATGCCGTGCGTCTCGGCTTCCGCCAGGTCAAGGGACTGTCGAAGGCCAATATGGAGGCTTTCGTTGAGCGGCGCGGCATCGGCTATGTGTCGGTGCGCGATGTCTGGCTGCGTTCGGGCCTCAATGTCGCCGACATAAGACGTCTCGCCGAAGCTGACGCCTTCCGTTCGCTGGGTCTCGACCGTCGCGCCGCACTCTGGGCTGTGCGCGCGCTGGACGGCGGCAAGTCCATGGAGCGGCTGCCGCTGCTGGACCGCCCGGAGATCCGGCTCGTCGACAACGAGCCGCAAGCCCGGTTGCCGATCATGCCGCTTGGCGAACATGTCATCCACGATTACCGCGCGCTCAGCCTGTCGCTGAAGGCGCATCCCGTCTCCTTCCTGCGCGAGCGCCTGCAGGCTCTTCGGATTATTCCCAATGCGCAGCTGCCTGGTATCCCCAATGGCCGGCGCGTTTCCGTCGCCGGTCTGGTGCTGGTGCGCCAGCGGCCGGGCTCAGCCAAGGGGGTCATCTTCATGACCATCGAGGATGAGCAGGCGGTCACCAATATCATCGTCTGGAAGAAGACCTTCGAGCGCTTCCGGCCGATTGTGCTGGGCGCCCGCTTCGTCCGTGTCAGCGGCAAGGTGCAATGCGAATCTGGTGTTATCCATATAGTCGCCGATCACCTGGAAGACCTGACGCCCTGGCTGGCCGATCTTTCTGAAGCCGCCGCAACGATCGATACTCTGGCCAATGCCGACGAAGTCAAACGCAATATCTATGAGGATCGGCGAACCGTACGCCGCGCACGGGAGCCTCTGGCCATGCAGGACGATCCGCCGCCGGAGGTGCGAAAATTGGATATCGCCCGGGAGTCGGCGCGTGTCCTGCCCAAGGGCAGGAATTTTCACTGATGCTGCCCCAGGCAAAGTGCGAAGCGAACCGTCCGGTCCGGAAGTGTTGCAAGAATGATCGAGATCAGCGGAAGCATCCGGGAAATCGCGGGACGCTCAGTCGCCTTCGGTCGGTCGAGCTTCCGACGGCAGCATAACGGGGATACCGTCCCGCACGGGATAGGCAAGCTTGGCGACGCGAGAGACCAATTCGTTGCGGGCGGCATCATAAACCAGGGGCCCCTTGGTCAGCGGACAGGCCAGCAGTTCGAGCATTTTGACGTCCACGGCGGACTGCGGTTTCTCCGTCACCGGCCTTCGGCTTTTCTTCATGGGTTGCGTGCAACTCCTTGGGAATATCTTCCAGACAGGTGGATCACCCGGCGTCGCCAGATGCAGTTTACAGAGATTGAAGCAATGGTTCCATCAGGAGACCACGATCCTCGCAATCTCCGTCCTGACGGCCTCACCGCAAGTCCGTCACGCAGGTCGCTCACTGCAGGCTGCCGGCAAAGCCGTCATTGTCCTTCGCCAGCGCCATTTCGGTGATCGCAATCAGCGTCTCCGCCCGAACCTTCAAATCTGGCGCCTCCAGCAAGGCCTGCTTCTCCGCCGGCCCATAGGGCGACATCATCGACAGCGCGTTAACCAGTGAGGCATTTCCCGCCCGGGCGATGCCGTCCCAATCCGCCTGCAGTTCGTTGGCCTCGAGAAAGTCGCGCAGGGTCTTCAGCAGCCCGGTTCTGTTCACCTGCTCGGCAGATGGATCGTCATCCAGATCGGCGAGGAAGGGCGTGATCTTGCAGCGGCGGAAGGGCGCCTTGCCGTCCACCTCGGAGACCACGCGGAAGCGGCAGACGCCGTCCAGCGCGATCACATAGCGGCCGTCGCCCGTCTCGCTGAACGAGGTCAGCCGTGCCAGGCAGCCGACCTGGCAAAGTTCCGGCTCGTCGTCATCGCGCATCCGGCCATGCAAGTCCGGCTGGATCATGCCGATCAGCCGCCCGCCGCCAACCGCCATGTCGATCATCTCCAGATAGCGCGGCTCGAAGATGTTGAGCGGCAGGCGATTGCCGGGCAGCAACAAGGCTCCGGCAAGCGGAAAAACCGGCACGACTGCCGGGAAATCGCTGGCCTTGTTATAGCGGGCGTTACCGACTTGCACGGCTGGCCTCCTGAAGAACTCTAGCACGGAATAGGGCGCGCCGCTTAAATCCGATCGCGCCACCGCCACCCTGCCTTCCCGGTGTCAGGAAAACAGCAGCGAGGAGAGCTTGCGCCGAGCCGCCAGCGTCGCCTCGTCCATCGGTCCCCATGCCTCGAAGAACTTCAGCAGCTGCGCGCGCGCGCCGTCCTCGTTCCAGGTGCGGTCGGCCTTGACGATGGCCAGAAGATTGTCTGCTGCCGCGCTGCGGTCGCCGGCCGAATTCTGCAGCATGGCCAGATCGAAACGCGCCTGATGATCGCCTGGATTTGCGGCAAGCTGCTTCTCCAGTTCCGCCGTGTCGCCGCCCAGGGAAGCCGCTTCTTCGGCCAGCGCCATGCGCGTGCGGATTGCCGTGATCTCGGGCGCGGCAGCCTTGCCTTCAGGCGCAGTGTCCAGCACCTGGCGCGCGCCTTCGCTATCGCCGGCTTCGAAAAGGAGTTCGGCCAGACCGGCGATCGCCTCGACGGAATCCGGCGCCTGCTGCAGAACCGCCTCGTAGATTTGCGTTGCGCCTTCCGCGTCGCCCGCCGCCTGCGCATCCTTCGCAGCCGCGATTGCCTCGGCGATGGCTTCCTTGCCGCCATCGCCTCCGCCCAGCCGCTTGATGAAATCGGCGATCTGGCTCTCCGGTACGGCGCCCATGAAGCCGTCCACCGGCTGACCGTTCTTGAAGGCGATGACCGCCGGAATGGACTGGATGCCAAGCTGACCGGCAATCGACGGGTGCTCGTCGATGTTCATTTTGACCAGCTTGACCTTGCCGCCGGCGGCCCGCACGGCCTTCTCCAGCGCCGGCGTCAGCTGCTTGCACGGCCCGCACCATGGCGCCCAGAAATCTACCAGCACCGGCTGGTTGCGCGATTCCTTGATGACGTCATTGGGAAAACCGGCGGTGGTCGTGTCCTTGATGACGTCGGCCGGCGGGGCGGCTGGGGCTGTGCCGCCGAACTGTGTCGTCACCTGATAGCTCGAGCCGGCGTATGGATTGTCCTGGTTGCTCATATTCTCATCTTCCCGGGCCAGTATAGCCCCTTTTTGGCAGCCCTTTTTGCGTCACCATGTGGCGATCAGGCGGAAACTTTCAAGACGAGCGGTTCATGTCCGGTCAGCTGAAGAAATCGCATCAGGTCGTCGCGGCCGGTCGAGGTGGTCGCGGTATTGACGAGCGGATGCGCATTTATCGGGTCGTGTTTCAGCAAGTCCTCGTCGATGACGAGCGTCACCTCACCGCTAGTATCATTGACGACACCCAGCATCGTCACCGCGCCCGGCGCGACGCCGAGCATGGCCATCATAGCCTCGGCGCTGCCGAACGAGACGCGTCCGTTGGCGCCGATCAACTGATGGATCGACTTCAGGTCGACAGTCGCCTCCTCCTCCACCGAAACCAGGAAATAGCGGCTCTTCTTGTCCTTGAGAAAAAGGTTCTTGGTATGGCCGCCCTCTATCTGGCCGCGCAGCGCCTGCGAGTCGGCCACAGTGGCCAGCGGCGGGTGCGTCACGGTCGTCGCGGCTATGCCGTTCGCGCCGAGAAACGCCAGCAGCTCGTCGGATGTCATTGGCATTGGCGAGAGTCCCGATAGCCCTGCAATTGGAAGGCTGCGGTTTATCCGGCCCCGGCACACGGTACAAGCGCCGGCAGCTTGCCCGGGCAATGGATTGAAGAATATTCGGCGGGGCAAATCTACCTTTGAGCGATCCGCCCGGCGGCAGCAGCCAGCCCGGGTGCAATCGGCGAGGTCGGTCCGCCAGCGGCGTCTGCGCCTTCCGGCCAGCGGCCTCCGCCCTTTTAAGGTGCTTTTCCCTGTTGCAATCCACATTCGCTTCGGCCATATAGGCGCGGCTTGCGGCCTAGGCCGCGCGAGCGGGTGTAGCTCAGGGGTAGAGCACAACCTTGCCAAGGTTGGGGTCGAGCGTTCGAATCGCTTCACCCGCTCCAGTTTCCCCAGTGGAATCAAGCGCTTAAGAGGGCTGCCTTCGGGTGGCCCTTTTGCTTGTTGCGCTGTGTCGCCACCGTGTCGCCACCACTCGCCCGAGCAGCCCACTTTTTCACCGAAACTACCCAGCAACGCGCAAAGCTGCTTCCATGAGATCATTCGGGTTTGGTCTTTCGAGGATGGGGTTGGTGACTTCGG
>DATDBN010000085.1:0-25897 GCA_036524835.1 Mesorhizobium sp. | reverse complement strand
AGCTATTCGGGGCGCCACTTTCGGGTCAGGCTGCAAAAAGCTCTATACGAATCAATTCTTTGGGGCATCCTCTACTGCCCTACTGCCCTACTGCCCTACTGCCCTACTGCCCTACTGCCCTACTGCCCTACTGCCCTACTGCCCTACTGCCCTACTGCCCTAGTCCGCCACCGGCAGCCGCCTCATCGTAAACTCGATGACATCCCCGGGGCGTTCGAACCAGCTTTCGATTTCCGTCCAATAGGCTTGCTTGGGCCAGCGGTCGAACCATTCGCGCGCCTTGCTGCGCGCATCGGTGCGCGGTAGCACGAAGGTTTCGCGCAAAAAGCCATCGCGCGGCTTGTCTCTGCCTTCGGCCAGACGCCGCTTCAGGCCTTCCAAGGCAGGTCTTGATGGCAGGCGCGACAATAACACCTCCTTGACCGACGATATGATGAGATTAGGGATCGCGGCAGGAAATTACGAGTCATTTTGCCGCCAGACGGGCGTAGCATTCACAGCCGCGAGCGCGGGCAATCAGGATCGGATCAGCCGTGGAACGACCCGACATCCCGACCGGACTGCCGGACGATATCGAAGCGAAAAAGGCAGCAGCGCGGAACTGGTTCGAGGCGCTGCGCGACCGCATCTGCCACGATCTGGAAACCCTGGAAGATGACGTGCCCGAGGAAACGGCGGCGTCATCCGAGCCGGGCCGTTTTGAACGCACGCCGTGGCAGCGCGATGGCGGCGCGGGTGGTGGCGGCGTCATGTCGATCATGCGCGGGCGCGTTTTCGAGAAAGTCGGCGTGCACGTCTCGACCGTCTTTGGAGAATTCTCGCCCGAGTTCCGCAAGCAGATGCCCGGCGGCGAGGAAGACCCGCGTTTTTGGGCCAGCGGGATTTCGCTGATCGCCCATCCCTGGAACCCGCATGTGCCCACCGTGCATATGAACACCCGCATGGTCGTCACGTCGCGCTGGTGGTTCGGCGGCGGCGCCGACCTTACGCCGGTGCTCGATCGACGCCGCACGCAGATCGATCAGGACAGCGTCGATTTTCATGCCGCGATGCGCGAGGCCTGCGCCGCGCATTTGCCGGTTGCCGATTACGACAGGCTGAAGAAATGGTGCGATGATTATTTCTTCCTGCCCCACCGCAACGAGCCGCGCGGCATCGGCGGCATCTTTTTCGACTGGCAGCATTCACCTGAGTCGCTGGGCGGCTGGGAGGCGGATTTCGCCTTCGTGCGGCAGGTCGGCGAAGCTTTCGCCGATATCTACCCGAAGATCGCGCAGCGCAATTTCGCGACGCAATGGAGCGACGCGGATCGCGACGAACAGCTTGTCCGGCGTGGCCGCTACGCAGAGTTCAACCTGCTGCACGACCGCGGCACCATCTTTGGCCTGAAAACAGGCGGCAATGTCGCGTCCATTCTCTCCAGCCTGCCGCCAACGGTCAAATGGCCCTGACGACCCCGGGTGGCCCCATTGTTTCCGGCCGGTCTATGGCATCTGCGGCAACCAAAGCGGCGATCGTGTGTTATACTCGCCCAGGCAAATCACAACGAGAAGGAGGAAACCCATGAAGGAGTTTCACTGCGGATCGCTCGTTCCAGGCTGCGAGTGGCACACGCGTCATGAGGAAGAGGCGGAGATCATGCGGCGCGCCGTCGAACATCTGCGCCAAACGCATGGCGAAACGGTAATTCGCGAGACGATGGTCGAAGCGATCCGCTCACGCATCGAAAAGGTCCGCGACGCGGCCTGACAGGGCTACCGGTCCATTTTCGCGGCGCGCTCGAGCAGCGCGTCGCGCCCAAGCTGAAAGCCCGAGTCCAGCCATGCCGATTCGAGTGATTTCAGCCGTTCGCCAAGCAGCGGACCTTCCTGCATTCCAAGCTCTATCAAATCTTTGCCGGTGACAGGAAGCGCCGGCCGGCGCCACGCTTCCGCCACCTTGAGAAGACGCGCAAACCCGGCAGCCTCAATTAGCGCGGCGTTGTCGTTGACGGCACGGCTGCGCGCACCTGCGAGCGCCAGCTTCAGACGGTCGCTCAAGCCCGTCCCATAGTGGCGATACAGCTTCTGGCGCGCCAAAAGCTCGGTGGCGTCGGCGGCGAGCGGTGTGGCGGAGGCCCATTGCGACAGACGTTCCGCTTCCGCCGTCGACATCCGCAGGCGCGCCGCCATCGCCTCGATGCGGCGCACATCGGGTGGCACGATCGCCGCCAGCCGCAGCAGAGGGTCGGCAGGCCAATGCAGTTCCCTCTCCGCCGCGACAAGGCCATGAATCGCGTCGATCCCCCACTTCTCGCTTTCCGGAAGGATCGTCGTCAGCACACTCGCCTGCCGCATCCATAACAGCGCACGGGAGGGGTCGGCGGCTGAGAGCAGTTTCCTCAACTCGGCCCACACGCGCTCGGCGGATAATCGTTCCAATCCGCCCTTCAGGCGGGCGCAGGCTTTCAGTCCGTCGGCGTCCGGCCTGCCGGCCCCATACCAGGCGAAGAAGCGAAAAAAGCGGAGAATACGCAAGTAATCCTCGCGGATCCGCATTTCGGCGTCGCCGATGAAACGCACCGTCCGAGCCTGAAGGTCGGCCAGGCCGCCGACGAGGTCGACCACCGTGCCATCCGCGCCGGCATAGAGGGCGTTGATGGTAAAATCGCGCCGCTCGGCATCCGCGCGCCAATCGCGTCCGAACACTACCTTGGCGTGGCGGCCATCGGTCTCGACATCCGCGCGCAGCGTCGTCACCTCGAAGGGCCGGCCGTCGGCGATAACCGTCACCGTGCCGTGCTCGATGCCCGTCGGGACCGCCCGGAAACCCGCGGCCTCCGCGCGTTCGATCACCTGCGCCGGCAGGTTGGTCGTGGCGACATCGATGTCGGCGACCGGCTTTTCCAGGATGGCGTTGCGAACCGCACCGCCGGCGATGCGTGCGGTCTCATCGCTGGTAGAAAGAACCGCCAGCAGCTTTTGCAGCGCAGGATCGCCAAGCCATGCCGCTTTGTCTGCGATGGTTACGCCGCTCAAGCGTAGAACCTCTCGTAGAAGGCGCGGATGATGCCGGCAGTCACCCCCCAGATGCGCTGGCCCTTGTAGGGCATGTCGTAGTATTTCCATTCAAGGCCGTTCCATTCGCGGCTACCCTGCGCCTGGTTACGCGGGTCCATCAGGAAACTCAGCGGCACCTCGAAAACGGCGTCGACTTCCTCCTCGTTGACGTCGAGCACGAAGCCCGGTCGCACCACGCCGATGATCGGCGCGATCCGGTAGCCGCTGCCGGAGATATAGTCCGGCATGCGGCCGATGACGTCCACCTGGTCCGGCCGGATGCCGATCTCCTCTTCCGTTTCGCGCAGCGCGGCGAATTCCGGGGTCGGATCCGTGTCGTCGATACGGCCGCCCGGGAAAGCCACCTGGCCCGAATGATTGCGCAGCGCCTCGGTCCGCTTCGTCAGGATGACGGTGGCCTCGTCGGGGTGGTCGACAACGGGAATAAGCACCGCGGCGGCGCGTATGTTGGGCTTCCACAGGTCCTGAAGGCGGGGATGGCCTGGGTTCCAGCGGTGGTCGCCATACTCTCCGCTTTCGTCCACGCTGTCGCCCATGCGCTCGACACGCTGGCGCAGGTCAGCGACTTCGAAGCGATTCTCCAGGGGAAAGTCCATTTACGCGCTCAACCGCTTCAGTTGGTCGGCCGGCATGACGGGATAGACCTCGCCATGCGAGCGCACCGCAAACATGATGCGGCCGTCGATCTCGATCTCTTCGCCGTAATTGACGAGTTCATACATGACCGGACGCGCGACCAGAGCTTCCAGCCGGCCGCGAACCAGAACATATGGCTTCAGCCCGCCGGTGGCGTCCTCATCGACGAAGCGCAGCGGATGCTCCGGGCCGGCTTCGACAACGTCACCCACATTTGTACGGAATGTGATCACCTGGCTGTCGCCGCCGCCCGCCGCGTTCATCTCCACCGCGACGAAGGGCGCATCCTCGACGCGAATGCCGACCTTCTCGACCGGGGTCACCAGATAGGTCTTGCCATCCTCATCCTTGCGCAACACGGTCGAAAACAGCTGGACGAGCGGCATCCTGCCGATCGGCGTGCCAAGATAGAACCACGTGCCGTCGCGCTTGATCTCCATGTCGAGATCGCCGCAGAAATCCGGGTTCCAGCGGTGCACGGGCGGCAGGCCCTTGCCGGCGCGCGAGGCGCGCGAGATCAGCGCCTCCAGGCCGCCTGCATCCGCGGCGCCGGTCAATCGGTTCGTCTCTGGCGTTTCGCTCTTGGCCATGGTCACGAAATAGTCACTGTTGGTCTCATTGTCAGCCCAAATGCGTGCATTAAGTTCGACTTTAGGCACCGCTTCATTTTCTCGCGCGAGCGGCGCATGCTGCGCGACGATGTTCATACCAAGGGATTGATTCTGCATGAGCATGATAGTCAAGGAAGCGGCGGTCAGCGAAAAGCAGATGATCGCCGAGGCCGAAAAGGCGTTGGCCGATATCTCCAAGGTGCGTGACGGTGTCGGCCGGGTCAGCTGCGGCCAGGAGAGGGTGGTTGAGCGCACCCTGGTTGCGCTGCTGTCCGGCGGCCACGCGCTGCTCGTCGGCGTTCCCGGCCTCGCCAAGACCAAGCTGGTCGAGACGCTCGGCACCGTGCTTGGCATGGATTCGCGCCGCATCCAGTTTACGCCGGACCTGATGCCGTCCGACATTCTCGGCTCCGAGGTGATGGAACAGGATGCGAAGGGCAAGCGCTCGTTTCGCTTCATTCCCGGCCCGATTTTCGCGCAATTGCTGATGGCCGACGAAATCAACCGCGCCAGCCCGCGCACCCAGTCGGCGCTGCTGCAGGCGATGCAGGAGTATCACGTCACCGTCGCCGGCGCGCGCCACGATCTGCCCGCGCCCTTCCATGTGCTCGCGACCCAGAACCCGCTCGAACAGGAGGGCACCTACCCTCTCCCGGAAGCGCAGTTGGATCGCTTCCTGATGCAGGTCGACATCCTCTATCCGGAACTGGACGCCGAGCGCCGCATTCTCATCGAAACCACAGGCATCGACGAAGCAAAGGCGCGCAATGTGCTGACGCCCGAGAGGTTGAGGGAAATCCAGCAGCTGATCCGGCGCATGCCGGTGCCGGAAAGCGTTGTCGAGGCGATCCTCGCGCTGGTGCGTTCGGCGCGTCCCGGCGAGGGTAACGTCGAAACCGACAAGAACGTCGCCTGGGGTCCCGGCCCGCGCGCCAGCCAGGCGCTCACGCTGTGCACGCGCGCCCGCGCGCTTTACGAAGGCCGGCTGGCGCCGTCCATCGACGACGTGAAGGCACTGGCCGAGCCGGTGCTGCAGCACCGCATGGCGCTGACCTTCGCGGCGCGCGCCGAGGGCATGTCCGTTCGTGACGTCATCGCGAAGCTTGTGAAAGGCATCTGATGCCGCCTATCGGCGAAGCGCATGCCCCGGTTGCCACGCGCGACGCGCTGGCGCGCGGCCGTATGCGCGCTTCGCTGGTGCCCGACCTGCTGGTCGAGGCGCGCCGCATCGTCAACACCGTGATCGCGGGCTGGCACGGACGGCGCAAGCGCGGCATCGGCGAGAATTTCTGGCAGTTCCGCCCTTATCTTGAAGGCGAGTCGATGTCCCGCATCGACTGGCGGCGCTCGGCGCGCGACGACCATACCTATGTGCGAGAGCGCGAATGGGAAGCAGCGCATACGGTCTGGCTCTGGGCCGACCCATCGCCCTCCATGCTCTACAAATCGCAAGGCGCCAGCGTCTCGAAGGAATCCCGCGCGCTGGTTATAGCGCTGGCGCTGGCCGAATTGCTGTCGCGCAGCGGCGAGCGCATCGCCTGGCCCGGACTGACCGACCCGTTCAGCGCCCGCAACGGCGCGGAGCGGCTGGCGGCTCACCTCGGCCACGCCGCCAACCTTCCGATGCGGCCCGATCTCGCCGCCATCCGGCGCTTTTCCGATGTCGTGCTGGTGTCGGATTTTCTCGATCCGCCCGACGAGACGATGGAATGGCTCGACGCGCTGGCCCGCCATGGCGTGCGTGCGCATCTGATCGAGATCGCCGACCCCGCCGAGGAAACCTTCCCCTATTCCGGCCGGACTGAATTCCTCGACCCCGAGAGCGGCGAAAAACTGACTGCCGGGCGGGCCGAACAATTGGGCGACGACTACCGAGCACTGTATACGGCGCGCCGGCAGGAGCTGTCGGCCTGGGCGCGCCGGCTGGGCTGGAGCTACACCGTCAACCATACAGACCGGCTCGCCTCCGAAGCCTTGATCCGTGTCCACATGGCGATGACCGCCGACCCCGGCGACATGGCGGGAGCACGGCCATGAGTTTCCTGCCGTTCGCGTTCGGTTTTCCTGCCGTCCTGTGGGGGCTGCTGGCGCTGCCGGTCATCTGGTGGCTGCTGCGCCTGACCCCGCCCAAGCCGCAGACCGAAGTGTTTCCGCCGCTCAAGATTCTTGCCCGTGTGCTGAAGCGCGAGGAGACGCCGCATCAGAGCCCCTGGTGGCTGACGCTGCTGCGTCTTCTGATGGCCGCGCTGGTGATCTTTGCGCTGGCAGAACCGGTGTGGAACCCGCGCGAACGGCTTCCGGCGAATGGCAGCGCGCTGGCGCTCGTCATGGACAATGGCTGGGCGAGCGCGCCCGATTGGGAGCGCCGCGTGGCGACCGCCGAGCGCCTGATCAACGACGCGGCAGCCGGCAGCAAATCCGTCATCCTGGCCCTGACGGCGGAAAAACCCAACGCCGAAATCGGTCCGTTCGACGCGCAGGCCGCGCGCGACAAGCTGCGCGCCGCCGAGCCGCGCCCGATCCCCACGGATCGGCAAGGCGTCTTCGCCCGCACCGCAGGCGTGCTGGAAACCCTGCCCGGCGCGACGGTCGCACTGCTCACCGACGGCATCGCAGCGCAGGGCGACGAGGCCGCTTTCCGGTCGATCCTGGGCGCCAACGCCGCCAACTACGTTTGGATCACGCCCGAGCGGCAGGCGAATATCGGCCTCGCCTCGGCCGAGAACCAGATCGACGGCTTCGCGCTCAAGGCAGTGCGGTCGGCGAGCCCGGCGCCCGAGCAACTCCTGGCCGGAGCGTTTGACGACAAGGGCCGGCGCATCGCCGATGCGACGCTGAATTTCGGCCCTGGCGAAGCGACCGCAACCGGCACGATGGCGGTGCCGTTCGAACTGCGCAACGACTTCGCATCGATCGCACTGGACGGCCAGCCGCAGGCAGGCGCGATCCGTGTCCTCGACGACAGTTCCAAGCGCCGCCGCGTCGGCCTGATCTCCCAGGCGGAAGCTGATCAGGCGCAGCCATTGCTTTCGCCCCTCTACTACATCCGCAACGCGCTGCAGCCTTTCGCCGATCTGGTCGAATCGCAGAGCCCGGATCTCGCCGTGGCGATACCCGAACTTCTCAACCTGAAACCGGCGATGATCGTGCTTGCGGACGTCGGGCAAATTCCCGACGAACCAAGGCTTCAATTGATCGACTGGGTGAAGAATGGCGGCACGCTGCTGCGCTTTGCCGGTCAGCGCCTTGCCGCCGCCGAGAATGACGATGAGCTGCTGCCGGTTCGACTGCGGCTGGGCGAGCGTTCGCTGGGCGGCGCGCTGTCCTGGACGCAGCCGCAGCCGGTTTCTGATTTTCCCGCGACCGGCCCGTTCGCCGATCTTACGCCCCCCAACGAGGTGACGGTTTCACGCCAGGTGCTGGCCGAGCCGACGCCGGACCTTGCCGAGCGCACCTGGGCCAATCTCGGAGACGGCACCCCGCTGGTTACCGGCGCCCGGCGGGAAAAAGGCACCGTGGTGCTGTTCCATGTCACGCCCGAAGCAACATGGTCGAACCTGCCGATATCCGGCAGCTTCGTCGATATGCTGCGGCGCGTCGTGCAGTTGTCGCGCAACCAGGGCAGCATCGCCGCCAATGCCGAAGGCAGCGGCGGCACCTTGCCGCCTTACCGCATGATCGCCGCCAACGGCACGCTGGTGCCGCCGACGCCGGATGCGCGCCCGATCGCCGCCGGCGGTGGCGTCAAGCCGGTAACGATCGAGAACCCTCCCGGCCTCTATGGCTCGGAGGATGGCCTCGTCGCCCACAATCTCCTGGCCGCCGACGCAACGCTTGCGCCGATTGCCCGGCCGCAATTTGCCGCGCCGGTCACCGAGATGCGCTACGCCCTCGATGAATCGCACGACCTGCGCGGCCCGCTGCTGATCGCGGCGCTGGTGCTGATGGCTCTCGATACGCTCGCGGTATTCTGGATGGGCGGGCGGTTTTCCGCGCGGCCCCGTCGCACATCGCGGCCGGCCGCCGCCGCCAGCACTGCGCTTGTCGCCGCGATGCTGCTGACAGGCGCGCTGGTCGCCGCCACGCCTGCATTCGCGCAGGACAGCAAGCCGGGAGACGCGGAAGCCGTGGACGCCATTTCCGTGACGCGTCTCGCCTATGTCGTGACGGGGGATTCCTCCATCGATGCGATCAGCCGTGCCGGGCTTCAGGGGCTCACCAATTTCCTGATCGAGAAAACCGCGCTGGAGCCTGCCGAGCCGGCGGGCGTTGACATCGCCAAGGATGAGCTCGCCTTTTATCCGATCATTTACTGGCCGGTGGATCCGAACGGCGAAATGCCCTCGCAGGCGGCGCTTGCCCGCGTCGACGCCTATATGAAGGAAGGCGGTACGGTGCTGTTCGACACACGCGACGAATATGCCACCACCCTCGACGCTTCCGCGAGCCCGGCCACCCAGCGCCTGCGCGAAATCCTCGGCAACATGAACGTTCCGCCCTTGGAGCCGGTCCCCGAGGACCATGTGCTGACCAAGGCGTTCTTCATCCTGCGCGATTTTCCAGGCCGCTTTGCCGGCAGTCCGCTTTGGGTCGAGGCGTCGGCCGATGCCAGCAATGACGGTTCGCGCCCTGTGCGCACCGGCGATGGCGTGACCCCCATCATGATCACCGGCAACGATTTCGCCGGCGCCTGGGCACTGGATTCCAGCGGGGAGCCGATGCTTCCCACAGTGCCGGGCGATCCCATGCAGCGGGTCTATGCGCTGCGCGCGGGCGTCAACATCGTCATGTATATGCTGACCGGAAACTACAAATCCGACCAGGTTCACGTGCCGGCGCTTCTTGAGCGGCTGGGGCAGTAGCGATGAACTGGTCCCTCGCCTTCGAACCCTTCCTGTCCTGGCCGGCGATGGCGGTCATGCTGGGCCTTGCGCTGCTGTTCGGCGTTGCCGGCATCGTGCTGCGCCAGCGCGGCGCCTGGCTCCGGCTGGCGGCCTTCGCCGCACTTGCGGCCGCGCTGTTCAACCCTGTCCTGCTGGACGAGGAGCGCGATCCGCTGAAGAGCGTTGTGGCGCTCATCGTCGACCGCAGCCAAAGCCAGGATATCGGCGAGCGCTCGAAGCAGACGGACGAGGCGCTGGCTGGACTGCAGGAGCGGCTCGCCCGGTTCAAGCAGTTCGATGTGCGCGTGGTCGACGCCGGCCAGGCCGGCGCTGCCGACGAGCGTACGGAAACGCGGCTGTTCGGCGCGCTGGACAGCGCTTTCCGCGACGTGCCGCCGTCGCGCATTGGCGGCGCGGTCATGATCACCGATGGCCAGGTGCACGACGTGCCCGCGGGCGCCGCCGCTTTTGGCGCGCCGCTGCACGCTCTGATCACCGGCGAGGAAGGCGAACGCGACCGGCGTGTCCGCTTCGAAAAGGCGCCGCGTTTCGGCATTGTGGGCAAGCCGCTGGACCTGACCTATCGCGTGCTGTCTACCGGCGACGAGCGCGGTGCGGTCGACGTGCGGATTTCGATCAACGGCCAGCAGGCCAAGGTGGACCGGGCGTTTATCGGCCAGGAGACGCCGCTGCAGATCGTCGTCCCCAATGCCGGGCGCAACATCGTGGAACTCCAGATCGATCGCATCGACGGCGAACTGACCGACACCAACAATCGCGCCATCGCGCTGATCGACGGGATTCGCGAGAACCTTCGCGTGCTGCTGGTTTCCGGCGAGCCGCATGCCGGCGAACGCACCTGGCGCAACCTCCTGAAATCGGACGCATCGGTCGATCTGGTGCATTTCACCATTCTGCGCCCGCCGGAAAAGCAGGATGGCACGCCCATCAACGAGCTGTCGCTGATCGCCTTTCCGACGCGCGAGCTATTTGTCGAAAAGATCAACGATTTCGACCTGATCATCTTCGACCGCTACCAGCATCGCGACGTGCTGCCGATCCTCTATTACGACTACATCGCCGAATACGTGGAGAAGGGCGGCGCGCTGCTGATCGCCGCCGGGCCGGAATATGCCGGCAACAACTCGATCGCGCAGACCCCGCTGATGGCCGCGCTGCCGGCGATGCCCACCGGCGACATTATCGAGCAGGCCTTCTATCCGCGCCTTACCGACACCGGCAAACGCCATCCGGTCACGCGCGGGCTGGAAGGGTCGGCCAGCGAACCGCCGCGCTGGAGCCGCTGGTTCCGCCTGATCGGTATCGAGGACCCGGAGGGCGAGACCGTCATGCAGGGGCCGGATAACCGCCCGCTGCTGCTGCTCGACCGCAAGGGCGAAGGCCGCGTCGGCATGCTCCTGTCGGACCAGGGCTGGCTTTGGGCGCGCGGCTTCGAAGGTGGCGGCCCGCACGTATCGCTGTACCGGCGGCTGGCCCACTGGCTCATGAAGGAGCCCGAACTCGAAGAAGAGCGTTTGACGGCCAATGGACGCGGCATGGTTCTGGAGGTCCAGCGCCAGACGATGAGCGACAGCCCGGGAGCCGCGCAGATCATCACGCCGACCGGCAAGACCATGTCCATGCAACTGGCTGCCTCGGAGCCCGGCATTTTCACCGGCAGCGCGGAGGTCAAGGAGATCGGCCTCTACCAGATCGCCAATGGCGACCTGACGACGCTTGCGCATGTCGGCCCCGTGAATGCTCCGGAATTTCAGGAAGTCGTCTCGACCGCCAGCGTCTTGCAGCCCGCGGCTCAGGCCTCGGGCGGCAGCGTCAGGCGGCTGGTCAATGCGGGGATTACGGGCAACAGCTTCAGCCTGCCCAACATCGTTCCGGTGCGGGCATCTGCCACCGCCGCCGGCGACGACTGGATCGGCCTGCGCACGACAGGTGACAGCGTGCTGAAATCGGTATCCCGCGTTCCGATGTTCGGCGGCTTTTTCGGCCTGGCGCTGCTGCTTTTTGCCCTGGGTGCGATGTGGTATCGCGAGGGGAGGTAGAGCAGTAGGGCAGTAGGGCAGTAGGGCAGTAGACGATTCCCCAAAGAATTGATTCGTATAGAGCTTTTTTGCAGCCTGACCCGAAACTGGCGCCCCGAATAGCTGCCCTACTGCCCTGCCTCAATGCCCCTCGAACCCAATCAGCGCCCGCACATCGACCCCGAGCGCTTCCAGCTTCTTGCGGCCGCCGAGGTCAGGCAGGTCGATGACGAAGCAGGCGGCGACGATGTCCGCGCCCATCTGCCGGAGCAGCTTTGCTGCCCCCTCGGCAGTGCCGCCCGTGGCGATCAGATCGTCGACGAGAATCACCCTTTCGCCGGGCACGACGGCGTCCTTGTGCATCTCCATTTCGTCGAGGCCATATTCCAGCGAATAGGCGATGCGCACCGTGTCATGTGGCAGCTTGCCCTTCTTGCGGATCGGAATGAAGCCCGCCGAGAGCTGATGGGCGATGGCTCCCCCCAGGATGAAACCGCGCGCCTCGATACCGGCGATCTTGTCGATCTTCTGGCCGGCATAGGGATGCACCAGCTCGTCGATCGCGCGGCGGAAGGCGCGCGCATTGCCGAGCAGCGTGGTGATGTCCCGAAACAGGATGCCCGGCTTCGGATAGTCCGGGATCGTGCGGATCGCGGCAAGCAGCGTTTCTTCAAGGGACGATTTCATGTTGGACCTCTTGCTGGCCCACCGTCGTAATGCGCTGCGGCCCCAATTGGAAGTAGAGCAGATTGGTCGCGATGTTCGAGGTAATCAACGCGATCCAGCCAACTCCAGCAATGCTTGACGGACCCCCACCCCACCCCTACCTTGGGTAAGATTGAGGATACCGACATGGTCGTTATGGAGATCAAAGACAACGTCATTTGGGCAAAGCACCTTGAGACGGATAGCCGGTTGCATCAGTCCATTATGAGCCTTGGCGAAGCCGAAAAGATTCGCCTCTCTGTCGACGGCATTGAAGGCGATTGGCAGAAGATGAAAACCGGTGTCGATGGACGTCCGGTGCAGGGGATCAAACCAGTCGGCAAGATGGCGGCTGTCTGGAAACGGTGGCAGGCCCGCCGCGGCGACAAAGTCGCGGTCTCCTTCCCGCGTGAAGAGGGCGACCCGTTGCTCCGCCTCGCCGACCTGACCTTCGAGGAATGGTACAGCGCCGAAGACGAGGAGGCCTATGGTGAGCTACGGCCGCTTTGATGTTGTTCTGGTGCTGTTTCCCTTCACCGAGAAGAAGGGCCAGAAGCAGCGGCCGGCCATCGTCCTTTCAAACCGTTCCTTCAACGATCAGCACCGCCACGCCATCGTTGCGATGGTGACCACAGCAAGCCAAACGCGGTGGCCAAGTGATCTGGGGCTTTCCGGCTATGTCGAAGCGGGGCTGCGGAGCCCATCGGTGGCGAGAGCGAAGTTGTTTACGATTTCATACGACCTCGTCCCTGGTCGTGTCGGAACACTGTCCAACGCGGACGCCATGGCGATGGAAAACTGGCTGGGTGTTTTGATCTCCAGCAAACTCGTCTCCGGGCATTGAAAAAGGGCGCACGCGGCGCCCTTTTTTGATCGAAGCATCTCCGGTCGGCTCAGTGAGCCTCCTTGGCCCACACCTTGCGCTTGACCAGATAGACCATCGCGCCAAACACCAGCAGGAACATGAGCACCCGGAAGCCGGTCTTCTTGCGCTCCTCAAGATGAGGCTCGGCGACATACATCAGGAACGCTGAAACGTCGCGCGCATATTGGTCCACCGTCTGCGGCGAGCCGTCCTCATATGTCACCTGGTCATCGGAGAGCGGCGGCGCCATCGCCAGCGCTTTGCCGTTGATGAAATAGGGGTTGTAGTGCGTGCCCTCGGCGATCTCCATGCCCGCCGGCGGCGTCTCGTCGTAGCCGGTCAGGAGGGAGTGGATGTAGTCCGGCCCGCTTTCCTGATAGCCGGTGAAGATGTCGATGACGAACTGCGGGAAGCCGCGTGTCACGCCGCGCGCCTTGGCAAGCAGCGACATGTCCGGCGGGGCGGCGCCTCCATTGGCCGCGGCCGCAGCCTCCGGGTTCGGGAACGGTGACGGGAAATAGTCCGACGGCACGCCTGGCTGGTCCGCCATCTCGCCGTCATCACCCATCTTCGGGATCGTGTACTCGGCGGCGAAGGCTTTCACCTGCGCTTCGGAGTAGCCCAGGTGTTCCAGCGCGCGGAACGGCACGAGGTTCATCGAATGACAGGCTGCGCAGACTTCCTTGTAGACCTTCAATCCGCGTTGCAGCTGGCCCTTGTCATAGGTGCCGAACGGACCGGCGAACGACCAGCTCTCTTCCCTCGGCGGCCTGATCGGGAAATGCGCCGGCTCGGCTTCATGGTTGGCCGCGTGCGCTTCGCCTTCAGCATGCGGAGCCTCGCCGCCGGAGCCTTCCGGCTTGTCAGCGTTCTGCACAGGCTGTTCCGCAGGCGCTGCAGGTGTGGCGGCAGGCGCTTCGGCAGGCGCTGGTTGGGCAGGCGCCGGCTGCGCTTCCTGGCTGAGGGCAAAACCCGCCGAGCCGCCAAGGAGCAGGCCGAGCGCGGTGAAACCGTGGAGAATCTTCTTCATGTCAATTGTCCCTCTCCGGTCCCTGCCGATCAGCCCTTGGTTTGCGGCGATGCCGCCGCGCCGACCGGGTGGCCGGAGCCGCCCTTGTTCTTTTCGAGTACAGCTTCGGTGATCGAATTCGGCAGCCGCTTCGGCGTTTCAATCAGGCCGAGTAGCGGCATGACCACGAGGAAGAAGGCGAAGTAGAGGATCGTCGAAACCTGCATGGCGGGAATGTACCAGCCCTCCGCCGGCTTGGAGCCCAGCCAGCCAAGGAAGATGGCGTTGGCGGCGAAGATCCAGAAGAACAGCTTGTACCAGGGCCGGTAGACCGCCGAGCGCACCTTCGAGGTGTCGAGCCACGGCACGACGAACAGCACGGCGATCGCGCCGAACATGGCAATGACGCCGCCAAGCTTGGAGTTGATCGGGCCGATGTTGAAGGTGACGGCGCGCAGGATCGCGTAGAAGGGCAGGAAGTACCATTCCGGCACGATGTGCGCTGGCGTCTTCAGCGAATTGAACTGCGTGTAGTTGTCGGGGTGGCCGAGATAATTCGGCATGTAGAAGATGAAATAGGCGAAGACGAACAGGAACACGATCATGCCGAACGCGTCCTTGATGGTCGCATAGGGCGTGAAGGGCAGGGTGTCCGTCTTCGACTTGACTTCGATGCCGGTCGGATTGGTCTGTCCGGTGACATGCAGCGCCCAGACGTGCAGCACGACGACGCCGGCAATCATGAACGGCAGCAGATAGTGCAGCGAGAAGAAGCGGTTCAGCGTGGGGTTATCGACCGCGAAGCCGCCGAGCAGCAATTGCTGGATCCATTCGCCCACCAGCGGGATGGCCGTAAAGAAGCCGGTGATCACGGTTGCGCCCCAGCCCGACATCTGGCCCCATGGCAGCACATAGCCCATGAAGCCCGTCGCCATCATCAGCAGGTAGATGATGCAGCCGAGAATCCACAGCAGCTCGCGGGGCGCTTTATAGGAGCCGTAATAGAGGCCGCGGAAGATGTGGATATAGACCGCGATGAAGAAGAAGGACGCGCCGTTGGCGTGCATGTAGCGCAGCAGCCAGCCGGAATTCACGTCGCGCATGATCTTCTCGACCGAATCGAAAGCCAGGCGGGTGTCGGAGGCGTAGTGCATCGCCAGCACGATGCCGGTCAGGATCTGCACGACCAGCATGATCGAGAGAATGCCGCCAAAGGTGTAGGCGTAGTTCAGGTTGCGCGGCACCGGGTAGGACACGAACGAATCGTGCACCAGGCGCGGCAAGGGCATGCGCGCGTCGATCCAGCGTTCGATGCCGGTCTTGGGCGTATAGGTCGAGTGTCCACCGCTCATGGTCAAATCCCTGCCGTCAGCCGATGCGGATCTTGGTATCGGAGATGAAGCTGTACACCGGCACCTCCAGATTGTTTGGCGCCGGACCTTTGCGGATGCGTCCCGCAGTGTCGTAGTGCGAACCATGGCAAGGGCAGAACCAGCCGCCGAAATCGCCCTGCTGGCCGAGCGGCACGCATCCGAGATGCGTGCACACGCCGACCATGACGATCCAGTTTTCCTTATCCTTGCCGGCCGAGCGGTCGAGATCGGTCGCCGCGGCGTCGCTGGCCAGGTTTTCGTTGCGGGCGACCGGGTCCTTCAGGTCCTCAAGCGGAACCTCCTGGGCGGCCTTCACTTCTTCAGGCGTGCGGTTGCGAATGAAGACGGGCTTGCCGCGCCATTTCACGACCAGCGAAGACCCTGGCTCGAGCGAGCCGACGTCGACTTCGATCGAGGATTGCGCCAGCGTCGAGGCATCGGGCCGCATCTGATCGATGAACGGCCACACCGCCGCACCAGCGCCGACGACGCCGGCCATGCCGGTCGCTATGTAAAGAAAATCGCGGCGTGTGGGCTCGTCGCTTGCGTCGTGTGCGCTCACCGGCTCAGGTCCTTCTGCCTTCCTCACCGTCGGTGGAGCCAACTGTCCCCGCTCCAAGCCCAGTCCCGACGGCGCATGGCTGCAGGCTGGCGCATTTCCTCCGGCTTTTGAATTGGGTTTATGCGCGAGCGCCGGTCTTGTCCAGCGGCCCCAAAGCCCCATGTCAGATTGTCGCGGGGTTTTCCGGCGTAGATTCAATGCTTCGCGATGCGGAGGTTCAGCCGATGCCGCTGCGGCGTCGAAACCTGCGAGCACGCGGGTCGCTATGCGCTGCATTTCCAGGGCTTTGGCTGCGGTTGATGCAACCAGCTTTTACCGCGCGCCCAGCCGCGCAAGCACTTCGCGGGGGATGCCATATTCGCGGATGGCGTCGTCGTGGCGGCGCAGGCCGCACAGTTCGCGCTGAATGAAATAGCCCCACACGGCGTTTGCGGCGTCCTTGACCAGTGGCAGGCGGTCGGCGGGCTCGCCCTGGAAGGTGCGCAGGCGCTGCAGCTTCTCTTGGACCATGGCGCCGGCGTAGCCGAGAGAGGAGGCTTTCTCGGCCGCGACTTCGTAGTCCAGCGCGCTCTGCAGGCTGTCCTGCAGCGTCCCGGCGGAGAATCGTGAGGGCGGACGCAACGACGACATGGCCGCGGCCTATTCCGCTGCCTCGGCCAGAAAGCCGCCGGACTGGCGGCGCCAAAGCCGCGCGTATATTCCGCTGCGCGCGAGCAACTCGTCATGCGTACCTTGCTCGACGATGCGCCCCTGATCGATGACGACGAGACGGTCGAGCGCCGCGATGGTCGACAGGCGGTGGGCGATGGCGATCACGGTCTTGCCGTGCATCAGCTTTGAGAGGTTCTGCTGGATTGCGGCTTCGACATCGGAATCGAGCGCTGACGTGGCTTCGTCCAGCACCAGGATCGGCGCATCCTTGAGGAACACGCGCGCAATGGCGATGCGCTGGCGCTGGCCGCCGGATAGCTTGACGCCGCGTTCGCCGACATAGGCGTCGTAGCCTGTGCGCCCGCGCACGTCCTGCAGTTTCTCGATGAATTCATGCGCCTCCGCCTTCTCGGCAGCGGCGACCAGCCGGTCGTCGCTCGCGTTCGGCGTGCCCAGCCGGATGTTGTCGCGCAGCGAGCGGTGGAACAGCGCGGTATCCTGGCTGACCACGCCGATGGCGCCGCGCAGCGATGATTGCGTCACAGCGGCAACATTCTGGCCATCGATCAGAATGCGGCCGCCCTCGACGTCGTAGAGGCGCAGGATCAAATTGATCAGCGTGGTCTTGCCCGCGCCGGACGGCCCGACCAGCCCCACCTTCTCGCCCGGCTTGACCACGAGATTGATACGATCGAGCACGCCCGACCCCTTGCCGTAATGGAAGGAGACATTGTCGAGGCGGATCTCGCCGCCGGTGACATCGAGCGTCGTGGCGTCCGGCGCATCAAGGAGGCCGAGCGGCTGGGCGATCAGTTTCTTCGAATTTTCCAGCACGCCAAGGTTACGCAGTATGGCGTTCAACTGCATCATCAGGCGTCCGAGCAGCATGTTCAGGCGCAGCATGAGGCTGAGCGTGAAGGCCACGGCGCCGACGGTGATGGCGCCGCTGACCCATAGATGCACGGCGAAGCCGGCGATTGCCGTG
This sequence comes from Mesorhizobium sp., assembly GCA_036524835.1. Classification (GTDB taxonomy): domain Bacteria; phylum Pseudomonadota; class Alphaproteobacteria; order Rhizobiales; family Rhizobiaceae; genus Mesorhizobium_G. The sequence goes on along the minus strand of DATDBN010000085.1, from coordinate 8,519 downwards.
ATCATCGTGCCGGAGAGCGCGGTCAGGCAGATGCGCAGCGTGCTCAACCGCCGCATGAAGGGGTGCATGGCGGCGAGATATTGTTCGAAGCCGTCGCGGATGAAGCTGTCGTCACCGTCAGGCGAAAACAGCTTCAGCGTCTGGATGTTTGAATAGCTGTCGACAATGCGACCGTTCACCATGGAGCCGGCCTCGGCCGTAGCCTCGGCATATTTGCGGATCGAGGGCAGGAAGATGCGGGCCAGGATGCCGAAACCCGCCATCCAGACAATCACAAGACCGGCGAGCCGCCAGTCCAGCCCGCCGACCAGCGCCAGCGTGGTGATCGAATAGACGATGACGAACCAGATCACTTCGATGAAGTTGCCGAGCAGGTCGCCGGTTGCCTGTCCCGACTGCCAGACCTTGTTGGCGATGCGGCCGGCGAAATCGTTCTGGAAGAAGGTGAAGGACTGGCGTGACACATGCCGGTGCGCCTGCCAGCGCACGAGATTGTAGAAATGCGGCGTCACGGTCTGCCCGTCGAGAAGCGCGGTCAGGGCCACCACCAGGGTGCGGCCAATCATGACCACGAAGGCCATGAACAAAAGCTCCGCCCCGGCGTGATCCCACAGGACCTGCCAGCTGCGCTCGGCCGGCAGCGTGTCCAAGAGGTCCACCAGCCGGCCGACGAAGTAGAACAGCCCGGCCTCGACCAGCGGCGCCAGACCGCCGACCAGCAGCATGAAGAAGAAGGCCGACTTTGCCTGGCTGAGAAAATGCCAGAGAAAACCGGTCACCGTCGTCGGCGGCATCAGCGTCGCCGGCGGGCGGAAGACGTCGATCCACTCCTCGAAGCGGCGGTAGATAGGATCGAGAAGGCTCATCCGGTTCCTGTCGACGGCGCGATTAATGTGGCCACAAATACTCTTGGCGAACCGTACATTTTTGTGTACACAATTAATGCAGGCGCGGGCGAACTATGAAGTTTGAGTGGGATGAGAACAAGGCAAGGTCCAACAAGGCCAAGCATCGTGTCGATTTTCGTTTTGCCGAAGCGTTCGATTTCCGTAGTGCATAGATCGAGGCTGACCAAGACGCCGACTATGGCGAGGACCGCTGGCTGGCCATCGGGTTCGCAGGTATCAATCTCCTGGCGATGGTATTTGCCGAGCCCAGGCCGGATGTCATCCGGGTGATCTCGCTCAGAAAAGCGTCCATCGAAGAAAGCAAACGCTATGCCGACAGCTTCTAGACCCAAGATTGCGACGGTACCGGGCGAGCCAAGGCTGCCCCGGGCGATTGCCGCTTTGCGCAGCAAGCCACTGACGACAGAGGAGCGTGCGGACGCGAAGCGTCGAGCCCTCGCGGCCCTCGAGCGCATGACCGAGGAAGAGGACAATGAGGTGACGCGAGCGGCATTGTCCGATCCGGACACACCGCTATGGGATGAAGTTGCGGGAAACAATGAACGACGCCGCGCCGGCCGGCCTCCGCTTCCGAGGACAAAACGCTCGGTGCATCTGCGTATCGACCAAGAGGTGGTAGACTTCTTCGTCAAGGACGGCGCGGGCTGGCAGACCCGCATGAATGCGGCGCTGCGCAAGGCTGCGGGTCTGAAATAACTCATTCCGCCGCCTGATCGAGCGGCGCGGGTTCCGCGTCCGGATCGTCGTGCAACAGGAACCCGCCCGACTGGCGCTGCCAGAGCTGTGCATAGAGACCGCCCTCCGCCAGCAGCTGATCGTGCGTGCCTTCCTCGATGACACGGCCCTTGTCCATGACGATGAGCCGGTCCATCGCCGCGATGGTCGAGAGCCGGTGGGCGATGGCGATCACCGTCTTGCCTTCCATCAGCCGGTAGAGGTTTTCCTGGATCGCCGCCTCCACCTCCGAGTCCAGCGCGGACGTGGCTTCGTCGAGGATGAGGATCGGCGCGTCCTTGAGCATGACGCGCGCGATGGCGACGCGCTGGCGCTGGCCACCCGAGAGTTTGACGCCTCGCTCTCCGACATGGGCGTCGAAGCCCTGGCGTCCTTTCGGATCGGTCAGGGTGGCGATGAAGTCGAGCGCCTCGGCCCGCTTCGCCGCTTCGACCATGTCGCTCTCGCTCGCGTCCGGGCGGCCATAGAGGATGTTGTCGCTGACCGAACGGTGCAGCAGGGATGTGTCCTGCGTCACCATGCCGATCTGGGCGCGCAGGGAGTCCTGCGTGACGGCGGCGATATCCTGGCCGTCAACCAGAATGCGCCCGCTTTCGATGTCGTAGAAGCGGAGCAGCAGGTTGACGAGCGTCGATTTTCCCGCCCCCGATCGCCCGACAATGCCCACCTTCTCGCCCGGCTGAACGGTCAGGGACAGATCCTCGATAACGCCCTTCTTCTTGCCGTAGTGGAAACGGACATGGTCGAAGGCAATCAGCCCTTCGGTGACGTTGAGCCCTTTCGCGCCGGGTTCGTCCTCGACAAGACGGGGGAGGGAGATGGATGTGATGCCGTCGCGCACCGTGCCGACATTCTCGAACAGCGCCGACATTTCCCACATGATCCAGTGCGACATGCCCCACATGCGCAGAACCAGCGAAATCACCACCGCCACCGCGCCGACCGTCACCATCTCGTTGAGCCACAGCCAGATAGACAGGCCACCCACCGATACCAGCAGCAGCGAGTTCAGCAGGCCGAGCAGTGCGAACAGCACGGTTCCGAGCCGCATCGAGCGATACACCGTGTCCATGAACTCCGACATCGCCTCGCGCGCATAGGAGGCCTCGCGCTTGGCATGCGAGAACAGCTTCACCGTCTGGATATTGGCGTAGCTGTCGACGACGCGTCCGGTCATGCTGGAGCGCGCGTCGGCCTGCTGCTCCGCAACTTGGCCGAGGCGTGGAATGAAGGCGCGCAGCAGCGCGATGTACAGCGCCAGCCAGGCCAGCAGCGGCAGCGCAAGCCGCCAATCGGCGGAGGCCGCGAGGATAAGGATGCCGATGAAATAGACGACGACGTAGTTCAGCACGTCGACCACCTTCAGGATGCATTCCCGCACGGCGAGCGCCGTCTGCATCAGCTTGGTGGCGATCCGGCCGGCGAATTCATCCTGGTAGAAAGTCATCGACTGCTTGAGCAGATAGCGATGCACCTGCCAGCGGATGCGCATCGGGTAGTTGCCCATCAGCGTCTGCTGCGAATAGAGCGAGCGGAACCAGTCCAGCACCGGCATGATGACCAGCACCAGCACCGCCATCGCCGCCAGCTTCCAGCCTTCCGTCTGAAGGAAGGTCTGCTTGTTGGCCTTGGTCAGCCAATCGACGATGTCGCCCATGAAGCCGAACAGCCAGACCTCGGCGAAGGCCAATATGGCCATCAGCACCGAGGTGATGGCGATGAACGGCCAGGCCCCCTTGGTGTAATGCATACAGAAGGCGAGCAGCGTCTTCGGCGGCTCGACCGGCTCTTCCGAGGGGAAGGGGTTCAGGAGTTGTTCAAAACGGCGAAACATCGGTCTCTCACAGATAGAATGCTTCCAGCCGCGCCGCAAACGGTCTCGTCAGGCGGCACGGCGGAACTGGATCACCTTGGCGCCGTCTGCCGGCGCAAGATGGCTGATATGGGGAATGTCCAGCATCGGCTCCTCCGAGGCGATCGCCTCGGAGGAGTTGGCGCGGAACGCCGCCACGATACGGCTCCAGATCGAACGGCGCGGCAAGCGCACCGCCTGACTGAAGTCGATATCCGGCAAGTCGCCGCGCCGTGACGCTCGCTGCGGCGGGGGAGGGTCCGCAGATGGCCGATGTTCGCCGAAACCGAAAGCAAAAGCCGCGCGCCGTGATTCAGCCGGCCCTATCGCGCCGGGCTGGATTTCAGAGACAGGGATATAGGGGGCTTTGGGGCCCCGGGAGAAAAACGATGACATGGTCGGATTCCTTGCAAAGCGGAAAACAGGTTCCGGCGGGAATCAGATCGAGCGTGTCTGGAATTTCAGAGAAGAACGTCGAACCGGATCCGCGCCGTCAGGCGGTTAGCCCAAAGGCAATTCGCCCACACCAGGGGCGCATGGCGATGGTTGTGAAATGATCCATTGACCCCTCCGTTGGTTCGCGTTGAAAGGAGCCGCCGTATACTCCGGGCCGACGAAAAATTCTACCCGGAATCGACGTTGGTCCAATCCATCCCGGCTTGGTGTGGCCAACGCGCAACGCAACAGGAGGAGGGCGTCTTGGATCGACTGCTGCGCATTGCGCTCTACCAGCCGGATATCGCCGGCAATACAGGCACGATACTGCGCATGGCCGCGTGCCTGGGATTGGGGGTCGACATCATCGAGCCCGCCGGCTTCGACATGTCCGACCGCAATCTCAAGCGCGCCGGCATGGATTATCTTGAGATTGCCGCGCTCACCCGCCATGTCGATTTCGCGGCGTTCGACGCCTGGCGCAGCGGGCAGGGCAGGCGGCTGGTACTGCTCTCCACCAAGGCGGCGGTGCCTTACACGCAGTTCGCCTTCCTGCCCGACGACATTCTCCTTTTCGGGCGCGAATCCGCCGGAGTGCCCGATGCGGTTCATGATCGCGCCGATGTGCGGCTGGTTATTCCGCAGGCTGCGGGACGCAGCCTCAACCTGGCCGTCAGCGCGGCCATGGCGGCCGGGGAGGCTGTACGGCAGGTCGGCTAGAGTGGCCGCCGTGTCGGGCGCGAAGCTGTCCCGCTCCCAATGGCTTTTCTCGTTCCGCTCCATCTCATCCTCCAGTTTGCCAACCGAAAGATCACTTGATAGAACCTCAACATTAGTTGAGGTCAAGCGGGTTTTGAAATGCCGAGAGAACTCACGGTCGGCCAGGTTGCGGAGCGCAGCGGCGTCGCCGTCTCCGCGCTGCATTTCTATGAATCGCGCGGGCTGATCCGCAGCCATCGCACCGCCGGCAATCAGCGGCGCTTCGGCGGCGACGTGTTGCGGCGGGTGGCCATCATCAAGGTCGGGCAGGAGGTCGGCATATCGCTGGCCGACATCGGCGCTGCCCTGGCCACATTGCCCGATAGCCGCACGCCAACCGTCAGGGATTGGGAAAAGCTGTCGCGCGGATGGGCCGCCGATCTGGACCACCGCATCGCGCGGCTGCAGAAGCTGCGTGACGGATTGACGGATTGCATCGGCTGCGGGTGCCTCTCCATCGACAAATGCAAATTGCGCAATCCCGGCGACGAACTTGCGGGCGAAGGGCCCGGCGCGAGACGGCTGGAGGTTTGAATTGAGGTTGACTGATTGAAAGCACCCCACCCCAGACCTTCGGTCGGACCCTTCCCCCCAAGGGCCAATCAAGGGGAGGGTAAGAGCGGCGTCCCGGCCGGCTTTACCTCCCCCTCGATGGGGGAGGTGGCGCAAAGCGCCGGTGGGGGTGATGAGTCAAGCTTCGCGGCCCCCTGTCTGACGACCACGTTCGTCAGCGGTGGCCGGTGGGCGTGAAGCCGGATAGGATCGACGGCAACGGAGGAAGACCCGTATGCCGACAGAGAAAGCGCAGTCGCTGAAGCCTATCTCGTCGTCCGATGTCGCGTGGACGGAATGGTCAGACGTGCCGCGCTTCGGCGTCCGCTACAAGCACCTGACGCTGGCCGCAGGGGGCGAAGGCTATCATGTCGGCGTTGCGATCGAAGAACTGCCGCCGGGCAAGCAGAGTTCGCCGCAGCATTTTCACATTTTTGAGGAGGAGCATCTGTTCATTCTCGACGGCTCGCTCACTTTGCGCCTGGGTGAAAAGACCTACGCTATGAACGCTGGCGACTATGTCTGCTTCCCCGCCGGGCAAAAGGTCGGGCACTGTCTCGTCAACACCAGCGGCGCGACCTGCCGCTATGTGATCCTGGGCGAACACAATCCGAATGAGGTGGTTATCTATACCGACTCGAGAAAGGTACTCGTGCGGGCGTTGGGGCGGCGGGCGCTCTTCGACCTCGACGCCACGCGCACCTATTGGGATGGCGAGGAAACGGGACTGGGAGAGGGCGAACAGCCGCCGCCCGATGACGCGGGCATGGCTGAGCAACCGCGCGATGCTCTGCCGCCAATTTCCTCGCATGATCTAGACTGGATCGCCGAAGGGGAGGGGACGCGGTTTGGCGGGCTTTCAAAGCGTCTCACCCATACCGTCGCCGGCAGCAATTATCGGGTTGGCGTGCGGATAGAGTCGCCTGCGCCGGGGAAGCGCCTCGCCCCTACGCACTATCACATGCTTGAGGAGGAACATGCGCTGATCCTGGAGGGGCAGGTGACATTGATTCTCGGGGAGGAGCGATATCGGATGACCGCGGGCGACTATGTCTGCTTCCCTGCGGGCCGCAGGGTCGGCCATTCCTTCCTGAACGACAGCGACAGCCCTTGCAGCTATCTCATGATCGGCGAACGAAATCCCAGCGAAGTCTGCGTCTATCCGGATTCGAACAAGGTCGCCGTCGATGCGCTGCTGCCCGTAGACAGTATCTTCGACATGGGCACGGTAAAGACATATTGGGACGGCGAGCAGACCGGCTGAGCATGGGCGAAACCGCCCTGGCTCAAAATCCGCGGATGGCCTCATAGAGCGTGATCGCCGCCACAGCGAGCAGCAGCGCTCCGGCTCCCCGGCCAATCCAGATCGTTGCGGGATTGGACACCAGCGCGTCGCGGCCCTTCACCGCGGCAAGCGCCAGCCCGCCATAGATCGACCCCTGCACCACAACCGTCATGATGCCCATCACCACGGCCTGCGGCAGCAGCGGCCCATATTCAGTCTTCAGGAATTGCGGAAAGACCGACAGAACAAACATCCACGCCTTGGGATTGACGAGGCAGGTTATCAGCCCCTGGAGGAAGATGCGGCCGACCGGCCTTGGGCGCTCAATCTCGATCGCATCGATCTGGATTGTGCTGCGCAACAGGCTCCGCCCGATCCACATCATGTAGAGCGATCCGGCAACCAGCATCACGTTAAAGACAGCGGGAATGAGCGTCGCCAGTACGATCACCAGCGCCAGGCCGATCACGGTGTGGGCGGCGCCGCCGAGCATGATGCCCGCCGTCGCCGCCATGCCGGCGCGCCTGCCGCCGACCAGCGCATTCGCGAGCACGAACAGCATATCCATGCCCGGAACGATGACGATGCCGGCAACAAGGGCGAAATAGAGCCACAAATGTTCGAAGTAGGTCACGACAGATCCCGCCCAACATCGGTGCCGACAAAGCGCATTTGCACGGCGCAGTCATTGAGCCAGGAACCGGGATTGCTGACAGCCTCCTGTCAGGAGCCGCGATGGTCGTTATTGAATGGTTGTGGCGTGGCGGTGAACGGCTACGCCGCTTTCACCAGCGCCGCACTTTCGAACTCGAGCACCTTGTCGCCCGTTGAATCGTGGCCCTCGCCCCAGATGGTCATGACGTGCCAGCCCGGCCGCGTGGCAAGAGGCCGATGGTTCAGCACCTTGCGGGTGTAGCGCACGGTCTCGCCGGCGAAGACCGGCTTCAGCCATTTTAGATTGCGAAAGCCCGGCGATGGGCCGAATTCCGGTTTCGGGCCAGGCCCCTGCCAGGCCGGCGTGACAGCCTCGGTCTCAATATTGCACTTCATCCAGGCGGCCGCGGTATGCCAGCCTGACGCGCACAAGCCGCCAAAGACGCTCTGCTTGGCCAGTTCCGCATCGACGTGGAAGGGCTGCGGATCGTATTTGCGCGCGAACGCCTTGATCGATTCAGGGTCGAACGTGTGCGTGCCGATGTCGACGGTTTCGCCGACGCGCAGAAACTCATCCAGTGTCATGACTGCCCCCGCAGCAGAAACATGCCGGTGTTCTGGAGTTCGAATACCTGCTCGCCGCGCTGGTTGGTCATCTCGGCGCGCATGGTGACGAAACCCAGATTGGGACGCTTGGCGGAAATCCGCTTCGACAGAACGGTCGATTTCGCCATCAGCGTATCGCCAGCCAGGACCGGCTTCTTCCACTTCACGTAATCGATGCCGGGCGAGCCCTGCGACGTCGAATCGAGCACGAGGTTGTCGCACAGCATTCGCATGAACATGGCGCAGCTGTGCCAGCCCGACGCCGACAAGCCGCCGAGAATGCCGGCCTTGCCCGCTTGTTCGTCGAGATGCATCGGCTGCGGATCGAATTCGGAAGCAAACTCGACAATCTCGTCCGCGGTTACGGTCTTGCTGCCGAGGTCGATGCTGCCGCCCTCGACGAAGTCCTCAAACGCCCAACTCTTGGTTGCCATGGCCCACCCAGATTTTTCGCGGCGACAATGGCTGCTCTCGCCCGGCGGCGCAATGCGTGGATGGCGGAAAACCGGTTGGCACAGCGCGTGGCCTGGAAGGAGTGTCGCAGGAGCCGGAAGCGCCAAAGGCGCGAGAGTGCGGCTGTTGGCGGCCGTCCGGGCCGGCTGCCCTTTCAAGGGCAGCCTCGATGGCGATCAGGTGTTGAACTTGAACACTGGCGTAGCTTTCCCCCGCTCACGCCCACTTATGGTTGCTACCGTTCGTTGGCGATCAAAACATTGAAATCGCTACATATCCT
>DATDBN010000084.1:0-27496 GCA_036524835.1 Mesorhizobium sp. | reverse complement strand
GAGCCTGGCGGCCAATTCGAACTATCCGGCGCGCCGGTGGAGACGATCCACCAGACCTGCCGCGAGGGCAATGCGCACCTCGCCCAGGTGCGCGAAATCGCCGAGCCTATGGGCATCCGTTTCCTCGGCCTTGGCGGCAGCCCGAAATGGACGCTGGCCGAAACGCCGCGCATGCCGAAATCGCGCTACGACATCATGACTCGATACATGCCGAAGGTTGGCACCAAGGGGCTGGACATGATGTACCGCACCTGCACGATCCAGGTGAACCTCGACTTCTCGTCCGAAGAGGACATGCGGCGCAAGATGCAGGTGTCGCTGAAGCTGCAGCCGCTGTCGACCGCGCTGTTCGCCAACTCGCCTTTCACCGACGGCCGTCCCAACGGCCTGCAAAGCTGGCGCGGCGATATCTGGCGCGACACCGACAACCAGCGGTCCGGCCTGCTCGACATCTGTTTCTCGCCTGAGTTCGGCTTTGCCGACTATGTGGAATGGGCGCTCGACGTGCCGATGTATTTCGTCATTCGCGACGGCGCCTATCAGGACATGACGCATATGACCTTCCGGCAGTTCATGGCCGGCAGGGCGCGGGGCGAGATCCCGGACGGCCTGGCCACGATGGGGGATTGGGCAAACCACCTCTCCACGCTGTTTCCCGATGTGCGGCTGAAACGCTTCCTGGAAATGCGCGGCGCCGATGGTGGGCCATGGCGGCGCATCTGCGCCCTGCCCGCATTCTGGGTCGGCCTGCTTTACGATTCCGAGGCGCTGGACGCCGCCGAGACGCTAACCGCCAATTGGACCTTCGAAGAGGTACAGGCGATGCGCAACGCTGTGCCGGTTGAAGGGATCGCCGCCGTTTTCCGCAACCGCACCCTGCGCGAACTGGCGCGCGAGGTGCTTTCGATTTCCCACGCCGGGCTAAAGCGGCGCAATCGCGTCAACCGCGACGGCTTCGACGAGACGCATTTCCTGTCGACGCTGGACGAGGTGGTGGCGCGCGGCACGACCAGCGCCGAGGAAATGCTGAACGCCTACCATACGCGCTGGGATGACTCGATCGAGCCCGCCTTCACGGAATATGCGTATTAGGGGCTACTGAATTCCTCGCCCGAGCCACCTCTCCCCCGCTTCGCGAGGGCGAGGAAACGGCGGAAGCTAACTATTCTAGCTGGTCGAACCCATCAGCGACAGGCTGACCAGCGCGACAGCGACCGCCGCCAGCACGGGATAGAGCGCGAGCAGCGAGGTCAGGACCGCGCGCCACATTTCGTTGCCCGCCTTGGAGTCGCCCTGCACCGGGACGAAAGGACCGGCCTCTGGGAAGCTCGCGCGTTCGGTGGCGAGGCGTTCGCTGGACAACATGCTCATGGGGTGAAACTCGGTGGGTATGGCCTGAGGGATAGTCTGTAAGGTCTCATATGGGACCTGATCGAAGCGGATCTTTGTGCGAATTGCGGAAAACTGGTGGCATTTCCGCGCAGGCCAACGTGCTTGCCGCCCAAATCCTTATCGGCTAGAGCGGGTCGCGCCCGACCGGACGCCGAGATCGCCTCGGAAATATGCTGGATTCGGGCGTTCGACGCCTTGAACCACGGACAAGAGTGAATGGCCGACAAATCGCAAAAGATGCTGGCGCGCCTGCCGCGCGGCTTTGTCGACCGCACGGCGGACGACATCCGCGCCATGGGAAAGATGACGGCGAAAATCCGCGCGGTTTTCGAACTGTACGGCTTCGAGCCGGCCGACCAGCCGCTGATCGAATATACCGACGCGCTGGGCAAGTTCCTGCCGGATCAGGACAGGCCGAATGAGGGCGTGTTCTCCTTCCAGGACGACGACGAACAATGGCTGTCGCTGCGCTACGACCTGACCGCGCCGATGGCGCGCTTCGTGGCGGAGAATTTCGAGCGCCTACCCAAGCCGTTCCGCTCCTATCGCTCGGGCTGGGTGTTCCGCAACGAGAAGCCGGGACCGGGCCGGTTCCGACAGTTCCTGCAATTCGACGCCGACACGGTCGGCACGCCTGGCGTCGCAGCCGACGCCGAAATGGCGATGATGATGGCCGATGTGATGGAAGCGCTCGGCATTCCGCGCGGCGACTATGTGATCCGGGTCAACAACCGCAAAGTGCTGGATGGGGTCCTGGAGGCAATCGGCCTCGGCGGCGACGAGAATGCCGGTCGGCGACTATCGGTGCTGCGGGCGATTGATAAGCTGGATAAGTTTGGCGTCGATGGCGTTCGCCTGTTGCTCGGAGCAGGTCGCTGGGATGGCGGCAAGGAAGGCGAAGGCGATTTTACCAAGGGTGCCGAGCTTACGGATCTCCAATCCGGCTATTTACTGGCAGTTATTCGGAATGAGCCGTTTTTGGAGGCCGGGCCTAGTAGGGAAGTCGATGGATGGAACCTGCGTCTCGAAGAAAATTCGGCGAAAGCCGGTTTTTCTGAACTCGACGAAATTCATGCGCTCGTCATCGCGGCCGGCTACCGCTCAGACCGCATCAAGATCGACCCCTCCGTCGTGCGCGGCCTCGAATATTACACTGGTCCGGTCTTCGAGGCCGAACTCCTCGCGGAAATCCCCAATGAGGACGGCCAGATCGTGCGCTTTGGCTCGGTCGGCGGCGGCGGGCGCTATGACGGCCTCGTCTCGCGCTTTCGCGGCGAGCCGGTGCCGGCGACAGGCTTTTCCATCGGCGTCTCGCGCCTGATGACCGCGCTGAAGAACCTCGGCAAGCTGGATACATCCGATGTCACTGCGCCGGTTGTCGTCCTGGTCATGGACAAGGACACGGCATCGCTCGGCCGCTACCAGAAGATGGTCGCGGCGCTGCGGCAGGCCGGCATACGCGCCGAGCTCTATCTCGGAGGCGCGGGCATGAAGGCGCAGATGAAATATGCCGACCGGCGCGGCAGCCCTTGCGTGGTGATCCAGGGCGGCAACGAGCGCGATGCCGTCGATGAGAGCGGCAATCCGCGTCCGATGGTGCAGATCAAGGATCTGGTCGTCGGGGCGAAGCTGGCTGCGGGGATCTCGGATCACGACGCCTACAAGGAAGCACGCCCCGGCCAGATCACCGTGCCGGAGAGCGAGCTTGTCGAGGCGGTGCGCGGCATACTTGAGGCGCAGAAGGCTGAGCGGGCATGACAGCCACGGCGCGATCCCTCCCCCGTGAGGGGAGAGTGGCCGCGCAGCGGCCGTGTGGGGTCCTCGCGGCAGCGCTCCCGCAACGATTCAGCTTTGCGCCGCGCGTTTCAGAACCAACCCCACCCGGCCGCTGCGCGGGCATCTTCCCCTGCAGGGATTGCGCCGGGCGTTTCCTTACCGGCCTGAGAGGCCACGACCTCCTGATCCCAAATCAGGTGCGCTTCGCATGATCCGCACTCCCGCCTTCGCAGCCGATATCGTCGCCCTCTTCGCCAAACGCGGCGCGGAACTGACCGACGTCGCCATCGTGCAGCCGGCCGATCCCTTTCTCGACATGGCGGGCGAGGATCTGCGCCGCCGCATCTTCCTCACCGAAAGCGAGACCGGCGAAGCGCTGTGCCTGCGGCCGGAATTCACCATCCCGGTCTGTCTCGATCACATCGAAAGCCGCGCCGGCACGCCGCGCCGCTATGCCTATCTGGGCGAGGTGTTTCGCCAGCGCCGCGACGGCCAGGCGGAATTCTTCCAGGCGGGCGTCGAGGACCTCGGCGACACCGACACCGCGCGGGCGGACGCGCGTTCCGTTGCCGACGCGCACGCGCTGCTGCGGACCGTCCTGCCCGGCGCGGCCCTGACCGTGACGCTCGGCGATCAGGCAATTTTCGAGGCGGTTCTGGCGGCCCTTGGCCTGCCGCGCGGCTGGCGCATGCGGCTCGCCCGCGCCTTCGGCTCGCATGAAATGCTTGAGACGGCCCTTGCCGATCTGGCCAATCCACCGCGCACCGGCGCGCTCGCCGAGGAGGCGGCGGAACTGGTGGCCGCGGGCGACGAACAGGCCCTCGCGGCCTATATCGAAGCGGGCATGGAAACGACGGGGCTTTCCGCCTCGGCGGGACGCACCCCGGCGGAAATCGCGCGCCGTCTGGTCGAAAAGGCCGAGTTGCGCAGCGTGCGCCTCTCTGCCGGAGCCTTCGACGCGCTGAAAGCGTTCCTCGCCATTCATGTGAGGCTGGATAGCGCTTCTTCGACGCTCGAAGGCTTCGCCAGCCAGGCCGGCCTGTCTCTCGGCAGCGCACTGGCGAAATTTGACGCGCGCGCTGAGGCAATAGCCGCGCACGCACTTACCGCCGACATCCACTACGACGCGGCGTTCGGCCGACCGCTCGACTACTACACCGGCCTGGTCTTCGAGATCGGCAGTCCCGGCGGCGAACGGCCGCTGGCCGGCGGAGGCCGCTTCGACCGGCTGCTGACGCTGCTCGGCGCCAGGAAGCCGATCCCCGGCGTCGGTTTCTCGGTATGGCTCGACCGTATCGCCACGGCAAGGGAGCGCGCGTCGTGACCCTCTCCCTCGCTCTGCCATCCAAGGGCCGGCTCAAGGAGCAGGCGCTGGAAACCTTCGCCAAGGCGGGGCTGGCGATCTCCCTGCCTGGCGACGCGCGCAAGTATCGCGCCCGCGTCGAAGGCCACCGGGGCGTCGACATCTCCTTTATCTCAGCCTCCGAAATCGCCGGGGAGATCGGGCGTGGCGCGGTCGATCTGGGCGTCACTGGCGAGGACGTTCTGCGCGAAAAGACGCCGGATTGGGAGAGCAAGACCGAGATTCTGGCCCGGCTCGGCTTCGGTCACGCCGATGTGGTTGTGGCCGTGCCGGACATCTGGCTCGACGTCGACACCATGGCCGACCTTGACGATGTCGCCGCCGATTTCCGCCAGCGGCACGGGCGCAGGCTGCGCATCGCCACAAAATACTGGCGGCTGACGCAGCAATTCTTCTCCGGCAAGCATGGCATTCAGGTCTATCGCATCGTCGAGAGCCTGGGCGCTACGGAAGGCGCGCCCGCCGCCGGCTCAGCCGACGTGATTGTCGACATCACCACCACCGGATCGACGCTGCGCGCCAATCATCTCAAGGTGTTGGAAGACGGGGTGATCCTGCGCTCGCAGGCTTGCCTGGTCGCATCGCGCAGGAAGCGGTCGGCTGCGGATGAGAAGACGCTGGCCGAGATCGCGGAGATGGTGCGCGCGACGGCAGGCTGAAGAGCCCAATGGCCGCCGAGCAATCTCGCGCCTCCCTCCTATTCTGCCATTCCGCTCAACCCCGCGATGCGCTAATTCTGGTGGCGGAGAACAGCGGAAGGAACGTCTATGACGAGCTATTCTTTCAAGCCGATCGGTGGCATTAGCCACGTTGTCGGCGACACATCGAAACCGCTGCTCGCACTGACCATTCCTCGGTTGCTGGCCCGCGCGGTGGCGGCAAACGGCCCCCGTGAAGCGGCTGTCTTCGTGGAGCAGGACAAGCGCTTCACCTGGGACGAGTTCGCCGAAACGGTGGACCAGCTCGCGGCAGGCTTGCTGGCGCTCGGCCTGAAGACCGGCGAACGCATCGGCATCTGGTCGCCGAACCGCTGGGAATGGCTGATAACGCAGTTCGCCACGGCGCGGATCGGGCTGGTGCTGGTCAATATCAACCCCGCCTACCGTCTCTCCGAGCTCGAATATGCGCTGAACAAGGTCACCTGCAAGGCGCTGATCACCGCAACGCAGTTCAAGACATCCGACTACCTCGGCATGCTGCGGACGCTCGCCCCGGAACTTGCGTCGAGCGCACCCGGCGCACTGGTCTCGGCCAAACTCCCGCATCTCAAGATCGTTATCCGCATGGGCGAGGACGAAACGCCGGGCATGTACAATTTCGTCGATGTGTTGGCGATGGCCGGCGCGGAGGACCATGCCAAGCTGGACAGGATTACCGCCGGCCTCAATCCGAACGACGCGGTCAATATCCAATTCACCTCCGGCACGACAGGCGCGCCCAAGGGGGCGACGCTGACGCACCGCAACATCGTCAACAACGCCGATCAGGTGACCGCCGGGATGAATTTCTCCGACGACGACCGGCTCTGCATTCCGGTGCCGTTCTACCATTGTTTCGGCATGGTGATGGGCACGCTGGGCTGCGTGTCCAAGGGCGCCACCATGGTCGTGCCGGGCGAAGGCTTCGAGCCGGGCGCAACGCTGCGCGCGGCGACGGGCGAGAAGTGCACCGCCCTCTACGGCGTGCCGACCATGTTCGTCGCCATGCTCGACCATCCGGACTTCAAGAGCTTCGACTTCTCCTCTCTTCGCACGGGCATCATGGCCGGCGCACCCTGCCCCATCGAGGTGATGAAGCGGGTCAATTCGCAGATGAACATGCCCGAAGTGACGATCGCCTATGGCATGACCGAAACCAGCCCGGTGTCCTTCCAGAGCGCCGTGGACGATCCTCTTGAGAAGCGCGTGTCGAGCGTCGGCCGCATACGCCCGCATCTGGAATGCAAGGTGATCGATGAGAAGGGTAAGACCGTCGATATCGGCGACAAGGGCGAGCTCTGCACGCGTGGCTATTCGGTGATGAAGGGCTATTGGGACGATGCGGAGAAGACCTCCGAGGCGATCGACTCGGACGGCTGGATGCACACCGGCGACCTCGCCACGATCGACGCCGATGGCTATTGCAACATCGTCGGGCGTGTCAAGGATATGGTCATTCGCGGCGGCGAGAACGTCTATCCGCGTGAAGTGGAGGAATTCCTTTACCGCCATCCGAAGATCGCACAGGTGCAGGTCTTTGGCGTGCCTGACAAAAAATATGGCGAGGAATTGTGCGCCTGGGTCGTCGTTGCGCCCGGCGAAAAGCTGAACGAGGACGAAGTGAAAGCTTTCTGCCAGGGGCAGATCGCCCATTACAAGATCCCGCGCTATGTCCGCTTCAAATCCGAACTACCGATGACGGTGACCGGTAAGCCACAGAAATTCATCATGCGGGATGCGATGGTCGAGGAACTTGGCCTGGAGATCGCCAAGACGGCATGAACTCCCAAAAGCAAACGGGGCCCGAAGGCCCCGTCGCTCGCTAATAAATCTACGTCATTCCAGCTCGAAAGTCCTGGTCCGTGCCACGACGCCGGCAATCGCGCCGCCGACCAGCGGAGCGGCGATATAGAGCCACAGCGCGCCGAGCGCTTCCGATCCCGAAAACAGTGCCGGGCCGATCGACCGGGCCGGGTTGAGCGAGCTTCCGGAGATCGGGATGAAGCCGAGGTGCAGCGCGGCCAGCGTCAGGCCGATGACCAGGCCGGCAAAGGCGGTGGAGTGCTTTGACGCAGTCACGCCGAGGATCACCGTCACAAAGGTGAAGGTTGCGATGACTTCGGCCAGGAACACGGACGTCGTGCTCCACTTCGCTGCATCCCAGCCGCTTGCGGCATAGTTGGTCACGGGGCTAGCCGAACCCGAGCAGATCACCACCAGAAGCAGCGAGGCGATGATGCCGCCGATGATCTGCGCGATGATGTAGCCGACAACGTCACCGGCCGGCATGCGGCCTGAAAGGAATGCGCCGACCGTGACTGCCGGATTGAGGTGCGCTCCGGAAATCGGGCCGACTGCATAGGCGGCAGCGATCACGCCGATGCCGAAGGCAAGGCCGATCGCTTCTTGTGCAACAGGAAGCGCCGTGCCCAGATTGCCCAGCACCACGGATGCTGTGCCGATGAAGACCAGCAGGAATGTGCCGAGAACTTCGGCCAGATATTTTTTCATGAACCCTCTCAAGATTGACCCGCCGCCACACAGGGGAGTCTCCTCTCGAAGCTTACGCGATTCGCGCAGCGTGAAAAACGCCGCCGGGCAAGCCTTGTGTCGCCTTGCCGGCCACCTTAGAGACGGCTCAAGGAGAACCGGAAAATGCGACTTGGCGGCCGGCTTGCTGCGGCGATCGACGTATTGGATGATATGGAGCGGCGGCGGCGTCCGGCTGCCGACGCGCTGAAGGATTGGGGGCTGTCGCACCGCTTCGCGGGTTCCGGCGACCGGTCGGCAATCGGCAACATCGTTTACGACGCACTGCGCCGGCGGCGCTCCGCCGGGTGGCTCATGGGCGACGATACTGCGCGCGGCCAAGCCTTTGGCGCGTTGCTGCTGGAATGGAACGAGACAGCGGAAAGCCTCAACCGATCCCTCGACGGCGATAAATTCGCTCCGCCGCCGCTCAGCGAAGTGGAACTTGGGTTAATCGCGAGCCGCGACCTTGGCACGGCGCCAGATGCCGTGCGCGCCGATTGTCCCGACTGGTGCGTACCGCTGCTTGAGCAGAGCTACGGCAGAGCTTGGGTCGAGGAGGCTGAGGCGATGTCGGCGCGTCCGCCGCTTGACCTGCGCGTCAACACGCTGCTCTCCACTCGAGAAAAGGTGCTGGCGGAATTGTCCGACACCGGCGCCAAGCCGGGCCTGCTTGCACCAGAAGGCATTCGCATCGCGCCGATAGACGGGGCAGGAAGACATCCGAACGTTCAGGCGGAGCCGGCGTTTCAGCAGGGCTGGTTCGAGGTGCAGGACGAAGGTTCGCAGATCGTCGGCGCATTGGCCGGTGCGGCGCAGGGAATGCAGGTGCTGGACTATTGCGCCGGCGGCGGCGGCAAGACGCTGGCGATGGCTGCCGCGATGCAAAACCAGGGCCGCATCGTCGCGCATGACAGCGAGAAGGTGCGCCTCGCGCCGATTTTCGACCGCCTGCGTCGCGCAGGGGTTACGAATGTCGAGGCGATTGCGAGGGTGGCTTCGCTGGAGCCCCTGGCGGGCCAGATGGATCTCGTGCTGATCGACGCCCCTTGCACCGGCAGCGGTACCTGGCGACGCCGTCCGGACGCGAAATGGCGGCTGACGCAAAAACAGCTGGATCTGCGCGTCAGGGAACAGGCGGCAATCCTCGACGAGGCCAGCCGCTTCGTGAAGCCCGGCGGACGGCTTGTTTACATCACCTGCTCGGTGTTCGAGGAAGAGAACGGTGGGCAGGTCAAGGCCATGCTCGAGCGCTCCGACCGGTTTGCCGCGTTGGATCACAAGGCGTTGTGGACGCGTGCATTTCCCGCAAGCAGCGATCAGGCGATCATTCGCCCCGACAGTATTTCCCTCACGCCGGCGCGGACTTCCACTGACGGATTTTTCTTCGCGGCGCTTGAGCGCGTGCGCTAAAGTCGTCCCGGGCGAGCACCCCTCCCGCCTAGGAGTTTGCGATGAAAGCTGCCAGCATTCCCTCTCTCGTAGCGTTTCTGGTCCTCGTCGTTGGCGGCGGCGTGATGATCGGCTTCGCCACCCTGCCGGGCGAATGGTACGCAGCCCTGCAGAAACCCTGGTTCAATCCGCCAAACTGGATATTCGGGCCAGCCTGGACCATCCTCTATGTGCTGGTCGCCATCGCCGGTTGGCGCACCTGGCGGCGGCGCAGCGGAGGCACGTCAATGGCGATCTGGTGGACCCAATTGGCCCTGAACTTTGCCTGGTCGCCGACATTCTTCGGCCTGCACATGATCGCGCTGGCGCTGGTCGTCATCGTTGCCCTGCTCGTCGCCGCAATCGCCTTCATGATCGCGACACGAAGCGTCGACGGGCTTTCGGCCCTGCTCTTCGTGCCCTATGTCGCGTGGCTCGGCTTTGCGACGCTCCTGAACGCGGCGCTTTTCATTCTGAATTGATTGATTATTGCTGCGCTGCAATATAGTCCGATTGCACGTTGTCCAGTTGCGATAAGCGACGCGGCAGGGAGTGGCGGGTGAATGGCTGCAAAAATCGTTCCTGCAGGAAATTTCGAAGAACGGGTTCGCTCCTCCTTTGCGCGCCAGCAGGCAATGGCCACGCTGAATGCAGAATTGACGGTGGTGACGCCGGGTACGATCGAGATCGAGATGCCTTTCTCGCCATCGCTCACCCAGCAGCACGGTTTCCTCCATGCCGGGATCATATCCACCGCCCTGGATTCGGCCTGCGGCTATGCAGCCTTCTCGCTGATGCCTGAGAATGCCGGCGTGCTCACCATCGAGTTCAAGGTCAATCTCCTCGCGCCGGGCAAGGGCGAGCGTTTCCTGTTTCGCGGCACCGTCACCAAGCCGGGGCGAACGATCATCGTTGCCGACGGCCAAGCCTATGCTTTCGGTGTCGATGGCGAGGCAAAGCTCATCGCGACCATGACCGGAACTATGATGACGGTGACCGGGCGCGAAGGCATCGAAGGCTAGCGAAACACTGGGGGATATCGGCACTGCCTTTGTCTCTCGCCCGCCTCTCAACCTTGGCCGATATCGCTTGCCCAGGCGCTGCTTCCGGCGCAGGGTGCCGTCATCATCCCCTATGGAAGTCCTTCCCCACATGCCGAAACTTTTTGACATCACCGTGCCCGTCTTCCAGCGGGCCCTCTCGAACCTGTCGAAACACCTCGACAAGGCGCGCAACTATGCCGACGACGCCGGCATCGCGCATGGCGACCTGCTGAGCGCCCGGCTCTACCCGGATATGCTGCCCCTGACGGGTCAGGTGCAGCGCATGTCGGACACCGCCAAATTCGTTCCCGCCCGCGTCGGCGGATTGACCGCGCCGAGCATGCCCGACACGGAGGCAAGCCTCGACGATTTGCAGGCGCGCATTGCGGCGACGATCGACTATCTGAACAGCGTGCCGTCGACCGCCTTCGACGGCCGCGAGAGCAACGAGGTGGTGCTGAAGTTCGGGCCGCGATCCATAACCTTTCCAACCGCCACGGATTACGCCCTCGTCTTTGCGCTGCCCAACTTCTATTTTCACGCTACCACCGCATATGGCATTCTGCGCCACAAGGGCGTGCCACTCGGCAAGCTGGACTTCATTGGCGCCGCCTGACAGCGCGCGTCGCTATTCGCCCCCTGCTGGGTCATGAGGTATAGTGCCCTCATGCCCCGCATATCGGTCACCGTAGCTGACATCACCACGCTCTCCGTCGACGCGATCGTCAATGCCGCCAACAGTTCGTTGCTCGGCGGGGGCGGCGTCGACGGAGCTATCCACCGCGCGGCTGGGCCGGAACTCGTCGCGGAATGCCGCACGCTGAACGGCTGCAGCACCGGCGACGCCAAACTGACGCGCGGCTATCTCCTGCCCGCCAGATACGTCATCCACACCGTTGGGCCCGTCTGGCAGGGCGGCGCGCGGGGCGAAGCGGAACTTCTGGCGTCGTGCTACCGGCGTTCGCTCGAAATCGCGGCCAGCCGGCATCTGGAAACGCTTGCCTTTCCCGCCATCTCGACCGGCATCTACAGCTTTCCCGCCGAAGCGGCGGCGCGCATCGCCGTTGAAACGGTGTCGGATTTCCTGGCGCAATCCGAGCTTCCGCAGTCGGTGATCTTCTGCTGCTTCTCGGCTGAGAGCGCAGAGCTTCACCGGCAGGAACTGGATCGAGTCTCAAGAAGCGACAGGATTACAATGCCATCGAGGTGCCGCTCCCCAAGGGCGGCTATTCGCAGGTCGTGGCGCTGGAGGATTTCAAGCGGCTCGTCTTCGTCAGCGGGCAGATTCCCGCCGATAGACATGACATCGTGGCGTCAGACTTCCCGTCCCAGGCGCGGCAGGCCTGGGCGAATGTCGACGCGCAGTTGGCGGCCGCCGGCATGTCGAAGCGCGATATCGTCAAGGTGACTATATTCCTGTCCGACCGGAGCCACGCGATGCCAAATCGCGAAACGCGGCAAGCCTATCTTGGGGAGCTTCGTCCGGCCATGTCGGTGGTGATCTGCGGGATCTTCGACGAGAGCTGGCTGCTGGAGATCGAAGTGGTTGCCGCCGCGTGAGAGCGGGTTTCGTGTCCCAAGCAACGCGGCCATGCGCACCACACAGGAGGCATCTGCACCTCAATGACCGAAACCGGAATCGCCCCTTGGTCACGACCCTCGACAGATTGCACCGGCAGGTGCAGAGGGCTAGGCTGAGCCATCCTCAACACCACTAAATCCAGCGAGAAAACCCATGCCCGCGTCTCCCTTCGTCTGGTACGAACTCATGACCTCCGACCTTCCGGCCGCGGAGACTTTCTACAAGGCTGTGGTGGGTTGGAACACCGAGCCCATGGGGGGCACTGAAATGCCCTATATCCAGGCGAAGGTGGGCGAGACAGGTGTCGCCGGCTTGATGAACATCCCGCCGGATGCGGCTGCGATGGGCGCTCCCCCGGCCTGGGTTGGCTATATCTACGCCGCCGATGTCGATGCCGCGACCGAGAGCGTCAAGGGCGCCGGCGGGCAGGTTTTTCGCGCTCCGTCGGATATCCCGAACATTGGCCGTTTCTCCGTGGTCACCGATCCGCAGGGTGCGGTGTTCATGCTGTTTCAGCCGGTTGGCGCGGCTGGCGGCGAGGGATTTCAGGCCGGAACGCCTGGCACAATCGGCTGGCGCGAACTCTACGCCAATGATTGGGAAAAGGCCTTCGCCTTCTACGCCGGGCAGTTCGGCTGGACAAAGGATCAGGCTATCGAAATGGGGCCGATGGGCACCTACCAGCTCTTCTCGATCGATGGCCAGCAATCCGGCGGCATGATGAACAAGCCTGCCGAAATGCCGTCTCCCGCCTGGGGCTATTATTTCAACGTCGATGCGATCGACGCCGCCGCCGCACGCGTGACCCAGAACAAGGGGCAGATCTTGATGGGACCGATGGAGGTGCCGGGCGGCAGCTGGATCATCAACTGCATTGATCCGCAAGGCGCGTACTTCTCGCTCGTGGCCGCCAAGCGCTAACACATTCGGGGCGCGCTATTTCTCGCACTGAACATAAGACGTCAGTCGTCGACGGCCGCGCTCTCGACGAGCGCGCAATCGTGGAAACGACGTCCGTGCCATTGGCCATTGTCAATGGCGAGGATGACCCCTTTATCCAGGCGGACTATTTCGGAACGCTTGCTTATGCGAGTTTATGGCCGCAAGGAGTTGTCGAAGTTTCTGGCGCATCGCATGCGCCTTTTCTGCAAGCTCCCGGTGCGTTCAACGCGTTGCTGAAGCACTTTGCCGATTCAGTTCAATCGCCAAGTTAGGACTGCCCATGAAGCCGCCCTTTGCGAAAATCCTGATCGCCAATCGGGGAGAGATCGCTTGCCGTGTCATCCGCACGGCGCGCCGCATGGGCGTCAAGACGGTTGCGGTCTACTCCGACGCTGACGCAAAATCCTTGCACGTCGCGATGTCCGACGAGGCGGTGCACATTGGCGGATCGCCCGTTGCGGAGAGCTATCTGCGCGGCGACAAGATCATCGCTGCAGCCAAATCGAGTGGCGCCGAAGCGATCCATCCGGGCTACGGCTTCCTCTCGGAGAATCCGGGCTTTGTCGACCAGGTCGTTGCCGCCGGCCTCGTCTTTATCGGGCCTTCGGCCGATTCAATCCGTGCGATGGGTCTGAAGGATGCCGCGAAGCGCCTGATGGAAAGGGCCGGCGTGCCCGTGGTGCCCGGCTATCATGGCGAGGGCCAGGGCCTGGTGCTGCTCGCCACCAAGGCGCGTGAAATCGGCTACCCCGTGCTCATCAAGGCGCGTGCGGGCGGCGGCGGCAAGGGCATGCGCCGCGTCGACGATCCGGATGAATTCGAGAGTGCGCTGGGCGGCGCGAAGCGCGAGGCCAAGGCCGCCTTCGGCGACGATGCGGTGCTGATCGAGAAGTATGTCGAGAAGCCGCGCCATATCGAGGTTCAGGTGTTCGGCGACAATTTCGGTGACGCCGTGCACTTGTTCGAGCGCGACTGCTCGGCGCAGCGCCGCCATCAGAAGGTGATCGAAGAGGCCCCTGCCCCCGGTATGACCGCCGAGATGCGTGCAGCGATGACCGACGCCGCGGTCAAGGCCGCCAAGGCCATCAAATATTCGGGCGCCGGCACGATCGAATTCATCGTCGATGCCTCGGAAGGTCTGCGGCCGGACCGTTTCTGGTTCATGGAGATGAACACACGCCTGCAGGTCGAGCATCCGGTGACCGAGATGATCACAGGCGTCGATCTTGTCGAGTGGCAGCTGCGCGTGGCGGCTGGCGAAAGGCTTCCGCGCCAGCAGGAAGACATCGCGCTCGACGGTCACGCTTTCGAGGCGCGGCTCTACGCCGAGGATGCGTCGAAAGGTTTCCTGCCGGCCATCGGGACACTGCATCACCTGCATTTTCCCGAGGCCGCACCGGACGGCTCGACAGTGCGCATCGAAACCGGCGTGCGCGCCGGTGACGCCATCTCCCCCTTCTACGATCCGATGATCGCCAAGGTCGTGGTTCACGCCGGGAATCGCCAAGCCGCGCTCGACGCGCTTGTCGAGGCGGTTCAGGCGACCGAAATCGCAGGCTCGGTGACCAATGCGGCTTTTCTGGCCGCACTGGGGAGCGATGAGGATTTCGCCGCCGGCGACGTGGATACGGGGCTGATCGCCCGCAAACAGGATGAACTCACGCGCATCGATGAACCCTCCACCCAGGTACTGGCCATAGCGGCCGCAACTGCGTCCGGCTTGAGCACGCGCGAGGTAACCGACGACCCATGGAGTCGCATGGCGGGCTATGCGCATTTCCATCAGTTCGGAAGGCGGATCTCGCTTACGCATGGCAGCGACAAGATCGATGCCATTGTGGGCATCGGGGACGACGCCGAGATCCACGCGCAGATCGTCGGCAGGGCCGAGAAGCCTTCCGGCTCTGCCAGAGGCAACGCCGCCCTGTGGCCCGGTCATGTCACCGTGTTCGACGGCGCCAAGTCCTTCACCTTCACGGTCGCCGATCCCTTCGCTCTTGCCGCAGAGGCCGCAGCGGGTGCGGGCTCCATGCGCGCGCCAATGCCTGGCCTGGCCAAGGTGGTGATGGCGGGCAAGGGAGACGCCGTAAAAAAGGGGCAGCCGCTGCTCATTCTCGAGGCCATGAAAATGGAACACACGATCGCCGCTTCGCATGATGGTGTGATCGATGAGATCGTCAGCCAAGGCATGCAGGTGACCGATGGCACCGTGCTTGTCACATTTGTCGAAGAATAAGAGCTGCAGGGGCCGGGCGCCTTTCAGCGGTCTGAAGAGCATGGCCAATATTTCGTCTTACATTATTTGCGCCACCCCGCGATCCGGCAGCACACTCCTGTGTGATCTGCTCTCAGAAACGGGAGTAGCGGGACAACCCCACTCCTATTATCGGCAGCAAGACATTCTGGACTGGGCCCGCGGTTGGGGCGTGCCGCTCCCTGATGCCTCCCACCGGACAGCATTCGATCGCTCCTACCTTGCAGCCGTGCTGCGAGCAGGCTCCAGTGAGAATGGCGTCTTTGGCATCCGCCTCATGCTGGGCAGTGTCGCCGACCTTTGTACTCGTCTTAGAGGTCTCTACCCTGACCTTCACGATGAGGCTTCGCTGTTCGAAAGAGCGATCGGGACAACGCTGTACATTCACCTTTCGCGACAGGACAAGATCGGTCAGGCAGTCTCGCGATTGCGGGCCGAACAGAGCGGTCTTTGGCACGTTTCCGCCGACGGAACCGAACGCGAGAGAACGTCGCCGCCACTGCCAGTTGTCTATGATGCAGGCCGACTTTCCAGCTATTTGACTGAACTGGAAACTGATGACGCCGCATGGGCCACCTTCTTCAAGCGGAACCGGATCGAGCCTCTAGCGCTGACTTACGAGACAATGGTCGCCGCTCCCCAAGTAGTGTTGGCGGGCATTCTCTCCGCCTTGGGTCTCGACCCGGAGGTCGCCGCCACCGTTGATGTGAAAACAGCGAAACTGGCGGATCAGACCAGCCTCGAATGGGCGGACCGCTTCCGGGTGGAAAGCGGACGCTGAGACAACGTGGGTGGGGTCGTCGACGATTGATCGACGCTCTCGTACCCCGCAGACGGTTGTTCAACGTCCTCGCCCACAAAGCGCAATCCCGGAACAATCGCCTTCGCGCTTTCAGATATGGGCATGGACGGACTGCCCTCCCCGCCTGGGTCCTACACTACACCCAAATGCGATTGCCTACCGCTTAGTGTGAGGATGCTGCGGACACGCGTCTGCGCCAGACTCCTATGGGTGAGAAATTTGAACATTGTTCATATTCATTCTTGAACATTGTTCAAATCGTGATACTCTCCGGAAATGAACAGTGTTCAAAAATGGAGATCGTGATGTTGAGTGCAATTTCGGCCTTCGTTCGGCGTCGATTTTTTGTGATGGCAGCGGGGTCTGCGGGTGGCCAGGGCGCGACCATGCTGTGCCAGCAGATTCACGACTGCACCAAGACGATCGTCACCGCCCGCAAGGCTATTGCCGTCGCGACCGCGCATGATGTCGATCAGGTTGCGCACTATAAGCGGCTCGTCGCCAGCATCGCGAATCTGGAGCAGCGGGCGTCTACCGCAATCCAGCAACGCAAGACGGTTTTGGCGCGGGAAGCGGCGGAGTCCATTGCGCGGCTTGAAGCGGAGCGAGACACCTCCAGCCGGGCGCAGGCAGCATTTCACGCGGAAATCGATCGGCTGAAGCAGGTCATACACGCGGCAGAGGCGCGGCTTCGCGAGCTTCAATATGGCGAACGCCTGCTTGCCGCGAGTGAAAGAACCAGGCGCATGCGCTGGATGGCGCCGCATGTCGGCCTGCCGATTCTCAAGGAAGCAGAAGCCTCGCTCACGCGCCTGCGCAAAGGCCAGATCGAGGTTGACGCCTCGGCAGCCATCGAATTGCTCGAACAGACGCAGGAACCCATCAGGATCACCGACAGAGGCGCGAACGGCGGCGCGTCGATCCGGAACCGCGTCGATGACGTAATGTCCCGCTTGACCAATCGCCTGCAGGCCACAGCCTGATCGCCAGGTCACGGATCGGCGGCTCAAATCACCTGAAGAGAATATCGGATTTCGCAGGCCGTGGGGCACCGCGACATACCAGATAGCCGCCCCGGCGCCTCCGGAGAGTCCGGCCGGGATCAATTCCCGGCCGTCGCGTTCATTCTGGAGCTTATTTCGGGATCGGCGCGTACTTGCCGTCGTGCCACTGGTTGATCTCGTACTTGGCGTCCTTGATGTCACCCTTCTCGTCGAAGACGATCGGGCCGATCACCGTCTCGACCGGCTTGCCGTCCTTGAGAGCTGTCGCAACAGCCGTCGGGTCGTCTGAACCCGCGCGCTCGATGCCCTGCGCTATCGCCTGGACAGTCGCGTAGGAGAACAGGGTGAAGCCTTCGGGAACGAAGCCGCCGGCCTTGATCTTCTCCACCGCTTCCTTGGCTGCGGGGCTTGCCTGCGGATCGGCCGGGAACACGAACATCGTACCCTCGCCCGCCGGGCCCGAGATCTGCCAGAATTCAGGGGAGGCGATCGAGTCCGGCATGATGAGCTGGAACTTGTAGTCCTGCTCGGATGCCTGCCGCAGGATCAGCCCGGCTTCGGGATGATATCCGCCGAAATAGACGACGTCGGCTTTCAGGTCCTTCAGCTTGGTGACAAGCGTGTTGTAGTCCTTATCGCCGGCGTTGATGCCTTCGTAGAAGATTTCCTTCAGGCCACCCTCATTCATCTTTGCTTTGACCATGTCTGCGACGCCCTGGCCGTAGGCGCTCTTGTCATGCAGAACGGCAACGTTCTTGCCGGCATATTTCTGGGCGATCCATGGGCCGATGAAAGCGCCCTGCCCGTCGTCGCGGGTGTAGAGGCGCATGATGGTCGGCCAACCATTCTTCGCTGCCGCATCCGTCAATTCGGGATTCGAAGATGCCGGGCTCATCATCAGAATGCCGTTCTCGGCATAAATCGCCGAGGCCGGGATGCTGGATCCCGAACAGGCGTGACCGTCGACGAATTTTATTCCC
This sequence comes from Mesorhizobium sp., assembly GCA_036524835.1. GTDB lineage: Bacteria > Pseudomonadota > Alphaproteobacteria > Rhizobiales > Rhizobiaceae > Mesorhizobium_G. The sequence continues at coordinate 9,700 of DATDBN010000084.1, read as the reverse complement.
TCGCCGGCGATTCGGTTGGCAACCGAAACAGCCTGCTTTGGATCGCAGACATCGTCCTCGATGACGATATTGATCTTGCGTCCGCCGACGCCGCCCTTCTCGTTGATGGCGGCAGCGGCAGCGGTGGCGCCCTGCTTGAACTGGTCGCCGATATTCGCGAGCTGGCCCGTCATCGGACCGACCACCGCAATGTTGATGTCCTGGGCGAATGCCGAGGCGCTGCTGAGCAGCGTGCCAAGCAGCGCCGCCAGCATATAGGTTCTTGTTTTCACGTCATTTCCTCCGAAGCTATCGGCGTTTCCAGCCGAAAGTTGCACTGTAAGGGCTTCAAAGAAAAAGACTACTCGCGGTCAATCATTTTTCGCGTCTTTGGGCCAGCCTGCGCTTTCCAGCAAACGCGTGCGCAGCGGTTTCATGTTCGCAATGGGACGAAGAAACTACGCGGAGCGGCCAAGCGATTCTGTTGAATCGCGACCGCTCCAGCCGCTGCCCCGAAGCCTGTTACTTGGCAGTTCGGGTCTTCTCGTCCGGTCCGGCAAGCGGATGGTCGGACGAAAAAGCTTGATCGAGCGAAGCCGCCAGATCCAGATCATCGTCCCCCAGCACGATATCTTCCGAAACCCGCGAAACGCCATCGAGCGCTCCCTGCTGCGGAGATGTCAGGGAAGCAAGGTCGGAGCGTAGAACCTTGATCTCGTTCTCGAGGTCGGCGATCCGTTCGCTCGAAAGCTTGCGTTCGGCCTGCATGCGGGCATTCTCCCGTTCGGAGGCGGAGAACTGCTTCTGCCAATTGTCACGGTCAGCCAGAAGGCGCGGCACCTGGGTGGCCATCGCCTTGTTGTCCTCTGCGATTTTCGCGAGGCGGTCACGCGCCGCAGCGTCATCGGCCTCGAGTTTCTCGATCGTCGAGACCAGCTTGGCATTCCGATCGGCAAGGCTCACGCGTTCGGCCGATTCGTCCTGCGCCACACGCTTCAATTCGGTGAGTTCGGACTGGACCGCGGTCAACTCCGCCTGCGTCTTTTGCTCGCTGGTGCGAGCCTGCTGCAACGCCGTATGGATTTCGAACGCGCGCTCCTTGATGGTCTCGCAGATCTCCTCGAATTTGGAGGCGCGCTCGTTGGCCGCTATTTCGCGGGCCTTCACCTCTTCAAGCTCGGTGCGCAGCTTTTCGGCGCCGGCCTTCTCTTCGCTATACAGCCCGTCCAGCCGGCGCCGGTCGATCTCCACACCGCGCAGCCGATCAAGCTCGGACCGCGCCTTGCCGAGGTTATCCACCAGCGGCATCCATCTCTGCAGCGCCTGTTCGATGGCGGCGCCGCCGGCCTTCAGCTGGTCACCGAAACCCTCGCCAAGGCTGGCAAATGCCTCGGTATCAAAAGCGTCCCTTTCGGAGGAATCATCGACCCGCCCGTGGAACACCGCCAGGGCCGGAGACGGCGAGACGGCCGTGGTGCTCCCCTCTTCCTCTGCGGTTGACTGGGTGTCTTCAAGCAACGCTTCAGCGACCGCCTCGTCGAGCGACGCCGCTGCGGCATCCAGCTTCGAGCGGTCGTCATTGTCCGCGTTGGCATTCAACTTTTGCGCTTTTGGAGAGCCGGTCAGTTTCGCCAAGTCTTGTCCACCTTTAATTCGAAAGCCCGCCCGGTTGCCGGGGACATGTGGCGCGCAATGGGTCAGAAATGTGTCATGCGCGGGATAATGTTGCGCACAACCGCCAGCAACCCGACCCTGATCACCAAATACCACGCCTGAGCACAGAATTAGGGCCGCGCCGGCTTTTGTCCGGTCGCGGCCCCTATATGCGAAAACGGAACCGCTGGCCCGCTTTCGTCCTCCTGACGCCTCTGTTTCCAAGCGACATGACCGGCCTCTCTCGGCTGTCGCTTTGTTGGTCTTGGGGCCCGCCCGTCTTCGCGGATGTTCAGCCCGGCAGTGCTTCGGCGGTTGGAGCCGCCGCGTCGCTTTGGTCTCGAGATTTCAGTGGATCGTCATCCATTCGCGCGCTTCCCGCAGGGCTCGCGCAATTTCGATCTTGGTCATGGCATCGGTAAGTTCGTAGCGCATCGCCGCCGCTTCTCGGGAGCCTTTGATCGCCGCGATGTTGAACCATTTGTGTGCGGCGATGATATCGATCTCGCAGTCGCGCCCGGTCGCATACATCATCCCGAGTGCGAACAGGATGTCGGTTTCGGGCACCATGCCGGTCGCGCCAATTGCCGCTTCGTTCATGTCCAATCGAGCCATTTTTTTCGTCCCCTGTTTCTCCCGAGAGCAGCGTTTTCCGTGTCCCGTCTGGCTGCCTTCGATGCTTCGGAGAATGGCGTGCGGGCTTGAATCCGCCGTTAAGCGGCGTGCTTAATTTGGCGACAACAAAGTTCAAACGAGAGGTAAATTTGGCCGTCCGTTAACCAAACGGATGGCCGAAACAGGCGGATATTCGCGCCTATCGTCATCAGCGCGCACCAAGCCGAAAAACGCTTTGGTAACCATGGATTCGGGGAAGGTTTTGGTAATCATGTTCCGGAGCGGCCCGGGTCGCAGAAAATCGCCATTCCTTCCCCAAGGGCACCGCTTTTGTTTGCAGCGAGGTTGCAATAATCTCGTCGCTGCAAGGGGCTTGGAGGGGTGGAACCGCTCCACCCATACGTTCAGGGAGGAAACGAATAGATGCGCAAGATGATACTCGCAGCAGCGGCGCTGCTGGTCGCCGCCGGTACTGCCTATGCTGACCCGATCGAAGGTAACTGGAAGACGGCCAGCGGCGAGACCGCGGCGATCGCAGGTGGCGGCAGTTTCTCGATAACACTTAAGACCGGCAAATTTGCCGGCAAGAATATCGGCAGCCTCAAGGCGACGGGCGCGGGCAAATATGCCGGTACGATCACTGATCCTGCCGACGACAAGACCTATTCCGGCTCCGCCAGCCTCTCCGGCACGACGCTGCGGATGAAGGGCTGCGCTCTCAAAATCTTCTGCAAGTCGCAGACCTGGAAGAAGCTCTAAGGTTTAAGAGAGAGCGCCCGGCCGCTTCCGCGCCGGGCGCTCTCTTTCCAGCGCTATCGATGGCGCTGGGGCTGTCAGGCGCGCGCCTTCTGGCCAAACAGCACTTTCTGCGCTTCCTTGTCGTCGGCCAGGTTCTGGCGCACCTCCGCCCCCACCGCCATGCCGCGCTCGACCGCCGGACGCGCCATCACCGTCTCGAACCATTTCTTGAGGTGCGGAAAATCGTCCAGATCCTGGCCTTGATTCTTGTAGGGGCGAATCCATCCGATGCAGGCAATATCGGCAATCGAATAGTCTCCCGCCAGATAATCGCGGTCGGCGAGGCGTTTGTTCATCACGCCATAGAGGCGGTTGCACTCATTCGTGTAGCGATCAATGCCGTATTGGATCTTTTCAGGCGCGTAATTGCGGAAGTGATGCGCCTGGCCGGCCATAGGGCCCAGACCCGCCATCTGCCAGAAAAGCCACTGCTCTACCTCGACACGGGCGCGCTCGTCGCTCGGATAGAGCTTGCCGTATTTGCGGCCGAGATATTGCAGGATGGCGCCGGACTCGAAAATCGAAATCGGTTCGCCGCCTGGCCCGTCCGGGTCCACGATGGCGGGCATGCGATTGTTGGGGGCGATCTTCAGGAAGGAAGGCTCGAACTGTTCGCCGCGGCCGATATTGACGAATTTCACATCATAGGGAACGCCGAGTTCCTCCAGCATGATGGTGATCTTCCAGCCATTGGGGGTCGGCCAGTAGTGCAGTTCAATCGGCTTCGTCATTACGCATTCTCCCGAGGTTGCCGAAAGGAGATAGGGCGAACCCATCCGAAGGCAACATCCGGCATGGTTTCCACGGTTTAATATTTTTGAACGCTGGATGAACGGGCCGATCAGGGGCAGTTCAGCGGCGACGGCGCATTCTCCCAATCACAGACGGAGACGGGACCAATGCTTGCACGCCGCTTCACCATCGTTTGCCTACTGACCGCACTGTTCGGCATGTTTTTCGCAAGCGTCGTCGCCCAGTCGGACGCGGCACGAACTGCCCGCCACGGTGCGACGCATTGGAGTTGCTCCTTCTCGCAAAGCTTCGCCTGCTGAACGACGACCTCGAACCGAAAGCCGACAGCCATGAACCGCCTGATCAAATGGCCCGCCAACTTTGCCGCTCTCGGCATTCGCGCCGCGATCTTTTCGCTGCTGCTGGCGGCGCCGGTTCTGGCCGTGCCCAGCGCATCGGGCGGGCAAGGCATGACGATCGAGGCGCCGGAGCGCGTGAATAGCGGATTGGGCTTCGTTCTGCTGGTCAGCCTGCAACGGCAGTAGGGGCTCTTCGGCTCCGTCGTCACATTTCTGAGGGGACTTCTACGGCACAATACCGCCACCCCCCTCGAAACCCGACGGGCAACTCTCTATAATGGGTCATGGAAAAGCGAATTTACCCAGAAGCCATCGAATCCGTTGCCCGACCCGTTGCTTTCGAGCGTCAGAGTTTCACCGACGCCAAGCAAGCCGTAGCGGCGCTGAAGCTGCTCTACTCGCGCAACACCAAGTTCCTGCGCGACTCCTTCTCCGCGCTGTCCCATGGCGGCGCGACCGATACACGCTACCGCGCCTTTTATCCGGAAATCGGCGTATCCACTGTCTCCTACGCGCAGATCGACTCGCGGCAGGCCTATGGCCACATGCCGACGCCCGGCCATTTCTCGACTACCATCACACGCCCTGATCTCTTCGAGGCCTATCTGACCGAACAGATGCGGCTGATCATCCGCAATCACGGCGTTCCACTGACAGTCGGCGAATCGGACACGCCGATCCCCATCCATTTCGCTTTTTTCGACGGGCAGCATGTCGACGGCTCGATTGCCGACAGCCTCAAGCGGCCGATCCGCGATCTGTTCGACGTGCCCGACCTCGATGGCACGGACGACCACATCGCCAACGGCACATTCGAGGTGATGCCCGGCGAATCGCGCCCCCTGGCCCCCTTCACCGCGCAGCGTATCGATTACTCGCTGCATCGGCTGGCGCACTACACCGCGACCGGCCCCGAGCATTTCCAGAATTTCGTGTTGTTCACCAACTACCAGTTCTACATCGACGAGTTCTGCGTCTATGCGCGAGACCTTATGGCCGAGGGCGGTGGCGGCTACACCGAGTTTGTCGAGCCCGGCAATTTGACCACCCGCGCGGGTGACACCGCGCCCGTCATGGGCGCCACGCCGTCGCGCCTGCCTCAGATGCCCACCTATCATCTGAAGAAGCCGGGCCATGGCGGCATCACAATGATCAACATCGGCGTCGGCCCGTCGAACGCCAAGACGATCACCGACCATGTCGCGGTGCTCAGGCCGCATGCGTGGCTGATGCTCGGCCACTGCGCGGGGCTGCGCAACACGCAGCAACTGGGCGACTATGTTCTGGCGCATGCCTATGTGCGCGAAGATCATGTGCTGGACGACGATTTGCCGGTGTGGATCCCTATCCCGCCGCTGGCGGAGATCAATGTCGCCCTGCAGGAAGCCGTCGCCGAGATTACGGGCCTGACCGGCTATGATCTGAAGCGCATCATGCGCACCGGCACCGTCGCCACCATCGACAACAGAAACTGGGAGTTGCGCGACCAGCGCGGCCCGGTGCAGCGGCTGTCGCAGTCGCGGGCGATCGCGCTCGATATGGAATCGGCCACAATCGCCGCGAATGGCTTCCGCTTCCGCGTTCCCTACGGCACGCTGCTGTGCGTGTCGGACAAGCCGCTGCACGGCGAACTGAAGCTTCCCGGCATGGCAAGCGACTTCTACAAGCGGCAGGTGGCGCAGCACCTCAAAATCGGCATCCGCGCTATCGAGAAACTGGCGGCAACGCCGGCCGACCGGCTGCATTCGCGCAAGCTTCGCAGCTTCTCGGAGACGGCGTTTCAATAGAAGAGGCGAGCGCTCGTCCGATATGGAGCGGCCCGGGTGGAACGGGATGACGGCTCCAGGTCTTTGTCTCAGCCGCATTTGTGAAACGCCACGTCATTCCACTCGGCAGTAAAAGCTCTACCGCTCGTTCACCAAATCCTCGAGCATGACGAACATCCGGCCGCCGAAACCCATCTCGGCCTTGTCGAACGCACGGCTGCGTTGACGGTGGGCCTGATAGCCCTCATCGATCCTCGCGGAGACCGCCCTCTTCACCTTGGCGCAGGTTCGGTCATCCTTGACCGACATCCCCACGAGCGAGGCCTCGGTCGACTTCACCATCTCCTCGATCATCCGGACGTGCTGGTCTTCGTGCTGGCGCATCCCAGCCGCGAATTTTTCCCAGCGCCGCCGCATGTCATCATCAAGCTTGCCGGGCTTGGGAAAGGTCTGCGTGATCGATAGGACAGGCTTTGCATGCACCAGGAAGCAGTCGCCGCCGCGTTCGTCGAAAAGGCGCTTCCAGGTGAGCTTGAAGCTTGTCTGCGCCACGTGCCCGCCGCCATTGGGCGCCTTCTCCGCGATTGAACGGTAGAGTTCCAGGCCGGTGCCGCCGGTGATGGGGTAGGTGCGCTCCTGGACCGGCGCCTGGGCGGCTGCCGGCGCGGCAAGAGCGACGGCCGCTATTGCCGCGGCAATTCTTCTGATGACATCCATGCGCGATGGCGAGACCCGTTGAAACGCGGCGACCATAGGCAGAGCAGTGCCGTAGGGCAACCTGGGTGGCTGGAAAGCGCGGCGCGTGCGATCATCATTGAGCCGCAATTTTTCGCCCTATGGCAAGGATGCAATCCTCAAACCGCCGCACCTTCGCGCATGCCGCCGCGCTAGCGTTGACCGTCGGGCTTTCCGCGGCGCTGGCGCTTGGCTTCCTTGGCGCGTGGCACCCGGCGCTGGACTCGCTCGCCCATTTTCGCGCTCATCTAGCTGTATTGCTGGCGCTGACCGCCCTGCCCCTGTTGGTCCTGCGCTACCGAGCCCATGCCTTACTTGCGGCCGCTTTCGGGCTTGCGGCGCTCAGCACCACCTTGCCCGCCGGGGCGTTCGGGTTAGGTCGCGTTGAGGCAGCCTTCCCGCTTGACCAAAACCAACCGGTCTACAAGCTGATTCAGCTCAATCTCTATCACAGCAACCAGACGCCCAACGAAGTGCTGTCGATGATCGCCCGTGAACGGCCGGATGTGGTGACGTTCGAGGAAGTTTCCCCGATGTGGGACGGCAAGCTCGACCTGCTCCGCGCAGCCTACCCCTACCAGCTCAATTGCCGCGAATTTTTCATAGGGGTGGCCATCCTGTCGCGGCGGCCCTTTGCCGGAGAGACTGCGACGCGCTGTTACGACCAGGGCTCTCTGGCGGTCGCTAAAATCGACTTCGCCGGGAAAGTGGTGCAGGTCGCCGCCCTCCATTTGGGCTGGCCGTGGCCCTTCGACCAGGCCGAACGGATCGATCAAGTGGAGACCGGCTTGACCGAAATCGGCGACACCGCGCTGCTCGGTGGAGATTTCAACGCAACGCCATGGAGTGCATCGCCCGCCCGCGTCGAGAAGATCGCCGGCATGTCGCCTTTCGACGGCATAGGGCCGACCTGGCTGCCGCTCGGCCTGCCGCGCGCGCTGCAATTTGCCGGGCTGCAAATCGACCATATTCTGAGCAAGGGCGACATCGACCTGCGTTCCGCCAAGCGTTTGGCGCCGATCGGATCGGACCATCTACCAGTCTGTGTGGAGTTTTCGCTGAGGCCGAAAGCGGACAATTCGCCGCCCGCGCCCGTCACCACCGTTCTCCTCGCGCCAATTCATTCAGGCGCATGACCGCAGCCGCGGTCGCCGAAATGCGGACAGATCTACCAGACGAGCGCCGCGATCATGCGGTCGATATTGCCGCCGTCGCGGTGTTCCTTGGCGTCAAAGGCGCGCTGGCGCGCCTCGTAGGTCGCGTAGATCGCGGTGGCCCTCCGCCGGACCTCAGCGCGGGTCTTGCGGCAGCTCGGATCACCAGCCATCTTCAGTCCACGAACCGCGGCTTGCGCCGCGCGAACCATCTGGCGCGCCATCGCGCCGTGCCGCTGCTCATGCCGCTTCACGCCTGACATGAAAGCAGCCCAACGGCGTCGCGTGTCACGTGTCATGGCCTGTGTCGGTTGCGGATAGGTGTAGGTTATTTGCAGAGTCGGTTCGGCTCGAACCAAGCGGCATGTGCCGCCGGTTTCGACCACCTCGGAATACCACTCGACCTTGTAGCTCGTCTGGGCGATGGCGCGCGACAGGAAGCCGTGACGAGGTCCCCTGCTCTGCAGCGAATCGTAAAGCTCAGCGCCGGTCTTGCCGGATATCGCGTAGGTCTGGGTCCTGACCTTCACCCTGTCCGCCGCCTGTGTTGAGACAACGCTGAAGCACAGCAACCCCAATAGTCCTGCAGTCCATGCGACTACTCGCGCCATGCCGGACACCTCCGCTGACACCAAAACCAATAAATTCCGGCGACAATTTACACGGCGGTTGGGACGATGGCACGCAATATTTCTACTTGCTAATGCGATAGCTGCGCGCGGCTTATCAAGGAGTACGCTGGCGGCCATCCGCCCTTGACGTTCGCCAATCGCGCATCCGGGCTCCTCCACGAAGCGGGTGATGTTCAGGGCGACGTATCCGGCATGCCTCACATATTCGAATAGACCGGCCCCTCGCCGCCCTGCGGCGGCACCCAATTGATGTTCTGGTTCGGGTCCTTGATGTCGCACGTTTTGCAATGGACGCAATTCTGCGCATTGATGACAAAGCGGACATCCTGGGCGTAGGGATCGGCGGCGGCGTTGCCGTCCTTGTCGACCCATTCGTAGACGCCAGCCGGGCAGTAGCGCGTTGAAGGCCCCGCGAACACGTCGTGCTCGGAGCGTTTCTGCAACTCCATATCCTTGACCTGCAAATGCACCGGCTGGTCTTCCTCGTGGTTGGTCGAGGAAAGGAAAACCGAGGACAGGCGGTCGAAGGTCAGCACGCCGTCGGGCTTGGGGTAGTTGATCTTCGTGTGCTTCGAAGCCGGGTCGAGCGAGGCATAGTCGGCTTTGCCATGCTTGAGCGTGCCGAAGGGCGAAAAGCCGAACAGCGTATTCAGCCACATGTCGAGGCCGCCGAGGCCAACACCGATCGCCGTGCCGAAGCGCGACCACAGCGGCTTCACATTGCGGACCTTCTTGAGGTCCTTGCCGATGTCCGATGTCCGCCAGGCATCTTCGTAGGAGGTCAGTTCGTCATTGGCACGCCCGGCGGCTAAAGCAGCAGCGGCATGTTCGGCCGCGAGCATGCCGGACAGCACCGCATTGTGCGAACCCTTGATGCGCGGCACATTGACGAAGCCGGCCGAGCATCCGATCAGCACGCCGCCTGGGAACGACAGTTTCGGCACGGACTGCCAGCCGCCCTCCGTGATCGCGCGCGCGCCGTAGGACAGGCGCTTTCCGCCTTCGAAAGTGCCGCGGATCGCCGGATGCGTCTTGAAGCGCTGGAACTCCTCGAACGGCGAGAGATAGGGGTTCTTGTAGTTCAGGTGCATCACGAATCCGACCGCGACCTGGTTGTCCTCGAGGTGGTAAAGGAAGGAGCCGCCGCCGGTGCGCATGTCGAGCGGCCAGCCGAAGGAGTGCTGGACGAGACCAGGCTTGTGGTTCTCCGGCTTCACCTGCCAGAGTTCCTTGAGGCCGATGCCGAATTTGCCGGGACCACGACCGTCCGAGAGGTT
>DATDBN010000083.1:0-53200 GCA_036524835.1 Mesorhizobium sp. | reverse complement strand
CCGCCGGAGGAGCATCCGCATGGCCTCTCGAACAGCGACTTCGATGCCTTGTTCACGAAGAACCGGCCGATCATCTTCGCCTTCCACGGCTATCCGTCGCTGATCCACCGGCTGACCTACCGGCGCACGAACCACGCCAATTTGCATGTGCGCGGCTACAAGGAAGAGGGCACGACGACCACCCCGTTCGACATGGTGGTGCTGAACGACCTCGACCGCTTCCACTTGGTGCAGGACGTCATCGACCGGCTGCCGCAGCTTGGCGCGCGTGCCGCCTACTTCAAGCAGGCCATTCATGAAAAGCTGATCGAGCACCGGGAACATATCGAAAAGTTCGGTGATGACATGCCGGAGATCAGCGGCTGGAAATGGGGCTTGAGCGGCGAGCAGGCCGTATCGCGCAAGACCTCGACCGAAGGAGACAACCTTTGAATTGTGCGGTAACCGTAGGCTTGGAGCGCATAGTGCGTTAACCGGCCGGGTTAACTGCGAATGGCGCTTGCGCCGGGGCGCGCGAGGGGCTTTAGTTCCGCCCGATGGCGACCGAGATCGAGCGCAAGTTTCTGGTGAGAAGCGATGCCTGGCGCGACGGCGTCGAGAAGAGCATCGCCATCCGTCAGTTCTACCTGGCGGTGTCCGCCGACCGCTCGATCAGGGTGCGGGTCAGCGACGAGGGTTCGGCAAAGCTGACCCTGAAATTCGGCTCGCACCTGCCGCATCGCCAGGAGTTCGAATACGACATCCCGCTCGGCGAGGCAGCCGAGATGAGATCCTATGCCATCGGCGAGCCTATCGAAAAAACCAGGCATCATGTGCGTCACGGCGGCTATCTCTACGAAGTCGATGTATTCGCCGGACGGCTGGACGGCTTGATCGTTGCCGAACTCGAAACCGCCGACGATGTGTCGCCCTCGCGGCTTCCGCCCTGGATCGGCCGCGAAGTCACCGGCGACCAGCGCTACTCCAACGCCTTGCTCGCACTTGGCGACGTTCCAGATACCACCCTGCACGCACTGGCCGGCTGACGCGCCGCGCGACCGGTTTGGGCGCTGCGGTCATGAACTATGCACTTTCAGCCCAGTGCTGCCCCTCACTGTCCTGCCGGACATCTCTCCCCGCAAGCGGGGCGAGAGACGCCGGCCGCGATGATTTCGCTAGTCTCAGCGTTGAAGGGTTGGCGAAAACGAAGATACCGCGGACTTCTCCCCGTTACGGGGAGAAGGTGCCGGCAGGTGGATGAGGGCCAGCGCAAACGCGTGAGATTGCTGCGGCGAGGGAATTTGCCCTGGAATTGGGTGTGCCTTCAGAGGCTCGGGATCTCGGACTTGGAGATGGTATCCATCTCCGGAAGGACAGCGCAATTGGCGGAAGGCGTCACCACGGTGGCACGGGGCGGCTCTTCAGCCACCAGCGCGCGATCAGCCAGCACAGCATGGCCCAGGCGAAACCTGCGCACCAGCCGGCAAGCACATCCGATGGCCAGTGGACGCCGAGATAAAGCCGCGACAAGCCCACCAGCACGGTGAGCAGCGCCGCAACCCCGAGAAAGAAGATCTTGAGCCGACGCTCGGGCGCAATGCGCGCCATCAGCGCGCCCAGCGTCATGTAGGTCACCGCCGACATCATGGCGTGGCCGCTGGGAAAGCTGCGGCTGGTCTCGCGCATCAGATGGGACACGATGTCGGGACGGGGACGGTCGATGCCCAGCTTGAGGAAGCTGGAAAGGAACTGCCCGCCGAGCACCGCGATCAGCACGAACAGCGCGATCTCCCATCTGCCGGCGAGCAGCAGGTAGATCACGACAAAGGCCGTGACCAGCGTCAACACCGCGAAGCTGCCCAGCGCCGTGATGTCGCGCACCATTCCCTCGAGCCGCTCCGAGCCGATTGGATTGTCGGGTTGCCCTGCCTCGCGGAAGGCGAGGAGAATTCGCGTGTCGAAACCATGGGCAACGCTGGCGCGCGCCAGTTCGGACAATTCGACGAAGCTCCACAGCGCGCTGGCGATCAGCAGCCCTGTCAGCAGCACGGGAAATTCCATGCGATTGAAGAAGTCGAAAGGCCGCGCGAACCCGCGCGATTTTTCAGGCTGCGTACTCATCGCCCGGAAAGATAGGGGCCGAAGCTGATCACCGCAACCGCCGCGACTGCAAGCGCGAGGCCGAGCCCTTGCGAGGTGTTCAGGCGTTCGCCGAAATAGGTCAGCGCAACAAGGTTGACGGCGATCAGCTGGATCACCGCCGACAGCGAAAAGGCGACCGACATGCCGAACTCGCGCACCAGCCGCAGCATGATCAGGTTGCCCAGCGTGTAGAGCGCCATCGTCAGCACGAGCTTGCCCATGGAGGGCGCCAGCGCCCAGCTCTTGGCGCCGCTCGCCGCCAGCAGGAAGATCACCGTCGAGGCGGCAAGCTGCAGAAATCCGGCCAGGCTCACACGGCGCATCCTTCGCGTTCGAGGCATCCAGCGTCTGCGGCAACGGGGTGCCGCCGTCAAGGTGCCCGGCAAACGCACAGAGAGCGACGTGCTGGGCCAGGTAGCCGGTGGCCGGTGAAATCGACGGGCTTTGGGAAAGGCAAGCGCGCGGCCTGCGGCGTTCCGCCCCTGCGCCGCCACGCCGCTTTGACGCTGGTCTAGGCGCACCCTAACTTAGCCGCGACGACAGCAGGATACATGTTTCCGAGGGACGATATGGACCCGCTCATTCTGTCTCGCATCCAGTTCGCGGCGAACATCTCGTTTCATATCCTGTTCCCGACGATCACCATTGCGCTGGGCTGGGTGCTGCTGTTCTTCAAGCTGCGCTACAACGCCACCTCCAACGCCGCATGGATGCGCGCCTATTTCACCTGGGTGAAGGTGTTTGCGCTGACCTTCGCGCTCGGCGTCGTGTCCGGGGTGACGATGAGCTTCCAGTTCGGCACCAACTGGCCGGGCTATATGGAAAAAGTCGGCAATATCGCCGGGCCCTTGCTCGCCTATGAAGTGCTGACCGCCTTCTTTCTGGAGGCGGTGTTCCTGGGCATCATGCTGTTCGGCTTCCGCCGCGTGGCGAACAAGATCCACACGCTGGCGACTTTCCTGGTAGCATTCGGAACGACCATGTCGGCCTTCTGGATCCTTGCGCTGAATTCCTGGATGCAGACTCCAGCCGGATTTGAGATACGCGACGGCGTCGCCTACGCCACGGACTGGTGGGCGATCGTCTTCAACCCATCCTTTCCCTATCGGCTGACGCATATGCTGCTGGCGTCCGGGCTGACAGTCTCCTTCCTCATCGCCGGCCTTTCGGCGCTGCGTTATCTCACCGGCGACCGCAGCGAGTCGATGTTCAAGGCGTTACGGACGGGTGTCTTCACGGCAGCACTGCTCATTCCGGTGCAGATGTTCGTCGGCGACCAGCACGGATTGAACACGCTCGAACACCAGCCGGCGAAGATTGCCGCGATGGAAGCCAACTGGAAGACCGGCCCGAATGTGCCTCTGGTGCTGTTGGCCTGGCCGGACGAGGCTGCGAAGGAGAACCACTTCGAAATCACCATCCCCAACGGAGCAAGCTATTTGCTGCGCCACCACGCCGACGGGGTGGTGCCGGGGCTCGACCAGTTCGAGGGCAATCATCCGCCGGTTCTGCCGCTGTTCTGGGGCTTTCGCATCATGGTCGGCACCGGCGTGATGATGCTGCTGGTGGCCTGGATGGCGGCGGTGTTCCTCTGGCGGCGCAATGCGCTTCCCAAGCCGCTGGCGCTGTTCATGGTGCCGATGGCGATCTCCGGCTGGGTGGCGACGCTCGCTGGCTGGTACACCACTGAAATCGGCCGCCAGCCGTGGCTGGTGACAGGCGTATTGCGCACCGAGGAGGCGCTGGGCGCCGTTCCCGGCGGCCAGGTGGCGCTGACGCTCACCGTTTACCTCGCGCTCTATGCCGCGCTGCTGATCGCGTATCTTTCCGTGCTGGTGCATCTGGCGTTGAAGGCGGCGAAGGATGGCGACGCCGCCCCGCTGCCGGCGGTGCTTGAGCAGCCCCTGGCACAACCGGTCGCGGAGCGGTGAATGGAGGAGGGATAGGGAATTTGCGCGCGCCAGAGCGAACATTCGAACGAGCCCGGAGCCTTCGCAGGGACATGAGCCTGCCGGAGGTGATGCTTTGGGATTGCCTGCGGGCAGGGCGGCTGGAAGGATTGCGCTTCCGAAGGCAGCATCCAATTGGCCCCTACGTCCTGGACTTCTTCTGCGCCAAGGGCAGGCTCGCCGTGGAAGTCGACGGGCGGCATCATGATCACCCTGGGGAGATTGCGCATGACGAACGACGCGACGCTTAGTGCGCGGGCAGGGGTTTCAGGTGTTGAGGATGGCGGCCCCGGACATTCTGGACCGTCCCGCGTTCGAAGGAATTCTGGTGATGATTGCGCAGGCGACGCGACCTGACCCGACCGTGCCCCCTCCACCGCCTTCGGCGATCCCTCTCCCCCGTAAACGGGGGAGGATTGAGGCCGCAGCGGTTCCGCCGCCGATCCTCCCCTGCGAAGCGGGGGAGAGGGACCACGCGAAGCATGGTGGAGGGGGCACGTTGGCCAAGGAGACACATACATGACGCTCGACTGGGCCACGCTGCTGCCTCTCATCTTCGCCGGCCTGATGGGTGTGGCAATCCTCGTCTATGTCATTCTCGACGGCTTCGACCTCGGCATCGGCATTCTGTTCTTCCTGGGGGAAGACGCCGAGAAGGACGTGATGGTCGCCGCGATCGGCCCGTTCTGGGACGCCAACGAAACCTGGCTGGTGCTCGCGGTCGGGCTGCTGCTGGTCGCGTTTCCGGCGGCGCACGGCATCATCCTGACCGCGCTCTATATTCCGGTCTTCGTGCTGTTGCTGGGGCTGATCCTGCGCGGCGTCGCCTTCGATTTTCGCGCGAAGGTGCCGACGGGCAGAAAGCAACGCTGGAATCGCATCTTTTTCGCCGGATCGCTGATCGCCTCGCTGGCGCAGGGCTATATGCTCGGCGTCTATGTGCTGGGCCTTGAAACGGGCCTCGCGGCAATGGCCTTCGGTGCGATCGTGGCGCTGTGCCTTGCCGCCGCCTATGTCGCGATGGGCGCTGCGTGGCTGATCTACAAGACCGAAGGCGCGCTTCAGAAGAAGGCGGTGCGCTGGCTGCGCTCGGCGCTTGTGCTGACCGTGCTTGGCATGGCCGCTGTGTCTCTCGCGACCCCGCTGACCAGCCCTCGCATCTTCGACAAATGGTTCGTGCTGCCGGACATGATCTATCTGTCGCCGCTACCGGTCCTGTCGGGCGTGCTCTTCCTGGTGCTGTGGCGTCAGACATTCCATCTGCCGAAGGCGAATGACCGCCACGCGCTGCTGCCGTTCCTCATCCTGGCGGCGATCTTCGCGCTTGGCTTTACGGGACTTGCCTGGTCGTTCTACCCCTTCGTGGTACCGGAGAAGCTGACGATCTGGCAGGCAGCGTCGGCTACGGAAAGCCTCGCCATCATTCTGGCCGGCACTGCGGTGGTTCTGCCGGTGATCGCCATTTACTCGTTCTATGCCTACCGCGTTTTCGGCGGCAAAGCGGCCGACCTCAGATACGATTGACGTGCTTCAACGCCGAAGCGGCGGGACGGGCATCGGACCGGGCGGCGGCGATGGCTGGGGTGCTGGGTCTGGATCGGGCCCCGGCCCAGGAAAGGGTTCAGGCGTGGGGCCGGGTAAGGGCGCTGTGTCTCTGGTGGGCATCGTCGCCTCCTTGATGAGGCAACTCGGAACACCGGGCAGATGTTCCACCTTGGCGGAGCAGTTGCGCTGCGCGCCTTCGATGGTTTTGAAGCTTGACCCCTTCAACCCACCGGCGCTTCGCGCCACCTCCCCCATCGAGGGGGAGGTAAGCAGGCCGCGACGCCTTTACCCTCCGCTTGATGCCTTCAATCGCTCAGTCCATATGCGCGGCGGCGGGGGCGCCGGCCGGTGCGCCCATGGCCTTCGGCTTGCGCAACAGCAGCGCCAGGGGGATCGCAGCCAGCGTCACCAGCATCATCAGCTTGAAATCGTTGACATAGGCAATCATCGCCGCCTGCTGGTTGACCAAGGCGTCCATCTGGACCAGCGCCAACGGATTGCCCAGGGCGGCGTTCGGCGAGATGGCCTGCAGATTGGGATTGAACGGGGTAATCGCGGTCGACAGTTCTGTGTGGTTGATCTGGATGTTGCGCGTCAAAAGCACGGTGACGATCGAAATGCCGATCGACGAGCCGATGTTGCGCACCAGGCTGAACAAGGCGGTCGCGTCGGTGCGGAACCGCGCATCCAGCGTGGCGAAAGCAACGGTCGACAGCGGGACGAAGACCAGTCCGAGGCCGAGACCCTGGATCACGCCCGACCAGATGATCAGATGATCGTCCATCTGCGGCGTGAAGTTGGTCATCATCTCGAGAGAAAACGCTGTCAGCAACAGGCCAGTCACGACCAGTACGCGTGCATCGAACATGCGTACCAGCCCGACCAGCAGCATGGACACCATCGTGCCGACGCCGCGCGGGGCCATGATCAGGCCGGTCAGCGTGGTGGAATGGTTGAACAGTTGCGACAGCATCGGCGGCAGCAGCGCCATCGAGGCGAGCAGGATGACGCCGACGATGAAGATGAAGACAAGGCCGGTGCTGAAATTGCGGTCGGCGAAAATCTTCGCGTCGATGAATGTGTCCCGGCCAGTCGCCAGATGCACGATGAAGATCCAGAATCCGGCAATGGACAGGCCAAGCTCGATCCAGATTTCCATCGACGAGAACCAGTCGACTTCGCCGCCGCGATCCAGCATCAGCTGCAGCGCACCGACGCCGAGCGAGAGCATGGCGAAACCGAAGAAGTCAAAGCCGCGCAGCCTTTGCGCAATCTTGGGAAGGTAAGCTGCCGAGCCAAGAAAAGCGAGGATGCCGACCGGCAGATTGATGAAGAACACCCAGCGCCAGTTCAAAGATTCAGTGAGCCAGCCGCCGAGCGTAGGCCCGATGATCGGGCCAACCATGATGCCGGCGCCCCAGATCGCCATGGCTGAGCCATGCTTTTCCTTCGGGTTGATATCGAGCAGGAAAGTCTGCGACAGCGGCACAATCGCCGCGCCGAACAAGCCCTGAAACAGGCGGAACGTCACCATGATTTCGAGGTTCCAGGCCAGGCCGCACAGCATCGACGTGATGGTGAAGCCGACGATGGAAATCAGGAACAGCTCGCGCCGGCCGATGCGATCGGCGAGCCAGCCGGTCACCGGCGTCATAATTGCCGCCGCCACGATGTAAGAGGTCAGCACCCAGTTGATGTTCTCGGGCGAAGCCCCGAGATCGCCGGTCATGGTCGGCAGCGCGACGTTGGCGATCGTGGTGTCGAGCACCTGCATGATCGTCGCCAGCATGATCGAAACGGTGATCAGGCCGCGATGGGGGACGAGTGTGGCGGGTTGGCTCATCGGAGGCGATCCGGCGATTGGAGTGGCCTACAGCCAGCCCTTCACCAGCTTTTCCAGGCTGCCCCAGCCGCGCGCATGGCCGGTGTCGACCTCGACGTCGGCGCTCATGCCGGTGCGCAGCATCAGGCCGGCCTCGGGCGAGCTTACTTTCAGCCGCACCGGAATGCGCTGCGTGACCTTCACCCAGTTGCCGGTGGCGTTCTGCGCCGGGAGCAGCGAGAACTCGGCGCCGGTTCCAGCGCCGATCGAATCGACGGTGGCGTGCAGCGGATGATCCGGGAAGGTGTCCAGCGTGATCTCGGCGGCCTGGCCAAGCTGTATGTGGGTGAGCTGCGTTTCCTTGAAATTCGCATCCACCCAGGTGTCGCCGGTTTCGACCAGCGAAAACAGCGGCGTGCCGGCTGCAACCAGCTGGCCCGGACGGAAGGACGCCGCCTGGTAGAGCACGCCGTCAGCAGGCGCGACGATGCTGGTCTGCTTGAGGTCGTAGGCGGCCTTGTCGCGCTGGGCGAGTGCCGCCAGCACGGCCGGATGCTTGTCGGTCTGGATGGTAACGTCGCCGCCGAGCGCGGCCTTGGCGCCGACGACGCTCTGCTGCGCCGCCGCCAACTGGTCCTGTGCCTTGAGGAGGTCACGCCGCGCGGAGTCCAGCGTCGCCTGGGTGCCGACGCCCTTCTTGGTCAAGGTCGTCTGGCGGTCGAGTTCGGACTGGAAATAATCGACCTCGCCGGCTTCGACCTTCTCCTGCGCCAGGACCTGGCTGTATGTCGCGCGGAGCTGCTCGACATTGAGGCGGGCGGCGGCGAGCGCGGCGTCGGCCTGGGCAAGCGCGATCCGGTACGGCTCGGGGTCGACCACGAACAAGGTGTCGCCGGCCTTCACGGTCTGATTGTCGGTCACATGGGTTTCGACGATGCGGCCGGACGCTTCCGACGCGATCGTAATCCGCGCCTGGCGCAGATTGGCGTTCTCGGTTTCCTCATAGCGCCCGCCGGTCGCCCAGATGTAGCTGCCGCCGCCCACAAGCGCGAGCGGCACGAGCGCCATCATCGCAACGCGGCCGAAGCGCCGCTTCCTGCGCGGGGCAGGGACCGGCGTCGCCGGCTCCGGCGCGGCAATCCGGGGCTCGGGCTGGGGGGCTTCATTCGCCGGCTGGATCGGGCTCTTCGTCTCGCCCGGAAATGGCGAGGCTTCCAGTGCAGGCTTCTCGTTGATGTTTGCGGCTTTGGCGGAAGGGGCAGTCATGTCAGGCGGCCTTGTCTGTGTTGGTCGAGGCGGCGGCCGGCTGGTCGACGTCTGATAGGTTGGCGATGATCGTTGTCAGTCCGCGAAGAGTGGTTTGCGCCTCGTCCGGCGTCATTCCATCCAACGCGCGGGCGAAAACCTCGTCTGCGACAGAGCGCATTTCATTGAAAATCCTGGCGCTGCGCTCAGTGAGAAAAATCGTGCGGATGCGGCGGTCGTTGGTGTCGGCGCGCCGTTCGATGAAATCCGCCTGTTCCATGCGGTCGATCAGCCGCGATACGCTGATCGGCTCGATTTCGAGCAGTTCCGCCAGCCGCGCCTGGGCGATGCCCTCTTCCTTGTAGACGCGCACCAGCAGGCGCCATTGGGCCGACGACAGACCGAAGCGCGCGGAATGCTTTTCGAAGCGCTTGCGCAGCAGGCGTGCCGCATCATGCAGCAGAAAGCCCAGGCGATCGGGCGCAATTTGGGGAGGTTGCGAGATCATGAGCGCGATATATGATAAGCATGCTTACTATTCAAGCGGAATCTTGCAGCGCAGCAAAAACGCGTGCGATGCACATGGGAATGGTGGTGATGAAACGCCGCGCTCGCGCGGAGACAAGGAGCGCGAGCGATAAAAATTAGGTCAGAGGGGCGAGATGTCCCCGGCGCGGGCCGCTGTTACCAGTACCGGTAACGCCTGTAGTAATAATCCTGTTCCCAGTCGTTGAAATACGCCCGGTTGGCGCGCGCATCAGCGGCACGATTGAGGTCGATGCGTTGCAGGCACTCGGCGAATGCCGACGTGTTGCGCTTGAAGCCGTAGTTGCGGCAGGTCTGATGGTCCTGCGCGCGCCGCTCCTCCGGCGTGATAGTCTGACAGCCACCGACGGCAAGAAGCACCAAGAGTGCGGCTCGTATCTTCATTTCGTTTCCCCGTAGCCTTTCCGCCAATGAGCGCAGAATAGCGAAACTACGGCACGCGTAAATGCCCCACGCGCGCGGGTCAACAACTCCTGATACCCACGAGCCGGGCAAGCAGGATCGGAAAACGCGTCAGCCCTTGGCCACTTTCGCGCCGAAGGCGGAGAAGAACTGACCGGCAAGCTTTTTCGAGGTGGAGGTGATCAGCCGGCTGCCCAACTGGGCGATCTTGCCGCCTACATCCGCCTTGGCTTCATATTTGAGGAGGGTGGCGTTCGGTCCGTCCTCGGTCAGCTTCACATCGGCGCCCCCCTTGGCGAAACCGGCGATGCCGCCCTTGCCTTCGCCTGAGATCGTGTAGGAGTGCGGCGCGTTGATGTTCGACAGCGTGACCTCCCCGCCAAAGGTGGCCTTGATCGGGCCGATCTTGAGGACGACCGTAGCCGTCATCTCCCTGGGAGACTTCATGTCCAGCGCAGTGCAGCCCGGAATCGAGGCCTTCAGCGTTTCGAGGTCATTCAAGCCTTCCCATACCTTTTGGATAGGAGCAGCAATCCGCTCCTCGCCTTCGATGATCAGCGCCATGTCATTCTCCCTGTCAGGTACTATTGAGGGGTATCGCAGATCCGCGAGGATTGTCCATCGCACCAAAGTTTTTCCGCGAGGGTGCGCAGTGCTTGCCGCTGGCCCGTCGATTGTCTAACGGTTGGGAACCCAGATCGGAGCACGAGAATGGCCGGCACAGGCAAAGGCACGAAACTGCGCTCACAGCAGTGGTTCGACAATCCAGACAATCCAGGCATGACGGCGCTCTACCTTGAACGCTATCTGAATTTTGGGCTGACCCGCCACGAGCTTCAATCCGGCAAACCGCTGATCGGCATTGCCCAGACCGGCTCCGATCTGTCGCCGTGCAACCGCCACCATATCGAGCTGGCGAAGCGCGTGCGCGAAGGCATCACGGCGGCCGGCGGTGTGGCCTTCGAGTTCCCCTGTCATCCCATCCAGGAGACCGGCAAGCGGCCGACCGCCTCGCTCGACCGCAACCTCGCCTATCTCGGACTGGTGGAGGTGCTCTACGGCTATCCGCTCGATGGCGTGGTGCTGACCATCGGCTGCGACAAGACCACGCCTGCCATGCTGATGGCCGCTGCGACGGTGAACATTCCGGCGATCGCGCTATCGGTCGGGCCGATGCTGAATGGCTGGCACAAGGGCGAGCGCACCGGCTCCGGCACGATCGTGTGGAAATCGCGCGAGCGGCTCTCGTCGGGCGAGATCGACTACGACCAGTTCATGGATATCGTCGCTTCCTCCGCGCCTTCGGTCGGCTACTGCAACACAATGGGCACGGCCACGACCATGAATTCGCTGGCCGAAGCGCTCGGCATGCAGTTGCCGGGCTCGGCGGCGATCCCGGCGCCGTATCGCGAGCGCGGGCAGATTTCCTATGAAACCGGCAAGCGCATCGTCGACATGGTGTGGGAGGATCTGAAGCCTTCCGACATCATGACGCGGGAGGCGTTCGAAAACGCCATTGTCGTCAACTCGGCCATCGGCGGCTCCACCAACGCGCCGATCCACCTGAACGCCATCGCGCGCCATCTCGGCGTGCCGCTCGACAATGACGATTGGCAGAAGATCGGCCACCACGTGCCGCTGATCGTCAATCTGCAGCCGGCGGGAGAGTATCTCGGCGAAGATTATCACCATGCCGGCGGGGTACCCGCCGTCGTGGCGGAATTGATGAAGGCCGATCTGTTGCCCTATCCGGATGCGCGTACGGTCAACGGCAAGTCGATCGGCGAGAACTGCAAGGGCGCGGAGAATTTCGACGCCAAGGTGATCCTGCCCGTTTCCGCTCCGTTGAAGGCCGAGGCCGGCTTCATCAATCTGAAGGGCAATCTCTTCGACACGGCGATCATGAAGACCAGCGTGATCTCCGAGGAGTTCCGCCAGCGCTATCTGTCCAATCCAAAGGACCCGGAGGCGTTCGAGGGCAAGGCGATGGTGTTCGACGGGCCGGAAGACTATCACACCCGCATCGACGATCCGGCGCTGGGGATCGACGAGCATACGGTGCTGTTCATGCGCGGCACCGGCGCGGTCGGCTATCCCGGCGGCGCCGAAGTGGTGAACATGCAGCCGCCGAACTATCTGCTCAAGAAGGGCATTCACTCGTTGCCCTGCGTTGGCGATGGACGGCAATCCGGCACTTCGGGTTCGCCGTCGATCCTCAACGCCTCCCCCGAGGCGGCGGTGGGCGGCGGGCTGGCGCTGCTGAAGACGGGCGACCGCGTGCGCATCGACCTGCGCAAGGGCACGGCCGACATTCTGGTCACCGACGACGAGATCAAGCGCCGCAAGGCCGAACTGCAGAATGACGGCGGATACCACTATCCCAAGCATCAGACGCCCTGGCAGGAAATCCAGCGCGGCATGGTCGATCAGCTGGGTTCCGGCATGGTGCTCAAACCCGCCGTGAAATACCAGCGCGTCGCGCAGACGAGTGGGATCCCGCGGGACAATCACTGAGCGAAGTGCAGTACAGCGGCAGCGCTTGCCGCTCAGTCGTCATCCGGCCACGCATCGTCCGGCCAGTCGCGGCTGGCGTGGACTATCCGCAGGATCGTGATCGCACGATCCGACACAGCGTAGGCCAGTATATAGGAGGTCTTGCGGACGTATTTTTCGTAAGTGCCTTTGACGCGACCGGGATGCCCCGTGGGCATCTCGGCGAGCAGGTCGATTGCGGCTTCAATACGGTCTGCTACGACCGTCGCTGCCCGCTCGCTCTCTTGAGCAAGGTAGAACAGCGTTGAATCGAAATCCTGCAGGGCTCCGTCGGACCAGATGACCCTTCTCATTTACCCTTCTGCGTGCGTCTGATCGTCTCTCGAAGCTGACGCATCGCCTCGTCATGCGGGATGACCCGGCCGGCTTCCATGTCGGCCAGTCCGCGATGAATGCCGGCGACGATCTCCAACTCGCGGTCGACATAGTCCGCGATTGCCTCTCCGGCGAGAAAGGATCGTGTTCG
Source organism: Mesorhizobium sp. (assembly GCA_036524835.1). Classification (GTDB taxonomy): domain Bacteria; phylum Pseudomonadota; class Alphaproteobacteria; order Rhizobiales; family Rhizobiaceae; genus Mesorhizobium_G. The sequence goes on along the minus strand of DATDBN010000083.1, from coordinate 40,551 downwards.
CCTGGTATGCTGCGCAAGTTCGGCGAGCTTTTCCTTGGTCTCGGCGCTGACGCGAACGCTCAAAGTCTCGGATTGTGCTTTCATGTATACAGAATAGCACAGCTGAGCGGCTTGTCATCCGGCGCAGTGTCAAAACGCAGCGCGACTTCTCACCCGCATCGGGAACTGCTCTCGCTCCGGAAGCGTTTGGCTGGATTGTCGCCTCAAGGAACACGCCATGGCTCCCCGCCCCGCCTGGAAAGGCTATCTGAAACTTTCGCTCGTCACCTGCGCCGTCGAGCTGACCAATGCGACCACGCAGGCGGAGAAGGTGTCCTTCCGCATCATCAACCGCAAGACCGGCAACACGGTGAAGCGGCAATATGTCGACGCTTCCACCGGCAAGCCGGTCGAGGACGATGACGAGGTGAAGGGATACGAGACCGGCAAGGACGAATATCTGCTGGTCGAGGAAGACGAGATCGAGAAAGTCCAGATCGAGTCTTCGCATACGATGGCGCTGGAAAGCTTCGTCAAGCGCGAGGACATCGACAAGGTGTATCTCGACTCGCCCTATTATCTGACGCCGGCAGACGAAGTGTCGGAGGAGGCGTTCGCCGTCATCCGCGAGGCGATGGCCCAGAAGAAGATGGCCGGGCTGGCGAGGATCGTCCTTTATCGGCGCGAGCGGCCGGTGCTGATCGAGCCCTTCGACAAGGGCATGCTGCTGACGACGCTCCGCTACGACAAGACCGTGGTCGCCGCGGCCGATGTGTTCGGCGAACTGAAGAAGGTGTCGATCGACGGCGATATGATCGACCTCGCCACCCATATCATCGAAAAGAAGACGGCGACCTTCGATCCGTCGAAGTTCGAAGACAAATACGAGGATGCGCTGCTGGAATTGATCAAGGCCAAGCAGGCCGGCAAGAAGCCGCCTGTCGTCAAGCCTGCCGAGCGTCCGTCCAACGTCGTCAGCCTCTTCGACGCGTTGAAGAAGAGCCTCGCCGACGAGGGAGGCGGCGCAGCCAAGAAGACAGCCACAAAGAGTGCGCCGAAAGCCAAGCCGAAGGCGGATACACCAAAACGCAAGTCGGCTTGAGGCGGGTCGAGACACATGGCCGTACAAACACTGACGGAATATTGGGCAAAGCGCGATTTCAAGAAGACGCGCGAGCCGTCCGGGCGTGGATCGAGCAAGACATCGACAACGCCGGGCGGCATTTTCGTCATCCACAAGCATGCCGCCACGCGGCTGCACTACGATCTGCGGCTGGAGCATGGCGGCGTGCTGTGGAGTTGGGCGGTGACGCGTGGTCCGAGCCTCGACCCATCGGAAAAGCGTCTGGCGGTGCATGTCGAGGATCACCCTTACGACTATGCCGGTTTCGAAGGCATGATTCCCAAGGGGGAATATGGTGGCGGAGCCGTTGTGCTCTGGGATGAGGGCACGTGGGTGCCGGACGGCGACCCCGCTGCGATGATGAAGAAGGGTCACATCGCCTTCGAACTGAAGGGCAGCAAGCTCAATGGCGCATGGCATCTGGTGCGGCTGCGCGGCAAAGCCGGGGAGAAGCGCGACAACTGGCTGCTGATCAAATCGGATGACGCGGCGGCGCGGCCGGGCGAGGATATTCTGGTGGATGCGCCGCAATCGGTGAAGTCGGGCCTGACGGTGGAAGACATCGAAGCCGGGCGCGACGCTCCAGCAGGGCGTCCGTCTGCAAATGGCGCGAAGGGCGCGAAGGCCACGTCGCCTGCCGAGCCGGCGAGAAGGGCGCAAGGTGGGGCCGGCTCAGTCAAGATGCCAGGCTTCATTGAGCCGTGTCTGGCGACGCTGCAGGCCAGTCCGCCCGTTGGTCCGGAATGGGTGCATGAGGTCAAATTCGACGGCTACCGCATCCAGGCGCACATATCTCAGGGCAAGGTAACGCTCTACACGCGCTCCGGGCTGGATTGGTCGGGGAAATTCGGCAAGAGCATCCCCGCTGCGCTGGCCGCGCTGCCGGTGCAACAGGCGATCGTCGACGGCGAAATCGTCGTCGTAACCGAAAAGGGCGGTACCTCGTTCTCCGCCCTGCAGGCAGCACTCTCAAGCGGCGGAGGACTGACCTTCTATCTGTTCGACTTGCTCCATCTGGATGGCGAAGAGATTGCGCGGGAGGCGCTGGCGGAACGCAAGGAGAAGTTGCGCGAGATCCTGGCGGATGCCGCAGACGGGCCCCTGCTCTACAGCGAGCATTTCACCGAGCCCGGCAAGACCATGCTCAGCCATGTGTGCCGCATGGGCCTGGAAGGCGTGGTGTCGAAGCGCGCCGATGCGCCGTATCGCAAAGGGCGCGGCCATGACTGGATCAAGTCGAAATGCACCATGCGGCAGGAATTCGTCATTGCAGGCTATCTGCCTTCGGAGAAGACAGGCCGCGGCCTGCGCTCGCTGATCCTCGCCTTCCATGAGGATGGCGCGTTGCGCGCCGCCGGGAACGTCGGCACCGGCTTCAATGCCAGGAATTCGGCCGACCTGAAGAAGAGACTGGACGGACTGAAGACGGCCAAGGCCTCATTCCCGGGGCCGCTGGCGAAGCAGAAGGGTGCGATCTGGGTCAAGCCGGAACTGGTTGCCGAGATAGAGTTCCGCGATTGGACCTCGGACAAAATCCTGCGCCATGCGTCGTTTCAGGGGTTGCGCGAGGACAAGCCCGCCGACGAGGTGGTTGCCGAGATCCCGGAGAAGGCGGAGAGTGGCGGCGTCAAGAAGGCTGCGTCCAAGCCGGCAGGACGGTCGAAGACACAATCCGGTGGCGGTGCGATGACCACGGTAAAGCTCTCAAGCCCAGACAAGAAGCTCTGGCCGGCGGTCGGCGTCACCAAGCAGGATCTGCTTGCCTATTACGAACAGGCCTGGGCGCGGATGGAGCGCTTTATCGTGCGCCGGCCGCTCAGCCTCGTGCGTGCGCCGGATGGCGTCGGCGGGCCGCGCTTCTTTCAGAAGCATGCGTCGCCCGGCATGCACGCTGCAATCCTGCGCATGAAGGACCCCGAAGACGGCGAGGAATTGCTTTACATCGAGAGCTTCGACGGGCTGGCGGCGCTGGTCCAGTATGGCTGCGTCGAAGTGCATTTGTGGGGCTCGACCATCGACAGTCTGGATCAGCCCGACCAGATCGTCTTTGACCTCGATCCTGATGAGGGGCTGGACGCCAAGGCGATCCGCGCCGCCACGCTGGACGTGAAATCGCGGCTCGAAGAGCTTGGCCTACCGGCCTTTCTCAAGACATCCGGCGGCAAGGGTTTCCATGTCGTCGTGCCGTTGAAGCCGGCGGCGGATTGGAACGTGGTCAAGTCCTTTTCACATGATTTCGCGCGCGCCATGGAGCAGGCCGAGCCGGACCGCTATACGGCGACGCTGTCCAAGAAGGCGCGCACGGGTCGCATCTTCATCGACTATCTGCGCAACGGTCGCGGCTCCACCACGGTGGCGCCATGGTCGAGCCGAGCCAAGGACAAGGCCACGGTATCGGTGCCGGTGGAATGGGAGGCGCTGGAAAAGAAGCTGGCGCCAGACGCCTTCGCCATCGGCGGCAAGTCGTTGGCCACAGCGCTCAAGGCTACTGACGCCTGGGCGGGATATGACAAGGCCCGCAAAGCGCTGAAGGCGTGAGGGCACAATTGTATGCACATTGTATTGACAAGTATGACTTAACTGCCCAGATTGCGGCTCTGGAGACAGCAATGACTCGCACCAACTCTTCTCCGCGCAGCGACAACATCAATATCCGTGTAACGCCGGAAACCCTGGGGCTGATCGACAGGGCAGCGCAGGCGACGGGCAAGACGCGCACCGCCTTCATTCTCGACACCGTGAGGAAAGCGGCTGAATCAACGGTTCTGGATCAGCGGCTGTTTCTGCTTGACGACGGTCAATGGCAGAATTTTGTGGCATTGCTCGATGCACCGCCGCAGGCGAATGAGCGCCTCGACGCCTTACTTGCGCGCCGTCCTGCCTGGGGAAAATGATAACTTCGCCGACGCTTTTGTCGCCGGTGCACGACGTCAGCCGATTTGACTGCGGAAACGCTGCGCTTGACGAATGGCTGCGAACACACGCCCTTCGCAATCAGGGGTCAGGCGCTAGCCGGACATATGTTGTCGAAGAGGAGGAGAGCCGCGTTGTCGGCTATTTCGCGCTCGCAAATGGCGGCGTGGCTGCCGCCGAGGCACCTGGGAAGTTGCGGCGAAATATGCCGGACCCAATTCCAGTCATGATCCTGGCGCGCCTCGCAATCGATCGCTCTTGGCAAGGCAGGGGCCTCGGTCTGGATCTCCTGCGCGATGCCGTGTTGCGGACGCAACAAGCGGCGATGATCGCAGGTATCCGTGCTCTGCTGGCACATGTATCGACGAAGGCGCCGCTCAATTCCACGAGCGCGCCGGATTTCTGCGATCTCCAATACGGCCGCTGACCTATCTGCTGCCGCTCGACCGGCGCTAGCGGTTAGCGGCCTAAGCGGCCACCGCCCGCCGTTCGATCGAGGCTGCGAGTTCGCGAACGCCAGGTTCGATATATTGCTGGGCGATCGACGAGATGCCCAGGCGCATGAAGCGTGTCGGCCGCTCCTGCACGTCGAAGAAGCGGTCGCCCGGTTCGAACAGGACGCCGCGCCGCGCCGCGGCCTCGGCGATAAAGCGCGCCTCCGCGCCGCGTGGCCCCTCCAGCCAAAGCGAGGAACCGCCGGCCGGATCGGTCGCGCGCCAGTCGGGCAGATAGGTGCCGATTGCCGCGAAGAGACGCTTGCGGCGCTCCTCGAACGCTGCCGACAAGCGGCGCACCAGCGCATCGTGGTGGCCAAGCGACAGGAACAGCGCGACAGCACGCTGATTATTGGCGGGCGGATGACGCAGCATGAAGCGGCGTAGCGCGCGTAACTCGGCGATCAGTTCGGCCGAAGCGACGATGTAGCCCAGGCGCAGGCCGGGAGCCAAGGTCTTCGACATCGAGCCGACATAGATGACCCGGCCGCTCTTGTCCTGGCTCTTCAGCGCCTGCTGCGGCGCGTCGTCGATGAGCTGGCCGTCATAGCCGTCCTCGATGATGATTTGGTTGTCGCGGCTTGCGCGCTTCAACAGATCAGCGCGCCGTTCGGGGCTGAGCGACACCATGGTCGGGCACTGGTGGCTGGGCGTGACGAAGACAAAGCCGGCGTCCTGAGGAATGGCGCTGGTGACGATGCCCTCGGCGTCCACCGGCGTCGGCGCAATCTCGGCGCCGGCGAGCCGGAAGATGTTGCGCGCGTCGGGATAGCCGGGATTTTCCATCGCCACCTTGCTGCCCTTGCTCATCAACAGCGTGGCCAGCATGTAGAGCGCGTTCTGCGCGCCCAGTGTGACGATGATCTCGTCCGGATTGGCGAAGATGCCGCGACGCGGCAAAAGCCGCGCCTGGATCTGCTCGATCAGCAGCGGATCGTCGCGGTCGCCGACATCGGCCGCCCAGTTGCGGATCTCCAGCACAGCCAGCGCCATGCGGTTGCACTCGCGCCATTCGGGCGTCGGAAACAGTGTCGGATCGAACTGGCCGTAGACGAACGGATAGGCCGCCTTGATCCAGTTGTCGCGCGGCGGGCGCGGGCTCAACTCGCTGGGCTCGATTTTGCGCAGGGCCTTCCAGTCGACCTGCTCGGCCGGCTGCTGCTCGGTCTTCTGCAGCGGCTTCGGCGGGCTGGCGATCACCTCGGGATTGACGAAATGCCCGCGGCGTTCGCGCGCGACAAGGAAGCCCTGGTCGACCAATTGCTGGAAAGCAAGCACCACCGTGCCGCGCGCAACGCCCAGCTTTTCGGCAAGGATGCGGCATGACGGCAGCGGCATCGACGCTGCGATCTGACGGTCGAGAATGGCTGCGACGATGGCCTGGCGGATCTGCGCCTGCAGGGTCTGGCCGGACTCGGCCGAAATGCGGAAGAGGCCGGACCAAATGGCCGTGTCGTTTCTTTGCGGCATCGATTCCTCGGGCAATGACTCGGTTGAACGGCTTGGGGCAGCCGGAAAGTAGCTTTGGTCCAACAATTTGCGCCAATGAATTTTTCTAATCTGTACCATTCAAGACGCTGATGGATGCGCCGCCTTCGATAATTCCGGCAAATGTAAGGGCCGGTGCGGCAGCACGGCGATAGCCTCTTGCAGGCGCGCAGGCTGTGCTATGGAATGCCGCTGCAACCCGCCGCATGGAGACCGATCGTGGCCGATAAATCCTTCGCTTCCGCGCTGTCTGCCTTGCGCAAAAATCGCGCCGACGGGCCGAAAAGCATGCGCAAGGCTTTCGTCAAGGATCCGGCGCGTTTCGCCAGCTTCTCGGTGCTCGACGGTGACTTGCTGCTGGATTGGTCGAAATGTGCGGTCACCGTAAAGACCATGGGCTTGCTCGAAAGGTTGGCCGATGCGGCGGGGCTAGCCGACAAGCGCAAGGCGATGCTCTCGGGCAAGCGCATCAACATCACCGAGGATCGTGCGGTGCTGCACACAGCCCTGCGCAACCTGACGGGCAAGGGCATCAAGCTCGCGGGGCAGGATATCCAGGCCGATGTGGGCGCGGTGCTGGACGCCATGGAGGCGTTCGCCAACGCGGTTCGCTCTGGCGCGGCGAAGGGCGCAACCGGCAAGACGATCACCGATGTGGTCAACATCGGGATCGGCGGCTCGGATCTCGGTCCCGCGATGGCGACACTGGCGCTGGCCCCCTATCATGACGGCCCGCGCGCGCACTATGTCTCCAATGTCGATGGCGCGCATATCCATGATACGCTGAAGGTGCTGAAGCCGGAGACGACGCTGTTCATCGTCGCCTCGAAAACCTTCACCACCGTCGAGACGATGACCAATGCCGAGACCGCGCGGCGCTGGATCGAGGCTGGATTGGGTAAGGCAGCGGTGACGGATCACTTCGCCGCAGTTTCGACCGCGCTCGACAAGGTTGGCGCCTTCGGCATCGCGCCGGAGCGCGTATTTGGCTTCTGGGACTGGGTCGGCGGCCGCTATTCGCTCTGGTCGGCAATCGGCCTGCCGATCATGCTGGCCATCGGGCCGGAAAATTTCCGCGCTTTCCTCAGCGGCGCAAACGAGATGGACATGCATTTCGCCAAGGCGCCGCTGGCCAAAAACCTGCCGGCGATCATGGGAATGGTCGGCTACTGGCACCGCGTCGTCTGCGGTTATCCGGCACGCGCGGTCATCCCCTACGATCAGCGCCTCGCCCGGCTGCCCGCCTATCTGCAGCAACTCGATATGGAATCGAATGGCAAGAGCGTTACCATCGACGGGACGGCGGTGAAGACGCCGACCGGGCCGCTGGTGTGGGGCGAGCCGGGCACCAACGGCCAACACGCCTTCTTCCAATTGCTGCATCAGGGCACGGACGTCATTCCGGTCGAGTTCCTGGCGGCGGGGGAGGGGCACGAGCCGGAGTTGAAGCATCATCACGACCTCTTGCTGGCCAATTGCCTGGCGCAGTCTGAAGCGCTGATGAAGGGACGCACGCTGAAGGAGGCCAAGGCTCAGATGCTGGCCAAGGGCGTGAAGGCGGCGGAGGTCGACAAGATCGCGCCGCACCGCGTGTTTTCCGGCAACCGCCCTTCGGTGACGATCCTCTACAAGAAGCTCGATCCACGCACGCTGGGCCGCCTCATCGCGCTCTACGAGCACCGCGTCTTCGTCGAAGGCGTCCTGTTCGACATCAATTCCTTCGACCAGTGGGGCGTCGAACTCGGCAAGGAACTGGCGACTGGCCTGCTGCCGGTGGTGGAAGGAAAGCAGAAATCCGCCAGCGATGGCTCGACCACCGGGTTGGTTGCGCATATCCACGCTCTGCGGGGCTGAGTGGTTCGGCCTCCATATCCAGATTCAGCCCCCCTCCCCCGCCTTCGGCGGTCCCCCTCCCCCGTAAACGGGGGAGGATTAACGTCGCCGCCCCGCGACCTTTATCCTCCCGCTGTTTACGGGCGGGGAGACCGCCGGAGCGGTGGAGGGGGCATGCTTTCACACAGGAACAAAGAATTGACTCCCATTAAAGGCATACTCTTCGACAAGGACGGCACGCTGCTCGACTTCGAGGCGACGTGGCACGCGATTGGCGACGCCATGGCGCTCAAGGCGGCGGACGGTGATCGCGGCCAGGCGAACCTCCTGATGGAAGCCGCAGGCTACGATCTGGCGGCGGGGCGTTTCAAGGCGGATTCGATCTTCGCCGCCGGCACGAACTCCGACATTGTTTCGCTCTGGTATCCCGCACTTTCCCACGCCGACCGCGCGGCGATGGTGACGCATTTCGACACCGCCACGGCGGAGTATGGAGCGGCGCAGGCAATCCCGCTGATTGGCATCAAGGAAGCGCTGGCAAGCCTGCATGCCGCTGGCTTCACCCTGGGCGTCGCCACCAACGATTCCACCGCCGGTGCGGAGAGGACCCTGCTGGCGCTCGGCGTGGCGCAGCTGTTCGCCGCCGCCTATGGCTATGATGCGGTCGCCAACCCGAAACCGGCGCCGGATTCAGTCGTCGCCTTCTGCGATCTGACAGGTCTGAAGCCGTCGGAACTCGCCATGGTCGGCGACAACCGCCACGATCTGGAAATGGGCAGGGCAGGCGGCGTCGGGCTGAATGTCGGCGTGCTGTCCGGCACAGGCACCCGCGAGTCGCTGCTGCCGCTGGCCGATGTCGTGCTGAATTCGGTAGCCGACCTGCCGGCCTATCTGATGGATCGCCAGGCGTGACACTGACAATCCGCGAGGCTACCGACGCAGACCTTGCGGCGCTGCCGGCGCTCTACCGTCATCTCAATCCGGGCGACCCCCTGTTGCCGTTCGAGGAGGCGAAGGCGCGGCTTTAGTGCCTCAAGCTCTACGAAGGCAGCGCCCTGCTCGTCGGCGCGATTGGCGAGCGCCTGGTCACCTCCTGCACCCTGGTGGTGATCCCGAACCTGACGCGCGGCGGCGCGCCCTATGGGCTGATCGAGAATGTGGTCACCGACGCGGCGCGTCGCGGCAAGGGCTACGCGACCGCGATCCTGCACGCGGCGGCCGAACGCGCCTGGGCGCATGACTGCTACAAGATCATGCTTCTCACCGGCTCAAAGGAGCCCGCTACACTGCGCTTCTATGAGAAGGCCGGGTTCGAGCAGTCGAAGACGGGTTTTCAGATGCGGCGGGCTGGTGCGAAAGAGGAGATCCCCTGCGCCGCCGTGTTCGAAAATATCAGGAGGCCCCGCGCGAACTGGGGCCTGATGCGACCGACTTCGACATGAAGAAATTCATGGATGAGAGTTGGGACGGTCTCTGACGGCTTCTCATCGGTCCCACCTGCAATGGCGACCGGAGAGGCGACGCATTACTGGCGAGGCCGAGCTTTAAGGGCAGTCGATTGAGGGAGCGCCAACTACCCCCTCAGATCCTTCCTGAGAATCTTCCCAACCGGCGATTTCGGCAGTTCGGTCCGGAACTCCACCGCGCGCGGAACCTTGTAGCCGGTCAGGTTCTTTCGGCAGAAGTCGAGCACCTCCTTGTCGGTCAGCGCCTGGTCCTTCTTGACGATGAACAGCTTCGGCACTTCGCCTGATTTCTCGTCAGGAATGCCGATCGCGGCGACTTCGAGCACGCCGGGCAGCGTGGCGACGACCTCTTCCAACTCGTTCGGATAGACGTTGAAGCCGGAGACGAGGATCATGTCCTTCTTGCGGTCGACGATCTTGGTGTAGCCGCCCTTGTCCATGAAGCCCATGTCGCCCGACTTGAAGAAGCCGTCCTTCGTCATGACCTTTTCGGTTTCGTCCGGCCGGTTCCAGTAGCCGGCCATCACCTGCGGTCCGCGGATGCAGATCTCGCCGACCTCGCCCAATGGCAGGTCGTTGCCGTCGTCGTCGCGGATGGCAATTTCGGTCGACGGGATCGGCAGGCCGATCGTCCCGGTGAAATCGTCGGCGTCGAAGCGGTTGGTGGTTGCGACGGGCGACGTCTCCGACAGGCCATAGCCTTCGGAGATGATCACGCCAGTCACTTGCCGCCAGCGGTCGGCCACCGGCTTCTGCGCGGCCATGCCGCCCGCGAAGGTCAGGTAGAGCGGCTTGAAGTCGAGCTTGCGGAAGTCCTCATTGTTGAGAAGCGCGTTGAACAGCGTGTTCAGGCCTGGAAAGACGTTGATGGGGTATTTCTTCAACTCGCCGACAAAGGCGGGTATGTCGCGCGGATTGGGGATCAGGATGTTCTGCGCGCCCTGATACATGCCCATCAGCGCGTTCACCGTCAGTGCGTAGATATGATAGAGCGGCAGCGGGCAGACGAAGACCGACCGCTCCGGCTTCGGCCGCTTCACGAAAGCGGTTTCCTGCCACAGAATGTTCTGCGCGACATTCGCCAGCACGTTGCGGTGCAGCAGCGTTGCACCTTTGGACACTCCGGTAGTGCCGCCCGTATATTGCAGGAAGGCGACATCGTCTTCCGAAGGCTTGGCCGGTTTCAGCGTGGCCGAAGCACCCTGCTTCAGCGCCGCCTTGAAGCTGGTGTGACCGGGCAGCGACCATGCCGGCACCATCTTCTTCACGCGGCGCACGACCAAATTGACGAGGTGGCCCTTGAGGCCCAGCATGTCGCCCATCGCCGCCACCACCACATGCTTGACCGGGGTCTTGGCGATGCAGGTTTCCAGGGTTTTCGCGAAGTTCTCCAGGATGACGATCGCCTCGGCGCCGCTGTCCTTGAGCTGGTGCTCCAATTCGCGCGGCGTGTAGAGCGGATTGACGTTCACCACCGTAAAGCCGGCGCGCAGTATGCCCATCATCGCCACCGGATATTGCAGCACGTTGGGCATCATGATGGCTACGCGCGCGCCGGGCTTCAGCCCCTTCGCCTGAAGGAAGGCGCCGAAGGCAGCAGAATGCCGCTCGAGCTCGGCATAGCTCATCGACTTGTCCATGCAGGTGAAGGCCGGACGATCAGCGTAGCGCCTGCATGAATCGACGAGCAACTCGCCGATATTGTCGTAGGGGAGCTTGGTGATCTCGGCGGGCACGACCTTCGAATAGCTCGCAAGCCAGGGCTTGGCGTCGTAGTCCGATGCTTTCGACTTGGTGCTCGCCGCCGCTGCAGGCTTTGACTCGGGTTTCGGTTTTAGAGTCGGAGCAGATGCGGCCTTGACCGCCGCGCTCTTTGCAGACGCGGTCTTTGAGGGCGCAACCTTTACGGCCGCAGCATTGGCCGGGGCGGATTTCGCGGAAACGGACTTGGCAGGCGCTGTTTGCGTGGTAGCTGCCTTGATCGCGGGTTTTGCCGCCGCAATAGCCTTCGCAGGAGCGGGCGACTCTGCTTGGGCTTTCTTCACCGAGGCCGGCTTGGCGGCTCCCGATGCGGGCTTTATGGCTGCTGCGACAGCCTTGGCGGCTGCCTTCGTAACAGTCTTGGCGGCTGCTGCCTTCACAGCTTTAGTCACCGGCTTTGCGGCTGATTTGGCAACGGTTTTCGACGGCGCGGCTTTTTCGGGCTTAGGCGCGGTGGCTGGCTTCTTTGCATCCGCGGGCTTGGCCGGGGTCTTCGGCGCAGCGATCCTGGCCTTTGATGGGGTTGTCGATTCCTTTGCCGGTGTCCTGGCCATTATGCCTCCCGTTCCTGCGCCAAGGCGCGAAACCTCTATGTTCCCAACCGTCCACGCGCCGCGCCTTGCTTCGAGGCTTGGTCATCTGGTCATGCGGCGAGCCAGCGCCGCATTTCTATTTCGAAGCGGCCTGTGGGCGCAAGCCAAACGGCGGCAATCCTGCCCCTGCGTCACCTCTGCAGGGTCATCGAAGCCGACTCCAGCGAAACGTTTTTATTCGCCGCAAGGCCTACGGAGAGCATGGTTTTCCACGTTCACGTAGTTGTGCAAACGGGGAGTTCCCTCGTTTGGAAAACGTGGTTATATGCGCGCTTACCAGCCTACAGAGGGGCTTGGACTTAACTGGGAGAGTTAAATGAAGAAGAAAATGACTTTCGCGGCGGCGCTGCTCGCCGCCACGATGCTGAGCGGTTTCGCCAGCGCAAAGACGTTCGTGTATTGCTCGGAAGCATCGCCGGAGGGGTTCGATCCGGGACTGTACACTGGCGGCAACACGTTCGATGCGTCGGCTCACCCGGTCTACAACCGTTTGCTCGAGTTCAAGAAAGGCACCACCGAGACTGAGGCGAGTCTTGCCGAAAGCTGGACAATTTCCGACGACGGCCTCGTCTACACGTTCAAGCTGCGCCCGGGCGTAAAGTTCCAGACCACCGAATTCTTCACGCCGACGCGCGAACTGAATGCTGATGACGTGATCTTTTCCTTCGAGCGTCAGTGGAAAGCCGACAATCCGTGGAACAAGTATGTCGAGGGTGCGTCCTGGGAATATTTCTCCGGCATGGGCTTGCCAGACCTTCTGACGTCGATCGAGAAGGTCGATGACATGACGGTGAAGTTCACCCTCAAGAAGAAGGAAGCACCGTTCCTCGCCAACGTCGCGATGCCTTTCGCTTCAATTTTGTCGAAGGAATATGCCGACAAGCTGCAAGCCGACGGCAAGATGAACCAGCTTAACCAGATGCCGCTCGGAACAGGCGCGTTCGCCTTTGTTGGTTATCAGCAGGATGCGGTGATCCGTTACAAGGCGCACCCGGATTATTGGGGCGGCAAGCAGAAGATCGACGATCTGGTCTTCGCCATCACCACGGACGCGGCTGTCCGGTATCAGAAGCTCAAGGCCGGCGAATGCCACTTGATGCCTTACCCGAACCCGGCTGACGTCGCGGCGATGAAGACCGACCCGACCCTGACGGTCTCAGAACAGGCCGGCCTCAACGTCGCTTACCTAGCTTACAACACGACGCAGGCGCCGTTCGACAAGCCGGAAGTGCGCAAGGCACTGAATATGGCGATCAACAAGCAGGCGATCGTTGACGCTGTGTTCCAGGGATTGGCGGCTCCGGCCACGAACCCGATCCCGCCGACGATGTGGTCGTACAACAAGGCCGTTGAAGACGACAAGTATGATCCGGAAGCGGCGAAGGCGGCCCTTGAAGCTGCCGGCGTCAAGGATCTGTCGATGAAGCTGTGGGCGATGCCGGTTGCGCGTCCTTACATGCTCAACGCGCGCCGTGCTGCCGAGTTGATGCAGGCTGATCTCGCCAAGGTCGGCGTGAAGGCGGAGATCGTCTCCTATGAATGGGCCGAGTACCTCGACAAGTCGAAGGCGAAGGACCGTGACGGTGCGGTGATGTTGGGCTGGACCGGTGACAATGGCGATCCGGACAACTTCCTCGATACGCTGCTGGGTTGCGACGCCGTCGGCGGCAACAACCGTGCTCAGTGGTGCAACAAGGAGTTCGACGACCTGGTGACCAAGGCGAAGGAAACTTCGGATGTTGCCGAGCGCACCAAGCTTTATGAGCAGGCTCAGGTGATCTTCAAGAAGGAAGCACCGTGGGCGACGATAGATCACTCGCTCGCTGTGGTGCCGATGCGCAAGGAAGTGACCGGGTTTGTTCAGAGCCCGCTTGGCGACTTTGACTTCAAGGGCGTCGATATCGCCGAGTAAATTGGCCTAGCGACGAAAAAATCTTACAAGGGGCGCTCGCCAAGCGAGCGTCCCTTTTGCTAGCTGGCGGATGTCGGATAAGGATATGTTGCCGGCTGCAAGAGCGGTAGGCCCGGGAAGCGAGGGTTCGGCATGTTCAAATTTCTTCTCGGACGATTGGCGGTCCTGATCCCGACGTTCATCGGCGTCTCGATCATCGCGTTTTCTTTCATCCGAATGCTGCCGGGCGATCCGGTAGCGTTGCTGTCCGGGGAGCGGGTGATGTCCCCTGAACGGCATGCAGAAATTTCACACCAGCTCGGCATGGATCGCAATATCGTGATCCAGTATCTCGACTATCTCTGGGGTGTCCTTCACGGCGATTTCGGCACCTCGATCTCCACCAAGGGGTCGGTGTTCCATCAGTTTCTTGAACTGTTTCCCGCGACGCTTGAACTGTCGCTCTGCGCCATTCTGTTCGCGACAATCCTTGGTATTCCAGCCGGCGTCTTCGCCGCGATCAAGCGCGGCTCGTTCTGGGACCAGACCATTATGGGCACTGCCTTGATCGGTTTTTCGATGCCGATCTTCTGGTGGGGTCTGCTGTTGATCATCCTGTTCTCGGGCATTCTGCAGTGGACACCGGTGTCCGGCCGCATTTCCCTGATGTTCTTCTTTCCATCCGTCACGGGCTTCATGCTGATCGACTCGCTGCTGTCGGGACAGCCCGGCGCTTTCAAGTCCGCTGTCAGCCATTTGATCCTGCCAACGATTGTGCTGGGCACCATCCCGCTCGCGGTCATCGCTCGCCAGACGCGTTCGGCGATGCTCGAAGTATTGTCGGAGGACTATGTCCGCACCGCCCGCGCCAAGGGCCTCTCGGCTTACCGCGTCGTCGGCGTGCATGCGCTGCGCAATGCCCTCATTCCGGTTGTCACCACCATAGGCTTGCAGGTCGGCGTGATGCTGGCCGGCGCTATCCTGACCGAGTCAATCTTCTCCTGGCCGGGTATCGGCAAATGGATGGTCGATTCGGTTTTCCGGCGAGACTATCCGGTCATCCAGAGCGGACTACTGATCATCGCAGGCATAATCATGCTGGTGAACCTGATCGTCGACCTGCTCTACGGCCTGATCAACCCCCGTATCCGGCACTGAGGAGCGCGTCATGACCGAAGCTTCAATTGGCGCCGTCTCCACCGACCCGTCACGACGCGCCCGCTTTGCTGAGTTCTGGTATTATTTCTCCGAAAACCGCGGCGCCGTGATTGGCTTCTGGTTCTTCATGTTTCTGATCGTATTGGCGATTTTTGCGCCGTGGATTGCGCCGCATCCTTTCGACGGCAAGAACGATGCCGCTCAACTGCTGCCCCCCTTCTGGCAGCAGGGCGGCAATTCCAGCTATCTCCTCGGCACCGATGCGATCGGCCGCGATATGCTCTCCAGGTTGATCTATGGCACGCGCTATTCGCTGTTTGTCGGCGTCGTGGTGACAACGATTTCCATGGTCGGAGGGGTTCTGATCGGGGTCATAGCCGGCTATTTCCGGGGTCCGGTCGATACGATCATCATGCGCCTGATGGATATCATCCTGGCCTTTCCATCACTGTTGCTGGCGCTGGTGCTGGTGGCGGTGCTAGGGCCCGGCCTTACCAATGCAATGATCGCCATCGCCATTGTCTTTCAGCCGCATTTCGTGCGGCTGACGCGCGCGGCAGTCATGTCCGAGAAGACCCGTGATTATGTCGTGGCGGCAAAGGTTGCCGGCGCTGGTCCGCTGCGGCTCATGTTCAAGACCATTCTGCCCAACTGCATGGCGCCTCTGATCGTGCAGGCCTCGCTGTCGTTCTCAAGCGCCATTCTGGATGCGGCAGCGCTCGGCTTTCTGGGCTACGGCGCGCAACCGCCGGCGCCGGAATGGGGCACCATGCTCGCCGAAGCGCGCGAATTCATCCTGCGCGCCTGGTGGGTGGTTACACTTCCGGGCCTGGCTATTCTAATCACCGTCGTCGCCATAAACCTGATGGGCGACGGCCTGCGCGATGCGCTGGACCCGAAACTGAAGAGGTCGTAAGCGTGGAGGGTTGGGTCGGGCCAGCGATTGTTGCTGCGGTCATTTCGGGACTGGTCAGCCTTGTGCTCGTCCAGCTCAATTTCCGCCAGTCGCGCCGGATCGAGCAAATTCGGCGTGACGAAAAGATTCGCGATTTTCAGATCGCTTTGCGGGCGGAGATCCGTGCTGAGCTGCTCAATTTGTCGCACTATGACATAGAGGCTCAACGTAGCGAGGTCAGGCGTCGCTATGAGAGTGATCCCAGTTATTCTGTTTCTGTGCCGAGGCCGGTCAGGCAAGCAGTGTTTGATGCGCTAATTAGTGAGATTCACATTTTGCCGGAAGCGGTCATCGACCCTGTCGTCTTGTTTGAACGCCAGCGAAACGTGGTCGAGAGTTTGGCGGAAGACATGAGAGACGCAAGTTTCAAAATGCTGTCGCGAGAACAGCAGCTTGCAATGTACGATGACTACTTGATGATGTGGGATACGTGGCGCAGCTTCGCGCTCAATGCGGAGGCTGTGCTCAATGGTGATACATCAATAGCCGGGTCGGGGACCGGTCTGGCCAGCGATGGGTTTAGGGCGGGGTAGGGGCTTAACTTGGCTCATTGAGATCACCTCTATCACCTAAATAGGCGCTTTGGACTGAAAAACCAACAGGCAGAACAAAATGGCTCTCCTCGAAATCGAAAATCTCGTCGTCGAATTCCAGACGGCCGCCGGTCCCTTCCGCGCCGTTGATGGCGTATCGCTGAAGGTGCATGAGCGCGAAGTTCTGGCGATCGTCGGCGAGTCAGGCTCAGGCAAATCGGTATCGATGCTGGCGGTGATGGGCCTGCTGCCGTGGACCGCCAAGGTCACGGCCGACAAGATGACCTTCAACGGGCGCGACCTGCTCGGTCTCAGTACGTCTGACCGCCGGAAGATCGTTGGCAAGGACATTGCCATGATCTTTCAGGAGCCGGTCGCCAGTCTCAACCCCTGCTTCACCGTGGGCTTCCAGATCGAGGAGGTCCTGCGCTTTCATCTGAAGATGGACAAGGCGCAGCGCCGCGCCCGCGCGATCGAGCTTTTCAAGCTGGTCGGCATTCCCGACCCGGCCGAACGTCTTGGGCACTTCCCGCACCAGATGTCGGGAGGGCAATGCCAGCGCGTGATGATCGCCATCGCCATTGCCTGCAATCCGAAGCTCTTGATCGCCGACGAGCCGACTACCGCGCTCGACGTCACCATTCAGAAGCAGATCCTCGATCTGCTTGTGGGTCTGCAGCAGGAGCATGGCATGGGGCTGATCATGATCACCCACAATATGGGTGTCGTCGCCGAGACCGCCGACCGGGTGATCGTCCAGTACAAGGGCCGCAAGATGGAGGAGGCGGACGTGCTCTCCCTCTTCGAATCGCCCAAGAACAACTACACCAAGGCGCTGCTGGCAGCGCTGCCGGACAACGCCACCGGCGACCGCCTGCCCACCATCACGGAACTCTTCGTCGATACTCCTGATCCGGCTGCTGCCTTGAATACGCCACCGCTGGAGGGCGCGCTATGAGCACCGTTCTTGAAGGCCGCAATATCGTCCGCGATTACCATCTGGCGGGCGGCATGTTTGCCAAGTCCAAGACCGTGCATGCGGTGAAGGGCGTTTCCTTCAGCGTCGACCGGGGCAAGACCCTGGCGATCGTCGGCGAGAGCGGTTGCGGCAAGTCCACGCTTGCGCGCATCATCACGCTGATCGATCCCGCGACCTCGGGTGATCTGCTCATCGACGGCAACAAGATAGACCTCGCCAAGGATGGCCTGACGCCGGAAATGCGCCGCAAGGTGCAGATCGTATTCCAGAACCCGTATGGCTCGCTCAACCCGCGCCAGAAGATCGGCGACGTGCTGCAGGAACCGCTGCTCATCAACACGAAGACGCCGGCCGACGAACGGCGCGACCGCGCCATGAAGATGCTGAAGAAGGTCGGCCTGCAGGAAGTGCATTTCAACCGCTATCCGCACATGTTTTCCGGCGGTCAGCGGCAGCGCATCGCTATTGCGCGGGCGCTGATGCTGAATCCAAGCCTGCTGGTGCTGGACGAACCTGTGTCCGCGCTGGATCTGTCGGTGCAGGCGCAAGTGCTCAACCTGCTTGCCGATCTGCAGGACGAATTCCACCTGACCTATGTGTTCATCAGCCACGATCTGTCGGTGGTGCGCTACATCGCCGACGATGTGATGGTGATGTATTTCGGCGAGGCGGTGGAATACGGCTCGCGCGACGAGGTGTTTTCCGACCCGCAGCACAGCTATACCAAGACGCTGTTTGCGGCGACGCCGAGGGCGGATGTCGAAAGCATCCGCGCGCGCATCGCCCGCAAGAAGGCGGCTTAGCGCCGTCTTACTTTTCAGGTACCTATCGAAGCAGTCGTCTTTCCAGCAGACTTTGCATGTCGCGGCGACCATCCACGACACAATAGATCACCACATCTCCGCCCATCACGCGATAAATGATCCGATAGGGATTGTAGTGTGCTTCCCGGTATTCCGTAATGCCGACGCTCATCAACTCTTTTGGAACATGACCACGCTCGGGCAATTCGGTCAGCGTGGCAATCCTGCTTTCGATTTCAGCAAGAACCCGCATGGCATTGGCGGGGGAATCATTGGCCGCGATGTAACGGTAGAGGTCCTCAATATCGCGTTCGGCATCCTCGGCCAGCATCACGCGATAGGCCATTCGTTCAGTCTTTCAGCCGGTCTCGTATTCGCTGAAATGCGTCCGCGGCGGAGCGCGTTCGTCCCTCTGCTACCTGTACGTTCGTCAAGGCCAGTATCTTAAGCAAAGCCAGCGTTTCTTGAGTTTCCTCGAAACGCCGGACATCTTGCAATACCGCCTTGGCTTCGCCATGGAGGGTGATGACGATTGGTTCCTGTCCGGCAGCAAGGCCGCGAATGACCTCGGGCGCATGTGCTTTCAGATAGCTGATGGGTTTTACACGATCGGAAAGCTTCATCCCAAATCTCCATTTGGACCAGAATATAGACCGAATACAGACTGATGCAATCGGTTGCGCGGACGTTTGAGCGATATCAGCGCAGCTCGATCTTGACCACGTTGTGAATGGCGCGTGCGCCGCGCTTGTCGCCCTGCGCCACGATGCGCAAACCGTCCTTCATCGGCTGTCCATCGGTTTCCAGCGCGACCAGTATCGTCGCATTGCCAAACTCCGGCGCGATCTCGCCGATTGAGTATGCGATTTGGTAGCCGTCGCTCGCTGTCACCATCAGCGTCTTGGCCAGTTCCTTGTTATGGTCGAGCCCGGCCAGCGCCTTGCTCGCTTTGACGACGTCCCACAGCAACGGTCCCTTGTAGTGCCCGGTAGAGACCCCTTTGGAGGTCTTGAAGGTGACATCCTGTTCGACCGGCGGAAGATCGGCCAGTGACTGAGGCGTGAGCACCAGCGTTTTGCCGGCGCTGACAAGCTCGATCGATGGCTGAATTTTGGCTGCTTGGTCGGCGAGCGCGCCGTTTGAAAGCCATATGGAAAGTGCACCCGCAATGATGATGTGGATCGTCTTCATTGTACTCCTCGTTCATTCTGTTTGTACCGGACGACTCGTTGCGGCGAGCCGCCTATCTGGCGAAGAAACCACAAATCTCTGACGACTTGGTTCCGTTTCGTGGATCCGGTTCCTTCTCGTTTGACGGACGGTTGTAGCCATGCATACATATCGCCTCAGCGCCAAGCGCTCATACGCACATTCGGAGGGTTTTTATGTCGACACGCATTTTTCTTGCCGCCGCCGCGATAGGCATGTTCGCGGGCTTTGCCGGCCCAGCCTCCGCCCAGGACGGCTCGACCGTTTTTGCGGCGGCAAGCCTCAAGAACGCGCTCGACAGCGTCAACGCGGCCTGTGAGACGGAAGTCGGTTCGAAGGCGACGATTTCCTATGCGGCAAGCTCCGCGCTGGCCAAGCAGATCGAAGGGGGCGCGCCGGCTGATATATTCATCTCCGCCGATCTCGACTGGATGAAATACCTCTCCGACAAGAAGCTGACCAAGCCTGACTCCGAGGTCAAGCTGCTGGGCAACCGCATCGTGCTGGTGGCGCCGGCGGATTCGAAAGCCGCAACGACCATAGCGCCGAACTTCGACCTCAATGGCCTGGTGGGCGACGGAAAACTGGCCATGGCCAATGTCGATTCCGTGCCGGCCGGCAAATATGGCAAGGCTGCCCTTGAAAAGCTCGGCGTCTGGGAGGGCGTATCGGCAAAGGTCGCGCAGGCGGAGAATGTCCGCGCCGCGCTGAAGCTCGTGTCCACCGGTGAAGCAGCCGCCGGCATCGTCTACCAGACCGATGCGGCCGCTGAGCCCGGCGTAAAGATCGTCGATATCTTCCCCGAGGATTCGCACCCGCCCATCATCTATCCGGTCGGTCTGACGGCTGCGTCGAAGAGCCAGGATGCGGCGGACTTCGAGAAGTGCCTGCAGGGTGCAAAGGCAAGGGAGCTTTTCGAGAAGGAGGGCTTCACCTTCCTCGCGCCGGTGGTCTCGAACTAAGACTGATGGCCGTCAGGGTCGGCTGATTTCAAGCCACGCAAGCCCAGACCTTTCGGTGGCATGCCTCCCCCAGGCGCAGCAAATTGGCCAGGCAAGCGGCCCTCTCCAGCATCCATCAGGGGAATGCGGCGATCGACAGGAAAACGACCGGCGAACTGCCGGTCGCCTTTGCCCTCAATCCAGCCTCTTCTTCAAATCCTCGTCGAGCCAGCGACCGAAGAAATAGGGCAGCTGCTTGTGCCACCACGGCCAGTCGTGGGCGACATCGCCGCCCCAGAAGTCGACCCAGGCAGGGATGCTCTTCGCAGCGAGGATGCCTTCAAGGCGGCGTGTCTCCTCCAGCATCCGTTCTTCCCAGGCGCCCTGGCCGCAGCAGAAGATAAGCCGCAGCTTACGAATGCGATCAAGCGCGGCTGCATCGGTCAGGCCGGGCAGATAATCGAGCGGCGAGTTGAAATAGATGTCGCCGGCACGATCTCCGCCGAAGAAGTCCTTCACCGAATAGACCGCCGATAAGGAGACCAGACCCGAGGCGAGTTCCGGAAAGCGGAAGACGAAATTGGAGGCGTGGAAGCCGCCCATCGAGCAGCCGGTGAACACCGGTTTCATGCTGCGCCCGCCGTTGGAGGCGGCCGCAGCCTCGCCGATTTGCGGAAGGGCTTCGTCCCGCACGTACCGGAAATAGGCTTCATGCCGGGCGATGCGGCCCGCGTGGTCGGCGCCCTTGTTGAAGAAGCTTTCCGAGTCGATGCCGTCGATGCAGAAGAGCTGAATGCGCCCGGTGTCGATGAATTCGGCAAGCGCGCTGACCCCGCCCTGATCCTCGAACTGATAGAAGGTGCCTTGCGACGTGGGGAACACCACGACCGGCCGACCGGCAAAGCCGTAGCGCTTATATTCCATGTCGCGGCCAAGCTGGCCGCTCCATGCCTTGTGATAGGAAATATCCACTTATGCCTCTTCGTGAATGAACTTGACCGCCTCGCGCAGCGCCTGCGGATCCGTCGAGCGAAGCTGATAGGCGTAGTTGCCCATCGCCCGGCTGAAGATTTTCTCGACAGCATTGTGCCGAACGACCTTGTCGGCGTGCGCGGCTAACACGTCTTCGTGGCTATGGCGATAGGTGTAACGATCCTTGCGGCTGGCGAATGCCGTATAGTATTTGCCTTTGAAGTCGCCGCTCACGCAGTTCTTCGCCACCATGTTCGCCCACTCGGCGTAGATGTCGATGTCGTAGCTGTAGTTGATCGCGTCGGTCATATAGCCGCCCGGCGGGCGGATGTTGACTTCCAGCGCGACGATGCGGCCGTCCTTCGTCTCGAACAGCTCGATATGGAAGAAACGCTCCTTCAGGTCGAAGGCCTTGACGATCTTGCGCCCCGCCTCGGCAACTTCCGGGGGCACGTCGGGCCGGCAAGTGTAGCTCATGTGCCTGTTCTTGTTGACGACATCCATGATCGAGTCGTCATATTTCGAGCTGGCGGCAAAGACGATCTCACCGTCGCGATTGACCAGCCCGTCAAAGGTCACCACCAGCCCGTCGATGAACTCCTCCATCACAAAGGAAACGCCCTCGGGCTTGATCCGGAAGAACTCGTCGAGCTCGCCAGAGTTGGAGATTTTGTAGGTGTGTGCCGCGCCGGCGCCGGAGTCCGGCTTTACCACCACCGGGTAGCCGACGCGGCGGATGAATTCCAGCGCGCCGGCGCGCTCTGACGTCTTCTTCTGCGCGATGACATTGACGCCCGCCTTGCGGAACGCGGCGCGCATGCGGCTCTTGCGCTTGATGTTCTGCACATAGTCGAGCCGGATGCCCCAGATGTTGAAATCAGTGCGGATGCCGGCTTCCAGATCGAGCCAGTGCTCGTTGAGGGACTCGAAGCGGTCGATGCGGCCCCATTTATGGATGAAGTGCCCCATCGCCCGATAGGTCTGGTCGTAGTTCTCCATGTCGGAGATCAGGTAATATTCCGACAGCGCAGTCTTCAGGTTCCCGTCCAGCCTGTCGTAAGGCGTGTCGCCGATGCCCAGCACCGTGACGCCGGCTTTCTTCAGCCGGTCGCAGAAGTCCGTGCCCGTCGACGGAAAATGCGGTGAGAAGAAAACAAAATTCATGAACACCCTCCCGGCAGCATTGGCGCCGCCTCAGCTGCAATGTTGCCTATTTGGCGGTCGCGCGAAAGGGTCAATGCCGGGGCGAGAATAAGGAAGAAGAGAACGGCGGGGTTTATTGATTATCGGCCATAAGGACCTGCTGCCTGCCTGCTGCCACGCCGCGAAAAGCCGCAGCGCTACCGGCCTTGCCGCGATCCCGCTCTCCTGCTACACACCGCTGCATGTCGATCCAGCGCGCCACCACCCGTCAGACCGCTTTTGCGGTTGAGACCGTGCGCGCGCTCGCTTCCGCGCTACTGCTTCTCGGCCTTATCGGCGATCGCCGGGTACGCTGAAGGAGCGCCCGGCGGTCGAGTACCGCCGCAAGGCACGCTCCTCGCAAACCATCCACACCTGATATTAGAGCCTATTAGGCCGCTGCCGCAGCGATTGACGCCGGTGCGCGGTCGGGAGAAGACAAGATGAGCGTCCCGCAACGCAAAGCGATCGAAGAACCGATGACCGTTAGAGAGACACACCAGACGGGTTCCGCCGCGCCCGAGAGCGCGCGCCACAGGGGCATGCCGAATGCCTCGCGCAAATATGAGCCCTATCCGTCCGTCGGTTTGACGGATCGCACTTGGCCGTCGAAACGGATTGAAAAGGCGCCGATCTGGTGCTCCGTCGACCTGCGCGACGGGAATCAGGCGCTGATCGACCCGATGGGTCACGAGCGCAAGGCGCGCATGTTCCAATTACTGCTCGATATGGGCTTTCGCGAGATCGAGATAGGCTTTCCCTCCGCCTCGCAGACCGACTTCGATTTTGCCCGGTGGTGCATCGAGGAAGGCAATGTGCCGGACGCAGTCGACCTGCAGGTGTTGGTGCAGTGCCGGCCGGAACTGATCACGCGCACCTTCGAGTCGCTCCAGGGGGCGAAGACGCCGATCGTCCATTTCTACAATTCGACCAGCGAATTGCAGCGCCGCGTGGTCTTCGCCAAGGATGTCCCCGGCATCAAGCAGATCGCCACCGATGCGGCGAAGATGATCACCGACATGGCGGCCAAAGCCGGCGGAGGCTTTCGGTTCCAGTATTCGCCGGAGAGCTTCACGGGAACGGAATTGGAGGTGGCGCTGGAAATCTGCAACGCCGTCGCCGAGATCGTGCAGCCGACCGCCGAGAACAGGCTTATCATCAACCTGCCGTCCACGGTCGAGATGTCGACGCCGAATATCTATGCCGACCGCATCGAATGGATGTGCCGCCAACTCGACAACCGCGAAAACCTGATCATCTCGCTGCATCCGCATAACGATCGCGGCACCGGCATCGCCGCGACCGAACTCGGCCTGATGGCGGGCGCCGACCGCGTAGAAGGCACCTTGTTCGGAAATGGCGAGCGCACCGGCAATGTCGATGTCGTCACCCTGGCGCTGAACATGTTCACGCAAGGCGTCGATCCGGATCTGGATTGTTCCGACATTCCTCGCATGAAGGATGTCTACGAATACTCCAACCAGATGACGATCGCCGAGCGGCATCCCTATGTCGGCGAACTCGTCTACACCGCCTTTTCGGGGTCTCACCAGGACGCCATCAACAAGGGCATGAAGGCGATCCAGTCGGCGAACAAGGAATTGTGGGAGGTGCCGTATCTGCCGATCGACCCCCAGGATGTCGGCCGCAGCTATGAAGCAATCATCCGCATCAATTCGCAATCGGGCAAGGGCGGCATCGCTTACGTCATGCAGGCCGATTACGGCCTGCATCTGCCCCGCAATCTCCAGATCGAGTTTTCCAAGGACATCCAGGCGATAACCGACGCTGAGGGTAAGGAAGTCTCTGCGAAGCGTATTTACGAGCGTTTTGTGGAGAATTATGTCGACCAGCCTGGCGCGCGCCTCAAATTCGTCGATCATACCACGCTCCCGGACCCGGCGGCGAGGACGCGGCGGATCGTCGAGGCGGTGATTATCGACAATGGAAAGGAGGTCACGATCAGCGGATCGGGCACCGGACCCATAGACGGTTTCGTCGACGCGCTGTCGCGTCACATCGGCGTCGAATTGTCGGTACTCGACTATTCCGAGCATTCAATGCAGCGTGGTTCCAACGCCGCGGCCATCAGTTATGTCGAGATGGAGCACCCCGGAGGCAGGGTATTCGGCGCCGGGATCGACACCAACAGCGTGGCTGCTTCGCTTGAGGCGATCGTCTCTGCGGCAAACCGGGTCTTTCGCTAGCATAAGCATTTTCGGGCGTGTTTTCATCGAAACATCGTGGTAATCGGCTTACAAACTGGTTAGCCAGTTGTAGAGATGTTCTCGTCTCCTCCTGACAGGAGGGTAAGATCGAGGCACCGGGAAGGCCCAGCTTGCGGAAATTTGCCCCCGATCCCGCCGCGCTGAGTGAGACGCTCGAGAGAATTCTCGCGAGCGATACATTCGGCCGTTCCGAACGCGCCCGAAATCTCCTTCGCTATCTGGTTGTACGCGAGCAGGCCGGAGAGGCCGACAGGCTGAAGGGATTTGCCATAGCGGTCGACGTATTCGGCAAGGATTCCGAGTTCGACCCGTCGACCGACGCGCAGGTGCGCGTGCAGGCAGGCCGCCTCCGCGACCTGTTGGCTCAGTACTTTTCCACGGAGGGCGCCAAGGAGAGCTTCCGCATAACCATACCGAGGGGCAGCTATGTGCCGACCTATGCGCCCCAGTCGGACATGCAGCCTACGCCAGAACCAGCCTCCGACGAGGCTATCGGGTCCGAGGCCATTCGGGCTGAGACCGCGCCCGCGGGGGGCGAGCCGGTGAGGGCGCCGCCCGAAGCGACCCGCCGCGGCTCGGTCAAAGACTATATCTCGCGACAGTTCAGGCTGTTCATGGTGGCGATCGCGGTGGTGATCGCCATGCTGGGGTTCGTGGCCTTCAGAGCCCTCGACGGAAACGACACCGATCCCGATACGCTGGTGAAAGCCGGGGAAGTCGGCACGAACACCGTCGACGAAGTCGAGACCCTTCCAAACCTTTATCTCAAAGTGTCGGGTGGCGAGGCGGTGGAAAAGGTAGGTTCGCTGCTGCGCAACGCCATATCGGGTTTCGACACGGTCGTCTTCGTCGCGCGCGAAGCCCCGGACACCAGCACAGCGAGACCGCTGGATTTCGTCGTCGATGTGTCGCCGGGTCCCGAAGCGCACAGCATAGATATCGCGCTGGAAAATCTGAAGAACGGCCAGGTGGTGACGTCTCGCCTGCTCACTGCCGACCAGATGAAGGCCGACCATCTGGATGACGAGATCGCCGATTTCATCACCGCCACGATGCCTGTATCGGGCGCTGTCTACGGCTATCTTGAGAAGCACTCGCTCCAGCACGGCTTGGCCAAGTGCCTCCTGCTCAATGACGATTATTACCTCGATCAATCGGCTGAAAAACACAAACTCGCCTACCAATGTTTCGAGAAGCTGAAGAATGATGGCGTCCGGTCGCCGCTGATCTATTCGGAAATGGCATCCTTGTGTCTGGAAGCGGTCACGGACGCATATGACTATCCTCCCGGCGCGACCCGTGAAAAGGCGTTGGAGCTGGCCCGCCAGGGGGTCCAGATGGCGCCGACCAGCCCCTATGCGCACCGCGCCTACGGCTTCATCTATACGGGACTGGGGAGCCGGACCGAATCCGTGAAATGGATGAAGAAGGCATACGAGCTGGATCCCTATGATCTCAGCATGGCCGCCGCCTATGGCTATGCGCAGATCATGGCCGGCGACTACGCTCATGGTACGCCGGTGATGTCGCGTGCCGTCAGTGCCTCCAGCGCGCGGCCGAGCTGGTGGGACTACTCGCTCTTTCTGGGCAATTATATGCTTGGCCTTCCAGAGGCGGGGGACGCCGTCGACTCCTTGGGCACCACGAAGCGGCCGCACTACATTGCCGCGCGGCTGCTGGCTGCCCGCGTGCGCGGCGATCTCGACTTGGCAGGCAAGCTGAAGGCCGACCTCATCGAGAAGCACAAGAATTTCGCCGCCAATCCGCGTGAAACCTATGAGAAGGCGGGCTATCCCAAGGAGATGGCCGATAAGCTCGTTGACGGCCTGTTGAAAGCCGGCCTCATTCCCGAGAGCTGATGTCGGATCATCAAGCTCTCGCGCCGCGATCCCTCTACGTCATGGAGTGGGGGAAGTCCGGCCCCCATCTCGTTCTGCTGCACGGCTTTGGCGGGCTTGCTTCGGTCTGGGCCGACGTCGCGGCGGCTGTGTCGCACAATACCCGGATCATTGCCTATGATTTGCCGGGACATGGCCAGTCGCTGACCTTTCCCAGCGCAGGCCCGGTGAAACTGGCCGTTGGCGCCGTGCTCGACGATCTCACTGCGCGGGGGATCGCGGGTTTTCATCTTGCCGGCCATTCGATGGGCGGCGCGATTGCGTCGCTTATGGCGATCGCGGCGCCAGAGCGCGTTCGATCCTTGGCCCTTTTGGCGCCCGGTGGAATGGGAGAGGAAATCAACGGTCCCGTCTTGCACAATTTCGCTGCTGCGGTGACGGAGGCTGAACTGAAAATGGCTTTGTCGGCCATGTCGGCGCCTGGCGCCGCGCCGCCGGACACCACTTTGGCGGCGCTCGCTGAAAGCCGGCGGAGGGCGGGTCAAAGCGCGATGCTTGAGACGATAGCCGCAGGGATTACGCGCGGCGGTCGACAGGGCGTTTTGTCCAAGGACCAGCTCGCTGCGCTGCCAATGCCTTTGCGGGTGTTGTGGGGCACCCGCGACAGCGTTCTGCCCTTTGCGCAGGCTTTGCAAATGCCTGGGGCATTCGAGTTGGATGCGGTGGAAGGTGCGGGCCACATGCTGATCGAGGAAGCCCCGGAGCGGGTGACCGGGATGCTGCTTCGTGCCGTGCTCGCCGACAGGGGGTAGCCCGTTCCGAGCGGCCGCGTTGTGTTAGTCCAGCGTTGAAGCTATCGTCGCCGGCGGAGCAAGGCGGATGAGCGATACGACCGACAATGTGACGGCGCTGGGGCAAGGCCGCCGGTTGACCGACGCGATCCGCGAGGTGAAGAACGCCGCCGCGGACCGCGATGACGTCGTCATCGAAATGCGGGAAGCCGAGCGCATGCGGCTTGAGCTTCTAGCGGCCGAACTGGCGCCGGTCATCGCCGAAGTGCCGCACGATTCGGACCTCTTCGATTTTGCCATCTCCTACGGGCTGCAGCCACGGTTCTGGATCGACGCCGTTTGCCATGTCGCCATGGGGCGCGACAAACGCACCTTCAGGTTCTTGAGGGAGACGCGGCGGGGCAGGGTAATTCTCGCCGAATCGACCGACATGAGGACCGTCGCCAATGCTGTGACGCGCTACCTTGCCGAGCGCATCGTCGAGCGCGAGCGTCTCATGGAAGGCGAAATCGTGGATCTTCCCGGGATGGCGGGTCGGGAACAGGATGCACGGGTCCGTGCCTCCAGTCTCGCCCATGCGAAGGAAGCTGCTGAGGCGGGTATCGCTGCAGGAGAACCTGCAGGCCGACGGGAACTGCTCCCGCAGACCGGTGTGCTGTCCGCAAGGGAGGACAACGCAATCGCCGCCTCGACGGCTCGGGCCGATGCCGGCTCTCGCTGGAAGCGCTTTCTCATTGGATCGTGCCTCGTCGCCACTGGCGTGGCGGTGGGCCTGGCCGCCGCGGCATTGCTCTATTGGGACAGGTTGGGGTCGGGGCCCATAGAGAAGTCGCTCGGCTTCTGACTGGCTGATCGGCACCTATACCGGCTCTTCCTGCAGAAACGCCCGTCCATCGCCGATCAAGTCCGACACCGCCAGCGCCGATGGCGGTATAGAAAGCCCTGTATAGCCGCGCCGGGTCAGCCGAAGCGCCCAATTGCCCGGCGCGCCTCCAATTTCCAGCAAGTTCCACTGTGCGGCGGGTTTGCTGCCGCCCGGCGATTGGCCGGTTGCGGCGACGCCGACGACCGGGACAGGCCCGCTTGGCCCGGCGATCCGGAACAGCGAAGGCAGGTGCGAATGGCCGTGCAGGACAAGTTCCGCCCCATGCCTGCGGATAACGCGCTGGAAACGCCCGATCCCGAACAGGCGCTTGTGCTGCGGCACCGCGTCTCGAACGGGCGGATGGTGGATCATGACGACGCGAAAGAGGCCGCGCTTTCCTGCATCGTCCAGAATATGCGCCAACCGCTCGCCCTGGCCGGCGCGAAAAAACCCGTTCGCCATGAACGGCGCGGTGGCGCGTGCGGACGTGACGCCGATCAGCGCCACGTCGCCGCGCACTCTCAGATAGGGAAACGTCTCGCGGCTGAGTGAGCCGTGATAGCCATCCGAGCACATATAGGCGCGCCAGGCGCGGCAGGCCTTGTCGAAGGCGCCGGGAACGTAGGCGTCGTGGTTTCCAGGCACGACCGAGACATGCTCGCCGGATCCGAGCGCCTCAAGCCACAACTTGGCCAGTTCGACTTCTACGTCGAGCGCAAGGTTGACCAGGTCGCCGGTGACGGCGATGTGGTCGACGTGATGTCCAGTGATGTCGGTGATGATCGCGCCGGTTACGCCGTCATGCATGAATTTACGTCGGTTGCGCTGCCAGTTGACGTAGCCTACCACTCGCTTCGATGCGAGTTCGCGATAGCTGATGTCGGGCAGCGGTCCGAGGTGAACGTCGGATATATGGGCAAGGCGAAACATTTGTTGGTTGTAGAATCTGAATTGTGCGGAGGGAACCTCCTGCCTCGCGTTCAACGGCAGCGTGAACGAGATGTTCCCCACCTTATATTGCGTGCCCGGAGTGCCGCGTGAGCGAGGACCGCTTTCGCCAGACGGGTTGGCCAGGCATCCGCGGGCGGCTTTTCCATCTTTTCTTCCTGTTGCGGAGGCCGATGACCCTGGGCGTTCGCGCGCTGGTGCATGACGAAGGCAACGGAACCGTCTTCTTGATCCGCCATACCTATGTGCCGGGCTGGCAGTTGCCCGGGGGCGGCGTGGAAAGCGGCGAGACCTTGGAGGAAGCGCTGCGGCGCGAACTGGTCGAGGAAGGCAACATCGTTTGCGATGGCCCGCCATTGTTGCGTTCGGTCCACTGGAACAGGATGGCGAGCCGCCGCGATCACGTAGCGCTGTACCTGATTGCGCAATTCACCCAGACCTCGCCGAAACTCAAGGACCATGAAATCGCCGAAGCCGGCTTCTTTCCGCTCGATGCGCTGCCCGGCGAGACGACGCCCGCTACCCGCCGCCGCCTCGCGGAGGTCTTCGGGGCAGAAGCCGTTTCACCCTATTGGTGAAAGGAGGGCCTCACACACCACCAGATATGGGCGTCGCTCGGGGTCACCTTTTCTCCAACGCGAAGCGGTCGCGATTATGCGGCGCTGAATAATCCAGGTCCGGCCCGACCGGGATGATGCCAGTCGGATTGATGCTGCGGAGGCTGCCGTAATAGTGCGACTTGATGTGGTGCAGGTTCACCGTCTCCGCTACGCCCGGCGTCTGGTAGAGGTCGCGAAGGTAGTTCGACAGGTTCGGATAGTCGGCGATGCGGCGCAGATTGCATTTGAAATGGCCGACATAGACGGGATCGAAGCGCACCAGCGTGGTGAAGAGCCGCCAGTCGGCTTCGGTGATGCGATCCCCTGTGAGGAACCGCCGTTCCGCCAGCAGCGACTCGAGCATATCGAGCGTCTGGAACAATTCCTTGAACGCCTCCTCATAGGCCGGCTGCGTCGTGGCGAATCCAGCCCGGTACACTCCATTGTTCACGGTGGGATAGATCACGCTGTTAAGGCGATCGATTTCGCTCCGCAGCGTGGGAGGATAGAAGTCCAGCGAGGCGTCGCCCCATTCGTCGAAAGCCGAATTCAGCATGCGGATAATGTCAGCGGATTCGTTGGAAACGATCGTTTCCTCCTGCTTGTCCCACAGCACCGGGACACTGACCCGCCCGGTGTAGTGCGGGTCGGCCTTGACGTAGATGTCACGCAGGAAGCGGCTGCCATGAAGGCGGTCTCCGGTGCTTCCATCCTCGGCCACAAAGGTCCAGCCGTCGGCGCTCATGAAATGATGCACGACATCGACGCTGACGACATCGTCCAGCCGTTTCAGCTTGCGAAAGATCAGGGTGCGATGCGCCCAGGGGCAGGCATAGGAAACGTAGAGATGATAGCGTCCGGCCTCCGCCTTGAAGCTGCGCGTCCCGCCCTTTCCCGGCGCGCCGTCGGCGGTGATCCAGTCGCGAAACCGGGTCTCCTGGCGTTGAAACCTGCCGCTGGTCGACGTGGCGCCCGGCCCATCTTCGCGCCACTGTCCGTCAACGAGGTGGCCCATTCTGCTTACCTCCGGAATTTCGCCTGCCCTGGAAGATAGGTGCCTGCGCGACCGATGATACCTGAAACCGCCGGCGCTGCACGCCGCCATATCGGAGCCTGCTGGACGTGGCTGCGGTTTGATGGTAGGGACGCCGCCCTATGAGCACGCACTTCGCATCTTTCCGGGTAGACCGACGACGAGCCAGCGCCTGACGCGCCGTCTCGCTGTGCCTCTTGGCACGCGTTCATCTCTCTTCCCGTAGAGGCGAAAGCCATGATTCCCGACGATGTCGAGTACCTGCCGGAAACTCCGGCGCATGATGCGCAAATCGAAGCCATCAATGAGGAAGCGTTCGGTCCCGGACGGTTCACGAAAGCTGCCTACCGAATTCGCGAGGATGGCGCACACGAGCGCGGTCTCTCCTTTGTCGCCGCACATGAGGGAGTAGTGATCGCGTCAGTGCGCATGACACGCGTCGTCGCCGGCGAAGGCAGTGGTCTGCTGCTTGGCCCTCTTGCCGTGCGCCCCGCCTTCAAGAACCTTGGAATTGGACGGCGGCTGGTTGCCATCGCGCTGGAGAAAGCCACCAAGGCCGGCTACTCGGCGGTGATCCTGGTTGGTGACGCGCCTTATTACGGCCCGCTCGGCTTCACACGGATTCCCGCCGGCCAGGTGTCGATGCCGCGTCCGGTCGACCCCAGCCGACTCCTTGTGCATGAGATCACGCCCGGCGCCATTCAGCGCTTCCATGGCGAGTTGGGACATGCCTGCAAGCATGGAGCCAAAGCTGTGGCCCGCAGCGTCGACGCTGCTTGAGAGATGCGGCGGAAGCGCCGCCTTTCGCTTCCACGTGCTTGCTCCCAAAGGCCGTTGGGGGGAGAGTGCTGCCCCGGGGGAGACAATCTCACCGTGAAGCGCTTGAAGCGACAACCGGACCCGATTGCATCCGATCCACCGGCTTCGTAGCATGGGCGTCAACATGCGGAGGCGATAAATGGATGCAAAGGGACAGGTTGCCGTCGTTACAGGCGGCGGCTCCGGATTGGGAGAGGCGACAGCGCGGGCTTTAGCGGCGAAGGGCGCAAAGGTTGCGGTGCTGGACGTTGGCATCGAGCGCGCCGAGAAGGTCGCGGCCGATATTGGCGGCATCGCCCTCAAATGCGATGTGTCGAACGCCGAAAGCGCGGAGGCGGCCATCGCGGATGTCGCCGGCCGCCTTGGCGAACCCCGCATTCTCGTCAACTGCGCAGGCATCGCCATCGGTGTGAAGACCATCGGCATGGACGGCCCGCATCCCCTCGACCAGTATCGCAAGGTGATCGAGGTCAACCTGATAGGCACGTTCAACATGATCCGGCTGGTGGCGGACCGGGCGGCGAAGCTGGACCCCCTGACTGGCGGTGAGCGCGGCGTTCTTATAAACACTGCGTCAGTCGCGGCTTACGATGGCCAGATTGGCCAAGCCGCCTATTCCTCCTCGAAGGGCGGCGTGGTCGGAATGACCCTGCCGGTCGCCCGCGACCTTGCACGCTCGGGAATTCGCGTGGTGACAATCGCGCCCGGCATCTTCATGACGCCGATGATGGCCGGGATGCCGCAGGAGGTGCAGGATTCGCTTGGTGCGGCGGTGCCGTTTCCCTCGCGCCTGGGCCAGCCGTCCGAATATGCGGCATTGGCGATGCACATCGTCGAAAACCAGATGCTGAACGGCGAAACCATCCGGCTGGACGGCGCCATTCGCATGGCGCCGAAATAGACTGCCGACAGCAGGATAGAACGGCGCCTGGCGCCGCGGGAGGGATCGCGTCATGACGCGATTGCGTGCCGCCGGCGGCGAGACTTTGTTTTGATGGCAGGCAGGTTCGAATGAAAGATACGCCGAGCGTGGTTCGCGAAACCGATGCGGAGGCAATCCGTCTCGCAAGGAAGCTGATCCGCACCGCGCGGTATGGGGCGCTCGCGGTGCTTGACCCCGCAACGGGCGGACCGCTGGCAAGCCGGGTAGGTATCGCCACCGATATTGACGGCACGCCGATCATCCTGACTTCAATGCTGTCGGCGCATACCCGTGCGGTGCTTGCGGACTCGCGATGCTCGCTCTTGCTGGGCGAACCGGGAAAGGGCGATCCGCTGGCGCATCCGCGCATCTCTCTGGTGTGCCGCGCGACAAAGCTGGACCGGGAAACAGATGCCGGCATGCAAGCGCGCCGCCGCTATCTCAACCGTCACACGAAGGCCGACCTCTATGTCGACCTGGGTGACTTCAGCTTCTTTCGGCTGGAAATGACGGGGGCGAGCCTCAATGGCGGCTTCGGCCGCGCCTACAACCTGGAGCGGGAAAATCTGCTTTCGCCTGTGCTCGACGGCTTGGCCCAGTCGGAGCAGGGCGCGATCGATCATATGACGGTCGATCACGGCGAGGCCGTAAAACTCTATGCCCGCCACTTTGGCGGATTGGAGCCCGCGGAGTGGATGATTTCGGGGATCGACGCGGAAGGACTCGATCTTGCCTGCGGAGACCGCGTCGGCAGAGTGTGGTTCGAACCGCCATTGGCGGCGGCCGGCGATCTGCGTCTCAGGCTGGTGGAAATGGCGAAGCAGGCCCGCGCAAGCCTCGGGTAAAAATTTGTACGCTTGTCAAAACACAGCTTGAGTATTTTCGTGAATACGCTAGGTTGCATATAAGCCAGAGCGGACGAACATCGCTCGGCGCTTTCTGCCTCCTCGCTGCCCGCCCCCAGCAGCTCAGAGGCTCTAGATTGCTAGTGGGGATCAAAATGCTAACAGCAGAACTGCATGGCCGTACGGACGCTGCGGCGGATTTTCTAAACGTTCTGGGAAACTCAAAAAGATTGAGTATTCTCCAACACTTACTCAAAGGCGAAATGCCGGTGAATGCCATGGCAGAGGAGGTTGGTCTTAGCCAATCGGCCCTGTCGCAGCACCTGGCAAAACTCCGATCGCATGGCCTCGTAGCCACTCGCCGTGACCGGCAGATGATCTATTACTCCTGCGACTCGCCGGCGGTCCGCCAGACCCTGGAAACCCTCGCGGACATATTCATTTAAGGGTCTTCGTCTAAAGTACAACTGCCTTTAACAGCAGGCATCGGCGGTGCTGACGACTGCCTCCGCCGATGCTATCGGTGCTCGAGCTTCCGGCGATGTGAGCCGGAACAACGCGCGAGGACCGGGCAATTCAGATCCGCATCACCGACCCGGCAGACCCGCGCATCGCCGCCTATCGCGATATACGCGAGCGCGACCTTGTCGGACGCGAAGGACGGTTCATCGCTGAAGGGACAGTGGTCTTGCGGCATCTGCTGCAGGGTCGCCGCTTTGCAGCCGAGTCGGTTCTCGTGCTGGAAAACCGGCTGCAGGGCATTGCCGATCTTCTACACCAGGCGCCGCCCGGACTTCCCGTCTACGTTGCGGACCGCGCCGTCATGGATCGCGTCGCAGGCTTCGCGATTCATCGCGGCGTTTTGGCTGTGGGCCTTCGCAACCCGGCCCAGCCTGTTGCAACCCAGCTGGATGGCTTACCCTCAACCGCCACGGTGGTGGTCTGTATCGGAATTGCGAACCACGACAATGTGGGCTCCATCTTCCGCAATGCCGCCGCCTTCGGCGCGGATGCGGTGCTGCTCGACAGCACATCGTGCGACCCGCTCTACCGCAAAGCGATTCGTGTTTCGGTGGGCGCGGCCTTGACGGTTCCATTCGCGATGTTCGACGATGCCGACGGATTGGTGGGCGAATTGGCGGCGCGCGGGTTTCTTCAATTGGCGCTGTCGCCGCGTGGCGAGCGCGACCTGCGGGAGATCCACCGCGCACCCCGCACCGCAATCTATCTGGGGTCCGAAGGGGAGGGGCTGCCCGCTCATCTCATCGACAAGCTCGTGGCGACCCGTATCAGCCTTGCAGCCGGATTCGACAGCTTGAACGTTGCCGCGGCATCGGCGATCGCCTTACACCATTTGACGGCAAATTCCGGGTGCGGGTGATCTGTCCCGCAGGCAGATGCAGCTCAGGAAACCGGCGATTTCTTGATCGCGCGAATGCGGTCCGCGAGGCTGACGGGCGCATGTTTCGCCCGGACGGCCGGCGCCTTTGACTTGCCAAGTGCGCGGTGAATCGGCGAGTCCTTTCCTTCCTTTGCGGCTGTCATCGCCACTACCTGAGCGGCGAGTTCCTGCATTTGCTCGCGCAATTCCCGGGTAGCGCTGGCGGAAGCAGCGCCGCTACCACCGCCTTGCGCGCGCAGTTGCGTAAGCTCACGGTTACTGTGATCGAGGCGTTCGTCACGCTCCGCTATCGCTGCGATCAGCGCCTGCACCTTCTTTTCGAGAAGTTCGACGCGGCGGTTTTCCGCCTCTCCGGCACGAGGTCCGCGAAGCGCCGCAAGGTCGCTGGAGAGCCGGTCGATCTCGCCCTCTCTTGCCACGATTTCGATCTGCCTCGTGCTGGAGGCGAAGGCGGCGTCCTCGAATTCGCGCTCCAGCTTGTCGAACTCCTCCTTCTGCGCGGCCAGCAGTTCCTCCGTGCGCGTCAGGGCAGAGGAAAGGGCCTTCAGGCCTTCGTCCTTGCGCTGCATTTCCTCGCGCCAGCCGCGCGACTCGGCGTCCATCCTGGACAGGTCCGCCTTCAGCGCTTCCCGGTCGTCCGTCGTGGTGTTGACGCCCTGCTGGACCTTCGCCAGCGCCACGGCGTGTTCCGCGGTCTTCTCCCTGGCTGCCTTCAGGTCCATTTCGAGGCGACGCACTTCCATCGCGTACTCGGCCCTCAGGCTGTCCCTGTCGGCACGGATCTCGTCCAGCGTGAGCGGAACCGAAGCCTCGATGCGCCGCCTGGTCAATGTGGTCGCACGGCGCCACAGAGCAGGCGCCACCAGCGCTGCCAGGAAGGCGGCGCTCAGGAAGCCAAGAGTGAAATAGAGGATAAGCTCGATCAAATTGTGCCGTCCGTCGGCGCCGGAGGCGGCGCCAGCCGCCATTCAGCAAGTTTCCATCGCGTCCGCAAGCTTGACGTGCGCTAACGGCGCTGCCCGGTGCTCGCCGAACCACGATAAGGGCGCACTTTCAGGGAGGAGACGCCACCGCGAGCGCAGCTTTGCCAGCGCTCTGGTTAGAACGGATTCCAGGTCGGGTGGTCTGTAAGCTTAAGGTAACCGATATTGACCCCAAGCCTGGCGCCGACACCGGTCTTGACTGGAACGAGGACCACATCCCCATGCTTCAGCGCGGTGAAGCCGACGCCGGCAACGACATAGGCGGAGCCTGCGACACCGGCGAAACGGTTGTAGACGTTCGAGACGTCATCCATGTTGTAGACGAGCATCATCGTGCGCGAGCCCTGGCCGCCGAAATCGAAGCCGACAGAAGGCCCCTGCCAGAAGATGCGGTGGTCGCCGGCATTCTTGGTGTACATCGTGCCTTCGCCATAGGTCAGCCCGCCGACGAACGCGCCGGAGCCTTCTTCGCCCAGGACATAGCCGTTGGGCAGGCCGTAGGAGGCGAAGATCTTCTCGATGACGGTGGCGAGGCCGCCAGAGGTCGCGCCGAAGAAGCGGTGACCGGAGTCCACGATCTCCTGAGCCGAATAGTTTTCCGCTCGCGCGGGAACAGCGGCCGTCATGACGGCGACGCTCAGGGACAGGGTGGCGATGGCGCGCTTGGCGCGGGACAGATTCGGGAACATGGACCTACTCGCAATTAGGGAGCAGCATTGTTCAAACGCCTTGCGACCCGCGCGATTTCTAAAGATTGCTTCGGGCCGACAGGGAGTAAGCGTAAACCTCAATCCTTCAACAAACATTAACCTTGACCTCAACGCGCAGAGCTTGCCGGTTCTGGTGAGTCCTCGTCTCAATTTCTTGATGCTTCCGTCTGGCGTGATATCCAAGACCATCGGGGACGCGATCTGATTCGCGGGTATTGGTCGCGAACCAGGAGAGAGCTAGAACATGGATCATATGTCGGCACCGTTCACCCTTTCAGCGCCGGATCTTGCGGCCTTGTTGTGCAGCAGGGTCTGTCACGACATCATTTCGCCGGTCGGCGCGATCAACAACGGGCTCGAATTGCTGGATGAGGGCGGCGCCGACGCTGACGCCATGCAGTTGATCCGCTCGAGCGCCAGGGTTGCGGCGGCGAAGCTCAAATTTGCCCGCATCGCTTTCGGCGCGGCGGGGTCGGCCGGCATGGTCATCGATACGGGCGATGCCGAATCGGTCGCTCAATCCTACTTTGCCAATGAAAAGCCGGAACTCATCTGGCTGGGCGAGCGGGCGCTGCTGCCCAAGAACAAGGTCAAGCTACTGCTCAACCTGCTGATGGTGGCTGGCGCCGCCATTCCGCGCGGCGGCAAGATCGTGGTGAACCTTATCGACCTTCAGACCGATCCAAAATTCACGCTGAGCGCCAGCGGCCCTATGATGCGGGTGCCGCCGAAATTCCTTGAGCTGCACTCAGGCGCCGCCCCGGAAGAGCCGATCGATGCACATGCGGTGCAGCCCTATTATACGCTCCTGCTGTCGCGCGAGGCCGCAATGCCGGTCAGCATCCATGCCGGCGCCGAGGAAATTGTGCTGAAGGCCGCGTCGATCGGGTAATCCTCGGGGGCTCTTCACTTGCCTCCGCCGTCTCGGCCGCCTCGACACTGAGTTTTGCGGCGCCCCTCACTGTCCTGCCGGACATCTCTCCCCGCAAGCGGGGCGAGAGACGCTGGGCCGTGACGATTTCGCTGATCATCGGCGTCGAAGACCGGTGACAGCAGCGCCACAGCGGACTTCTCCCCCGTTTGCCGCCATTCACGGGAACAAGGTGCCGGCAGTCGGATGAGGGGCGGCACAAACGCCGAGTCTAACTGCCATTGCGAAAGCCCGTCGCACAGGCGAGGGGACCGCACCCCACGATTCTCCTGGATCGCTCCAGAAATCAAAAGGCCTGCTTGCTTGTCGCAAACAGGCCTCAAATCCCCCAGGGAAGAATAGGCTTTAGGCGCTTTCGCGGATTTCTTCCGGCTCGCGTAGCACGTAGCCGCGGCCCCAGACAGTTTCGATGAAGTTCTGGCCGCCGGACGCAGCGTCGAGCTTCTTGCGCAGCTTGCAGATGAAGACGTCGATGATCTTCAGTTCCGGCTCGTCCATGCCTCCATAAAGGTGGTTCAGGAACATTTCCTTGGTCAGCGTGGTGCCCTTGCGCAGCGAAAGCAGCTCCAGCATCTGATATTCCTTGCCGGTGAGATGCACGCGCTGCCCGCCAACCTCCACGGTCTTGGCATCGAGGTTCACGATCAGGTCGCCGGTGGAGATCACCGACTGTGCATGGCCCTTCGAGCGGCGCACGATGGCATGGATGCGGGCGACCAACTCGTCCTTGTGGAAAGGCTTGGTCATGTAGTCGTCGGCGCCGAAGCCCAGGCCGCGAACCTTGTCTTCGATGCCGGCCATGCCGGACAGGATAAGGATCGGCGTCTTGACCTTCGAAAGGCGCAGCGTGCGAAGCACCTCGTAGCCCGACATGTCGGGCAGGTTGAGGTCGAGCAGAATGATATCGTAGTCGTAGAGCTTGCCGAGGTCGACGCCCTCTTCGCCCAGATCGGTGGTGTAAACGTTGAAGCTTTCGGACTTCAGCATCAGTTCGATGCTTTGGGCGGTTGCACTGTCGTCTTCAATCAGCAGAACGCGCATTTTTTTCCCCTTCTCAACCCCTCTGGCACCGTCGAACCACGTCGCAGCCCAAGGGGGCGATTTCTTGCGGACGAAGCTGCCATCGAATGGTTAATAAATCCTAATTTCTCTGATTCGGCGAGAGGGATTTTTTTAACCCTTTGACCCACTTGCTTGAATCTCTTGATGAATCCGAGCCGCGCAATCCCTCTGTTTAAATCAGAAAATCGGCGTAACCGACTTACTCCCGGCCGTTCGATGTCCAAAAGTCGCCACAAATTTTTACCCGGCCTTAATGGCTAACGCGTATGATTAACAATGCGCGTAAACGAATGGTTACCGCTGGTAAGGATTTTTAAGGATTGTGACTCGCAGGCCCGGGGCGCGAGTCGATTGTAACGGCAGGTTCAATGCCGGCGTGAGTACGTGTTCTTGGAGTTCGAGTATGAAGTCACGGGAAAACCTCGTCCGCCTGAAGAGATTTCAGGTCAGCGAACGCCGGCGTCAGCTGGGTCAACTCGATCTGATGATCGGTGAGTTCGAGAGGATGGCAGCGGAACTTGATGTACAGATCGCCGCCGAGGAAAAGAAGGCCGGCATTACCGATATCAACCACTTCGCCTATCCGACCTTCGCCAAAGCTGCGCGGACGCGGCGCGACAATCTGAAGAACTCGCAACACGATCTGCTTCAGCAGCGCCGTGGCGTCGAGGAGCAGCTGGCCGAGGCGGAAACCGAATTGGCCAAGGCGGAACTGCTCGAGACGCGCGACCACCACAAGGGCCGCGAGCATGAACTCGACATGCGCGGCGCAATGATAGGTTAAGTTCCGGGATCGGGTAGTTCCGTACCAGTCTGCCAACCTTCGGCGGGGCGGTGCATCTCGCCATAGTTGCGTCGGGATCGGTTGCCAGTCAGCAAGACGCGGCGCGCGATGCCGAGCTGGGGCTGTAACCGATGCGCCTGATACTCCCGATCATGCTGTTCGCGGCATCGGTCTGCCTGGCCCTGGGGCTGGTGCTGCCGCTGATCCGCCTGGAACGGCTCTATCTTTTCACGCAGGAACCGTCGCTTGTCGAACTCGTGCAGGGGCTTTGGCTCGACGGCGAGGTGGTGCTTGCCTTGCTGGTAGGCCTGTTCTCCATCGTTTTTCCGGTCGTCAAACTGGGCACGCTGCACGTCCTGTCATACGGCGCCAGTCACGAGCGGCCGGTCATTCCGGGCTGGCTCAAGACGCTGTCCAACTGGTCGATGCTCGATGTGCTGCTGGTAGCGCTGGTCATTTTCGCGGCAAAGACGAGTGGACTGGCAGCCGCCTTCACTCAGCCGGGTCTTTGGTTCTTCACCGCTTCGGCGGTTCTGACGGCGGTCGCGTCGGCGCTGGAGAAATAGGGAACGCGCAGCCCGGCGGGCCGATGAACGGCGCACTTCGCCTTCGCTGCCGAGCGAGACCGATGCGGGTATTTGCTGCGGCTAGTGCCTGTATTGCTGGATCCGGGTCGTTCTCAACCCCGCAAGGCCATATTCGTCGATCGACGCCTGCCAGGACAGAAACTCTTCCGTTGTCAGCTTGTAGCGCTGGCAGGCTTCCTCAAGGCTGAGCAGCCCGCCTCGGACGGCCGCGACGACTTCGGCTTTTCGACGGATCACCCAACGCCGTGTATTCGTCGGCGGGAGATCTGCAACCGTCAGCGGACTTCCATCCGGACCGATGACGTATTTGACACGCGGCCTTACAAGATCGGTCATACTACTCTCTACAAAAATACTCACAGACCTAATCAGGCCACACATTAGACGCACAGCTTTAAAAATTGCCTAAGCGAAAGGTAACCGCTTGGTAAACAAGGTGAACTCTTCCTTTAGCCTCTCTTTCGGACTCGGCAGTTCGAACTATCGGTCGCGCCATGGCGATGGCCGACCGCTTGACCTATATTGCAGGTCTTGGCATTGAGCCGACGAAACCGGACCTGAAACCATGAATAGCCTCGACCTTCCCGGTCGCCCAGAAGAGACGCGAATCGTTGTCGCCATGTCCGGCGGCGTCGACTCGTCCGTGGTGGCTGGCCTGCTGAAGGCGGAAGGCTACGACGTCGTCGGCGTGACGCTGCAGCTCTACGATCACGGCACGGTGACGCACCGGGCCGGCTCCTGCTGCGCCGGGCAGGACGTGGCGGACGCCCGCCGCGTTGCCGAAACGATCGGCATTCCCCATTACGTCCTCGATTACGAGGCGCGCTTCCGCGCGGCGGTGATCGACCGCTTCACCCAGAGCTATCTCGACGGCGAGACGCCGATCCCCTGTGTGGAGTGCAACCGCTCCATCAAGTTCCGCGACCTTCTC
>DATDBN010000082.1:0-14232 GCA_036524835.1 Mesorhizobium sp. | reverse complement strand
TTTCGGGGCAGGGTCACCTCTGCGCGGCCGGCGTCGTGTTCATGACACTGGTACGCGCGGCGGCTATCTTGCGCGAACGCGCACCCGATATGCCGCGCATGGATTTGCTGACCTTGCTGGACCTCGTGGCGCTGGCCACTGTGGCCGATGTCGTGCCGCTCACCGGCGTAAACCGGGCCTTTGTCGTCAAGGGCCTGATCGCCATTCGCCATCTGCAGAACGCCGGCCTTGCCGCCCTGGTGAAGGCCTCGCGCATCGGCGAGCCGGTCAGCACATTCCATCTGGGCTTTCTGCTTGGGCCGCGCATCAATGCCGGCGGGCGCATCGGG
The DNA here is from genome assembly GCA_036524835.1 of Mesorhizobium sp. GTDB lineage: Bacteria > Pseudomonadota > Alphaproteobacteria > Rhizobiales > Rhizobiaceae > Mesorhizobium_G. Next base: position 13,903 of record DATDBN010000082.1, on the reverse strand, counting down.
GATGCGGCGCTGGGTAGCCGGTTGCTCGCCTGCGACGATCCGATCGAGGCGCAGCAGATCGCCGAGACGCTCGATCGTCTCAATGGCGAGCGGCAGGCGATGGAACAGACAATGCTGGCGGAGGCCCGCGCGGAAGCCGACGCGGAACTTGCCGGCGGCGATGGTCCGGCGATTATCGTGACCGCCAGCGATAAATGGCACCCGGGCATCGTTGGCCTGATCGCGGCGCGGCTTAAGGAACACACGCGCCGGCCCGCCTTCGCGATCCACTTCAATCCCAACGGGTCGGGCGCCGGTTCGGGCCGCTCGATTTCGGGCTTCGACCTCGGCAAGTTGGTGCGAGAGGCCGTCGACGCCGGCCTGCTGGTCAAGGGCGGAGGCCACGGCATGGCCGCCGGCATAACGGTCGAACGCTCGCGCCTGGGCGAATTGCGGGCCTTCTTTGAGGACCGCGCGGCGGAAGCTGTGTCACGCCTGCGCGACGAAGCATCGCTCAAGATCGACGGCGCGCTGACCGCCGATGGCGCGACGCAAGGATTGTTCGATGATCTGGAGCGGGCAGGGCCGTTCGGATCGGGCTATCCGCCGCCTGTCTTTGTCCTTCCGCGTCATCGCATCGCCGATATCAGGACCGTCGGCACCGGCCATTTGCGGGCGGAATTGCGATCCGAGATGGGTGGCAGGATTACCGCCATTGCCTTTCGCTCGGTGGATACGAAACTCGGCCAGTTTCTGCTGAAATCCGTCGGCCGTACGGCGCATTTTGCGGGATCGCTCTCGGCCAACCACTGGAACGGCGCGCGATCGCTCCAGTTTCGGATCAGCGACGCCGCCGAAGCGTGACTACGCTGGCACCTGCTCCAGGCGCTGCAACTCGTCCAGCCGCGCCTTGGTCGATTCATAGCCGATCTTGATGGCCTCGCCGGCGCGGTGAAATTCCGACAGGCCGATCTGGGTGAGGCGCGGGAACAAAGACATGTCGGGTGGATCGCCGGCGAGGCGGGCCCGGGAAATGCGATCCTGGATGATGTTGAACGCTTCGACCATCACGCCGGTCACACCCAGCCGTGTCTCGCGCGAAGGCGTCATCTCCTCCTCGGCGATCATAGCGCGCACCTTGTCGGAAGGCGGCAGGCCGGCGTCATGCTTGATGACAGCGGAGCGGCCGAAGAGTTCGTAGTGAAGGTTGACCGCGACAACGGCCTTCTGCTCATAGGCTCTCAGCACCGAAACCGGCACTGGATTGACCAGGGCGCCATCGACCAGCAAGCGTCCATTGCACCTCACCGGCTCGAAAACACCCGGCAGCGCGTAGGACGCGCGCATGGCGGTGATCAAATGACCGCTGGTCAGCCAGACCTCATTGCCGGTGCTGATCTCGGTGGCGACACAGACGAACGGCTTCGGCAGATCCTCGAACCGCGTCAGGGCCATGTGTTCGTTCATGCGGGCGTTCAGCTTCATCCCGCCGAACAGCCCGTTGGCGCCGAAAGTGACGTCCAGCCAACTCAGGATACGGCGACGCGTCAGGCTGCGGGCAAACTCCTCCAACTCGTCGAGCTTTCCGGCGAGGTAGCAGCCCCCGACCAGAGCGCCGATCGACGTTCCCGCGATCATGCCGATTTCGATGCCTGCCTCGTCAAGCGCCCGCAGCACGCCTATATGCGCCCATCCACGCGCGGCGCCGCCTCCAAGCGCCAGGGCGATCCCCGGTCGCTTTGGTTTGGCGTTAGCACCACCGCCGGAATGATCCGTGGCCTCGCTGACTCGCACACTACTCCGGAACGATGCCCACTCGAGCATCACACATCTCTCCCCAAGTCCCTTCCAAAAGAGTACTGTAAAAAGCTGGCAAAGACAAACCAGCCTCGGATCTAGTGGTCGGGTGGGATGCGAATGTCAAATTCGTTCCCCTAGAGATCATTATCCTTGCTGTAGACTTCTATCGGATCGAATTGCGGCTGGCTGCCGTCCTGCCGCAGCTGAACGGCGCCATCCTTGCCTTCCACGATCCGGTAGAAGCAGGAGCGCCTGCCGGTGTGGCAGGTTGCATCTTGGCCATCCACCAGAACCTTCAGCCAGATCGCATCCTGGTCGCAGTCGGTGCGCATCTCGACCAATCGCTGCAAATTGCCGGAACTCTCGCCCTTTTTCCAAAGCTTGCCCCGCGAACGCGACCAGTAATGCGCGATGCCCGTCTCGAGGGTGAGCCCCAGCGCTTCGGCATTCATATGGGCAACCATAAGCAGCGCACCGTCACGCGCGTCGCTCACGATCGCCGTGACGAGCCCCTTGTCGTCGAATTTGGGCGTGAACGCCTCGCCTTCTTCGAGCACGGCTTTGTCGGCGGAGGGCGCCTTGAAGTCGATAGCGCTCATGCTTGCTCTAGCTGACAATCGCCGCGCCACCGCGAACCATCGACACGAACCGCACCTGTTCCTCCGGTGTGTCGCGGAAGGCGCCTGTAAAGGTCGACGTCAGCGTGGTGGAGCCCTGTTTGCGAATGCCACGCATGGCCATGCACATGTGCTCGGCCTCAATCATTACGGCAACGCCGCGCGGATTGAGCACGTCCTGGATGACATTGGCGATCTGCGCCGTCATCGCTTCCTGGGTCTGCAGGCGATGGGCGAAGATGTCGACCACGCGGGCGATCTTCGACAGGCCGACAACCTTGCCGTCCGGCAAATATCCGACATGCGCCTTGCCGATGATTGGCACCATGTGATGTTCGCAATGGGAGTGGAACTGGATGTCGCGCACCACCACCATGTCGTCATAGCCGGCAACCTCCTCGAAGGTGCGGCCGAGTTCCTCGGCCGGGCAGAGGTCGTAACCGTTGAACATTTCCAGGTAGGCCTTGGCGACCCTTTTCGGCGTGTCGACCAAGCCTTCCCGGGTCGGGTCATCCCCTGTCCATTTGAGCAAGGTCAGCACCGCTGCCTCGACCTCTTCCTGTGACGGCCGGCGGGTCACCGGCTTGTCCATGTACTCTGCCCGAGGCATGAGCTTCTTTATTGCGGCGTCCATTTCAAGGCGTCTCCCGTAGTCCCTTTCCGTGAAGGGACGAGTTGAACGGTCGGCCTGCGGAACTCACGATCGATTGAGGCAAAGCCTCGGAGCGGCACAGGTTTCTCCAGCTTGACCAGACCTTTGATCGTCTTGTCGTTGCCGGACAATGAACACTATATATGGGCTGGCTGGACGAAAGGAAGGCGCGCAGGCGTGACAGATTGTTCGTCCAGCGCGGCAGGCGCGAAAAATCATGATCGACGATGTCTATAATGCGAAAATTCTGGGCTTTGCCGGCAATATCGGCCGCATAGGCCGGTTGGATCACCCCGACGCAACGGCGACGGCCCATTCGAAACTGTGTGGTTCGACCGTTACCATCGACCTGGCAATGCGCGAGGGCGTGGTGACTGATTTCGCCCACATTGTGAAGGCCTGCGCGCTCGGCCAGGCGTCGTCTTCGATCATGGCCAGCCATGTCGTCGGTGCTTCCGCCGAAGAGTTGCGCGCGGTGCGCGAGACGATGCGCAAGATGCTGAAAGAGGGCGGACAACCGCCGGAAGGCCGTTTCGACAACCTCAAATATCTGGAGCCTGTGCGCGACTACAAGGCGCGGCACGCCTCCACGATGTTGACCTTCGATGCCGTTGTCGATGCCATCGGCCAAATCGAAAAGAAGCAGGCCGAAGTGGCTGCTTGATCGAGATGTGCGCTAAGCACGACGATCGTCCGGCCAGCCGCCACTCCCGCAACTTCGCCGGCGCATGGCCTCGCACGCCGGGACGTATTGCCGGCACCGCGATGGTGCGCATCTACCAACTCACGCTATCGGGCTTCGTCGGCAATCATTGCCGTCATCTGCCCACCTGTTCCGAATATGCGTATGAGGCGATCGCCCGCCATGGCCTGTGGGCGGGCGGCTGGATGGGCCTGTTTCGGGTGCTGCGCTGCGGGCCGTGGGGCACGCATGGGATCGACCGAGTACCGGAGCACCTGACGAAGCAGTTCCGCTGGTTCACGCCATGGCGCTACTGGCTGGTGTCCAAGCGCATGCCAGGTTAGGCAGCGCGCTGCCCGTATTGAGAACGAGTCGCATCGAAACGGGATTCATTCGAGGCAGTTTTGCCCACTGACTCGCCATCTGCGCCCGCTGATTCCGCCACGGAAGGCTTGGATGAGATCAAGCGTCCCATTCCGGCACATTTCCAACTGGCACGATATTAGCATTCCATTAAATATGAGCAGGGGAGGTTGCAGGCGCAAGTGCTCAGTGGCGGGTGCACATGCCCACGGTTTGATCGAGACGGGCTGGGGCAATTGTCTCGATCGTCGGCCGGCGGGAATTCGGAAGAGTACAAACAAGATACGCCGGCGTGACGGGGGCCACGCCGGCGTACTCTTGCAATAAGAAAGCCGAACCAGCCGGCCGATCTCAGCTATAGGGCGAATAACACTGACGCCGCGGCCCGTTGTAGGGCTGATAGGTATTGTCGGATTCGCGATAAGACCGATAGCGGTCGTAGCACCAATCGACATGCTCCGCCGACATCTGCACTCGACGATAGACCCGCTGCGAATAGACTGGCGGCTCGTAGTAATCGTTGTCGTAGTAGTATGGCGACGAGAAATCCAGATACACACTCGGACGATATCGATAGTAATACGGCCTGTAGTAGCGCGGGCGGTAGTAATGGTCGCCGTTATAATGTCGGCGATCTTGCCGATATTCATGTCTGCGGAACGGCGGCGGACCGCCACGGCGACGCAGGACAGGCGCTTGGGCGACTGGACGGCGCAATACGGGAGCCTCGGCGCCGGGGCGACGGAAGATCATGCCGCCCGTTCGGCCGCCGCCGACGCCGGCGCCGCAACTCGCCACAAAGCAAGTGCTGGTGAATGCGCCCTGGCGGCCGAAGCGGCCGTCACCCTGAGCTGAAGCCATCGAGACGCCGAGCATCGTTGTCGCGGCGGCCACGAGGCCTATCCGCGCCATGATCGTGAAACGGGAAGCCATGATCTTTCTCCCTGACGAAGGGCATCGCTGCCGAAGGCTAATATAGCAGCATTTTTGCCCTGAACGATGCATGAACGAAATGGTTCCTGAACCGGCGGGTTGCATTGGGCCAGCGCACGACTTGTGTTTCTCATCGCTTGCGGGCAAAGCTCGCCGCCATGTCTGTTCGCATTGCCACCTTCAACGTCGAAAACCTCATGCACCGCTTCGACTTTTCCGGCTTCCGGAACCAGTTGAACCGGGACCGCTCGCTGGCCCTTTATGAGATACGGGACGAGGCTGAGTACCGCGCGCTGGAGAGCGCCCGGGCTCTGGCGGAAACCGACGATACGAGGCAGCACAGCGCATTGGCGATCGCGGCGACACGGGCCGACATATTGTGCCTCCAGGAAGTGGACTCGATCGAAGCGCTCAACGCTTTCGAATACGGCTATCTCTTCAAGATGGTCGGCTACGGCTACCGCCACAAATACACGACCTCCGGCAATGACTCTCGCGGCATCGACGTCGGCATCATGATGCGCGAGGAAACCGCCGATGGGCAGCCGATCGAATTCGTCCGCATGACCAGCTACGCGCATGTGACCTACGAGCAGTTCGGCCTCCACACGCCCGAGCTTCAGGCAATGAAGGAAGAGCCGTATGAGCGTATTTTCCGCCGCGACTGCCTCGAGATCGACCTGAAGGTCGGCGGCGCGCCTCTCACGATTTATCTGGTGCATTTGAAGTCGATGGGAAGCCCCCGCGACGGTGTTTCGGGCCGCGATGCGTCGATGCCGGTTCGACTTGCGGAGGCGAAGGCCATCCGCCGCATCATTGAGGACCGGTTCGGCAAGGACCACACCAAGGACAAGCGCTGGATGATCTGCGGCGACTTCAACGACTATCGCGAACGGGTCGTCATCGGCGGCGACGTGTTCTCCGGCTATACATTCGAACCCGTCAAAGAGGAACAATCCTGCCTCGACGTGCTTCTGGCCGATGGCTTTTGCGAGAATCTGGTCGAGCGGCGGCCGGAGCTCGACCGCTGGACGCTCTATCACACCCGCGGTCCGCAAGAACGGCATCTGTGCCAGTTGGACTACATCCTTGTCTCTCCGCTGATCGCGCGGCAGAACGCCAAGGCCGTGCCTGACATTGTCCGCGGCGGTCAACCATACCGCACGCCGTTTCCGGCGGGGCAGGAGGTCGAGCGCTATCCGCGCGTCGGCTGGGATCGGCCAAAGGCTTCGGACCATTGTCCGGTCGCCGTCACGCTGGATCTGGTCTGATCATGGCATTCGACATTCCGCGCGAGCAAATGGTCATGGTGGACAGTGTGGAGGTGCGGCTCGATCCGTCTCCGCATCCCTTCGAGCTTCAGCACGAAGAGGCAATCGCATCGAACTGGACAACCGAGATCGCGGCGCAGCCGGCCCTGTTCAATGGCCGAATGGCAATGTTGTCGGAGCTCTCCTACCGTGACGGCGCGCTGAAAGGCCGTTGCCACGAGGTCAATTACGCGACTTTCCTCTACTGGAAGCGCAACCGCGACAACGTGGCCGAACACGCCTTCGCGCATCCTGCGCTGGTCAGCCGCGACAATGCGCTGATCGCAATCCGCATGGGCCCACGCACCGCCAATCCCGGCGCGGTCTACTTTGCCGCCGGGTCCTTCGAGGCCGACGATTTCCGCGACGGCCTGTGCGACATCCTCTTCAACATGGCCCGCGAGGTGCGCGAAGAGACGGGGCTCGACATCTCCCTCGCCAAAGAGGAAGGACGGTACGCGCTCTTCTCAACCGGCAAATCGACGGCCATTTTTCGCCGCTACTGGCTCGATGCGGATGCCTCGGACATCGAACGGAGCATCAGCGATTTCGTCGCCAGCGAAGAGGATCCCGAGATCGAAGGCCCGGTGGTCATCCGCGGTCCGCACGATCTTCCGGTTGGCCTGCGGCCCCATATGAGAGCGTTCCTGCAGTGGCATTTCGCGGACATGAGCTGATCGGCGACGATCGTCAGGGATGCGCCGCTTACAGCCGGTTTCGCGCGAACGGGTTCCAGCGCACTGTTCCTAGCCTGATGCGCTCGCGCAGCAGCGTCAGCAGGCCCGCCAAGCCGATCACGGCCAATCCGGCCAGGCTGAAGCGGTCCGGAAACTCGTTGAAGAATATAGCCCCGATCAGCACAGCCCAGATCATCTGCGAATAGTGGGTTGGCGCGATCTGGTTCGCCGGTGCGCGCCGCGTTGCAAGCAATTGCAGGCGATGGCCGCAGGCAGTGCACGCGCCGACCAGGATCAGCAGGGCGAGCGTATGCCAGCCGGGGATGGTAAAGGAGGTAGCTGCTGCGAACGCGCCGTTGAAGACGAGGCTGTAGACCAGCAGCACGCCGAGCATTGTCGTCTGCTTTTCCTGCGCCAGCGATCGCATCAGGATGATGGTCACGGCGGCCAGAAAAGCGACGATCAAGGCCGCGAAATGGCCAAGTTCCAGGGCGCGGAAGCCGGGCCGCACCACCAACAGAACGCCGGCAAAGCCGGCAAGCACGGCGAACCAGCGCCATGGCCCCACCTGTTCCTTCAGAAAGACGATCGACAGCAGCGTGACAAACAGCGGCGCCATGAAGATCAGCGCGTAAACCTCCGCCAGCGGAACCGTTGTAAAGGCGAAGACGCCCAGAATGCCGCCGACGAGGCCCGAGATGGCGCGCGCGTGCACGGCCCAGGGGCGCTGCATGCGCCAGAAACCGCGCCAGGTCTCGCCCTCCGGCTTTATGAGTAACATGAACGTGCCGGCGATCAACGTGTTGAAAAAGCCGATCTCGAAGACCGAAAGCTGGCCGCCAAGCGCCTTGATGATGCCGTCGCCCCATGCGTAGACCGCATAGGCGGCGAGCGCCAGAACAACGCCATTGGACATCTGAATGGAGCCTTGCCGAAGGAGGGAATCGCGGGAGCATGCGAATGCACAACCGATTGTGGCGTTATGCTGTGCAATGCAAGCCCGCAGTTTGTCGCGGGCTGGCGGCGGTGGACGCTACTCGTGCCGCAACGCGTCGATAGGGTCCAGCCTTGCGCCGCGCAGGGCGGGGAAGAACCCGAACACCATGCCGATCGCGGCCGAGAACAAGACGGCTAGGAGCACCACGGCCAGGCTCGGTACGAAGGGGATCGACAGCGTCCAGGATGCGGCACCGGCCAGCGCCAGCCCAAGCGCGATGCCGAGCAGGCCGCCGCACAGTGACAGCACCGTGGCCTCGATGAGGAATTGCACCAGTATGTGCTTCTCATGTGCGCCGATGGCGAGGCGAATGCCGATCTCGCGAGTCCGTTCGGTAACCGAGACCAGCATGATGTTCATGATGCCGATGCCGCCCACCAGCAGGCTCACGGCCGCCACGGCGCCAAGCATGCCGGTCATCACCGTCGTTGCGCTGGCCATCGCGTCCGCCACTTGGGTCATGTCCCTTACGTTGAAGTCGTTGTCGCGGTCCGGCGGCACCTGACGCGTCTCGCGCAGGATATCCTCCACGCTGACCTGGAGGTCGCTGGTCGGCGTCTCGTCGTCCGCGGCGACATAGATCGAATCGACATCGCGGTTGCCGGCGATGCGGCGCTGGAATGTGGTGATCGGCATCATCACCACATTGTCCTGATCCTGGCCGAAGCCCGATGTGCCTTTCGGCTCGAGCAGGCCGATCACCTTGCAACTCATCTTCCCGACCCGGATCGCGGCGCCCTCTGGATCGCCGGCGCCGAAAAATTGTTGGCGAACGGTCTGGCCGAGGAGGCAGACGCCCGCGCCGCCGCGTACTTCCGCCTCCGTGAAGGGTCGGCCGGAAATGACGTCCCAGTCGCGCGCCGAGAAATAGCCGGCATCGGTGCCTGTCACCCCGACTGTCAGGCTTTCCGTTCCGAAAACGACGCGCACCTGCTTTTGCGATGCGCCGGAAACCGCCCGCGCACCCTCAAGACTGCTGCGTAGGGCGTCAACCTCTCTTTGGGTCAGTTCCTTCGGCTGCTGATTGGGTGGCGCGCCGGGGGCGGGTTGCCTGCCGGCATAGACGATCAGCAGGTTCGATCCGAGCTTGGCGATATCCGACTTCACCTTCTCCGTAGTTCCCGAGCCGATCGTCAGCATGGCGATGACCGCCGCCACGCCGATGACAATGCCGAGCAGCGTCAGGAAGGACCGCAGCACATTGCGGCGAATGGAGCGCAGCGCCAGGCGGATCGTTTCAAGGAGCATTGGCTGCCGCGCCCATCACGCTGCCTCCGCCGAAAGTCCATCATCCAGAATGTGGCCGTCGAGAAAGCGAATGGTGCGCTCCGCATAGGATGCGATGTCAGCTTCGTGGGTGACCATGCAGATGGTCAGACCGCGCTCACGATTGAGCGCAGTCAGAAGCTCCATGATCTCGTGGCTGCGCTGGGTATCGAGATTGCCGGTCGGCTCGTCCGCCACCAGCAGCGTCGGCTTGCTGACGATGGCGCGCGCGATTGCCACGCGCTGCTGTTGGCCTCCCGAGAGTTCCGCCGGCGTGTGATGTTCGCGGCCGGTCAGCCCAACCTGCGCCAACGCATCCAGCGCAAGCCTGCGCCGCTCGGCGGAGGGCAGGCCGCGGTAGATCAGCGGCAGTTCCACATTCTCCGCGGCGGTGGTGCGGGCAAGCAGGTTGTAGCCCTGGAAAACGAAGCCGATATGCAGGTTGCGCAGGACGGCGCGCCGTCCTCGGTCGAGACGCCCGGCATCTATGCCGAGAAACGAGTAGCGCCCCTCGGTTGGAGTATCGAGGCAGCCGATAATGTTCATCGCAGTCGACTTGCCCGAGCCCGACGGCCCCATGATGGCGACGAACTCGCCGCGCGGAACCGCCAGGTCTACGCCTGCCAGCGCGTCGACCCGCGCTTCGCCGGCGCCGTAGCTCTTCCATACTCTGTCGAAGGTGATCAGCGCGGAGGTCATGATCCGCTCCGCCGGCCTTCCCGGCCTTCACCGGAGCCCTCGCCGACGATCACCTGATCCCCAGCCCGAAGCCCCGAGACGATCTCGGTGCGGTCGCCGGCGCTGGCTCCCGGCTTGACGTGAACCAGTTCGGGGGCGCCGTTGCGCAACACGTAAAGCGGTCGCGTCCCATCGGTCCGTTGCGGGCGGTTGTCGCGTCCCCGCCGCATTCGCGGTGGCGAGAAGATGCGTTCCAGGCTCCAGCTGCGATCCTCCTCCGCCGCTGGCGGCCGGTAGCGGAACGCAGCACTCGGCACCGTGATGACGTCGCTCGCTTCACGCGTAATGATCGACACGGTTGCCGTCATTCCGGGACGCAGCAGCAGTTCGGCATTGTCGACATCGAGCCTCGCATCATAGGTCACGACACCTTCCGTGGTGACCGAGGCATAGGCGATATCCCGGATTGCAGCGTCGAAGGTTCGGCCGGGAAACGCATCGACGGTGAAGCGCGCCTTCTGCCCAGGCTTGACGCCGCCGATATCCGCCTCGTCCACCGCCGCCTTCAACTCCATTTTGCGGAGGTCCGCGGCAATCACGAACAGCACCGGCGCCTGAAGCGACGATGCGACCGTTTGGCCAGTGTCGACCGATCTGGTCAGCACGATTCCATCAATCGGCGCATAGATCGTACTTTTCTCAAGGTCGGCCTTCTGCAGCTTCAACTCCGCCGCGGCTATCGCCGCGTTGGCTTCCGCGACTGCCAGTGCGCTGCGTGCGCGGTCCCGGGCGGCGGTCGCGGCGTCCAGCGCCTGATTGGTGCCCATGCCGCGCTTCGACAGTTGGTCGGCGCGGGAAAAAGTCTGCTCGGTTTCCTTGACCGTTGTCCGCGCATCTTCAACGCGCGCGTCTGCCGCCTTCACGGAAGCTTCAGCGCGTTCGATCTCAGCGGCGAGTCGCGTCGTGTCGAGCTCTGCTAGCACGTCGCCCTTTTTGACGTTCTGGTTCTCATTGGCGGGAACAGAGCGCACAACGCCGGACAGTTCGCTGGAAATGTCCACCTGGGTGAGCGGTTGCAGGGTACCTGTGGCGGTAACCTCGACCGTCAGGCTTTCTTTCGCAGCAGGCTCGGTCATGTAGGCTGCGGTCGCCGGCGCATTGGTGCGCGGATAGAAGGCGAAGACGGCGACCGCGCCAGCGGCGAACAGCGCCAGCAAAACATAGAACCAGGCAGGCCGCGTGCCCCGGCGGCCCTTGCGGTCAAGCCCAAGTTCGGTTTCGATCGGAATGTCCGATCCGGCAGCCGGCTTGGGCCGGACAAGCTGGTCCATATATGCCTCTGGATTCCGCGTCCCTATGCTTGAGATTGTGCCTGCGCGGACAAAACACAACTTAATTCTTGGTCATGTCGGACCTTTGAAAGCGAGAGAAGTGCATGGGCGGTCGCAAGTTTCAGGTCTGGGACGTGTTCACCTCGGAGCCATTTTCCGGAAATCCGCTTGCCGTCGTGCTGGACGCACAAGGGCTCGACACCCCGGCCATGCAGCGGATCGCCAACGAGTTCAACCTGTCGGAGACAACCTTCATTCTGCCGCCGCAGCAGCCCGGACACCAGGCGCATGTGCGCATCTTTACGCCGTTCTACGAGATGCCTTTCGCGGGGCACCCGACGGTCGGTTCAGCGGTGGCGATCGCGGCCGGGCAGGGGATAGCCGACGGTATCTTCGTGCTGGAGGAGGCGGTTGGGCCGGTTCGCTGCGTGGTTTCGACGCCGGGACCGGCGCCCTTTGCCGAATTTTCGCTGCCGAAGCTGCCTCAGCCGGCGCCCTTCGATATCAGCCGTGAGGCAGCCGCAGCGGCCCTGGGGCTCGATCCTCAGGATATCGGCTTCGAAAACCATCAGGTGAGCGCGTGGGACGCCGGTGTCCCCTATGTGACGATCCCCGTAAGGGACCTCTCCGCCGCGAAGGCGACGCTCGACACTGCCCACTGGCTGAAATTGACCGGCGGCGCGACCGCGGCGCGCGCTCCCGCAGCCTATGTTTATTGCCGCGAAACGGTCCTGCACGACAGCGGATTTCACGCCCGAATGTTCGCCGGCCATGTCGGTTTGGTGGAGGATCCGGCGACCGGCTCCGCGGCGGCAGCGTTTGCGGGGGCGGTCGTGCGCTTCGACGCTTTGGCGGACGGCCACAGTCAGGTCTGGATAGAGCAGGGCGTGGAAATGGGGCGACCCTCCCGCATTCGACTGTCGTTGGAGATGAAGTCGGGCAAGCTTCACGGCGCGCAGATCGGCGGCCATGCGGTGCTCGTGATGGAAGGTGCGCTCACCGTGTAAAGTGGGCGGTGCTCCCGGATGTGCTCCTTGCAAAGTGTCTCGACGTTGCACGCCACCAGGATGTCTCTATTCAGGCGCAGAGAGAACTTGGGAAGCTGCCAACTTGGCAAAGCCGCCCGTAGGGCGAAATGCGCTGCCTCGAAGTGCTCCTGCCGGTGGGCCGGCCACTTTGCGTCACGACGAAATAGCGGGCATCGAATGCAGGAGTTGAGAAATCGCGGGTTCTCGGTGCTTCGCGCGACTGCGCCAACCGATACGGCAACGATCATAGTTGTCGGAGTGGCGCGAAGCGGCACGTCGATGGTTGCCTCCGCATTGCGCGCGATGGGCGTTTTCCTGGGAGACCAGGTGCACGATTCGGTCCATGAGGACATCGAGATCGCCGCCGCACTTGAGGAGCGTAACGATCGCCTGTTGACGGAGTTGATCGATTCCCGAAATGCCGCGCACAAAATATGGGGCTTCAAGCGCCCGGAATCCTTTCTGTTATTATCCCAGGTCCTGAAGAGATTCCGCAATCCGCGGCTGGTTGTGACCTTTCGGGATCCCGCGGCGATTTCGCAACGCAACGCGATTTCCGTGCACACGGATTTTCTCGTCGGTCTCGGCGACGCGGCTGAGAAGACGGTCGCCTTGATAAAATTCATTGGCGATGTCGATGTCCCGACGATGTCCGTCAGCTATGAGAAGGCGATGTCCGATCCCGAGGCTTTCGTGGGGTCGCTCGTTCAATTCTGCGGTCTCAAGGCTGACGACAGCCAGATCGCCGCGGCACTCGCAACGATCGCCAGTGGACCGGCACTTTATCTGAATTCATCGCGAATCTGGTTCGAGGGCCGCTTTGACGGCATTGCCAGCGGTCACGCGTTCGGCTGGATTCGCCAGATGCCGGAAAAACAGCCTTGCCATATCGAGATTGTCTCGGACGGCGTCGTCATTGGCACCGGCGCATCCGACCAGCCGAGCGCAGAGCTGGGCGAACAGATTGGCGAGAGGGCCTTCGCCATCAAACTGTTGCGCCAGCCAGGCGAAGACGTTTTCGCGCGCGTGATTGGGACAACGTATATCATTGAGCGATCCCCTGAATTTCTACGCTCCTTCAAAAGTTGACGATGCTTGCGCGGGCGGCGCTCCGCACCTGTGTCTGCCGGCGACCCGAATTCCCTTTGCTTGCGCTCGTCGCTGGTTCAGGCACGCGGCGCTTATTCTTCACCTGCGCTCTCGGGTCGCGGATGAGGGCCAAGGTTTTCCCCGAACCTGGGCTGGACAGTCGCGGATGGCACGGCTATATGCGCGCCAGCGTCGGCTTGGCCGGCCGTGGGTGTGTAGCTCAGTTGGTAGAGCAGCTGACTCTTAATCAGCGGGTCCACAGTTCGATCCTGTGCACACCCACCAAATATCATAACAAAATCACACCATTATCGAATTTCTCCTGCTCGAACTTTAGATCGCTTACCTCGACGATAAATGCCATCGATCTTTGCGCTCGACACCTGCACAATGTTGTAGCGCCCGCTTAGGCGACAGCTCTTCCGTTCAAGTTAAGTAGATCGGGCATTTCGGGCGATCCGCTCGCTCGGATTCAGAACGACCCTTCCGAGAAATGCCCAG
>DATDBN010000081.1:0-9049 GCA_036524835.1 Mesorhizobium sp. | reverse complement strand
TGCAAGCATACTTAATTGCGATGTGCAAGTGAAATTGCTAAGACCCTCCCATGATTGCGAAACGTCAAAAGCGCCGCTCCACCTGCCCGATCAACGCATCGCTTGAGGTGGTGGGCGATCGTTGGTCTCTCTTGATCGTGCGGGACCTGATGTTTGCCGGGGCTCGGGCCTACAAGGATTTCCTATCCTCGGAGGAGGGGATTGCGACCAACATCCTGGCCAGCCGTCTAGTGAAGCTTCAGGAGTCCGGAATAGTCACGAGCGAGCGCGATCCTCAGGATGGACGTGGCGTCATCTACCGCCTGACGGCCAAGGGCGTCGAGCTTGCGCCCGTGCTCCTGGAACTCAGCCGGTGGGGCACCCGGTTCGAAGAGGGCGAACCACCGGGTGGAATCTTGCAGGCTTGGGAGACGAACCCACAGGCGTTCCTTGCGGAGATCAGGAAGCAATTGCTGGACGTTCCGAGATCGACCGGGTGAGGGGAAGATGCAGAGAGATATGCCGGCGCGAAACCTCGCCGCCATCGGCGAGGCCGGCTCAGATATTCCTTTTCAACCGACGCGTCATTCCCCGGAGCAGCCACACACGCAAAGCGCGTAGCGGTAAGGCACAGGCAAAAGCCGACAGGGCAGAGGACTTCTGGATAAGTTCGACAGAATTCTCTTGGTTTTCTTAAGGAATGGGACCATGAGGACGAGCCGAGGGGCTGCTGTTCTATTTTATTGGCCTGTGCAGCAGACCTATCCGTCGCGGCTTGCACAGGCTTAACGTCTAAAGAACTACAACCATAATCATCCCCAGTTTGTACATTCGAGCTATTGTCGTGCTGAGTGGCAAGAAGTAGCTTGCGCGAGAGGGGGCAAGGCTGGAAATAAAATTATGGCAGGTTCAGCGTATGCTCCACACCCGCTACTGCAACCTTTCATTGCTGATATCAGGCAATTCCCTCAAGCATGGCGTGTGTGCCGCGCGCACAATGACTGCCTCTATAAGGTCAATATACGGCACATAAATCACCGCCAGACCAAGGTGGTGGTGCAATTCGTTAACCGGCTCGCCCCGGCTCCTCCGGGAATTGCTTCCGATGGCTCGCCCATCGTTCATCTCCGGTTGGACAATTTGCCGGGCGGCATTCAAAGAAGCCCAATTCCCGTGCCCGGGGTCATGCCGGGAGATTTCTTGGATTTTCAGGGCTTTCCTATTTAACTCCCTTCAATGGTGTCGAGGCGGTGAGCGCCGCTCTCAGGGCACCCTACCTTCGCCCTCAGCCTGATGACCTTCTCAGTCCGGAGCGCAGGGCCAACTGGCCGGCGCCTGGATGTCTTGCGGCAATTTCGTGTTCGCGTCTCCGCAAGCCAGGTCGATCTGCCATTGCTGAAGCCCGGTCGCTTTGCTGAGGTCCATGCCTTCGATGCGGGTGAGAAAGAGGAAGGCGTTCGTCAAATCCAGCGCTCCCTCGAACTTCACGTCCTTGAACTGCGCGCGGGATAGATTGGCCATCGGAAAAAGACCGCCGGTGACAGTTGCGCCGGTGAAATCCGCGCGGCCGAGTTCCGCCTTCTGGAAGTCGGCGCCTGTGAGGTCTGCCCCCGTGAAATCCGCGCGTTGCAGTTCGGCGCTGGCAAAGGATGCACCTTGTGCGGCTACGTTGGAAAATACGGTGCGGTAGCCTTCAATGCGGGTGAAATTGGTTTTCTCCGCCTTGGAACCGGCGAGCGATGAGCGGATAAGCGTTGCTTTCTCGAAATTCGCGCCGGTCAGCACGGAGTCGCGCAGATCGGTGGCGGTAAAGTCCGCTTCTTCCAAGTTGGCGCCATCGAGCGTGCTGCCTTCCATCATGAGATTGCTCTTGTCGCACTCCTTCCAGTCGATCGAACTGGACGCTTGCGATTTGCAGTCGGTTGCAAGGGAAGGGGAGGCCGACAAAAGATACGCCGCGGCAAAGGCCGCAACCAGACCGCCGCAACATATCGTCGTTCGGCTCCAGGCCGTCTTTTCTTTGAGCGCCATTCGCTCACCTCCTTGTGCTCCGCCGCAAAGCGTCTTTGATCTAAAGCAATAGTCGAGCGTTTGCGCCAGCATAATGACTTATCGGTGAGCGTGCTTCGACATCTCACTTTTCCATTTCGGCATGACATAAAGCCGTGTATTATCTCCAGTTGGGGGCATCGGAGAGCGGACCGATGCATATGGAATTGCCTTTTCCGGCCGAGACTCTGGACGACCTGATCAAGCTTGCGCTTGTCACCTTGCCTGTTGGCCTGCCGATCTCCACACGCGATGTTCTGGACGCGGTCCGCGACGTCATGCCCGGCCTCGACGTCAGCGACGCCGAGATTGTCGACAAGATCGTGCGGCTTGCCAGCGGTTGGACGATGGCCCTGGAATTCGACCACGCGGCATAGATGTCGATCCCGATGTCGATCCCTGAGGCCGCCGGAACAATCGGCTCGGAAAACAGTTTGCATTCACCCGCCGCCCCTCATGCCAGGGGCGCTCGCAAGAGGAGAGTGCAATGCGAACCATCACAGGCCTTTTCCAAAGCTACGACGCGGCCAAGGCCGCCTCCGACGCGCTTGAGGACGCCGGCGTTCTTGCCCATGCCATCACCATCGATGCGCCCGATGATGGCGACACCGTATTGAGCGCGCGCGTGGAGGACGAGACCGCCGACGCTGCCCATGCAATCATGAGCCAGGCCGGAGCCGGGTCCGTGGACGAAGTCGAAAACGATGCGGAGCTCGCCGACGGCGATGTCGAAGGCGAAGAGGCCGCGCGCCTGCGGGAGCCGGTGCCGCCAGTCATTGTGCCTTTCTCGCGCTAGGCCTGCTGCCCCGCTGGACCACGTCAGCAGCGTTGATTTCTGCCTTGGATTGAGGTGTGGTGACATACCCCCGTCCTGAGGAAATCCCATGTCCGCCGATCCTATCGTCATCGCCTCCGCTGCCCGCACGCCGATGGGCGCTTTTCAGGGTGCACTGAAAGGCGTAGCGGCGACGGCGCTTGGCGCTTCCGCGATCAAGGAAGCGCTCGCACGGTCGAAAATCGCCGCGTACCAGGTGGACGAGGTCATCATGGGCTGCGTCCTGCCTGCGGGCCTGGGACAGGCGCCGGCGCGACAGGCGGCGCTCGGCGGCGGCCTGCCGCAGAGCGTGCCTTGCGCGACCCTGAACAAGGTGTGCGGCTCGGGCATGAAGGCAGCGATGATTGCGCATGATCTCGTCGCGGCGGGCAGCGCTGGCATCGTCGTCGCGGGCGGCATGGAGTCGATGACCAACGCGCCCTATCTCCTCGACAAGGCGCGAAGCGGATACCGCATAGGTCACGGCCGCGTTCTGGACCACATGTTCCTCGACGGCCTTGAGGACGCCTATGACAAGGGCCGCGCGATGGGCACCTTCGCGGAGGACACAGCGCAGCACTATCAGTTTACGCGCCAGGCGCAGGACGACTATGCGCTGGCCTCGCTGCAGCGGGCGCTGGCCGCGATCTCGCAAGGCAAGTTTCGCCCCGAGACGGTGGCCGTCGATGGCGTCGGCGACGACGAGCAGCCGTCCAAGGCGCGGCCTGAAAAGATACCGCAACTGAAGCCGGCCTTCCGCGAAGGCGGCACGGTGACCGCGGCGAATTCCTCCTCGATTTCCGATGGCGGCGCGGCGCTGATCATTACGCGGATGAGCCAGGCAGAAAAAACCGGGGTGACGCCGCTGGCCGTCATCAAGGGACATGCCAGCCATGCGCAGGAGCCCGCCTGGTTCACCACGGCCCCGGTGTTTGCGATGCGCAAGCTGTTCGACAAGGTTGGCTGGACCGCCGCTGACGTCGACCTCTACGAGATCAACGAAGCCTTCGCGGTGGTGGCGATGGCCGCGATGCGCGAACTCGACCTGCCGCACGATAAAGTGAACGTCAACGGCGGCGCCTGCGCGCTCGGCCATCCGATCGGCTGTTCGGGCGCGCGCATCGTCGTCACCCTGCTGGCTGCACTGAAAGATCGCGACCTGAAGCGCGGCGTGGCAAGCCTCTGCATCGGCGGCGGCGAAGCCACCGCGCTGGCGGTGGAACTGGTCTAGGCACGGGTTACCGCCAACGCCGGACCTGGGCGGCAACTGTCCCCAGACGCGTAATCCTTCCGTCTCAAATCTGTCATGCGACTGTAACAATGGCCGTCTATTGCCTCGCCTGACGCTGCACTTTGGCGTCGGGGCCAGACGCGACAGATTGTTCCCTGGCTCCATCCGAATTCGAAAAGACGACACGAAAACCGTCCGAACAGGAGCAGGCTCCATGAACAAACTTCTTCTCACCGCCTCGGCGGCAGCCCTTGCCATTGGCTTTTCCGCCGGCGCCGCAGCCGCGCGCGACCAGGTCCAGGTCGCTGGCTCGTCCACCGTGCTGCCATACGCCAAGATCGTCGCCGAGCGCTTCGGCGAGACCTTCACCAACTTCAAGACGCCAGTCGTCGAATCCGGCGGCTCGGGCGCCGGCATCAAGGAATTCTGCAAGGGCGACGGCGAAGACACGATCGACATCGCCAATTCCTCGCGTCCGATCAAGGACACCGAAGTGAAGTCCTGCCTGGACGCCGGCGTGAAGGAAATCCAGGAAGTGAAGATCGGCTATGACGGCATCGTCTTCGCCACCGACGCGTCTGGCCCGGACTGGGCGCTGACGCCGGAAGACGTCTACAAGGCGCTCGCCGCCAAGGTCGCGGTGGACGGCAAGCTGGTCGACAACCCGAACACCAAGTGGAACCAGGTCAACCCGGCGCTGCCGGACTGGGACATCGCCGCTTACATTCCGGGCGAGAAGCATGGCACCCGCGAAGTGTTCGAGGAAAAGCTGCTGATCGCCGGATGCAAGGCTTTGGGTGGCGTTGAAGCCGCCAAGGCTTCAGGTCTGGACGAGAAAGCCGCCGACGCTGCCTGCAAGGCCGTGCGCAAGGATGGCAAGGCTGTCGATATCGATGGCGATTACACCGAGACGCTGGCCCGCATCGACTCCAACAAGACCGGCGTCGGCGTGTTCGGCCTGTCCTTCTACGAGAACAATGCCGACAAGCTGAAGGTCGCCACCGTCGGCGGCATCACGCCGTCGGTCGAAACCATCGCCAAGGGCGAATATCCGGTCTCGCGTCCGCTCTTCTTCTACGTGAAGAAGTCGCATCTCGGCGTGGTGCCCGGCCTGAAGGACTATGTCGAGTTCTTCCTCGACGACCAGATGATCGGCCCCGATGGTCCGCTCGCCGAATATGGCCTTGTGCCGGCTCCGGACGCCGAGCGTCAGCAGCAGCGTGACGCCTTCTCCGGCGGCAAGACGATGTAATTGGAATGGGCCGTGCCGGGTCTGATGACTTGGCGCAGCCGCTCACCCTTACCCTCTCCCCGTTGAAAGACGGGGAGGGGGCCGTCTTCCTCTCGGCTAACCGCCAGCCTCTCATCTGGCAGGAATAGCGGGGATGGCGTAGCGGTGACGAATTTGCGTTCTTCTCCCCGTTCTGGCGGGGAGAATATGCCGGCAGGCAGATGAGGGGCGGCGCTGCGTTTCGAAGTAAGCCGCTTGCCTCTTCAGAGGGTAATGATGTCCGGATTTCTCGTTTTCCTCCTCGTTCTTGCGATTGGCCTGGCAGCCTTCTTCATCGGCCGCGCCAGGGCGCTGGGCGCGGACACCGGCGGCCAGAAGCCGCATTCGCGGGCGCACTATCACGGCTGGTGGGCGTTCCTGCTGGCAACGGGACCGGCGCTGGCGCTGCTCATCCTGTGGTCGATCGGGGCAAACAGCTATCTGCACAGCCAGATCGCCGAGCGTGTCGCCGCGCAAAGCAGTGAGAATCTGGGCACCACGGTAGGGTTGGTGCGCAGCCTCGCGGCCGGCCTCAATCATCTGGACGATCCAGCCCATCCGCCGGCGACGATGGAGGCGCTGAATGCGATCCTCGCAGACAAGGGCGTGACGCTGGCGACGAACACGCAGGATTACATGATCCCGCTGGCGCTGGAGGCCAACGCGACGAAGAGCCGGCTTGGCTGGATCGGCGGCATCGCCACATTCATCCTGTCGGTGCTCGGTGGGCTCTACGGCCTGAGCCAGATCGCGGTGCGCGCTCGTGCTCGCCACAAGGTCGAGCGGGTGATGCTCGGCAGCCTGTTCGCGGCCTCGACGCTGGCCATCGTGACGACAATCGGCATCGTTCTGTCGATGCTGTTCCAGACCATCACATTTTTCGAACAGGTGTCGCCCACCAGCTTCTTCTTCGGCACGGTGTGGGATCCGCGTTTCGCTGCGGCAGGGTCGGGCGGGTCGGAGGGCCAGTTCGGACTGATCCCGCTGCTGGCCGGTACGCTCTATATCGCCTTCGTCGCGCTGCTGGTCGCCGTGCCGGTCGGGCTGATGTCGGCCGTCTACATGTCGGAATATGCATCGCGGCCGGTGCGCTCGGTGGTGAAGCCGGCGCTCGAATTGCTGGCCGGCATCCCGACCATCGTCTACGGCATCTTCGCGCTGGTGACTCTCGGGCCCTGGCTGCGCGACCTCAGCGCGGCACTGACAGGCGGCGGATCGCCCTTCATCCAGGCGCAGTCGATCTTTACCGCCGGCCTCGTGATGGGCGTCATGCTCATACCCGTCGTCTCCTCGCTGTCCGACGACATCATCAACGCCGTGCCGCAGGCGATGCGCGACGGTTCGCTTGGCCTCGGCGCCACGCGCTCCGAAACCATCCGCAAGGTGATCCTGCCGGCGGCGCTGCCCGGCATTGTCGGCGCCGTTCTGCTGACAGCCTCGCGCGCCATAGGCGAGACCATGATCGTGGTGCTTGCCGCTGGCGTCGCGGCGAACCTCACGGCCAATCCGTTCGAGGCCATGACTACCATTACCGTGAAGATCGTGAACCAGCTCACGGGCGATCTCGAATTCAATTCGCCGCAGACCCTGGTCGCCTTCGCGCTCGGCATCACGCTGTTCTTCGTGACGCTGGCCATGAACATCTTCGCGCTCGCTATCGTGCGCAAATATCGGGAGCAGTACGAATGACCGGTATCACAGCCGGCAGCCTGCCGGTCGCCGCGCGCCCGCCGCGCCGCGACATCGGCATCAAGAAGCGCTACGCCGCCGAGGCGCGCTTCAAATTGTACGGCATCGCCGCCATCACCTTCGGCCTGGCGTTCCTGGCGATCATGCTGGTCACCATCGTGGGCAAGGGCTACACCGCCTTCTGGCAGACGAACGTGACGCTGCCGGTGACGTTCGACGCCGCGATCATCGATCCGCAGGACAAGCGCGCCAGCGACCCCACGGTGCTGGTGAAGGCCAATTACGACAAGCTGGCGCAGCAGGCGCTGATCGCCAAGCTCGGCATCGACCCCAAGGACAAGCAGACGGTCGCCAAGCTGAAGGGCTTCCTTTCCGACAGCGCGCGGGTGCAATTGCGCAACGTCGTTGCGGACGACCCGTCGGTGATAGGCAAGACGGTCGATGTCAGCCTGCTGGCTTCCGCCAATATCGATTCGGTCTTCAAGGGCCAGGTGGACCTGACGGTGCCGGAAGCACGGCGCAAGGTGAAGGACCAGCAGATCGAGTGGATGAAGAGCTTGGCAGCCGATGGCGCGCTGGCGGAAAAATTCAACACCGGGCTGTTCACCTTCGGCGCCTCCAGCCGGCCGGAGACCTCGGGCATCGGCGTGGCGCTGGTGGGCTCGCTCTACATGATGGCGATCGTGCTGGTGCTGGCGCTGCTGATCGGCGTCGCCGCGTCGATCTATCTCGAAGAGTTCGCGGCCAAGAACCGCCTGACCGATCTGATCGAGGTCAACATCAACAACCTCGCAGCCGTGCCGTCGATCGTCTTCGGCCTGCTCGGACTGGCGGTCTTCATCAACTTCCTCGGCATGCCGCGCTCGGCGTCCATCGTCGGCGGCATCACGCTTTCGCTGATGACGCTGCCGACCATCATCATCGCCACCCGCGCCGCACTTGCCGCAGTGCCTCCGTCGATCCGGTCCGCGGCGCTCGGGCTTGGCGCGTCGAAGATGCAGATGGTGTTCCACCATGTGCTGCCGCTCGCGATGCCCGGCATCCTCACCGGCACCATCATCGGCCTGGCGCGCGCACTCGGCGAAACCGCGCCGCTGCTGCTGATCGGCATGGTGGCCTTCGTCGCCGATTATCCGACGACGCCGTTCGATCCTTCCACCGCGCTTCCGGTCCAGATTTACATGTGGGCCAACGAGGCGGAACGCGCCTTCGTCGAGCGCATGTCGGGTGCGATCATCATCCTTCTCATTTTCCTGATGGCGATGA
The DNA here is from genome assembly GCA_036524835.1 of Mesorhizobium sp. GTDB lineage: Bacteria > Pseudomonadota > Alphaproteobacteria > Rhizobiales > Rhizobiaceae > Mesorhizobium_G. Next base: position 751 of record DATDBN010000081.1, on the reverse strand, counting down.
ACATCACCGCCATCATCCTGCGTCGTCGCTTCGAGCGGCGGTGGTAGGCGGCCGTGGAGACAGTTGCTATGAACGTGATGAACCAGAGCGCAGTCGAGAAAGCGGTGGCGGCCAGGATGCCAGCCGAGACCAACGAAGTGATCAAGATGCGAGGCGACAAGGTCGTCGTGCATTATGGGGAAAAGCAGGCGCTCTTCGATGTGGATCTGCTGGTCCGCCAGAACCAGGTCACCGCGCTGATCGGCCCTTCGGGTTGCGGCAAGTCGACCTTCCTGCGGTGCCTCAACCGGATGAACGACACGGTGGCCGGCGCGAAGGTGACCGGCAAGATCACGCTGGACGGCGAAGACATCTATGACAAGGCGATCGACGTCGTGGAGTTGCGCGCCCGCGTCGGCATGGTGTTCCAGAAGCCGAACCCGTTTCCGAAATCGATCTACGAAAACGTTGCCTACGGGCCGCGCATCCACGGCTTAACCCACAGCAAGGCCGATCTCGATGAGGTCGTGCAGAAAAGCCTGCAGAAGGCTGCGCTCTGGAACGAGGTGAAGGATCGCCTCAACGAGCCCGGCACGGGCCTTTCCGGCGGCCAGCAGCAGCGCCTCTGCATTGCCCGCGCCATCGCGGTTTCGCCCGAAGTGATCCTGATGGACGAGCCGTGCTCGGCGCTCGATCCGATCGCAACCGCGCGCGTCGAGGAACTGATCGACGAATTGAAGCAGAACTACACCATCGTCATCGTCACGCACTC
>DATDBN010000080.1:0-7474 GCA_036524835.1 Mesorhizobium sp. | reverse complement strand
TACGGAGGGCGACCTAACTGCTCGCAACAAGTGTCAAAGCACGATCCAACGGCAGTTCGGCGACGGCTACGTCATCGAGTACATTACCCAACAGTTCAGCGAGCCGAATCCGGGGTTCGAGAATGACCCAGGATATATCGCGGAGCGGGAGGCTCACCGTGCTTTGGCGGGTCGTCTTATCGCAGTCCACAAATTACGTACCACCGCGCGCTCGCTGGAAACGATCCTTGGCGCGGACGAATTCAAGCGGCTTCAAGACATGTGGGCACAGGGCGGCAAGCGATATCGCTTGTCCGTCGCGTTCCCCATCGTAGAAAGCTACGAAATTGTCGGTCACCCGAAGGCAAAGCACGTGCTCGGCGAAGCTGCCTATCGACGACTTTACCAGAGATCATCCGCCAACCTTCGCGCTCTTTCCGACGACGAAAGAGCTTTGATTGCAGACCTCGAACTGCACCAGATCGCGACGGCAAACTCATGGATTGGTATTGAGGACGAATTCAGGCTAGCCGAAGCCAGCGAAATCAATGCCGATGTCGAACGTGCCATCGGGCGCGACCTCGCCGCCCTTGAGGGCATGGAAGCGGAGCGGTTGGCGAAAGTGAAGCGCCGCGCCACGTGGATCGCCGATAGGTTTGTCAGGGCAGAAGGCCGGAACGATCATTTGCGACGACTGCGCTTTTGACCCAAGGAGGCTCGCGGAGGAGCTGGGAGTGAAGCCCCGTGGCTTTCTGGACGTGCATCACAAGAACCCGCTGGATGAAGGGGTCCGATACACGACCACCGTTGATTTCGCGCTGCTCTGTCCAACCTGCCATCGAGTGGAACATGTAAGGCTTCGAAGGTTGAAGCGACCGGCAGTCTCGTGAGGTCTCTTGCTCCTGCCCACCAAGGAACGAACCCGTTCCCTCAGCGCTCTATCTCTATAGTTGGGGAGTGAAAAGCGCCTTGTTTCCGGCATCGGTGGCCGGAAAGCCGTATCCAGAGTGTGCTACCCCGGTGCTACCCGGAGCATTTCAGAGGTTGGCGACTAAGCCATAACCCTTTGAAAACGTTGGCGCACCCGACAGGATTCGAACCTGTGACCTCTGCCTTCGGAGGGCAGCGCTCTATCCAGCTGAGCTACGGGTGCCAACGCGAGCGTGTCGCGAGCCAGCGCTCAATAGCCCAACCAGCGGCGTGCTTCAACGCTGTTCTTCTTCTCGTTTCGTCTTCTCGCGGGGAAAGGCGCGAGCAAGGTCAGGGTGCTGCCCTGCGCCTTTTCGGCTGGCATAAGTGATCCCCCATAGACCCAAAAGCCTGGGCGATCCTCGATGCCGTTCAGGACGTCCGGCCTGACGACGCCAGGGGGAGGAAGCGCTCGATGAGCGCCTCGACCTCGGCGTTGCGGGTGCGTGCGGTCTTGCCGCCCATGAGAACGACGATCAGCTTGCGCCCGTCGACGCTAACCGAGGTGACGATGTTGAAGCCGGAATCGCGGATGTAGCCAGTCTTGATGCCGTCTACGCCGCGCACGCGGCCCAGCATGTCGTTGTGTCCGCGCACGTTGCGACCGCGGAAGTCGAAGCTGGTTGCCGAGAACACGCCGAAATGGTTTGGAAAGCGCTGCCGCAGGCGCATGCCGAGAACCGCCATGTCGCGGGCGGTGGTGTACTGGCCAGGGTCGCCCAGGCCGGAGGCGTTGCGGAAGACGGTGCGGCGCATGCCGAGCTGGCGCGCCTTTGCCGTCATGATGGCGGCGAATTGCTCCTCGCTGCCGCCGAGATATTCGCCGACAGCGGCGGCGACATCGTTGGCCGATTTGGTGGCCAGGGCTCGCACCGCCGTGTCAGCGTCGATCGAATCGCCGGCGCGGATGCGCATCTTCGATGGCGGCTGGCTGGCGGCATGGGCCGATACAGGTATCTGCGTCGCGCCGTTCATCCGGCCCGAGTCCATCGCCTCGAACAGCAGGTACATGGTCATCATCTTGGTCAGCGAGGCGGGATAGCGCGGCGATTCGGCGTTGACCGCATGAAGCGTGCGCCCGGTATTGGCGTCGATGACCAGCGCGGCATATTTTTCGGAATCGACGCCGGGCGGCGTCATGATCATCCCGCTCTCTTGCACGCTCCGCAGCGTTTCCGTCGTCGAGCACGCCGCCGCGAAAGCGGCAAGCACAAGCACGCTCAGAAGTCGGGCCCAGAAGGTCAGCGCGGCCGCGCCGTCAATGCGGATGCTCTTCGAATATGACAACGGGACGCCCCAGGAAATTGCCCGATGCGTTGCCGTGCACCGGAGATCGCCGGAGACCTAGCCCAATCGCGCGTGGCCGTCCATGGCGAAAGGGTCACATCTTCCGGCGAACAGCGCTCAGCCGGCCGCACCCGCCTGCCAGGCGGCGAATGCAGCCTTCAAGCCCTCGGGATTGGCGGCCAGGGCGGCCCGGTCCGGCGTGAACTCCGTTGCCAGGATGCGTCGGCCGAGCATGTGGTCGGCCGGCCGGTTGACGGTTTCAATCGCCATCAGGCGCGTGCCGGCGAAATGGAACACCGAGAAGCGGTTGTCGGCCGGGTTGCCGGTGATGACATGTTGGTCGGCGCTGCCGATCAGGCCGACCATCTGCAGCTTCATGTCGCCGATGTCCGACCAGAACCACGGCACCGCGTCATAGGCGTCGGTCGCGCCGAGCAGGCTGCGCGCCGCCAGCTTCGCCTGGTCGGTGGCGTTCTGCACCGATTCCAGGCGCACGTCCGCGTCCGTCATCCAGTGGCGGAAGTTCGCGCAGTCGCCTATGGCGGCGACGCCGGTGGCAGATGTTCGCATCAAGGCATCGACGCGCACACCATTGCCAACATCAAGACCAGCCTGCTGCGCCAACTCGGTATTGGGCACGACGCCGATGCCGACGACGACCATCCGGGCAGCGATGCGCTCGCCGGAGGTAAGCACCACAGCCGACGCCTTGCCTGCCTCGCCCTCTATTCTTTTCACCCCGGCGCTGGTGAGGATGCGCACTCCCGAAGCCGCGAGGCGGCTCTGCACATGCGCGGCGATTGGCGGCGCGACGGCGCGCCCCAGGGCACGAGGCATCGCTTCCACCACGGAAACGATGCGCCCGCCGGCGGCAAGGGTCGCGGCGATCTCCAGGCCGATAAAGCCGGCGCCGATGACAACCACGTCTTCCACCGTTTCCGCCAGGTCGCGGATTATCCGCGCATCGGCCAATGTGCGCAGCGAAACGACCCCCTCAAGATCGATGCCGGGCAGTGCGAGGGCGCGGGGGCGCGACCCCGTCGCGAGGATCAGCTTGTCAAAGGCGATGGTGGCGCCATTGGCAAACACCAGGCGGCGCGCCTGAAGGTCAAGCTTCTCGACGGGGCGGCCCAACTCCAGCGCGATGCGATGGCCTTCATAGAAGGCCTCGCCGCGCAGCGGTTGTGGATACGCGTCCGGTTCCTTGATGAACGTCTTCGACAAAGGCGGCTTGTGATAGGGAAGCTCGCGTTCTTCCGAGACCAGCGTCACCTTGCCGTCGAAGCCTTCCTCGCGCAGGCTGGCCGCCGCCTGAACGCCGGCATGGCCCGCCCCGAGAATGACGATGCTCTGTTTCATGAGTGTGGCTGTCTTGGCTGTTGTCAGGGATTTGCGCCGGCCGGGTCCACGGCAGCGGCTGCTGCGAGAAAAGCGGGATACCGCTGAAATCCGTGGGTATCAACACCCCATCAGCCGTGGCGTGGCAGGCCGAGGTGATAGCGCAACTCGTCTGGGGAGAGAACAAGGATTGCTCCTGCAGGCGGATGCAGCGGCTCCTGCACCCACAGTAGGGTCTTCATACCCGCCTCGACGCCTGCGGTCGCACCTGTCGTACTGTCTTCGATGACGCAGCAGTCCGCCGGGTCGACACCAGCCAGCCATGCCGCATGGACATAGGGTTCGGGGTCGGGTTTCGGATTGCGGACATCGTTGCGGCTGATCGATTTCAGTGTCGGCCAGTCCAGACCGATCGCCTTCATGTTGGCGTTGACTACGAGACGATCGGAGTTGGAGACGATGGCCTGAGGAATGCCTTGCTCATGCAGCAGCTTGAAGATCTCGACAGCGCCCTCGCGGGGCATGAGGGACGTCACATGCTTGAAGTAATGATCGTATTTTCGCGTGATCCACTCGTTGAACGGCAGGTCGAGGCCGAGTTCGTCGCGCAGCATCTCGTAGACCGGAACCGCGGCAACCCCGATGATGCGTTCATGCAGATCCTCGGGCGGCAGGATGCCCAGCCCGAGCAGCGCGGCCGATAGTGACTGCTCGTGCAGCGGCTCGCTGTCGATCAGCGTTCCGTCCATGTCCCAGAAGACGGCTTTTGGTGTCATGAGCCTACCTTGCAGGCTCCGGGGGGTGATTTCAACGCTTGATGTGCGAGATGGCTGCGACAGGGCGTCGTCCCTGCCGGGAGGCGTGGCCGGAAATCGCCGCCAACCCGCCCTGTGGCTCAAGCAGATCCACCCGGAGCCGCTTGCAAGGGCTTTGTTTTCACGCCAAAGACGCCCGGGGCCATGGGCGCTAATGCGCTGAAATGTGACGCCGACTGGAGTGCCAGGGCGTCGCTTGAGAGAACGGAAATGTCGGGACAGGACAGCGGCGCGTCCGCCGGTGCAAAGCCTTGGCGTGACGAAGCGCGTGCGACCCTGTCGCTCGCCTGGCCGATGATATTGACCAATCTTGCGCAGGTGGCCATGACGGCGACCGATGTGATGATCATAGGCCGGCTGGGCGCGGATGCGCTGGCTGCCGGGGCGCTTGGCTCCAATCTCTATTTTGCGCCGCTGATTTTCGGCCTCGGGCTGGCATACGCCACCGCGCCGATGATGGCCGCCGAGCGCGGCCGCAACCGTCATTCGGTGCGCGACGTGCGCCGAACCGTACGGCAGGGGTTGTGGCTGGCCGTGGCGGTGACAATCCCGATCTGGCTTTTCCTGTGGAATGCCGAGCCTATCCTGCTGGCGCTGGGCCAGGAACCCGACCTGTCCCGGCAAGCCGCGATCTATATGCGCGGCCTGCAATGGGCCGTGCTGCCGTTTTACGGCTACATCGTGCTGCGGTCCTTCATCTCCGCGCTGGAACGGCCGGGCTGGGCGCTGGTGATCATGGTCATCGCCGTCGCGATCAATGCGTTGGGCAATTACGCGCTGGTATTCGGCCGTCTGGGCTTCCCGCAACTGGGTATCTTCGGATCGGGCGTGGCGACCAGCTTCGCCAGCACCTTCATGTTCGCCGGGCTGGCGGTGGTTTGCATGCGGGAGAAGCGGTTCCGCCGCTACCATATTTTTGGACGCTTCTGGCGTGCGGACTGGCCGCGTTTCTGGGCGCTGCTCAAGCTGGGCGCGCCTATCTCCGGCATTCTCGCCTTCGAAGTCACCATCTTCAACGCCGCCGCCTTCCTGATGGGACTGATCGGCGCCGCGCCGCTTGCTGCCCATGCCATCGCGCTGCAGATCGCCTCGGTGACCTTCATGATCCCACTCGGCCTTGCGCAGGCGGTGACGGTGCGGGTCGGGCTGGCCTTCGGCGCGGGAGACAGCGAGGGTGTCAGCCGTGCAGGCTGGACGGCGCTGGTGATGGGCGTGTCGTTCATGGCGCTGATGGCGCTGGCGATGGTGACGTGGCCGCATGTGCTGATCAGCGCCTTCATCGACGTGACGGATCCGAAGAATGCCGCAGTGGTCGGGTTGGCCGTGACCTTCCTGGCCTTCGCGGCGCTGTTCCAGGTGGCCGATGGCGCGCAGGCGGTGACGGCCGGCATGCTGCGCGGTTTGCAGGACACCAACGTGCCGATGATTTACGCCGCCATCGGCTATTGGGGCATCGGGCTGCCGCTGGGCGCCTTCCTCGCGTTCAAGGCTGGTTTTGCCGGCAGCGGCATCTGGATCGGCCTATGCTGCGGGCTGGCCTCGGTGGCCACGCTGCTTCTCTACCGCTGGCTTCAGCGCAATAGACTTGGCTTGGCCGTCGCCTGCACGCCTGTCGCGTAGGAGAGCCCCGGCTCCGTCGGGGCTAGGCCGGAACTGAGCCGTCCAGCTCCAGCGCCCTGCGCAATGCCTCGTCCAGAGCGTCAAGGTCGCCCTCCGCCAGCCGGCCGACATTCGCCGCCAGAAGGTTTGCAAACGCGGTAGCCTTCGGCGAGAGGCCGCCCGTGTCTATCGTCACGCGCGGATGTGACGACCAAGCGCGGCGCTCCAGATCCTCGGCATCGTCCCAGATGATGTTGAAGTAGCCGATCGTCTTCTGCACCAGCGCCCAGCTGGGAGCGCCACGACGGCCGTGCTCCAGCGCAGAGAGATAGGCGGCCGAGACGCCAAGCGCCGCCGCCATGTCTTTCTGGCTAACGCCCTTGGCCTTGCGCAGCTGACGCAGCCTTTCCCCGAACGGCGTCATGGCTTCGTGCGCCGCAGACGCACGTAGAGTGCGCCGCTGCCGCCATGGCCGCGCGCGGCATGGTCATGGCTCGACACGAAGGGCCGGAAGGTCGGCGTTGACAGCCATCCCGGCACCGCGCGGCGCAACACGCCGTCGCCACCCGAGGAGGAGCCTTTGCCGGTGATCACCAGCACATAGCGCGCGCCGCGTGCATGTGCGCGGCTGACGAAGGCGTAGAGCAGAGTGTAAGCCTCGTCCTGCGTCATGCCGTGCAGATCGACGCGCGCCTCGATGGGCAGCTTGCCCTTGGCGAGCTTTTCCAGCGTTGGATTGTCCAGATGGGTCGGGACATGCCGCTTGGGCTGGACAGCAGGGGGCAACGCGGGTGTCGCCGAAGCGGCTTTGCTGGCGGCCGGCTTCGCTGCTTCCGGTGCTTTGATCTCGGGTGCCTGCTCTTCGACCTGCCTGCGGCCAGCCAGCGGCTTGGCGCTGCGGGCAACCAGGGACCAGAGGATGCGGTCTTCCTCGCTAAGCGTGCCTCGAGCGCGGCTCGTCATCGCGCCACCAGGCCGCGCGGCAGCAGCGCGTAGAAGTCGGCGCTTGCTTTGACCACCCCGGCGATCTCGCCGGCGGCGTCGCCGGAGCCGGCAAAGAGGTCGCCGCGTGCGGGTCCGACGATCGCTGAACCTGTATCTTGCGCGATCATCAATCGACGGAACGGGCGGCCGAAAGCCATCAGGGACGGTGCATCGATATAGAAGGGTGTGCCGAAAGTGTGCTGCAGCCGGTCGACCGCGAGGGAGCGGCCCGTCGTCAACTGTACCTTGGCGGCGCCGACCGGACCGAGCGCCGGATCGTCGAGTTCGGCGTCCTTGAAAAACACATAGGACCGGTTGTGATGGAGGAGCTCATCGACGCGGCCGGGATGCGCCTTCAGCCAGGCGCGGATCGATTGCATCGTCACCCGCTGAAGCGGGATCTCCCCCAGATCGGCGAGCACGCGGCCGATGGCGGTGAAGCGCTGGCCGGTTTTGGCTGCGTATGTGATGCGGCGTACCGACCCATCGGTCATTTTGAGCCG
>DATDBN010000079.1:0-33366 GCA_036524835.1 Mesorhizobium sp. | reverse complement strand
ACGCCGGGACCTTTGCCGTACCAGAGCGAGAAGACGCCGTCATGCTTGCCCTCGCCAAGCAATTCCGTCTGCTGCGAACCCCAGCAGGCAGTCGCCGCCAGCTCCTCATTGAGGCCAGGCTGGAAGACAATGCTGCTCGCGCTGAGCTGTTGCCGCGCCTTCCACAATTGCAGGTCGAGGCCGCCCAGCGGCGAGCCGCGATAGCCGGAGATAAATCCGGCAGTGTCGAGCCCGGCACGCTGGTCGCGCTCGCGCTGCATCATCAACAGGCGCACCACCGCCTGCGCGCCCGACAGGAAAACACGCTCCTTCGACAGGTCGAACTTGTCGTCCAGCGAAACGTCGTGAAGTGTCATTGCGGGTCCTCTGCGGAGCCGCGAGTCGTGCGGCCTGCGTGGAGTCGTCAGGACAGTCTTCCAACCCCGGTAAGCCAGGTCAAACAAATTCGACTGTCCAGGCGGCTTTCCTCAGCCGCTCTTCTGGCACAGGGCTTTTCGCAGGTCCGGCACGTCACCGGCGGGATTGCCGGTCAATTCCGGATTGGGATCGTAGAACGGTCCCGTCACCAGCGGTTTGTCGGGCAAGTCGGTCTGATCCTGCGACGAGGTCATCGTCGTCTCGATCTGCTGGATCAGCTTTCCCGTGGAGTCTTCCAAGCGGATTGAGACCTTGTAGGGCCGATCCTTCACGATGCAGAAGACCGGTGGACTGTTGATTGTCGTCTTCGATGTTCGAGGCCAAATCTTCTCGCGCACGACGAGCGCTTCGCCGCCGGCGGGATCCTCGAAGGACACGACAGCAACCTCGCCTTCCCCAACGGGCTTTACCGGCTTGATATTCACGAGATAGGTCGCCGTGGCGACGCGGTAGTTGAACACGAAAAGCTTTCCGTCGAGCACGAAATACTCGCCCTCCCTGCCGCTCTCCCGGCACGAGGCAAGCGTTGCAGCCCCGCCGAGCAAAGCGGCGGCCAGAGCGGCGCGAATCCAACGACCGTTACCTTTCATCGCCTGCACCCTCCTTTCGGCCAGCCCTGCGCTGATAGTGCCGGCGCGCTTTCTGCCGGTTGCCGCAGACGGCCATGTCGCACCACCGACGGCTGCCGTTGCGGCTTCGGTCCAGAAACAGCCAGCGACAGTTCTGGCAGATGCGCACCCGTCGAGCGTCGGGCAGCAGCGACAACGCCGACAGCGCCGCCGCAGAAGCCAGCGACAGGTCGGTCCGCGCGGTTGTGAAAGGAGACCCAAGACGGACATGTCCGGGGATATCCTGGAGGGCATTGCCGCAACTCTTCAAGAAGTCGGGCAGATCGCGCGCCAGGACATCGCCTTCAACCACCGCGTTGCGGAAGAGAAGGTCGGTCCTCTCCCGGATTTCGATGATCCGGGCTTTCTCGTTCGCATCACCGCGAGCGCTCAGCATCGCCCCGCGCAATTCGTCCTGACGAAAGCGACCGGCGGCCTCGGCGAAGCATGGCAGTTCGGTGGGGTCATCCAGGCGATCGAAGGAATGCGCGGGATCGCCCCTGAGCACCACCGTATTGGCCAGATCGAGGGCAAGCACGCCGCCCGAGAACCGATGCTGTACCCAGGTCGCTGCCATACGGACAGACTAACCTTTAAATGCCGTTTGACAAGTTAGATTCCGCATCACAGCTTGTCGGGAACGGAGGCGGTCTATCCGGATCGATGCTTTACTTCCTGCAGCAACTTCTCAACGGCCTGCACGCGGGCGCGCTCTATGCGCTGCTGGCCTTCGGCTATGTTGTCATCAACGGCGTCCTGCATCGCACCAATCTGGCCTATGGCGGAGTGTTCGCGTTTTGCGGCCACGCGATGATACTCGCCACGCTGTTTGGCTACGACGTGCTGTGGCTGACCTGGCCGGGCGCGATTGGGCTCGGCGTTGCCGCCGCATTCTTCTACGCCTGGGTTGCCAGCTTCATCCTGTCGCGGCATGTTCTCGAACCTTTGGCTGGCCGCTCGCCCAACAGCGTCGTGGCCGCGACGCTGGCCGTGGCGATCGTCCTGATGGAAATGAGCCGGATCGCTGCCGACACCAAGGACTATTGGCTGCCGCCGTTCTTGTCCCAGCCGATCGTCTTCGCCAGCCGGCCGGGTTTTCAGGTCACGCTCACCGTCAACCAGCTCTCCGGCTGCGCCGTCGCCATCGTCATCCTATTCCTTGGCGCGTGGACGATGAACCGCTCGATGTTCGGGCGAAGTTGGCGCGCCGTTTCCGACGACCCCGTTGCGGCGGCGATGTGCGGCGTCGACGGGGGAGGCGTCTTTCGCGGCTCGGTGATTGCAGGCTCGCTCATTGCCGCCCTGGCTGGCGTCCTTGCGGCCCTCCACTATGGCAACATCAGTTTCGGCACAGGCATGATCTACGGGTTGAAGATCCTCTTCGTCACCGCCGCCGGCAGCTACTCCTCCCCATCGCGCGCAGCGTTGGGCGCCGCGGCCTATGGCATCGGCGAAGCACTCTGGGCAGGCTATTTCGCTGTCGAATGGCGTGATGCCTGGATGTTGGCTTTCCTGGCCGCCGTTCTGGTTCTGCGCGCGCCGGCCCGCGACTGATTCCATTCGTGTGCGACATTCGTCGAAGCACGGTTCAACTTGTTGACGTGCCTGTCTCATCCCGGCATACCAGAGGTGCTTGCCGCGCGTTACAAGAACACTGGGGAAGCGGCGAACAACTGGGAGGATTGGATGGCAGGGCTGCTCGCTCTATCCAGAGCCATTGACCGCTTCAATGAAATCATCGGCAAGGCGGTTGGCTGGCTGATCTTGCTGTCGATCCTGATCAGTGCCGGCAACGCGATCATCCGCAAAGTGCTGAACACGTCATCCAACGCTTGGCTCGAGGCGCAATGGTATCTGTTTGGTGCAGCGTTCCTATTGGCCGCCGCTTATACGCTCAAGCAAAATGAGCACATCCGCATCGACATCATCTACGGCATGTTTTCTCGGCGCACGCAGCACTGGATCGATCTTCTCGGGCACGTATTCTTCCTGATGCCCTTCGTCATCCTGATGATTTCTTACTTCACCCCCTACTTCCTGCTGTCCTACCGATCCGGAGAAGTGTCGACGAATGCCGGCGGCTTGATCATCTGGCCGGCTAAAGCGCTGCTGCTGGCGGGCTTCATCCTGCTCGGTATCCAAGGCATTTCAGAGATCATCAAGAAGATAGCGATCATGCGCGGGGATATGGACGACCCCACCCCATTCATATCGGCGCATGAGGCGGCCGAACTCGAAGCCAAAGCGCTGGTTGAGGAGCTCAAGCAATGATTGAGTTCATCGCCCAGAACATGGCTCCGATCATGTTCTTTTCGCTGATCATCTTCCTGCTCGTCGGCTATCCCGTCGCCTTTTCGCTGGCGGCAAACGGCTTGCTGTTTTTCGTCATCGGCGTTGAATTGGCGCCGTTGTCGAACGGTTCGATCAACCTGTCCTGGCCATTGCTCTATGCGTTGCCGGATCGGTTCTACGGCGGCGTGATGGCGAATGAAACGCTGCTGGCTATTCCCTTCTTCACATTCATGGGCATCGTGCTGGAACGCTCCGGCATGGCCGAAGATCTGCTGGACACGATTGGCCAGCTTTTCGGACCGATCCGGGGCGGCCTCGCCTATGCGGTGATCTTTGTTGGCGCCTTGCTCGCCGCCACGACGGGCGTCGTTGCAGCTTCGGTGATCGCCATGGGTCTGATCTCGCTGCCGATCATGCTGCGCTACGGCTACGATCGCCGGCTGGCCTCCGGTGTCATCGCCGCGTCAGGCACGCTCGCCCAGATCATACCCCCCTCGCTGGTGTTAATCGTTTTGGCCGACCAATTGGGCCGGTCTGTGGGCGACATGTACAAGGGCGCTCTCATTCCCGGTCTCATCCTGACCGGCCTCTACATGCTCTACATCCTGTTGATGTCGATTATCCGGCCGAAGTCGATGCCCGCACTGCCGCTTGAGGCGCGCACGCTGGGTTCGGGCGTCACGTCGCTTATTATCGCCCTGATCGCTGCCGGCGCAATTGCGTACGGCGCGCATGTCTGGCTGTCGCCGACCCATGGAGACAACGCCGACATTCTCGGCGCAACGGTCGGCACGATTGTGATCTACATCATCGCCATCGCCGACCGGGCACTGAACGTCAACATGATGTCCCGCCTCGCGCAGCAGGTGATCATCGTTCTCATACCGCCGCTGGCGCTGATCTTCCTCGTACTCGGCACCATTTTCCTTGGCATCGCCACACCGACGGAAGGCGGCGCCATGGGCGCGGTCGGCGCCTTGCTGATGGCTGCGGTGAAGGGTAGGCTGTCGCTCGATGTGATCCGGCAGGCGCTGGCTTCCACGACGCGGCTGTCGTCCTTCGTGATGTTCATCCTGATCGGTGCGCGCGTCTTCTCGCTCACATTCTACGGCGTGAACGGCCATGTCTGGGTCGAGCATCTGTTGACATCGCTGCCAGGCGGCGAAGTCGGCTTCCTCATCGCAGTCAACATCCTGGTCTTCCTGCTCGCCTTCTTTCTCGATTTCTTCGAGCTGGCATTCATCATCGTTCCGCTGTTGGCGCCCGCCGCCACGGCGCTCGGGATCGACCTGATCTGGTTTGGTGTGCTGCTGGGCGTCAACATGCAGACCAGCTTCATGCATCCGCCCTTCGGCTTCGCGCTGTTCTATCTGCGCTCGGTCGCGACCCGCGTCCCCTATCTCGACCGCATCACGGGCAAGCATATCGCCCCAGTGACCACCGGCCAGATCTATTGGGGTGCGGTCCCCTTCGTCATCATCCAGGTCATCATGGTGGCCTTGGTCATCATGTTCCCTCAGATGGTCATGCATTACAAAGGCGTGGTGGTCGATCCGGGCACCATCGAGATCACGGTGCCGGAAATGCCCGGCCTCGGTCTGCCGGGCGTGCCGTCGCTGGATGGTGCACCGCCGGCCGGGGGCGCGCCTGCTCCCGGAGGCAACGACCTGTCGAAGCCGCCGAGTTTCGGCAACGAGACACCCGCGCAACCGGCTCCACCGTCCAACGATCTGACCAAGCCGCCGAGCTTCAATTAAGCGCAGCAAGAGAAAAGCCCCGGGTGACGCAGGTCAGCCGGGGCTTTGCATGTTCGGAGATTTAAAGTTTGCCGGCGCGCTGCTGGGTCATCATGAACGTGTCGAACGTGTATTCAGACACCTGCGCCCAGACATAGGCGTCTTTGCGGAATGCCACTTGGCTGTCGTAGATCTTCTTGAACATTGGATTCGATGCGGAAATCTCGGCATAGGTGGCGTTCGATGCATCGAATGCCGCCGCGAGAATCTCCTGGCTGAAGGGTTTTAGCACCGCTCCGCCGGCGATCAGGCTCCTCAGGGCCGTCGGGTTCTTGGCGTCATAGCTCGCCATCATGTCGCAATTGGCTGCCTCGCAGGCCGCGCGCAACAGCGCCTGATAGTTCTTCGGAAGTTCGTTCCACTTGGTGAGATTGACCAGCGCATGCAGCGTCGGCCCGCCCTCCCAGAAACCTGGGTAGTTGTAATATTTCGCCACCTTGTAGAAGCCGAGCTTCTCGTCGTCATAAGGCCCGACCCATTCGGCGGCGTCGATGGTGCCCTTTTCCAGCGCTGGATAGATATCGCCGCCGGCAATCTGCTGCGGCACCACACCCAGCTTTTCCATGATCTTACCGGCAAAGCCACCGATGCGCATTTTCAGGCCTTTGAGATCATCCAGCGTGTTGATCTCCTTCCGGTACCAACCGCCCATCTGTGCGCCGGTATTGCCGCATGGTAGGCCAAAAAGCCCCTGCGTGGCGTAGAACTCGTTCAACAGGTCCTGACCGCCCTGATAATAGAGCCAGGCATTCATCTGCCTGTCGTTGAACATGAAGGGAACTGCCGTCGCCAGCGCGTAGGACGGATCCTTGCCCCAGAAATAATACGACGCCGTGTGGCACATTTCGACGGTGCCGGCGGATGTCGCGTCCGCTGCCTGAAGGCCGGGCACCAGTTCGCCGGCGGCGAAAACCTGGATATCGAAATTGCCGTCACTCGATTCGCGAACGAAGTTGGCCATCGTCTCGGCTGCGCCGTAGATCGTGTCGAGCGCTTTGGGGAAAGATGAGGTGCAGCGCCACGAGATCTTCGGCGCGGACTGGGCAATGGCGGGTGCGGCCAGCATCGTCGTCGCGGCTACGCCGGCGCTGGCAAGTCCAGCCCCTTTCACGAATGATCTGCGATCCATTCAGAGTTCCTCCCATTTTGTTGAGCTTGAACGCCGCCGACTTTTTCCTCCCGTCCAACGGCGCGCGATATTGAATGCACGCAAGCAGCCGAGAGTCCATGGGCACGAAAAAGGCCCCGGACGGTGCCGTCCGGGGCCTTGAAACGTCGCAGAATCGAAACGCGTCAGAGCTTCTTGTTGCGCTGCTGGATCATCATGAACGTATCGTAATTGTATTCCGCGATCTGCGCCCAGAGATAGTGCTGCGCGCGGAATGCCTTGATCGAGTCCCAGATCTTCTTGAACTCGGCATTGTTGGCCTCCATCTCCGCGTAGACCTCATTGGCCGAACCGAAGCAGGCCTCGAGGATCTCCTGGCTGAAGGGACGCAGCTGTGCGCCGTTGGCGACAAGATTGCGCACCGCAGTCGGGTTCAGGAAGTCGTATTTCTGCAGCATGTTCGCGTCAGCCGCCTGCGCGGCGGTGTGGACCAGCGACTTGTAATTCGCCGGCAGTTCCTCGAACTTGGCCTTGTTGAACAGCAGGTGCACGGTCGGACCGCCTTCCCACCAGCCGGGATAATAGTAGAAGGGTGCGACTTTCTGGAAGCCGAGCTTCTCGTCGTCATACGGCCCGACCCACTCGGCCGCGTCGATCGTCCCCTTTTCGAGTGCCGGATAGATGTCGCCGCCGGCGATCTGCTGCGGCACGACGCCGAGTTTTTCGACAACCTTGCCCGCGAAGCCGCCGATGCGCATCTTCAGGCCCTTGAGGTCTTCGACGGTATTGATTTCCTTACGGAACCAGCCGCCCATCTGCACGCCGGTATTGCCGCCCGGCAGGCCATAGAGGCCCTGCTTACCCAGGAACTCGTTGAACAGCGCGATACCGCCGCCGTGGTAATGCCAGGCATTCATGCCGCGCGCGTTGAGCGCGAACGGCACCGCCGCACCCAGCGCCCAGGTGGGATCCTTGCCCCAGTAATAATAGGCCACCGTGTGGCAGGCCTCGACGGTACCGGCGGTCGTGGCGTCCGCGGCCTGCAGACCCGGAACGATTTCACCGGCAGCAAAGACCTGGATCTGGAAATTGCCGTCCGTCGCGTCGGACAGCATCTTCGAGAAGACTTCAGCACCGCCGTAGATCGTGTCGAGCGACTTCGGGAACGAAGACGTCAGACGCCAGGTGATCTTCGGATTGGACTGGGCAATGGCCGGGGCCGCCAGCGTGGTGGCGGCTGCCGCCCCCGCGCCCGCCAGGCCGGCTTTGGTAATAAAAGAACGACGATCCAACTGGACCTCCCATTTGCATTTGATCTTATGGTTTGACGCCATGAACCGAACCCTCATGGCGGCGCCGCGCGAACAATACATGCGCAAGGTGCTCTGTCCAGCACACACAGGCCAAGAACGACCGTATTCGCAGAGAAACACGCCTTCACGAAAACGGCATGAGACTATCGTCTAAATTACTGGTGCGGCGCTGCCACCCGCATGCAGACGCTAAGTTCAGCCGCGGTGGCCTTCGATGCCGTGCACCGGGTCGTAGCGCTCAAACAGCTTGTCGAAATCCCTTGAGCCGTGAAGCACTCTCACAATTGCAACTTCGCCCTGCCACGGCATGAAGAAATCACGTGAGAGCCGTGGGGAAAGCTGCGAATCCCCTCGCCCAGTTCGTGACGCAGCCGGCCCATGCCCGGATTGCTGCCGAGCTGTCCAAATATTTCGTAAAGACCGGCAACGTAGTGCTTGGCTTGCCGCTCGCCCCAAAACTCATCCGTGTAGATAAAGATGTCCTGCAGATCGATGTCGGCGTCACGGGATAGGAGAAAGCCGTTCACGCAGTGTGTTTCCGAGCCTTCGCCTTGCGCACGATGTCGTCAGCAGTTGCGCGGCTGATGTCGCCCGCCTTCACTGCGTCGGCACCCGATCGAACGCTACGGGGCAGCGCATCGAGCTTCATGAGGTATTCCTGCTGGCGGCGCAGCGCATCCCGCACGACCTCGCTGGCGTTGTTGAACATGCCGGACTCGACCTGTTCGTCAACATATATTGCTCCCAGGTTCTACCGAGTGAAACGTTCATGCCACGTCTCCTTGTCGCATTCGCAAGCGTGGCATGGGTAGCAATAGATGCCAACTATTTTTATTCTGTGGCGAGACACTCGACGTCGCCGTGAGATGCGACAGTTCTGAAAACACGCCCTTCTCCACGCGATGGCGCTGGGTCCCAAAATCGCCTATTTATGGGGCAGCCAGACCGATCGGGAATTGCCGTTTCATGCTTCAGCCACTTGTTGCCGTCTCAACCGATGTCCGCCAGTTTGAGAATTACACCTGGCACGGCACTCCGCGTCAGTATCTTGAGGCGGCGCTCACGGGCGCGGGCGTGCTTCCGGTGCTGGTGCCCTCCTTCGCCGACCGGCTCGACCTGGACTACCTTCTGGGCTCCGTAGACGGCGTCATGATCACGGGCTCGAAGTCGAACGTGCATCCGTCGCACTATGGTCAGGAGGCGACCGAGGCCAACGGCCCCTACGATCCCGACCGTGACGCGACGACCCTGCCCCTGATTCGCAGGGCGATCGAACTGGGCGTTCCGCTGCTGGCGATCTGCCGCGGCATCCAGGAACTCAACGTCGCTCTGGGCGGCACACTGGCCACGGAGATTCAGGAGCGGCCGGGCTCGCTCGACCACCGGGCGCCCACCAGCGACAGCCAGGACGAACGCTTTGCCATCCGCCAGTCGGTGACGATCAAGCCGGGAAGCTGCCTCGCGGGGGTGTTCGGCGCCGGTGACATCAGGGTCAATTCGGTGCATCGCCAGGCGATCGACCGGCTAGGCCCGAAACTCGACGTCGAAGCCGTCGCCGAGGATGGAACCGTGGAGGCGGTCTCGGTGCGCGGCGCCCGCGCCTTCGCGGTCGGCGTTCAGTGGCACCCGGAATATTGGGTCAATTCCGACAGCGCCTCGCGCAAGGTCTTCGAGGCATTTGGCGACGCCGCGCGGGCGCATGCCGTGGCGCGCACGACAGGCCGCCTGGCTGCGGAATAGCTGCACGTCAGCCGCCGGAAGAGAGCGACAGCAAGGGCGTGCGGGGCCGGAAGGACTCATACCCTTCGCCATCGGCTGGACCGAAGGCTGCCAGGGTCTCGCCGCCCGAGCCGACGAACTCGACCGATCCGTCGGAACGGTCGCGCCAGAAGCGCACCAGGTCGAGGCCAGGCATCAGCATATTGCAGGCCGGATCGAATTTCACTTCCGCCACGCCTGCCTTCGTCTTCGTCCCCTTCGAGACGGTGCACCAGTCGCCACCGGCGCGCGACGACAGCCTGAATTCCTGCTGCGACGTTCCGATGCTGCCGGTGACGACGCTGTCGACTGCCGTACTTCCCGTCCCCGCCGAGGCTACCACCCAGGCGCCCGCCGTCGCGCATGCCATAACAGCCAGTGAAAGTAACCTGCTACCCATTTGCCCATTCCTGTTCCAGCCAGAGATAGGCCTGGATGGTTGACGTCCCGTTAACCATGATTAAGCGAGTCACTCGCCCCGCTGCGGCATGTGCTTTGGCACGCTTGAAGTCGTGAGGCTGGAATCGATATCGGGACTGTTGCGCAAGGCTGATGCGGCAAAGCCGGCGATGGTCAATGCACCGACAATCATCAAAACAACTACGCCACTTCGCATCACACACTCCTGTACTCAGATCGAGATAGAAGTGTGTTGGTTAGCGGTGTGCTAACGGCAGAGACTTATTCCAGACCAAAACGATTCTTTGTCGGTCCCAACAGTCGCTCGCGCTCGATGGCTGGCGCAGGCTCGACCCTAGCTCAGCGGCGCCCGACCTTTGCCGTTTCCGGCACCGGCGTCAGCGCCCTGCCCTTTGAGAACCACTCGATCAGATTGTCGACGACGAGATCGGCCATGCCGTCGCGCGTCGCGATCGAGGCCGAGCCGACATGCGGAAGCAGCGTCGCGTTGGGCAGGGTGAGCAGCGCTTCCGGCACGTGCGGTTCGTTGGAAAACACGTCCAGACCCGCCGCCAGGATTGTGCCGTTCTTCAGCGCAGCTGCCAGCGCATCCTCATCCACGGTGCTGCCGCGGCCGATATTGACGAAGACGCCATTCGGCCCGAGCGCTTTCAGCACCTTGGAGTTGACGGCCTTTTCGGTTGCCGGTGTGCCCGGCGCGACGGAGATCAGCGTATCGACGGCTGCCGCCAGCCCTTCCAGCGTTGGATGGAAGGCATAGGTCACGCCTTCGACCGGCCTGCGATTATGGTAGGCGATCGGCAGGCCGAAGGCCTCGAGCCTCCTTGCGATGGCCTGGCCAATGCGGCCCATGCCGAATATGCCGACCCTGCGCCCGCGCAGCGATGCCTTGGTCAGCGGATAGCCGCCCTCCTTTGCCCACCGGCCTTCGCGCAGATAGGCCTCGGCCCTGGAAAACTCGCGCACGGTGTTGAGCAGAAGGCCGAGCGCGGTGTCCGCCACCTCCTCGGTCAAGACGTCGGGCGTATTGGTGACCATGATGCCGAGCTTGCCGGCGTTCACCGCATCCACACCGTCATAACCAACACCGAAATTGGCGACGATCTCCAGCTCCGGCAGCGCCTGGAGGAATTCCGGTCCCACCGATGCCCCGCCGAGCGCCGGCGAAACGGCTATGCCGCGAACCATCGCCTTCATCTCATCGGTAATCGCCGAGGCATCTATATTGTCGGCCAGGACAAGATTGAAGGCCTCGCCAATCCGCCTAACCGAGCGCGGATGAAGCTGTCCGGGAACGAGAATACTGATATCACGAAGGTCCGCCATTTATCCCGCCTGCGTTGCATTGTTTGGATTCGACAATTTTAACGTGCCATGCAAGTATTCGAAGAAAATGGAGGGAAACATGCAGCGCGTGATGGAAGTCACTGACGTAAAGCTTTCGATCAACAAGTCTAGTCCACCTCAATTGGCACTATATGCGGAAGGCAAGGTTCCGACCTCAGGCTGGAGCAACCCGACTTTAAGCCCAGTGGTGTATGTGACCACGCCTGCCGATCTCATTCAAGACTTCGAGTTCTGCGCTGAAGAGCCGGCCGGCCCGGTGCTTGAGATCGTGTCGCCTATCGCAGCTACTCTCATCGCCGAACTGGACGTCGCGAATTACTGGGGACAAGGCAAGCCTTTGAAGGGCGTGCGCATCCACGCACGTCTGAATTCCATCGAAGCAGTGCTGGACGGCAAAACGCTCGCTCCCGACCCGGTCCCGTGGCCGTGGCAGCATCTGATAGCGTCCGCGGCAGCCGGCTCTACAGACGATCTCATCAGTCACCCCCTTCGGGTCTATCACGAAGGCGATTTTATCACTCAGGATCATGTGCCGGAGCGGGTGAACATCGAACTCAAGAGAGGAACGCAGATCATCAAGAGAATCTGGCGAGGATAACAGTCGACACCGGCTACTGACGCTCGACTGGCCTGCCGGTAGACTGCCGTACATGCAGTTCCGGCCGGATCAGTTCCTGCGAGGGTTGTACCGGCCTGCCGCTCAGCTTGTCGAGCAATGCCCGCGCGGCCTGCCGCCCGACTTCGCGCTGGCCATTCCACACCGTCGTCAGCGCGGGTGTGGCGATGGCCGCTTCCTCCAGATCGTCATAGCCGGTGACGGAGACATCGACGCCCGGCGCCAGGCCGGCGCGCGAAATCCCGTTCATGAGACCGATGGCGACCAAATCATTCCAGCAGCATGCGGCGGTCGGCTTGTCTTTCAGGGCGAGAAACTGTCCAGCCACCTCGAAGCCGGCCTGCTTGGTCCGCGGTCCGGCGATGCGCCACGATGGCCTGATCTCCAGCCCCGCTGCTTCCATGGCGTTGACATAACCCTGGTAGCGGTCCCGCCCGGTTGAGGTTTGATCGGTGCCGCCGATCATGGCAATGCGCTTATGGCCGAGCGAAATCAGGTGATTGGTGGCCAGCGCGGTGCCGTAGGTGTCATCGCCACGAAATACCGGCACGTTGGCGCCTTCGACGCTTCGGGCGATCAGCACGGCCGGCAGACCGTTTTCCTCGGCGACGATGACGTCCTGTGCCGGTGTGCCGATCGCCGGCGACATGATGACCCCGTCGGCGCCGAGTTGGAGTAGCGTATCGACAAAAGTGCGTTGCTTCTCCAACTGATCATAGTGATTGGACAGGATGAAGGTCTGCCCGCTGCGGTCCAGCTCGCTTTCGATCGAACGCAGGATCTCGGCGAAGAACGGGTTCATGATGTCGTGGACGACAACGCCGACAATTCCGGATCGGGACGTGCGCAGGCTCGCCGCCCGCCGGTTGTAAATGTAGCCGATTGCGCGCGCGTGGTCCTTGATGCGATCGCGCGTGGCCTCCGCCACCAGCGGGCTGTCTCTCAGGGCCAGGGAGACCGTTGCCGTCGAAACGCCGAGCGCATCGGCGATGGTCGAGAGTTTGATCTTTTGCGCCAGGTCAGCCTCCGCGCGTCGGCTTTTAAAATATTTAAATCCCGTTTAGCTCATGGCGGCAGGGGGAATCAAAGCTTTTCTGACAAGGTCGCGTCTTCCACCGTTGGCAGCGTGCGGTTGGCCAGGCGAAGCCGATGCTCGCGATGGACGATATAGAGGCCGCTGGCGACGATGATGGCGGCGCCGACAAGCGTCCACAGGTCCGGCAACTGGTTGAAGACCAGGTAGCCGGAGATGATCATCCACACCATCTGCGCATAGGGATAGGGCGCAAGCGCCGTGGCGGATGCCCGCCGATAGGCCTGGATGACCCACCAATGGCCCACGCCGCCGAACAGGCCGAGGCAGGACAGGACGACCCAGTGCAAAGGCTCTGCCGGCATCGATGCGGTGGCCAGCCCGAACGGCGCCAAAAGGATGGCCGGCGCCAGGGCCGAATAGAAGATCAGGCTCTCCGGCGTTTCCGTCGGGGCCAGATAGCGCGTCATGATCGCGTAGAGACTGCCGCTGATCATCGAGCAGAAGACATAGATGTGACCAATGTCGATCGTCACGAAACCCGGCCGCGCAATGACGAGGACGCCGATGAAGGCGACGGCAATAGCCAGCCAGCGCCTCCAGCCCGCCCATTCGCCCAGCATCGGCCCGGCAAGGGCGGTGATCATCATGGGGCCGAAGAACATGATCGACATGGCGTCGGCGAGTTGCAACGTGCGCAGCGCGAAGAAGTTGAACACCGTCGCGCCGACGAGGAACATGCCGCGCAGCAGTTGCAGCGGCAGGTTGTTCACACGAAACGTCGCGATGTTGGTCCAACTGCGCAGCAGGATCAGAGCGAGGATTGCGTGCTCGACGAACCGCATCCACGACACGAACTGTGGCGACATACCCGATGTGACGAGATATTTCGCGCTGGTGTCGAGGCAGGCGAAGGCCAGACCGCTACCCAGCAGCAGCCAGATGGCGGCAGGGGGCGTGGCTGCGTCAGTGTCGTGTCGGGATTGGGTCAACGGAAGCGATGCTTGAGGGAAGTTGCTTCCTGTAAAGTCGTTTGGCCGGCTGACGCAAGGTCAAATACTGCCCTGCGCCGATCGAGCCTCAATCCTCGAGGTCCGGTTCGTCGTCGATCTCCACGACCTCCGAATTGGAAAGATTGGCCTCGATGCGGGCCAGCAGCTTGGCAAGCGCCTTCTGTTCCTTCTTGTCGAAACCCTTGAAAGCCTGCTTGTCCAGCTTGCGGACGGACTTCTCAATGTCGCGGATCGTTTCGCGGCCGGCATCGGTGAGCGAAATGTGCGCCTGGCGGGCATCGTCCAGTGACGGCTTCTTTTCCAGCACGCCTTGTGCCTGCAGCCGGTTGATCGTCTTGGTGATGGTCGGCGGGCGCACGCCAAGGCGCACGGCGAGCTGCCCGGGCGTCAGCCCATCGTCCTGGTTCAGCGCCAGCATGATCTGGTCCTGCCCGGCATAGAACCCGTGGCCGTTCAGCTTGGCGGCGAGCACGGTGCGCGACAGCCGCGCAGCCGATTGCAGGCGGTTCATCACCGCGCTCTTCTTCGTCTTGCCCATGCGTCTTCCCTCATCTTCCCGAAGCGATCCCCGGAGCGGCGCGCAACCCTTTGCCACACGTACATTTCATTTATGTGACGGCTTACAATCTCGCCCGGGCGCTCTACGCGACTGCCCTGGAGTGCTGGTGACCCAACGAATGGCAGGTGCAAATCGCCTCGGGCGGCCCTATATGGTGCCAACCCCCGGCTTTCATCCGTTCAAGGAAACGACAATGAGCGAAGCTCAGACGCAAATTCCAGTCACCGTGCTGACCGGCTATCTCGGCTCTGGCAAAACGACGCTGCTCAACCGAATTCTCTCCGAAACCCACGGCAAGCGCTATGCCGTCATCGTCAACGAGTTCGGCGAGATCGGCATCGACAACGACCTGATCGTGGAGTCCGACGAGGAAATCTACGAGATGAACAATGGCTGCGTCTGCTGCACCGTGCGCGGCGACCTGATCCGCACCGTCGAGGGCCTGATGCGCCGGCCGGGCCGCTTCGACGCGATCCTGGTCGAGACTACCGGGCTCGCCGACCCCGCACCCGTGGCGCAGACTTTCTTCATGGATGACGACGTGCGCTCCCAGACCAAGCTCGACGCTGTTGTGGCGCTGGTCGACGCCAAGCATCTGCCGCTGCGGCTGAAGGATTCGCGCGAGGCGGAAGACCAGATCGCCTTCGCCGATGTGGTGCTGCTCAACAAGACCGATCTCGTTTCGCGCGAAGAACTGCGCGACATCGAAGGCACGATCCGCGCCATTAACCCAAGCGCCCAAATCCACCGCACCGAGCGCGCCTCGATTTCACTCGACAAGGTTCTGGATCGCGGAGCGTTCGACCTGAAGCGTGCGCTGGAAAACGATCCGCATTTCCTCGAAGCGCATGACCATGATCACGACCACGAATGCGGCCCGGACTGCGACCATGATCATCACCACCATGACCACGATCATCATGGGCACGACCATCACCATGGCCACGTCTCCCCAATCCACGATGTCACCGTGCAGTCGGTGTCGCTGCGCGGCAGCGAGATGGACCCGAAGAAGTTCTTTCCGTGGATCGAAAAGATCACCCAGCTGGAAGGGCCGAATATCCTGCGCATGAAGGGGATCATCGCCTTCAAGGACGACCCCGACCGATATGTCGTCCAGGGCGTTCACATGATCATGGAAGGCGACCACCAGCGGGCGTGGAAGGATGGCGAGAAGCACGAGAGCCGGCTGGTCTTCATCGGCCGCAAGCTTGACGAGGAAAAGCTTCGGCGGACCTTTGAGGCTTGCCAGGCTTAGCGCAGTTCTGAAACCCGAGACGTTTTTGCTCTACGTTGCCCCCCTCTGTCCTGCCGGGCATCTCCCACTCAAGGCGGGAGATTGCGCGCATTCACCTATCCGCTTGTCCCGCAACGACGTAGACAGCCGGAACCTTCACGGCCAGCCGATCTCCCCCTTTGAGGGGGAGATGTCCGGCAGGACCAGAGGTGGGTCGGTGACGATGTCCCTCTTTTGCCTCTCTTCTCCGTTTGGATAGTCATGCCAACAGTTGCCCCTCTCGATCTCGACGGTCACTGCGTCGCCGCCACCTTTGTCTCCGACATCCCGCATTTTGCCCTTGCCGCAGGCGAGGTGCATCGGCTCGACCATGGCCACAAGACGGTGGCCGCGCATGACGGCCTGCTGTGCGCCACGCTGGCGCTGGACGGGAAATCGCTGCTCACCGGCGGAGAGGATGGCCGGGTCTGCGCGGTGGGTCCGGACGGCAGTCTGGCCACGCTGGCGGAGGTTGGCCGCAAATGGATCGCCACGGTCGCCGCAGGTCCGCAAGGCGCCGTCGCCTACGCCAGCGGGAAGACCGCTTGGGTGCGTTTCGCGGACGGTAAAGTCAAGATGCTTGACCATCCGCGCTCGGTGGAAGGGCTTGCCTTCGCGCCGAAAGGAATGCGCCTCGGCGTCGCGCGCTACAATGGCGCTACGCTTCACTTCCCCGCGACAGCCGCGAAACCGTTTGATTTGCAATGGGATGGCGCGCATACCGGAATTACTTTCTCACCCGACGGCAATTTCGTTGTCACCACCATGCAGGAAAACGCCCTGCACGGCTGGAAGCTGGCCGACGGCAAGCACATGCGCATGAGCGGCTACCCGGCAAAGGTGAAGTCGACCTCGTGGAGCGCACGCGGAAAGTGGCTCGCCAGTTCCGGCGCACCGGCCGCAATCGTTTGGCCGTTCCAGGCCAAGGACGGTCCGATGGGCAAGGCGCCGCTGGAACTCGGCACGCGCGGCAACGCGATGGTCACGTCAGTTGCCTGCCATCCGACCGACGAGATCGTCGCGATCGGCTATGACGACGGCATGGTACTGGCCGCGCGGTTCGCCGACGCCAAGGAAGTGCTGCTGCGCCGGCCCGGCAAGGGCGCCGTTACCGCGATGGGTTGGGATGGCGAAGGCCGCCGCCTGGCCTTTGGCTCCGCGGTCGGCGACTGCGGCGTGATCGATATATCGGCTTGAACAGACCCCGCGCTCAAAGCCTCTTCACAAAATACCGCACCGTCTTCTTGCCGCCATGGATCTCGGCGGCGCCGACTTCCTCGAACCCAAGCGACGCGTGGAAGGCGTCCGATGCCGGGTTGGGCGGTTCTGCGTTGACCTCGCAGGTGATCAGCTTGTGGCCGGCCTGCCGCGCCACTTCGAACAGGTCGAGATACAGCCGCTTTGCGTGACCCTTGCCGCGTGCATGGTCGGCCGTGACGATGCGATCGACATAGACGAATTGCGGATAGCGCTCGCGGAACCAGATAAAGTTGGGGCTGTCGTAGTCGGCGGACTCATCGAAAGTCAGCAGCAAGGCATCCAACTCGCCGATCCTGCGCGCATAAAAGGCCTGCCCGAGCAGATGCGTCAGTCGGTCCGGCTCCAGCCAGGACAGTTCGGCGGCGTGGGCGTTGTTGAGCGCAAGGACTGAGGGTTTATCAGCAGCATAGATCAGGGAGATTGTAATTTCACTTGCGGTCATCGCCCGATTTCGCCAATTCGGAAGCATCATGCAAGGGACAGACGGTTGGTCCCATGCGGCCAGCCTCAACGTGTCGCACGGTGAACCATGTCAGAACGCCCGCTCACTCCATCGGCCATCCCGCCCCAGCGCATCGCAGCGCTACGCGCGGCCGAAGCAGCCGCCTACTCTGCGGCCCGCCCGCTCTCCCGCGCGGCGTTCGGAGATGGCATCGCCAATTTTCTCGGCGGCGTGCCGATGCACTGGATGAAGGACTGGCCGCTGCCGTTTCCGTTCATCGTGCGCGAGGCGAAAGGCGCGACGATCACCTGTCTCGACGGCATCAAGCTGGACGATTTCTGCCTCGGGGATACGGGCTCGATGTTCGGCCATTCCCCTGCCCCGATCGGGCGCTCCGTCGCCAGACAGGCACCGCGCGGGCTGACCTACATGCTGCCGAGTGAAGACGCGCTGGAGCTCGGCCGACTGCTCAAGGACAAGTTCGGGCTTCCGGCGTGGCAGATCGCGACCACCGCCACCGACGCGAACCGCTTTGCGCTGCGTGTCGCGCGCGCGATCACCGGCCGCGACAAGATCCTCGTCTTCAACGGCTGCTATCATGGCGCGGTGGACGAGACGATGGTGCGGCTGCGCGACGGCAAGCCGGTCAACCGGCCGGGTCTCGCGGGTGAGTTCCGCGACCTGACCGAACGCACCCGCATTGTTGAGTTCAACGATCTGCCGGCGCTTGAGGTTGCGCTGGCGATGGCGATGTCGCCTGCGTCATTACCGAACCGGTACTGACCAATTCCTGCATGGTGCTGCCCGAACCGGGCTTCCATGACGACCTGCGCGAACTCACCGGGCAGCATGGAACGTTGCTGCTGATCGACGAGACGCACACCATCTCGACTGGACCCGGCGGCTATACCAGGGCGCATGGTCTGGAGCCTGACATGTTCGTGCTTGGCAAGCCAGTGGCTGGCGGCGTGCCCGCAGCCGTGTGGGGCATGTCTGCTAGGGTCGCCGCCTGGTGGAGCCGCTATTGCGAGACGAAGGAGCCGGGCTATTCGGGCATGGGCACGACCTTGTCGGCCAACCCGCTGCAATTCGCCGCCATGCGCGCCACGCTGAGCGAAGTCATGACCGAACAGAACTACGCTCGCATGATTGCCGGGGCGGAGCGGCTGGAGCGGGGATTGGCCGCAGCCATCGCCCGCCATCGCCTCCCCTGGCATGTCGCGCGCGTCGGCGCCCGCGTGGAATTCATCTGCGCGCCCGGCCCGCTGCGCAATGGCAGCGAGGCGGAGGCCGCCCATGCCCCCGAACTGGAGGCGGCAATCCACATCTCGCTGGTCAATCGTGGTTCGCTGATCGCGCCGTTCCACAACATGATGCTCGTCTCGCCCGCCACGACAAACCGCCAGATCGACCGGCTGGTCGCGAATTTCGCGGATATTGCGGACCGGCTGGCGGCGTGAGAAAGAGCATCCAACGAAGTTTGTGACGAGAGCGCCCCTCACCCGGCCTCCGCTTCGCTTGGCCACCCTCTCCCCGCCGGGGAGAGGAGGTTTTGCCAGCCACCGCGCCAACCCTTCAGCGATGGAACGGCGAAGCGGAACCTTGACGATCTCCTCTCCCCAGCGGGGAGAGGATGGCCGAGCGAAGCGGAGGCCGGGTGAGGGGGCATAACGGAAATCATCATGACCTCACCTTCCGGCTCAACGCTCGATGAAGCGCGCGCCTTTCTTGCCCGCCATCCCGACATCGAGGCGGTCGACATCGTGCTGACCGACGCCAATGGCGTTGGCCGGGGCAAGATCATCCGCCGGCACGAATTGGAGGCGGTCTACAAATCCGGCAGGCATATGCCGATCTCCATCCTCGGGCTCGACATCACCGGCGAGGATGTTCACGAGACGGGGCTGATCTGGGACACCGGCGATGGCGATGTGCGCGCCTGGCCGATTCCCGGAACGCTTGTTCCTCTCCACGGCACGACCCCGCCGCGCGCGCAGGTGCTGCTGGCGATGTACGAACTCGACGGCGCGCCGATGAGCGCCGATCCGCGCCATGCCTTGCAGCGGCAGGTGGCAGCTTTTGCCGCGAGGGGTCTGCACCCCGCTGGCGCGTTCGAGCTGGAGTTTTTCCTGCTGGCGAACCAGCGCGACGCCGCTGGCCGGCTGCAGCCGGCGCAGGCGGTGGTGGACGGTCGCGCAAGCGGCAAGACGGAAGTCTATTCCGTCGACCACCTCCACGGCATGGAACCGCTTTTCTCGGACATCTACGCTGCCGCGAAGGCGCAGGGCATCCCGGCCGAAACGGTGATTTCAGAATACGCGCCTGGGCAATACGAACTGACGCTGAACTATCGCAAGGATGTCATGCGTGCGGCTGACGACCTCGTGATGCTGAAGCGGCTGGTTCGCATGCAGGCCCGGCGGCACAGGGTCACCGCCTGCTTCATGGCCAAGCCGATCGAGAAATATGCCGGCTCCGGCATGCACTTTCATGTCTCGCTGCCGGACGATTCCGGTCGGAACGTCTTCACCGACGAGACGCCCGGCGTCTGGAACGCGCCGCTTCTGCACGCCATGTCCGGCCTGCTCGACACGATGGCGGAATCGATGCTGGTTTTTGCGCCACATGCCAACTCCTGGCGCCGCTTCGTCGCGCAATCCTATGCGCCGCTGTCGCCGACCTGGGGCGTCAACAACCGTTCGGTCGCCTTGCGCATTCCGGCGGGTGACGCGGCTGCGCGGCGGATCGAGCATCGGCCGGCCGGCGTCGACACGAACGCCTATCTCGTCGCCGCCACTGTCTTGGCAGGCATCGCGAAAGGCTTGGATGAAAAGCGCGATCCGGGCGCGGAGACAACAGGAAATGGCTACGAGACGGCGCCCATGGCCGACGCCAAGGCGCCTTCGGACTGGCGCTCGGCCATCGAGGCGGCGAAAGCGTCGGAGTTCCTCAAATCGGCGCTCGGCGACGATCTGCACCGCACCTTCTGCGCGATCAAGCAGGCGGAATATATCCGCGTCGCGCGCACTGTGAGCGAGTTGGATTATCACCTCTATCTGCATGAGGTTTGATCGTTCGCGCGGGTGTCGGCACGCGGCCGTTCTGGCGCGGGCGTCAGAGTTCTCGTGCTGCTATCCCCGAGGGGCAGGCGATCACGTAGGGATTTACCCCCACCCCTAACCCCTCCAGGGGGAGGGGACTTCGCTCGTCACCGCTTGGCGCTAGACTTCGACGGTTTCGCGGAGCTGTTGCGGTAGAAGAGTCCCCCTCCCCCTTGAGGTAAGGGGTTAGGGGTTGGGGGTAAATCCAGATGCGATTGCCGTGCCAATTGGCCTGACATCAGGATGTGTCGGGCAAGGCGCGTGTGGGCGCAGGGCATGCCGGGCGATGCGATGGGCCGGGCTCATCGAAGGCCAAAAGGCCGGAGGGCCGGTCTTCCCAGGACGCAAGGGCCTGCGCCGTCAGGCTGGGCAACAGGCCGGCCAGCGCCCGGAACCGCCCGGCGAGCCGCAGCGCGTCCTCTGGACTGTCGCTTTCGTAAGCCGCCAGCGCGGGCTGGTTGCCCCCGGCTTCGAAGAGTATCCCCTGCGCGGCGGGTTCGGCCGAGCGCAGGATCATGAGCACGACGATGCGGACGCGGTGCGGCGCGTCGGCGGCGCGCTCGGCCATATCGGCGAGCGCAAACAGCCATGCCACGATGCGCCGCAGTGCCACCTCGCTTCTCTCCGTCTTTCTGCTACCGTCCATGCCGCCCCACTCCAATCAGGCACGCGGATTGTCGCGCGGGTTGGCAAAGGGTGGAGTGGGTCGGGGGCGGCTATTTCATAAGTTGTTGAAAAGGCTCGAGATTATTCTTCCAGCTGAGCCTGGGAGCGATTTTCTGTTCACACAAGGGGGGGGAGGGCAATCGCATATGGGTTCAAACCTCACCTTGCGGCGCGGGTACCCCCACCCCTAACCCCTCCCCTCAAGGGGGGACTTTTCTGCCGCAACAGCTCGCCAAGGCCGTCGAACTTTAGCACCAAGCGGTGACGTGCGATTGCCCTGACGCCATGGGTGTCAAATCTTGTAGCCAACGACCACGACAGAACATATCATGAACGCATGTCCGTCCTCTCGACACGCGAAAAGCTGGCGATTCTTTCCGACGCGGCGAAGTATGACGCGTCGTGCGCGTCGTCCGGCGCGCCCAAGCGCAATTCGCTTAAAACTGGCGGCATCGGCTCGACGGAGGGGATGGGCATCTGCCATTCCTACGCGCCGGACGGCCGCTGCATCTCGCTGCTGAAAGTCCTGCTCACCAATTTCTGCATCTACGACTGCAGCTATTGCATCAATCGCTCGTCGTCGAACGTTCGCCGCGCGCGCTTCACGGTCGATGAGATCGTGCAACTCACCATGACCTTCTACAAGCGCAACTACATCGAGGGGCTATTCCTCTCGTCCGGGGTCATCCGCTCCGCCGACGAGACCATGGCCGAGATGGTCGAGGTCGCCCGCCGTCTGCGCCAGGACGAGAAATTCTCCGGCTATATTCACCTGAAGACGATCCCCGAATGCTCGCAGGAGCTTATCGACCAGGCTGGCGCCTTCGCCGACCGGCTGTCGATCAATGTCGAGTTGCCGACTGACGAAAGCGTGAAGCGTCTCGCGCCGGAGAAACGGCCGGAAACGATTCGGCTGTCGATGGCAAAGCTGCGCTCCCGCATCGAGGAGAAAGCGGAGCCGACAATGAAAACCCGCCGCAAGCAGAAATTCGCGCCCGCGGGGCAATCGACCCAGATGATCGTTGGCGCCGACACGACCAACGACGACGGTATATTGCGGGCCAGCGCTCGGCTTTACGGCAGCTATCATCTGAAGCGCGTCTATTATTCGGCGTTCAGCCCCATTCCCGATTCCTCGGCAGCGCTGCCGCTGCTGAAACCGCCGCTGATGCGCGAGCACCGGCTGTACCAGGCCGATTGGCTGATGCGCTTCTACGGTTTCGCGCAGCCGGAGATCCTGGCCGGCTCGGCCGACGGCATGCTCGATCTGGCCATCGACCCCAAGCTGTCCTGGGCGCTGCATAATCGCGGTGTCTTCCCGGTCGACGTCAATCGGGCCGACCGGGAGGCGCTGCTTCGCATTCCGGGCCTTGGCGTCAAGGGCGTGGCGCGCATCCTGCAAACGCGTCGGTATCGGCGCCTGCGACTGGAGGATGTCGGCCGCCTTTGCCAGTCGATTTCCAAGGTGCGGCCCTTCATCGTCGCGCAAGGATGGTCGCCAGGCGGCCTGACGGACCTTTCAGCGCTCCGGGCAAAATTGGCGCCGCCCGCCGAACAACTCTCGCTGTTTTGAACGCCGCCATGACGCAGCCAGCTTTAGCCTTGTCCAGCCACAGCGTTCGTCTCGCCAGCGAGATCGACTTCGAGGGTTGGCGCGACGCCGCGCGGACCTTGGCGCTTGCCGGCATACCGCCTGAGGACATCGAATGGCTGGTCGATCCAGCAGGAGAGCACACCGTGCTGGCCTCACCGCCGGTTGGCTCGGAATTTCGCGTGGCGCGCGACTTTGTCGACGGGGCGCAAACGGCGATCCTGCACAGCGATCCGCAACGCTTTGCCTTTCTCTATCGCCTGCTGTGGCGGCTTCGCGCGGAGCCGAACCTGATGCGCATTGCCTCGGATCCGGACATCCGCCAGTTGGAGGCCATGCAGAAAGCGATCCGCCGCGACATCCACAAGATGCGCGCCTTCGTCCGCTTCCGGAAAGTCGACGACGACGAGCACTATCTCTCCTGGTTCGAGCCATCGCATTTCATCGTCGAGCGCAATGCGGATTTCTTCGTCAGGCGCTTCGCCGGCATGCGCTGGTCGATCCTCACACCCTATCGCAGCGCCCATTGGGACGGGGAAACGCTCAGCTTCGGACCGGGCGCCGACAAGAGCGAAGTTCCGCCCGACGACGCAGCCGAAGAGCTGTGGCGGACCTACTACCGCAACATCTTCAACCCCGCGCGTCTGAAGGTTAAGGCGATGCAGGCCGAGATGCCGAAGAAATATTGGCGGAACCTGCCGGAGGCCTTGCTCATTCCTGCTTTGATCGGAGGCGCTGACAAGGCAGCCAGAGAGATGGTCGAGCGCATGCCAACCACCCCGGCCCCACACCATGCAAAGCTTCAGGCCAGACACTGGCCGACGCCCGAGACGCCGGCGGCCGAGAATGACCGCGCCGCCGACACGATCGACGGACTGCGCGACCAGGCGGCGGGCTGCCGCCGCTGCCCGCTGTGGCGCGACGCAACGCAAACGGTGTTCGGCGCTGGGCCGGCCAAGGCCAAAGTGGTGTTCGTCGGCGAGCAGCCCGGCGATCAGGAGGATATCGCCGGCGAGCCCTTCGTCGGTCCCGCCGGCAAAGTGTTCGACGCGGTGATCGAGGAGGCGGGAATCGCGCGGGACAAGACCTACGTCACCAACGCGGTCAAGCATTTCAAATTCGAGCCGCGCGGCAAGCGCCGCATCCACGCCAAGCCAAACGCCGGTGAGGTTGCTGCCTGCCGCTGGTGGGTCGACCACGAACTGGCGCTGATCAAGCCGGATCTTGTCGTCGCGCTCGGCGCTACCGCCGCGCAATCATTGCTGGGCAAGCCGATCCCAATCACCAAAATGCGCGGTCAGATCATCGAGAGGGAAGACGGTTTGCGTGTGTTCCTGACCGTCCATCCGTCCTTCATCCTGCGCATACGCGAGCGCGATGAAGCAGAGGCGGAGCGGGCGCGGTTTGTCGAGGATATGAAGGCGGTGAGGCAGTTGATGCGGTAGATAATTGCTGCGCTGCTATCGCACCAGGATCGCCCTGAGATCATTCACATTCGTGCCCGTTGGCCCCGGCACGAACAGGTCGCCCACGGCATTGAACGCCGTCCAGGCGTTGTTGCCCTGAAGCATTGCTTTCGCATCGACCCCTGCCGACCGCATCCGGGCGATGGTGGAGCCGTCGCAGAAGGCCCCTGCATTGTCCTCCGAACCATCGATGCCATCGGTATCGGCGGCCAGCGCATCGATCCCCTCGAACCCATCCACGCCCAGCGCGAAGGCGAGAAGAAACTCGCTGTTGCGGCCGCCCTTGCCCCGAATTCCGTCAAGTGGCGCGCGCAAGGTCACCGTCGTCTCACCGCCGGACAGGATCAGTACGGGCTTCTTGAACGGGCGGTTGCGGGTGGCAACTTCCCGCGCCAGCGCGGCGTGAACGCCGCCGACTTCCCGCGCTTCGCCCTCGATCGCGTCGGACAGGATAACGGCCTCGACGCCCTGCTCCTTGGCTGCGGCGGCTGCCGCCTCCAGCGAAACCGCCGCGGAGGCGATGACATGGACTTCGTTACCGGCAAAGCGTTCATCGTCGGGCAAAGGCGCGGCAGCCTCCGGCGTTGCGAGATGCGCCATCACCGCCGCCGGCAACTGCATGCCGTAAGTCTCGACGATCTTCAGCGCGTCCTCGCGCGTGGTCGCATCCGGCACGGTCGGCCCTGACGCCACCAGCGCGGGGTTGTCGCCGGGAATATCCGACACGACGAGCGACACCACTTTGGCGGGATGGGCCATCGCCGCCAGCCGGCCGCCCTTGATGGTCGAGACATGCTTGCGCACCGCGTTCATCGCCGAGATCGGCGCGCCGGAGGCCAGAAGCGCTTCATTGACGGCGATCTCATGCGCCAGCGTCAGATCGCCGGCCGGTGCGGGAAGCAAGGCCGAGCCGCCGCCGCACACCAGCGCAAGCACCAGGTCGTCAGCGGTTAGATCAGACAGCAGCGCCGCCAGCCGCTTCCCCGCCGCCAATCCATTCGCATCGGGCACGGGGTGCGATGCTTCCAGCACCTCGATGCGCTTGCACGGCGCCGCATAGCCGTAGCGCGTGACGACGACGCCTTCATAGTCGCCGTCCCAGACCGTCTCGAAGGCCTGCGCCATCTGTGCCGCGCCCTTGCCGAAACCAACAACGATGGTGCGGCCCACAGGCTTTGCCGGAAGATGCCTTTCGATAGTTCGCAGCGGGTCGGCGGCAGCGACGGCCGCCTCAAAAATGGAGGTGAGAAAAGCCTTGGGACTGGCGATCATGCGACCCTGCCCGCGCTGCGGAAAAGCAAGCGATGTAAGACGACCCGGCCCATCAGGCCTCATCCCCCAAGGCGAGCGACGCTTCATTGAGGCCGAGTATGGCGCTCAGGGCGGCCACCACCACCGCATGGTCCTGCCGCTCCGGCAAGCCGGAAACGCCGATGCCGCCAACGACGCCAATGCCGTTTACCGTGATGGGAAAACCGCCTCCGGCCAGCACATATTCCGTCGCGCTCAAGCCGACGCCCGGCTTGAAAGTGCGATCCGGGCGCTGTTCCTCCAAAACCATGCGGTAGGTGCTTTTCTGGAACATCTTCACGACGTTGAGCTTGCGCCGCACCCAATCGCCATTCGACGCGGTCGAGCTGGGCAGCGCGGCGTAGAACAGGAGCCGGTCCCACAGGCGAAGTTCCACGACGATCGGCATTTTATCAGCCAGCCCGCGTTCGCGGATCAAACTGCCGATCGCAAAGGCCGTCGCTTCATCAAAGCGGTCGAAGACGAGCCGCCTCTCCTGCTCGGCGATCCTGGCAATGTCATCGGCTGCAGGCATTGGCTGATGTCCCGTCCCTCGGTCGAGCAGGGCCAACCCCTGCATCTATTGCAGATCGCTCTTGGCAGGCTTACCGGCGATATACACTTCCCGGATTGCGCGATCGTCGCCCAGCGTTTGCAGCAGGAAAAGCTCTTCCGCAAGCGTCTCGACCGTCTCCATCCGCAGTTTCATGCCCGGCGTTGCGCCCGCATCCAGAACGACGATGTCGGCGTCGCTGCCTTCCTCCAATGTGCCGATCCGGTCGGCCAGCGACAGCGCTTCCGCGTTGCCGCGCGTAATCTGCCAGAAGGCAGCGAGCGGATTGAGCTTTTCGCCCTGCAGCGCAATCACCTTGTAGGCCTCGTCCATGGTGCGCAGCATGGAATAGTTGGTGCCCCCGCCGACATCCGTCGCGGTGGCGATGCGCAGCGGCTTTCGCCGCTGGCGGTTCTGCTGATAGGGAAACAGGCCGGACCCCAGGAACAGATTGGATGTCGGGCAGAACACGCCCACCGATCCGCTTTCCGACAACGCATCCAGTTCGCGATCCGACAGATGGATCGAATGCCCGAACAGCGCGCGCGGGCCAAGCAGGCCGTAGCGGGCATACACGTCGGTGTAGTCCTTGGCCTCAGGGTAAAGGTCGAGCGTAAACGCGATCTCGGCGTGATTCTCCGACAGATGCGTCTGCATGTGCAGGTCGGGATGCTCGCGCATCAGCGCGCCGGCCATTTCCATCTGCTCCGGCGACGAGGTGATGGCGAAGCGCGGGGTGATCGCATAATGCTGCCGGCCCTTGCCATGCCACTCCGCAATCAGCGCCTTGGTGTCGTCATAGCTCGATTGCGGCGTGTCGCGCACGCCTTCTGGCGCGTTGCGGTCCATCATCACCTTGCCCGCGACATTGAGCATGCCGCGCGAATGCGATTCCGCGAAGAACGCTTCCGCTGATGATTTGTGGACCGAGCAATAGGCGGCGACCGTCGTGGTGCCGTGCCTGACGACCTCGTCCAGGAACAGCCGGGCGATGCGCCGTCCGTGCTGCGGATTGGCGAACTTCGTCTCCTCGGGAAAGGTGTATTTGTTCAGCCAATCCAGCAGTTCGGCGCCGTAGGAGGCAATCACCTGCATCTGCGGATAATGCACATGACAGTCGACGAAGCCGGCCAGCAGAAGATGCCGACGGTGATCGACGGTTTTCACGCCTTCGCTGGCGTTCTCTTTCACCGTGGCATAGGCGCCGGCCGCGGCGATTTTGCCGTCCTCAAGCAGCAGCCCGCCATCCTCCTCGTAGCGGTAGGCGGCGTGATCCTCGGCGCTTTCCGGCCAGCGGTGGAACGACAGAGTGCGGCCACGCAAAAGCAGGCGGCTCATTTCCGCGCGCCTTCGTACCAGGCCACCAGCAGCGCCCGCTCCTCGGGCGTGATCTGGGTAACGTTGCCCGGCGGCATGGCGTGGCTGCGCCCGGCATTGAGGTAGATCTCCCTGGCATGTTCGGCGATCTCGGCGTCATTCTCCAGCATCACACCCTTGGGCGCGTGATAGATGCCTTCGTAGGATGGTTCCTGCGCGTGGCACATCGAGCAGCGCCCCATCACCGTGTCGCGAACGGCGGGAAAATGCTCGGACGACGCCAGCGCTTCCGCGGTCCTCGACATCTTCGCCTCGCCGGTCAGCACCTTCGGCACAGTCGACAGCCAGATGATCAGCACAAAGATGACGGCGGAGACCATCCAGGTCCAATAGGGGCTGCCCTTGCCGGCATGCTCGCTGTTGAAGAAGTGGCGGATCAGCACGCCGATGATGAAAATCAGCGACGCGATAACCCAGTTGAACTCGGTACCAAACGCCAGCGGATAGTGGTTCGACAGCATCAGGAACACGACGGGCAGCGTCAGATAGTTGTTATGGGTCGAGCGCAGCTTGGCGATCTTGCCGTATTTCGGGTCCGGCGTGCGGCCGGCCTTGAGGTCGGCAACCACGATTTTCTGGTTCGGAATGATGATGAAAAAGACGTTGGCGGTCATGATCGTCGCCGTGAAGGCACCGAGATGCAGGAACGCCGCGCGTCCGGTGAAGAGCTGCGTATAGCCCCAGCTCATGGCGACGAGCATGGCGTAAAGCAGCAGCATCAGGATCGTCGGGCTGTCGCCGAGCGGCGATTTGCACAAGAGATCGTAGATCACCCAGCCGACACCGATCGAGGCCAGCGAAATC
This sequence comes from Mesorhizobium sp., assembly GCA_036524835.1. Lineage (GTDB taxonomy): Bacteria > Pseudomonadota > Alphaproteobacteria > Rhizobiales > Rhizobiaceae > Mesorhizobium_G. The sequence continues at coordinate 5,260 of DATDBN010000079.1, read as the reverse complement.
AGGATGGCCGTGGTGCCCGAAATGTCGAGCACATTGCGGTCGACCATGACGAGGTCGGCGCTGCCGTAGTAGACCAGCGCCAGCAGGAAGAAGCCCGATAGCCAGGTGAAATAGGATTCCCATTTGAACCAGACGAGATGCTCTGGCATCGCTTCCGGCGCGACCAGATATTTCTGGATATGATAGAAGCCGCCGCCATGGACCTGCCATTCCTCGCCATGCGCGCCGACGGGCAAGTTCGGCACCTTCTTCAAGCCGAGATCCAGCGCCACGAAATAGAAGGATGAGCCGATCCAGGCCATCGCGGTGATGATGTGGAGCCAGCGCACCGCGAAGCTCGCCCAATCCCAGAAGATCGCAAAATCCAGCATCTCGTGTTCCCGCTCGCCGGGCTTTGCGCCCTGGGCATTTGATCTCAGCGCAGTCTACGTGCCCGGCGCAAAACCGGAAGCCGATCCGGCAGTCCATGACTTTCAAAAAAACCGAAACAATACTAGCATGAAAACGCGGTCGATCGGAGTTGGACGCCTATGGCCTATCTCGACAATCTCGCCGTCTTCGTCCGGGTCGTCGAACTGGGCAATCTTTCCGCGGCCGGCCGCGACATGCGCGTTTCGCCCGCTGTCGCCTCCAACCGTATCAAGGAACTCGAAAAGCATCTCGGCGTCCGGCTCTTCAACCGGACGACGCGGCAATTGATGCCCACCGAGCATGGCAATGTCTTCTACGAGGGCGCCAAGAAGGTGCTGGAGTCGGTAGTCGAAGCGGAAGCCGCCGTTTCGGCGCTATCCGGGCGGCCGAAAGGCTCGATCCGCGTCACCGCCCCGCTTGGCCTCGGACGCCGCTTCATCGCTTCCGGCATTCCCGACTTCCACGACAAATATCCAGACATCCAGGTGCGGCTGCGCTTGTCGGATCACAATGTCGACATTCTGAAGGAAGGCATCGACGTTGCGTTCCGCCTGGGGCTCATCGAGGATTCTTCGCTGCGCATGCGCGGCATCATGGAATGCGAACGGGTTCTGGCGGCCGCGCCGGACTATCTCGACAATCGCGGCGAACCGCGCGACCCGGAAGAGCTGATCGGCAACAAGCACGACTGCCTGATGCTGCGCTTTCCCGGCGCGCGAGAGCACTTCTGGACGCTGCGCACCGAGACCGGTCCGGCGAAATTCGAGGTCAACGGGCCTTACGACACGGACGATGGCGACGTCATCACCGAATGGGCGCTAGCCGGCCACGGCATTCTCAACAAGCCACGCTTCGAGATAGAGTCTTACCTGCGCGCGGGCAGGCTGCGGGTCATCCTTGCCGGCTTCCCGCCAGTTCCATTCCAGTTGGCGGCGCTCTATCCCCACAAGAATCTGCAGGACCCGAAGGTCCGGCTGCTGCTGGACTTCATGGCCGACCGCTGCCAGCGCATGATCAGGGGCGCGTTGGCGCCAATCGAGCCGTCACGGCTCGCATAGCTGCGCCGGTACAAGGCCGCGCAGGGAGTTTCCCACGAACAGCGCCGTGGCTCGACGCAAATCATCGACGGTAACGACCGCTTCCATCGCCTCGCCGCTCTCGACCATTTCTGCGCGCAGTACACCTGCCAGCAATCCGCTGGGTAGTGGCGGCGTCAGCAGGGGCCCCCGGCCTCGGTCGATGAAAATGCTCGTGATCGTACCTTCGCAGACTTCACCGCGCTCATTGAGCAGGATCACCTCGTCAGCCTCCTCGCGGGAGAATTCAGCGCGCGCGGCATCATAGACCGCTCGGCGGGTCGTCTTGTGCCGCAGCAGCGGATCGCTCGAAGGGAGGCAGGTTTTGGCGATGCGAATCTTCCAGATGGTGTTCGCCGGAAGCGGTGCGAAAGGCAGCGCGCTCGATGCGACCTGTCCTGTTGTCGCAAGCGTCAGCCGCACACGCAGCATATCGGAAGCGCTGGCTTCGCTCTCCTGGCGCAACGCCGCATCGACCGCGACCGGGTCATAGGCAAAGCCGAGCTCGCGCGCGGAAGCCTGGAGGCGGGCCAGATGACGCTCCAGCCTGACAAAACCCGCCTGCCGCTCCCAGCGCATCGTCTCGATCAAGTCGAAGCCAGTTCGGCCTCCGTCGCGAAGCGTGCTTTCAAGAGGCATTCCCTGTACTCGCTCTCAGCGGTGGAATCGAAAACCACGCCTCCACCGACATTGTAGACGGCTTTGCCGCCGGCATGGAGCGTGACGGTGCGGATAGCCACGTTGAAGCGCATCCGTCCGTCGGGCGCAATCCAGCCTATGGCGCCGCAATAGGCGTCACGCGGCCTTTCCTCCAAGCCGCGCAGGATTTCCATCGCCCGGATTTTGGGCGCGCCCGTTATCGAGCCGCAGGGAAAGAGGGCTGCGAATATCCGCTCGATGGTCAGATCGGGCAAGAGTTTGGCTCGAACGCGGCTGACCATCTGGTGCACGGTCGGATAGGTTTCGATACGGAAAAGCTCGGGCACGTCGAGCGTGCCAACCTCGCTGATCAGCGAGATGTCGTTGCGCAGGAGATCGACGATCATCCTGTTTTCCGCCTGGTTCTTTTCGTCGCTCTTCAAGAAGCGCTTCAACCGCGCATCCTCCGCCTTCGTTCTGCCCCGCGGGGCGGTGCCCTTCATGGGGTGCGTCTCGATCCAGCCATTGGCATCGATCTCGAAGAAGAGTTCCGGCGAACGCGACAGGATGACCGGTTCGCCGAGGCGCACCAACGCGCCATACTTGACAGGCTGGCGCGCCGTCAGGGCATCGAAAGCCGCAAGCGCATCGCCACTCCAGCGCGCATCGATCGGGAAGGTCAGATTGCCCTGATAGCAGTCGCCCTGGCGCAAATGCTGATGGAGGCGCTGAAAGCGCTTGTCATAGTCCGCAAAACGCCAGGCCGGACGGGCGTCGAAGATGGGGACGGTGGTTTGCGCCGGCGCCTCCGGGATTAGGCCGCTTTCGCGCGGTGCGTCGAACGCGCCGAAGCACATCAGCGGCGTGCGCCGGCCCTCGGGGACAAGCGGCCGCAGCTTGGGCTCGAAGAGGTAGCCGGCCTCGTAGGAGAAATAGCCCGCCAGCCATTTGCCGGCCTTGCGAGCGGCCTCTGCCGCCTCCAGCGCCGGGAAGAAATCGGCGGCGCTGTATGCGTCGATGATCGCATGCGGGTTCTCGAACGCGAACGCGCGCGCGGCCGCATCGTCACGAAAGATCACGGAAGGCTCGGCAGAAGCGGGCATGCGGGTTTCAGTATCGGAAGCCGGAAGCCGGCACTAGATGCGCGTCTTTGTCCAAAAGTCGGGGACGCAATTCAGGACCCAACCGCTGCCTTCACCGGATCGCCGAAATGTCCGGCTTCACCGGCATCGGGAACATCTGGAAATAGGGCTCCGCCTCGCGAAGCGCCCGCGCATAGCCGCTGCGCTTCACAAGGCGGTCCGCGTAGGCTGCCGCGTTGGGAAATTCCTCGCCGATCGGTTCGACCGTGTTGGCGTAAAACAATGCAGGCGCGGCGGAACAGTCGGCAAGACCGAAGGCATCGCCCGTCGCCCAGACCTTGCTGGTCATCTCGGCGTCGATCAGCGCATAGGCCTCGCGCAATTGGCCGCGCGCCTGGTCGACGCCGAACGTATCGCTCTTGCCTTCGGGACGGAGATTGTCGGTGACGATCTTCTGCATCGGCACTTCGACATAATGGTCGTAGAAGCGATCCCAGAAGCGGGCCTGCAGCGCCTGGTCCGGATCGGACGGGATCAAGCGAGGCCCCTTGGCAAAATGGCGGTCGAGATATTCCAGGATGATCGTCGTCTCGGCAATCGTCGCGCCACGCTCGTCATCCACCAGGACCGGCATCTTTGCCATCGGCCAGATCGCCTTGAACGCAGCCACCGACTGCGGATTGCCGAAATCGACGATGACCGGTTCGAAGGCGATCTCCTTCTCATAGAGCGCGATCAGCACCTTATGGCAGAACGATGCCAGCGGATGAAAGTAGAAGTGCAACGCCATCTGTCGAATCTCGGTCAATGTCTGCTCCGAGCCTTCTACTCTGCTGACAGATCGCTTTAGAAGCTCGATAAAAGGTTAGGCGGGAAATTTGTGGGGGCAAATGGAATTCCTGATCTCGAATTTGCGCGACCGGCCTCATTTTCGAACTGAGGTCGCGGATCGGATCTGGCGAGCCTGGTGGCGTGACAAGGGGACTGCGCTCGATCATATCGCTGGCCGCGTGGAGGAAAACCTGAGATCTCCGGGCATACCTTTTGCGCTTGTCGCTCATCGCGATGACGAGTTCCTGGGTACCGCTTCCGTCATTTCGGACGACATGGAGGAGAGGCCGCAATACGCGCCCTGGGTAGCCGCCGTGTGGGTGGATGCTGACCATCGGCGGTATGGCGTGGGATCGGCGCTGGTCGCCGCTGCCGCCGACGCCGCGTTCGCTCTTCAGTTTAGCCGCATATTCCTCTGCGCGACGCCGGAGAATTCCAGCTTTTACGAGCGTGCCGGCTGGCAACGGCTGGAGGAGGATGTCGCGGGCCTCAACGTGTTTTCCATGTCGCGCGAGGCGTGAAGCAGGACGCAAGCTCAACCGCTCTGCGACACCACATCAGCCGTGGCGGCGAGCTGATAGGCCAGTGCCGTCATCACTTCGGCGGCCGCAAGCGCGGCGATAACGGCAGGTCGCTTGTCCTTGACGTGCTCGTTTCCGATCGGCGAGACCAGCCGATTGAACGCCGCCTGGTTGCCGCCGGCATTTTTCAGGTACCAGCTGCGAAAGGTCGCCTTCTTGGTCTTGGACCCTATCATCCCGACATAGGCGGCATCGTCCCGCTTCAGCGCTTCCGCCACAATGAGGAAATCGAGCGCGTGGTCGTGGGTCAGGATGAGAAATGCCGATCCAGCCGGAGCGTCGCGCACGATATCCTCGGGCATCGGCGTCAGCCGCGCCTCCACCCCTTCGGGAAGCCCGGCGAGTTCCGCCTGACGCGTTTCGACGATCACGGCCCTCACCGGCAAAAGGCGAAGCGCGTTGGCGAGCGCGTGGCCGACATGCCCGCCGCCGAAAATATAGACGTGAGGCGCCGCAGCGTCCTCGGTTTCTGCTTCTCGCATGAGCCTGTCTCGCAAGGTGGACCCGACAAGCCGGATCGACAACTCGACCCGCCCGCCGCAGCATTGACCGATCTCAGGGCCGAGCGGGACGGAGAGACGCACAGTCTGCCCCTTACCCTTACCCTCTCCCCGCAAGGACGGGGAGAGGGGGACGTCAT
>DATDBN010000078.1:0-3209 GCA_036524835.1 Mesorhizobium sp. | reverse complement strand
CTCCCTCCCGGCCGCGGCACCGCCAAGGAGGGCGCACAGGTCTTTGAGCAGAAGGGGTGCATCGCCTGCCATGGCCCAGCGGGCCTAGGGGGGATGGCGCCCGAGTTGCAATCGAAAAAAGGCCACGATGTTCCCATCTGGAAACGGGAGCGCATCCTGCCACTGCGCTCGCCGTTTGCGACGACGGTGTGGGATTACATCAATCGCGGCATGCCTGCCGGGAATGAGGGGACTCTCACCGCCAATGAGGTCTATTCGCTGACGGCCTACCTGCTGTTCGTCAATAAGGTGATCCCGGAGGACGAAGTCCTCGACCAACAGAGTCTGCCGAAGGTCAAGATGCCGATTGGCGATGATTACGGCAAGCCGCATGAGTGGAAGCCCAACACGCCGAGGCTTGAGGGTTACCCCTACTAGCCTATCGATTCCATGAAACCGCTTACATCCAGCGTGGTCGTCATTCCGGGACGGCGCGTAAGCGCCGGGCCCGGAATCCATAACCACGGCCTGGGCTTATGGATTCCGGGCTCGCCGCCACCCGATCTCGGGTTTACCCGAGATCGGCGCTCTATGCAGCCCAAGTCGGCTAAAGCCGACTTGGGTGGCGCCCCGGAATGCGGCGATGACTACTCGTCTTATTCAGCGAGGTTCTGATTTGAACTGACGGGCATGGAAGCCACGCTGCCACACCCGTTTTGATCGACGATCGTCAGCGCCTCAGCCCGCCATTACGGCCCGTATCGGCCAACCGAAGGAGCGCGCGATGAAGAGGCAATCCCGACGGACACTGTGCGCCGCAGGCCTGATCACGGCGGCGCTCGCCTCCGGCGCCTTCGCCCAGCAGCAGGAGGAGAAGCTTGGCACGCTGAGCTTCCCGACCTCCTGCGATCCGAAGGTGCAGGCGGAGTTCGAGCGCGGTGTCGCGATGATCCATTCCTACTGGTTCGTGGTCGCCCGCCGCGTGTTCGAGGGGGTCCTCCAGCAGGATCCCGGTTGCGCCATCGCCTATTGGGGCATTGCGATGGATTTGCTCGGCAACTCGCTGGGCGGGCCGCCGTCGCGCGAGAATGCCAACGCGGCCTGGGCTGCACTGGAGAAGGCGCGCGAGATTGGCGCGAAGACGGATCGCGAGCGCGGCTGGATCGACGCGATCCGCGCTTACTACCGCGATCATGACAAGACCGACGTCGCGACGCGCCTGCGCACCTATAACAGCGCGATGGAGCAGATGGCGCAGCGCTACCCCGACGACTACGAGGTACAGGTTTTCTATGCGCTGACCTTGCAGGCGTCGGCCTCGAAGACCGACATGAGCTACGGAAACCAGCTCAAGTCGGTCGCCATCCTGGAAAAACTGTTCGAGCAGAACCCGCAGCATCCTGGCGTCTCGCACTTCATCATTCACGCCTACGACTTTCCGCCGCTGGCAGACCGCGGCATCGCAGCGGCCAAGCGCTACGGAGGCATCGCGCCGGCGGTGCCGCACGCGCGTCACATGCCATCGCACATCTATTCGATGGTGGGGATGTGGGAGGAGTCGATCGCCTCGAATACATCCGCGATGGAAATCCAGCCCGACTACTACCACGCCGCCGATTTCACCGTGTATGCACACCTGCAACTGGCGCAGGACGTCAGGGCGAAGGCGCTGATCGACAAGGCGATTGCAACGACGCCGCGCGGCGATCGTCCGAGCGGCTTCGGCAACTTCGTGGCGAAGGCGCTGATGGAGACGCGCTATCTGCTCGACCGCGGCGATTGGCAAGGCGCTGCGGCGATGCCGATGAATCCCACGGGGGTACCGATCGCAGATTCGCTCTATCGGTTCACCCGGGGCCTCGGCATGGCGCGCTCGGGCAACCTCGCCGGCGCCAAGGCGGAGATCGAGGAGATGAAGGCGCTGCGCACGGTGCTGCAACGCGCCGACCAGTCCTACTGGGCCGATCGCACCGAGGAGCAGATGCTGGCTATTTCCGCCTGGATCGCGGCGAAGGAAGACGCGCGCGACCAGGCGGTGCGGTTCATGCGTGCGGCCGCGGATGGCGAGGACGGCAGCATCAAGAACGTGATCATGGAAAACCGCCTCTATCCGCTGCGCGAGATGCTGGCCGAGCTGCTGCTGGACGTCGGCCAGCCCGCGGCGGCGCTGAAGGAATATGAGACCGCGCTCAAGCACACACCCAACCGCTACCGCGCTTTCTTCGGCGCCGCGCGCGCCTCCGACGCGGTGGGCAACCGTGCGCAGGCGGCCGAGTATTTCGGCAAGCTCGTAAACCTCGCCAAGAACGCCGATGCCGAGCGGCAGGAAGTGCGGGAGGCCAAGGCGTTCCTGGCGCGGCAATGATAAGATGGCTGTGCGCAGCGAGGGAGACGCTGCCGGGCCATCGTCAAGAACAGGCAGACGAGAATGATCCGTACGATGACGGTGTCTGCTATCCTCGGCGCGTTGGTCGCTGGCGTTGCCGCTTACGCAGTCAGCCCCTCGCTGCGGCAGACCGCGATAGGGTTGCGGTCCGGCGGACCGGAGCAAACTGCAGACGCCAAACCCGCGTTCGAAGAGTGGCCGATCTGTACCATGACGGTCGCGATGCCGGATGCCGACTGGGCGAAGCTCGACCCCGAGTTCGCCGCCGGCAAGAAAGCGGTGCTCGCCGAGGACTGGGATGGTGCGATTGCGGTGCTGAAATCCGCCGCGTTACGCGATCCGCGCAACGCCGACATCCAGAACTACATTGGCTATGCCTATCGGCGGCTGCGCCAGATGGGGCCGGCGATCGGACATTACCAGCAGGCGCTGATGCTCAATCCGCGCCATCGCAGTGCCCACGAGCATCTCGGCGAAGTCCACCTGGTACTTGGAGATCCGGTCACGGCCGAGCAGCACCTCGCGCGTTTGGAAGACATCTGCCTCATCGGCTGCGAGGAGTACGACGACCTCAAGCGGGCGATCGCGGGGTATAAGAGGTTGGTGGCTCGCTGAAGAGTGCAGCGCGGGCGGTCGAAATCAAGGCACCCGTCGCAACCAGCACTAGCTAGTCCCGGGCATCCTCGCGGTCCGCAGTTTATGGCCGTTGCGTGTACATGTGGCAACTTCATTCGGAATGGCCCTTAGCACTCAAATGAACGAACAGTTTTATGACAGCATGGCCGATTATTATCACCTCATCTTCGAGGACTGGGATGCGTCCATGCGGCGACAGGGCGCGGCA
>DATDBN010000077.1:0-2987 GCA_036524835.1 Mesorhizobium sp. | reverse complement strand
CACCGGCTCCTGATCGCGCCGCCGCCGCTGCTCACTGACGATGCTGTGCCGCTTTATTGCCGGCGATCGGCCGGCGCGGCGTTACGTTTACGTTACCACGGTATCCCCATTCATCGGTGTTTGCTGTTGGTCCGGGTCACCGCACGCCGCGAACACTGCTGGCCATAGATGTCGGGCAGTCCGGCCTTCCGCAGACCCTCGAGATAATGTTCGCTATCCCTCTGATACCTGCTAGTGGAGTACTAACAGAATGAAGGATGGAGCGAGAAAATGACGAACGACAAGCAGCAGACGTCAAGCGGCGCGCTCCCCAATTTTCTCGGCGCCGCCCTCGAATACATGGTTGATGCGGGCCAGCGTAGCGTGCTGTTCATGGACGTGATGCGGCAGCGCGGCAGCCAGTATCGCGAACATCTGGCCGAGACGGTTCCACACGTCCTTGATTACGCGGCGGAACTGGTGATCGACGGCCGCACCCTGCCACATCGCCCGGTCAACTACCTGCTGGTGCGCATCGTGCCGCCGAAGGGTGTGGAGATCGATATGAAGCGCCGCCCCTTCGTGGTGGTGGATCCCAGAGCCGGGCACGGCCCGGGCATTGGCGGCTTCAAGGCCGACAGTGAAATCGGGGTGGCGATGAAGGCCGGGCACCCGTGCTATTTCGTCGGCTTCACGCCGGATCCGATGCCGGGCCAGACGATCGAGGATATCGCCCGCGCCGAGGCGGTGTTCCTTGAAAAGGTCATCTCTCTTCATCCCGAGGCCGACGGCAAACCGTGCGTGATAGGCAACTGCCAGGCCGGCTGGGCCGTGGCAATCCTTGCTTCAATCCGACCGGAGTTGTTCGGCCCGATCATCCTTGCCGGCGCGCCGTTGTCCTATTGGGCGGGTGTTCGCGGCCAAAATCCGATGCGCTATTCGGGCGGCCTGCTCGGCGGCAGCTGGCTGACGGCGCTGAGCAGCGACATGGGAGCCGGCAAGTTCGACGGCGGCAAGTTGGTTGCCAATTTCGAGAACCAGAATCCGGCCAACACACTGTGGACCAAGCAGTACAACGTCTATTCCCAGGTCGACACCGAAGCCAAACGCTACCTCGAATTCGAGAAGTGGTGGGGCGGCCACGTCAACCTCAATGCCGAGGAAATCCAATTCATCGTCGACGAGCTGTTTGTCGGCAACAAGCTGGCAGCCGGGCTGATCGAGACCTCGGACGGCACCGCCGTCGACCTGCGCAATATCCGTTCGCCGATCGTGGTGTTCTGCTCCAAGGGCGACAACATCACGCCGCCGCAGCAGGCGCTCGACTGGATTCTCGACCTCTATGACGATGTCGACGAGATGAGGTCGTTCGGCCAGACCATCGTCTATACCGTCCATGAGTCCATCGGCCATCTCGGCATTTTCGTGTCGGGTGGCATCGCGAAGAAGGAGCACAGCGAGTTCTCCAGCAATATCGATCTGATCGATCTGTTGCCACCAGGTCTCTACGAGGCGACGTTCGAGCGCAAATCCGGCGATACCGCCAGCCCCGATCTCACCACGGGGGAATGGATCATGCGATGCGAGAAGCGGACACTGGACGATATCCGCGCCATGGGTGGCAATTCGGCCGAGGACGAGCGCCGGTTTGCGACCGCCGCGCGCGTCTCGGAAATCAATCTGTCGCTCTACCGCGCCTTCATGCAACCGATGGTCAAGGCCATCTTCACCCCGCAGGTCGCCGAGGCGATGAAGCGTTTTGATACCGGACGCCTGCAGTATGAAGCGTTCACCGACGCCAATCCGTGGATGCCCGGACTGGCGAAGGCCGCCGAGCAGGCCCGCGAGAACCGCAAGCCGGTGGCGTCGGACAATCCGTTCCTCGCCGCCCAGCAGACGTTCTCGGACCAGATCGTCAAGTTACTCGAAAGCTTTCGGGAGACGACGGAGAAAGCCTCGGAAGCGATGTTCCTCGCGATCTACGGATCTCCGGCGCTGCAGGCCGCCGTCGGCGTCGATCCCGAGTCCGCCCGGCCACGGAGGCCGGCCAAATCCCCGATGCACCAGGAACTGTTGGAAAAGCGCATTGCGGAGCTGAAATCGAAGATCACCCAGGGCGGCCTGATCGAGTGCTGCATTCGGGGCCTGCTCTATGCCGCCGCGCCGCGGGGAGCGGTCGACGAGCGCGGCTTCGAGGCGCTGCGCCGGATTCGTATGACCGAGGCAGGATCGCGGCTTTCGTTGGCGCAGTACAAGGCGATGGTACGCGAACAGTTCTTCATGCTGCTGCTGGATACCGAAGCCACGCTCGCTGCGATTCCGAAATTGCTGCCGGAGGACGTTGCCGAACGCAGGAAGGGCCTTGCCGCCATTCGCAATGTCCTGAGCGCCGCCAGCGAAATATCAGGAGAAACCGCGGAACGGTTGAAAAGGGTTGTGTCGCTGTTCGGAGTCAATGAGGCCGAGCCTTCGGGAACGGGCGCCGAAAGCGTCCCTTTCGTTACGGGCGGTGGTTCGGGTAAATTCAAGAAACCGTTGCGGCAGTGAGGTTTCTTTTGGTGACCGCGGAGGGACTCGAACCCTCGACCCATGATTAAAAGTCACGCGGAAGCCCGGGTTGCTGGCTTGCACCGCGCTCGATCTGCTGGCTCCGTGCTGCCGGCGAGCCTGCCGATGAGGACCAGTTGAGCGAGTTTGTCGTCAACTATTGCCAGTCGCTCGACTGGATTGTGCTGATCTCGATTCGACCATCCGCCGGCCGTACGCGATCGGCCACGATGAGGTTCGGATCGCGCTCGCCTGATTTCGCAATTTCGATGATACATTTGGCGACGGCCTCGTAAACAACGCTCGACTGCCCGGTTTCGTGAAGGACCTTACAGGCGGCGTCGAACGCTTCGCCCATAGCTTTTGTTGCTTGGTCATCAAACGCCGAACCCAATTCAGCTTCTTTGATGAACCTGACAACTGATGTCATGACCCTCCTCGTGGTGCCGGAGCCGATGGTA
>DATDBN010000076.1:0-16178 GCA_036524835.1 Mesorhizobium sp. | reverse complement strand
CTAACACCCGCTGGAGGTCTTTCTTTTTTCTGTCATCCAATTGAACTATCTTGCCGATTCACGAACCGGCACGGGTCGGCGGGCAGGAAGCGTAGAATGAATTCAGTTCACATCGTCAGTGCGTTCGACGGCGACCTGAAGTCCATCGCCGATCAACTTGGCGCCATGGGCGGTCATGCCGAGCGCATGGTCGAGCAGGCCGTGGCGGCGCTCGTCAACTCGGACGCCGCGCTGGCGCGCAAGGTGGTCGAGGACGACGCCTTTCTGGATATTGCGGAGCGTGAGATTGGCGACAAGGCCATCCTACTGATCGCCAAGCGGCAGCCTCTGGCGGCCGACCTTCGCGAGGTGATCGGCGCAATCCGCATCTCGGCCGACCTGGAAAGGGTCGGCGACCTAGGCAAGAACGTGGCCAAGCGTACGGTCGCGATCAGCGGCACGTCGCAGCCGCTCAGCCTGTTCCGCGGCATCGAGGCGCTTGCCGAACTGGCGCTGACCCAATTGAAGGATGTGCTCGATGTTTACGCGTCGCGCGCGGTCGAACGTCTCGGCTACATGCGCAATCGCGACGACCAGATCGACGCCATGTACACCTCGCTCTTCCGTCAATTGCTGACCTATATGATGGAAGACCAGCGCAACATCGCGCCCTGCACGCATCTGCTGTTCTGCGCCAAGAATATTGAGCGCATAGGCGATCATGCGACCAACATCGCCGAGACGATCTATTACGTCCTCACAGGCCTGCAGATGCCGTCGGAGCGGCCGAAGGACGACAAGACGCACGCGGTCATGGTCGGCACGGCGCGCAAAGACTGAGCACTCGTTAGCGCGACCAAAATGCGCTAGGGTCCATCGGCATCGCGCGGAACAAAGCAAATGGACCACGCCCGAAACTTCAGCGTTGTCGATCAAAGTACTGCGGTCGTCGCCGCCGGCGTTTACTCCGGCGGGAAGAAAGTTGCCGACATCGGCATCGAGGAAGCAGGGACGTGGTCGCGGCGGAGCGGCCATGTCGTCTGGATCGGACTGCTCGAACCGGACGCCGAAATCCTTGCGCGGGTGCAGAAGCAGTTTCACCTTCATGACCTTGCCATCGAAGACGCGGAACATCCCCATCAGCGGCCAAAGATCGAGCAATATGGCGATGCGCTGTTCATCGTCGCGCGCACGGCGCAGCTGCTCGACGGACGCGTCTCATTCGGCGAGACGCATATTTTCGTCGGTGAGGGCTATATCGTCACCGTTCGGCATGGCGCATCCACATCCTATGGCGCGGTGCGCCAACATTGGGAGAGCTGCCCGACTGCGCTGGCAAAGGGCGAGGACTTCATCCTCTACGCACTGCTCGACTTCATCGTCGACAATTACATGCCTGTGCTGGAGGCCATCGAAGACGAGGTCGACGCCATCGAGGATCGCGTGCTGGTCACGCCGATGACAGCGGCCGACATTGAAAGGCTCTACATGTTGCGCCGCGATTTATTGCGGTTGCGCAATGCTGCCGGGCCGCTGGTCGAGGTGTGCCGCCGCCTGACAAATACCGACCTGCCGCAGGTTAGGCCCGCCATGCATCCACTGTTTCGTGACGTCACGGATCACATCCGCACGGTGCAGGAGAAGATCGACAATCTGCGCGAGGTTCTGGCCTTTGCCTTCGAGGCAAGCCTTCTCGTCGGGCAGAGCCAGGAGACGGCGATCACCAAGAAGCTGGCATCCTGGGCGGCTATCCTTGCCGTGCCGACAGCCGTCGCCGGCATCTACGGAATGAACTTCGAACATATGCCGGAACTCAAGACCGCTATCGGCTACCCAGCCGTCCTGGCTTTCATCGCGGTGACCTGCGCCTTCCTTTATTGGCGCTTCCGCCGCAACGGATGGCTTTGACCGGAGCCTTTCCGGAAAAGTGATTGAGCGAAAGCCACTGAAGCGGCTGATCGATCCCGTTCAACCGGAACCGATCGGGGCCGCAGAGGCTCAGCGCACCCGGCGCCGTTCCGAAGCAGGCTGGAATGCCACGCGTGCATGATATTTGCAGTACGGGCCGGTTTCCGCCGAGTCGTTGCCACAGAAGCTGAAGGTTTCGCTGAGCGGGTCGCCGTTGGGCCATTTGCAGGTGCGCTCGTTCAGCTCGACCAGCTTCAAAGCCCGCGAAATCGGCACGACGACGTTTTCGACGGTGCGATGACGCGCCACAGGTTCAGCGTCGAAGGAGATCTGCAGGGCCGTGGCGCCAACGCTCGCGGTCATAGTGCGCATGGGTGCACTTGCCTTGACGGTCTTCGACACGCTGACGCTCGTCGCGGCGCTTTGCTTCTTGACGCGCGGGGCTGCGGAAGTAGACCGGCCGCGGCTGGACAGCTTCAGGCGATGCACCTTGCCGATCACAGCGTTGCGGCTGACACTTCCGAGCTGAGCGGCAATCTGGCTGGCGCTCAGGCCTTCGGCCCAGAGCTTGCGCAGCGTTTCCACCCGGTCTTCAGTCCAATTCACGTCCATCCGTCCTCGCAGTCCGCGCGGGAATCGGAATCCACTCACCCTCAGTCAAGCCGAGATGACGCCATACATATATGGGGTGACTACTTCCGCCGCACGAAATCTAGTTCTTACAGGCTCTTTTCCTACCTTATCGGCTGACTCTGTGACAAGAGTCCGGGGGACTCGCCGACTCGCTTTTTTGCGTTTTCCCCAACTTGCCGCATTTCGCTCCCGAAAGTGCTGGCCCAAAAGTTGGGACGATGTACAAACACCGCAATCTGACTTTTCGTTGACTTGATGCCTGAAAAGCCGGATATGCTGGAGAAAGCCGCCGCTTGGGCGGCTTTTTTGGTTTTTGCGAGGTGCATGTAATGTCCGGGTCCGCTCTTTACGAGACCTTTGCACGCGCCCCTCTGTCTTTCGACCGTGGGGAAGGCTGCTGGCTGGTGACGGACAAGGGCGAGCGATACCTCGACTTCGCCGGCGGCATTGCGGTGAATTCCCTCGGCCACAGCCATCCACATCTGGTTGCGGCGCTGACCGAGCAGGCCCAGAAGCTCTGGCACGTCTCCAACCTTTACCGGATCCCGGATCAGGAAAGGCTCGGCGAGCGCCTGGTCGAGGCGACCTTCGCGGACAAGGTGTTCTTCACCAATTCCGGCGCGGAAGCGCTGGAATGCGCGATCAAGACGGCCCGCCGCTGGCATTACGTCAACGGCCGGCCGGAGCGGTTCCGCACCATCACCTTCGAGGGCGCCTTTCATGGGCGCACGCTGGCGACCATAGCGGCGGGCGGTCAGGCCAAATATCTGGAGGGCTTCGGTCCCAAGGCGGATGGCTTCGACCAGGTCGCCTTCGATGACATCGATGCGGTGGAGAACCTCATCGGTCCGGAGACCGCGGCGATCCTGCTTGAACCCGTGCAAGGCGAAGGCGGCGTTCGTCCCTTCCCGGCGGCGTCGCTCAAGCGGTTGCGCGGCTTGTGCGACAAGCATGGCCTGCTGCTGATCTACGACGAGGTGCAGTGCGGCGTCGGGCGGACAGGAAAGCTTTTCGCCTATGAGTGGTCGGGCGTCGCGCCCGATCTGATGGCGATCGCCAAAGGCATCGGCGGCGGTTTCCCAATGGGCGCCTGCCTGGCGACGGACGATGCGGCGAAGGGCATGACGGCCGGCGTTCACGGCACCACTTTCGGCGGCAATCCGCTGGCGATGGCGGTAGGAAATGCGGTGCTCGACGTGGTTTTGAGCGATGATTTTCTTGCCGAGGTCAGCCGCAAATCCCTGTTGATGAAGCAGGGGCTGGCGGCGGTCGCCGACGAATTTCCGGACGTTGTCGAGGAAGTGCGCGGTTCTGGTCTGCTGCTCGGCCTGAAGTGCCGCGTGCCCAACGTCAAAATGAACATGGCTATGCGCGACGAGAAACTGCTCTCCGTGCCGGCGGGCGACAATGTCGTGCGGCTGCTGCCGCCACTGGTCGTCTCAGATGAGGAGATCCGCGACGCGATCGGCCGCATCCGCACTGCCGCCGCAAAGCTATCCGCTGCCGCGAACCCTGAAAGCATTGCATCATGAGCCTCCGGCATTTCACCGACCTGTCGACCGTTTCCGGCGGCGACCTGCGCGCCATCCTGGACGACGCCTCGGCTCGCAAGGCGGCTCTGAAGGCGGGTGACCGCAGCCGTCCACTGGACGGCAAGGTGCTGGCGATGATCTTCGAGAAGCCATCGACCCGCACGCGCGTCTCCTTTGATGTCGCGATGCGCCAGCTTGGCGGCGAAACGATCATGCTGACCAGCGCCGAAATGCAGCTCGGACATTCGGAGACGATCTCCGACACGGCCAAGGTGCTGTCGCGCTATGTCGATGCGATCATGATCCGCACGACCGATCACGAGCGGCTGATGGAACTTACCGAGGCGGCAACGGTGCCGGTGATCAACGGACTGACCGACGACACGCATCCGTGCCAGTTGATGGCCGACGTGATGACCTTCGAAGAACATCGCGGCCCGGTGAAAGGCAAAACCATCGCCTGGTCCGGTGACGGCAACAACGTCCTGCATTCCATGGTGGAGGCCTCGGCCCGCTTCGACTTCAATCTGAACATCGCGGTTCCTGAGGGCAGCGAGCCCGCGCAGCGCTTTATCGATTGGGCAGCGCGCAATGGCGGTGGTGTGTTCTTCAAGAAAACCGCCGAGGATGCCGTTGCCGGCGCCGACGCAGTGGTCACCGATTGCTGGGTCTCGATGGGGCAGGAGCACCGGGCGCGCGGTCACAATGTGTTCATGCCGTATCAGGTCAACGCGGCGCTGATGAAGCATGCCAAGCCGGACGCCCTGTTCATGCATTGCCTGCCTGCGCATCGCGGCGAGGAAGTCACGGACGAGGTGATCGACGGACCGAGTTCGGTGGTGTTCGACGAGGCCGAGAACCGGTTGCACGCGCAGAAGGCGGTGCTGGCCTGGTGCCTGGGCGCCTGACCGGCGTCCTCCCGTCTGGTACGAAGGTCGGCACCTGGGACGCATCGTTCATCGGACGAAACTTGAACTCCCGGCGGCCAAGTCCCATCTGGGGGCCGACACTTCACATCAATTCAGCGCTTTTGCTCGATCGCCGGTTTGCCTTCCGGTCCCGTGGCGGCAAAATGCGTTGCGAGGATTCGTTATGGACGGACTGACGACGGGAACGCCTTTCGTGATTGACCCTGGAAAAAAGCTCGGTGAATTCGGCTTCGCTGGCGACGACCATGTCGTACCTTTCGAAGTCGGGCCGCTCGATGTGCGCGGTCGTGCGGTTCAGCTTGGCCCGCTGTTGGATGCGCTGCTTGCCCGGCACGACTATCCCGAGCCGGTCGCGCGTGTGCTGGCGGAAGCTTGCGTCATCACGATCCTGCTCGGCACCTCGCTGAAATTCGAGGGCAAGTTCATCCTGCAGACCCGTACCGACGGGCCGGTCGACATGCTGGTTGCCGACTTCACCACGCCTGGAGCGTTGCGTGCCTATGCGCGCTTCGACGCCGAGCGTGTGGCTCAGGCGATCGCCGCAGGCGCAATTTCGGCGGAGAAGCTGCTGGGCACGGGCGTTCTGGCGCTCACCATCGACCAGGGCGTGCACACGCAGCGCTATCAGGGCATCGTCGAGCTTGACGGCACCTCGCTGGAGGAAGCGGCGCGAACCTATTTCCGCCAGTCGGAGCAGATCCCGACCGATATCCGCCTGGCCGTTGCCAAGCAGATCAGGGCGGGCGAGGGCGGCGGCGAGCATTGGCGCGCCGGTGGGCTGATGGTGCAGTTCCTGCCGCAGGCGCCGGAGCGCATGCGCATTCCCGACATTCATGGCGGGGACGGCGACGAGCGTGGCGTCGAAACCGAACCGACCGATGAGGCCTGGCGCGAGGCGCTGGTGCTGATGGGCACGGTCGAGGCGGCGGAGTTGATCGATCCGACGGTCGGGACCGAGCGGCTGCTGTTTCGGCTGTTTCACGAGCACGGCGTGCGTGTCTTCGAAGGCGCGGAAGTGGCCGACGAGTGCTCTTGCTCGCGCGACAAGATCAAGGGCGTGCTGCAGGGCTTCTCGGCGCAAGAGATCCGCGAGAGCACCGAGGACGGCGCGATTACCGTCGCATGCGAGTTCTGTTCGACGAGCTACGCTTTCGATCCGAAGGAATTTGCGGCGGATCAATAAGGTCGAATGGGAGATGGTGAATGGGAAAATGGTGAATATGCAGGGTTGACTGAAGTCTGCACGGTGAAACCATTCACCATTCACCATTCACCATTCACCATTCACCATTCACCATTCACCATTCACCATTCACCATTCACCATTCACCATTCTTCAATTCATCACCCTCTTCGTTCCCGGCAGATCCAGCGAGAAGGCCGGGATTGCAACGTCGAACATCTGGCCGGCCGCATCGCGCATCGTGTAGCGGCCGACCATGATGCCTGACGGTGTCGTCAGGGGGCAGCCGGAGGTGTACTGATAGCTGTCGCCGGGATTGAGTTCCGGCTGGTCGCCAACGACGCCCGATCCGCTCACCTCCTCCACACGGCCCTGGCCATCCGTGATGTGCCAATAGCGCGAGAGCAACTGCACGAAGATGTCGGAGCGGTTCGCGATCGTCACACGGTAGGCCCAGAAATAGCGATTTTCCGCCGGGTCGGAGCGGTCGCCGAGATAGAACGGTTCTACCTCGACCAGGATGTTGCGTGTCACGGCACTGTACATGGCGACGTCTCGCTTTCCCCAGGAGAATCTCGTTTTCGGCCCGTGGGGTCAACGCAAAAAGCCCGCCATCGAATCCGTGGTACGCTTGGAGCGGTTCACGGTTTCACGGCATGGCTCAGGACGCCGGCGGGCTATTGCGGATTGGCCGGCGGAGCGGGCGGCGCGCCTGGGGCTATAGGCTCCGGGATTGGTTCGGGCGCTGGAATGGTGTCCGCGCCCTTGATCAAACCGCCATTGATGAAGATGGACCCGTCAGCCCTGGCATTGACGATCCACTGAAGCGCACCATCGGGCAGCGTCTTGGCGAAACCTTTGAACGCCAGGGTCACTGGGAAGATCTGCTGCGCCTGCGGATCGGAAGTGGCGGCCGCCTGCAGAGCCTCGACCATCTTGTCGTAACCCGTGGCGTCGATGGTCACGTTGAGATCCGGCCTTTCGCCCTGCATGACGATGTCACCGGAAAAGGTGAACTGAGTGTCCTTGTTCTTGACGAAGCTCTCGGCAATCACAAATCGCGGGCCCTTGGCAAGAAAATCCGCGGCGAGTTCAGCCCCCACCTCGTCCGCGATCGGCGGCTCCTTTGTCAGGTCGAAGGCTTCAATCGCCTCGCGCACGAGGCTGTCGAGGTCAAGATTTGCGCCGCCGAGGTTCAGGTCAAGTTCGGTCGGCATGAGGGTGGCGCTCCAGGCCGGCAGCACGCCCGCCGGTACGGTGAGCCCGCCGATCTTCACGCCGTAGTTCAGCGTTCCATTCCTGCTGATGCCGGTGCCAGTAAATCGGACGGCGAGTTGGCTCGCGCCGAAATTGCCGATCGGAGTTCCGACCTGAATGCCGTTGAGCCCATAGGAGCCCTCAAGTTTGTCCCAAAGCGGCAATGTCGCCAGCAGCTTCGTCTTCAACTCTGCCTGATTGGCCCTGACTCTAGAGTCTTCGGCGTTGGCGACGCCGAAAGCCAGGAGGTTGAGCATAGCCCGGCTGCGGAAGCCGGTCGCGCTCGATGTAACGTCGATCTTCGGCGTCGTCAGAGTGACCGGCATGTTCAAGCCGATCGACGGATCGTTGATCGTCACCTTCTCTGCAAAATTCGCAACCGATTGCGTGCTGGTAACGTCCACGCCGCCATTGGCCGCCAGCTTGCCCGTCATGGCGAAGGCGCCGTTGCCGAAGCTTGCATCCGTTTCCTGCGTCGGATCGCCAGACTTCATCGCCATGCCGTCCATGGAGCTTTCGGCTGTGGTGAAGATTGCAAGCGCGGGGTCGTAGACGCCGGTCATCCTGCCATTGGCAAGGGTCCAAGACATGTGCTGGCGGCCCTGCGGCCCGTTGAATTCAAATGCTCCGTTGGGCATGGCGTCCCCGGCGACGTCCCACGTCATGTCCGGGCGCGGTTTGACCCGCAGCGAATAGGGCGCGATATCGAACTTGGCGCCAGCCTGCGCCGGAATGAACGCGCTCATGGCTTTCGGGTCGAAGGTGATCGTGTAGCCGCCGCCATCGACAGCGACCTTGACGATTCCCTTGGCGAACACCGTTTCGCCGACATAGCGCTTCAGATCACTCGTTAGCTGGGCGGCGCCTTGCTCGTTGACGGTCTGGGCAAGCGCGGGCGTCGCTATGGCAAGGACGGCGAATATCGACGCAACATGACGCAATGCTATTCTCCCAAGCTCGGCGAGGTCTTGCCAAGCTTGGTAGGCAATTGCGGCTGAAACGGCAAGCAGGACCGTTTCGTCACTTAGGCCGCGCTGGCAAGCGCCCGGTCGATGTCCTCGATGAGATCGTCCGCGTCCTCCAACCCAACGGACAGGCGAACGGTACCGGGATTGATCCCCAGTTCCAGCCGCGCCTCCTCCGTGAGATTTTTGTGCGTGGTCGTTGCCGGATGAGTGACGAGACTCTTGGAGTCGCCGAGATTGTTGGAGATGCGCACAATGTCGAGATTGTTCTCGAAGCTGTAGGCATTTGGCTTGCCGCCCTTGACGTCGAAGCAGATCAGCGTCGAGCCGCCGGTCATCTGCCGGGCGATGATGTCGGCTTGCGGATGGTCGTTGCGTCCCGGGTAGATGACGCGCTCGATCTTGGGATGGCAGGCAAGATGGCCGGCGATGCGCGCGGCGCTTTCCGTCTGTTGCTTCACCCGCAGCGGCAATGTCTCCAGCCCCTTGAGGAGGGTCCAGGCATTGAACGGCGAGAGCGACGGCCCGGTGTGACGGAAATAATCGTGCAAATTCTCGTCGATCCATTTCTTGTCGGACAGGACAATGCCCCCGAGGCAGCGCCCCTGGCCGTCAATGTGCTTGGTGGCCGAATACACCACGATATGAGCGCCGAGTTCCAAAGGCTTCTGCTGCAGCGGGGTCGCGAACACATTGTCGACGACCAGCCGCGCCCCAATGGCGTTGGCGATGTCCGCGACCGCTTTGATATCCACGACTTCAAGCGTCGGATTGGTCGGACTCTCGAGGAAGAACAGCTTGGTGTTCGGCCTCACCGCGTCTTGCCACGCCTTGAGGTCGCGGCCATCGACCAGCGTCGACTGGATGCCGTATTTCGGCATCAAGGTTTCAATGATATAGCGGCAGGAGCCGAACAGCGCCTTCGCCGCTACCACGTGGTCGCCAGCCTTCGCGCTGCAGAGGAGCGCCGCGGCGACGGCAGCCATGCCGGATGAGGTGGCCCGGGCGTCTTCCGCACCTTCCAGCGCGCACATGCGGCGCTCGAACATATCGACGGTCGGATTGGCATAGCGCGAATAGATGAAACCGGGCTCTTCGCCCTTGAAGCGCGCTTCCGCGCTTTCGGCGGTGTCGTAGACGAAGCCCTGCGTCATGAAGATCGCTTCGGACGTCTCGCCAAATTGCGAGCGCAGCGTGCCCTCGTGAACCAGTTGCGTTGCGGGCTTCCAGTTACGCTTCTTTGACATCTTCAAAGCTCCAGACACAAAAAAACCGGCTGCAATGCGTCGCAACCGGTCCAACTGGCTCTGCAGCCCGACGGTCCTTTAGCGACTTGTTTAACGTGGCTGCAAGCCGACCGGCCAAATCACCACGGGATAACGAGCCTTTAGCGGGAGCGCTCGCTTGCGTCAATCGGCGGCTTCGATAAAGACGGGTCTGGATCAGACGCTGGGCTCTCATTGCGCACGACAGGCATTCTCCCCGACGGCGACATCGCCGCGCTTTTCGAAAGCGGGGCGCTGAAGAGCGCGCGCGCCCTCGACGCGGACCAGATCCAGCCGGCCAGCCTTGACCTGCGCCTCGGCGAAACAGCCTTTCGCGTTCGCGCCAGCTTCCTGCCCGGTCCAAACAGTCTTGTATCGTCGAAGCTCGACCGGCTGAAGCTGCACGAGATCGACCTGACGAATGGCGCAGTGCTGGAGACGGGCTGCGTCTACATCGTGCCGCTGTTGGAAAGCCTTGCGTTGCCGGAGACGATCTCGGCTTCGGCCAATCCCAAGAGTTCGACGGGGCGGCTGGATATCTTCACCCGCGTCATGACCGATTACGGCCAGGAGTTCGACAAGATACCGGCGGGCTATGTCGGCCCGCTCTATATGGAGGTCAGCCCCCGCACATTCCCGATCGTTGCGCGTACGGGGTCGCGGCTGTCGCAGGTCCGCTTTCGCAAGGGCAATGCGCTGCTGTCAGAGATTGAGTTGCAGGCGTTGCATGACGGTGAAACACTTGTCGCAGCGGAGGCGCCGAGCGTCTCCGGCGGAGGC
The DNA here is from genome assembly GCA_036524835.1 of Mesorhizobium sp. Taxonomy (GTDB): domain Bacteria; phylum Pseudomonadota; class Alphaproteobacteria; order Rhizobiales; family Rhizobiaceae; genus Mesorhizobium_G. The sequence goes on along the minus strand of DATDBN010000076.1, from coordinate 5,747 downwards.
ATCGCGCTGTCGATCGACCTCAAGGGCGGCGAGGATGGTCTGGTCGGATACCGCGGCAAGCACCATACCGGCCTGGTCGATGTCGATAAGCGCGCGGCGCAGGAAATCGTCGACTTCTGGGAACCGATATACGCCCATGGCTCGGGCGAGATCGTGCTCGATCCGGACGAGTTCTACATCCTGGTCAGCCGTGAGGCGGTGCATGTGCCGCCGCTCTATGCCGCGGAGATGACACCGTTCGATCCGCTCGTTGGCGAGTTCCGCGTCCACTATGCGGGCTTCTTCGACCCCGGCTTCGGCCACTCGAAGGCGGGGGGCACCGGCAGCCGCGCGGTGCTCGAAGTGCGCAGCCATGAGGTGCCCTTCATTCTCGAACACGGCCAGATTGTCGGCCGGCTCGTCTACGAGCACATGCTGTCCCGCCCCAAGGCGCTCTACGGCACCGACCTCGGCTCGAATTACCAGGCTCAGGGACTGAAGCTGTCGAAGCACTTCAAGGGTTAGCCGCCGCGGCCGTAGGGGCGGCCCTGGGTGCTAGGTCCGCTGCGGACGCGGTTCGTCAGGCTTGTCGCCCAAAGTGCTGTCGAATTCCTTGACGATATCCAGGAAGCCGCGCAGGAAGCGCTGCATCGTATCAACGCTCTTGTCCACGTCTTCGTCTGTCGGCAGGTAAGACTGCTTCGACTTCTCAAGTGCAGTTACGCGGTTCTCCAGCGCTTCGACCGAGCTCTGAAGCCGCTCGACCTCGCCTTCGAAGGCAGAGCGCTCATCGGCGGCGAGCTTGCACACCAATTGGCCGGATTGTTCATTGCACAGCGACATCTCACCGGTCTGCTTGTCCATGCGGACATAGCCGTCTGCGGTTTTTTCGAGCGTATAGCGGGTATCCCCGCTCTGAGCGAAGGCCCAGCTTGCACCAATGGCGAGGAGCGCTGCGGCCAGAACTGCTTCGATGCGCATGCGACTCTCCTTCGGCGGGTTTTCGCGGGCGATTGTGCCAGCGATTTATGCCTGAAATGCGGTTGTGGCCGCCACGTTTCATCTTTTCCGGTCGCGGCATTGCCCCTATAGAGCGGGCATGGCCAAGACGATTTACAAGATACTGCCCGACGCGATGTGGCGCGAGGTCGAGAAAAGCGGGGTGTTCGCCGGCGCGCCCATCGATCTGCAGGACGGCTTCATCCATTTCTCTCTCGCTGAACAGGTCGAGGAAACAGCCGCCAAGCACTTTGCCGGCCAGGAGGGACTGCTGATTGCGGCAGTGGATTCCGCCGCCCTGGGCGACGACTTGAAATTCGAACCGTCGCGCGGCGGCGCGCTGTTTCCGCATCTCTACGGCAAGCTCGACCGCTCCAAGGTCAAATGGGTGCGTCCGCTGCCGGTTGGCGAGGATGGGCTGCATCGTTTTCCGAAGCTGGAGCCGTAGTTCGCTTCGTCCTACGCCAGGAAGGTATTCGCGTGCTTGACCTCATCGGCCGGCAATTGCTCTTTGCGTTCGATCCCGAAACCGCGCACGGCCTGTCGATCTCGGCACTGCGATGCGGCCTCCCGGTTGCCTTTCCTGCGCCAAAGGACGCCCGGCTGAAGCTGCGCGTGGCTGGCCTCGATTTCCCGAATCCTCTCGGCATGGCCGCCGGCTACGACAAGAACGCCGAAGTGCCCGACAGGCTGCTAGCCCTTGGCTTTGGCTTTGCCGAGGTCGGCACGGTTACGCCTCTGCCGCAGAGCGGAAATCCCAAGCCGCGCATCTTCCGGCTGACCGGCGACTCGGCGGTGATCAACCGGTTGGGATTCAACAATGAAGGTCACGAAGCGGCGTTTCGGCGGCTGACGGCGCGGTCGGGCCGGAACGGGATCGTCGGCGTCAATATCGGCGCCAACAAGGATAGCGCCGACCGCATCGCCGACTACGAGGAAGGCATCCGGCGCTTTGCGCCGCTGGCGTCCTATCTCACCGTCAACATCTCTTCGCCCAACACGCCGGGGCTGCGCACCATGCAGGCGCGCGAGACCCTCGCCGAACTCCTGGAACGGGTCATCGCGGCTCGGGCCGCCGCTCCCTCAGGCGGGCGGCAAGTGCCGATCTTCCTCAAGATCGCGCCCGACCTCGGTGAAGGCGAAATCGAGGATGTCGCCGCCGAGGTGCTGGAGAAGAAAATCGACGGCCTCGTCGTCTCCAACACGACCCTTTCGCGCGACGGACTGCGCTCCGCGGCGCATATTGGCGAGAGCGGCGGCCTCTCCGGCAAGCCGCTGTTCGCGCGCTCGACGGCGGTGCTCGCAAGAGTCCGGAAGCTGGTCGGACCCGACATCGCTCTGGTCGGCGTCGGTGGTGTCGACTCGGCGGAAACAGCGCTTGAGAAGATCAGGGCAGGGGCGGATTTGGTTCAGCTCTACACCGGGATGATCTATGCCGGCCCTTCGTTGCCCGGCCGCATCGTGCGCGGCATGGCCAGTGCGCTGGAGAGGGACGGCGGGGCTTCTGTTCGCGACCTGCGCGACAGCCGGCTGGATCACTGGGCGGCGCAGCCGCTCTGAGCGGACGCTCCCGCGTTACTGCATGAAGGTCGCCCGGGCGCGGCGTGGAAGCACGGCCAGCAGGGCGAGGCCGCGCGAAATCAGGAAGATGTGCAGCGCCGCCCACAGGCCGTGATTGCCGAAAGCGAGCGCAAGGGTCAGCAAGGCGGCAATGAAAATGGCGAGAGACGCCAGCATCATGTTGCGCATGTCGCGCGACCAGGTTGCGCCAATGAAGACGCCGTCCATCTCGAAGGCAAGCACCCCGCTGAGGGCGGTCAGCGCCGCCCACGGAAGGTAGATGCCGGCCGTCGCGCGCACATCGGGCGCAGTGGTGACGATGGCGACCAGTTCCCCGCCGAAGAGGAGCATGATGGCCGCCGCCACGGCGGCAAGCGCGAAGCCCCAGATCAAGGTGAGGCGGACCGCGCGCTTGAAGGATGCCCGCGCGCCCGCACCGATGGCTCGTCCCGCCAATTGCTCCGCCGCCGTGGCGAAGCCGTCGAGAAAATAGCCGGCGATGAGGAAGAAATTCATCAGCACGGCGTTTGCCGCCAAGGTCAACGTGCCGAACTGCACGCCTTGCCGCGCGAAAAGGGCAAAGGCGGCGAGCAGCGAGAACGAACGGATCATGATGTCGCGATTGACGGCCAGCATCCTGAGGAAGTCTGCCGGGTGGAGGATTCGGGCGCGCGTCGGGCGGGGCAGGATGCTGAACCGCTTCAGCACGATGGCGAGGCCAAGAAGCATGGCGATGAATTCGCCGGTGACGGTGGCCCAGGCGACGCCTGTGACCTGCCAGCCTAGATGGAGGCCGAGAAAAATGCACAGCGCGATGTTCACGCCATTGAGCACAATCTGCAGCAGCAGCCCAAGCCAGCCTTCCCCTCGACCGAGGATATAACCCAGGATGGCATAATTCATCAGCGCGAAGGCCGCGCCCAGCATGCGGATGCGGATGTAGCTGTCCATCGCCTCGCTGACGCGCGCTTCCGCACCCATGAACCAGACGCCTGCCAGCGAGAAGAGCGGTGCGGCCGCAGCCAGGATAAGGCCCGCCACAATGGCGATCAGCGCCGCGCGCCAGAACACGGCTTGTTCCTCCAGGGCGTCGCCGCGTCCGAACGCCTGGGCGACCAGGCCGGTGGTGCCGGAACGAAGGAAATTGAAGGTGGTGAAGGCGACGTCGAAGACGATGGCGCCAGCCGCCAGTCCGCCCAGCAGCGCTGCGTCGCCGAACTGTCCAACCACGGCGGTGTCGACAATGCCAAGCAATGGCGTCGTCAGATAGGCGAGTGTCATCGGCACGGCGATGGCAAGCACCATGCGGTTGGTTACAGGGAAGGGGCGCGGCGCCATTGGCGCCAGCGTGTCGTCGGTCATAGCTTCCTCTTGAACGCGAACGGGAAGTAGACCAGCCTTGGCAGAATTGCCAACCGCTCCGTTCGGCCACCGCCGGCCACGCGATGAACCAGACCGAGACCGCATGGCGCTGCCCATCGTCAGCCATCCCGACTATGACGCCGGTTTTCCGGTCAACCACCGCTTTCCGATGGGCAAGTATCCGGCGCTGATGCGGGTGCTGGAACGGCGCGGCCTGGTCCGCGACGGCTCCTATCATCGCCCGGCGCCCGCGCCCGCAAGCTGGCTAGCACGAGCGCATGACCGCGCCTATGTCGACCAGGTGATTGCCTGCCAGGTGCCGGCCCGGATCGAGCGCGAGATCGGATTTCCCATCGGCGAGCGCGTTTCCTTGCGCGCGCAATTGGCGACCGGCGGAACGGTCCTGGCGGCACGGCTGGCGCTGGCGCACGGCATCGCCTGCAACACCGCCGGCGGCAGCCACCATGCACGGCGCGCACAAGGCGCCGGCTTCTGCACCTTCAACGATGTCGCGGTGGCCGCGCTTGTCCTGCTCGATGAAGGTCTGGCGGAACGCATTCTGGTTGTCGACCTCGACGTGCACCAGGGCGACGGCACGGCCGAAATCCTGCGCGACGAGCCGCGCGTCTTCACCTTTTCAATGCATGGCGAGCGCAACTATCCCGTCCGCAAGTTCGCTTCCACGCTGGACGTGCCCCTTCCCGACGGACTGGGCGACGACCCCTATCTCGAGCGGCTGGCGCAGGTTCTGCCGAGCCTGACTGCATCTGGGCCGTTCGATCTGGTCTTCTACAATGCCGGGGTCGACACGCATGCCGAAGACCGGCTCGGCCGATTGGCGCTGAGCGATGAGGGGCTGCGCCGCCGGGAACGCATGGTGATCGCCCATTTCCGCGAGCGCGGCATGCCGCTCTGCGGCGTGCTTGGCGGCGGCTACTCCGTCGACATCGAGGCGCTGGCCGAGCGGCATGCGATTCTGTTCGAGGTCGCCGCACAGTTTGATTGAGCGCGCCCATTCATGGCGCGAGAGCTAGCGCCGAAAATTGATGAGCCGCAGGATGATGTAGGCGGGGATCACGATTGCAGCGCCGAGCAGGATGTAGTCGGCGGCGTTGCCGAAGGCGCGGAAGCCGGTGTGGTAGAGGTCGACGAAAAAGTCGCGGACCGAGTAGAGCACGTCCCATGGCGACCAGCCGAACGTGCTCATCACGAAGCCGACGATCAAGGAGGCGACAAGCAGCTTCAGGATCAGCCTGAGTGGGCTGTCGCCAAGGATACGTTGCATTGCTGACAAGTGTCGGTCTCCGGATCGCGTTTCCCAGAGATACGGTTCGCTGGCGGCAGCTTCAAGGCAGTCTCGCCAAGATCGCTGGGAAAGGCAGTTGCCGCCAAGCCCACGCCCATGATAACCAATTTCTACGCGCGGGTATGGTGTAGTGGTAGCGCCCCAGCTTCCCAAGCTGGTTGTGCGGGTTCGATTCCCGCTACCCGCTCCAGCTTCTACTCTTGATCCCTAAACTCCCGGCATCTCAGGCCAGGCACCCGTCGGAGACCTCATTCCACGTGGGAAGAGTTTGTCGAATGTACGCCGGTGGCCGATGTCGACCCAGCTAGATCAGCTGGTTCCTCGCTGTTGTGGCGGCGTTGCGACGGGAAACTCCCGCTGTGTCGTTGCGGAGCCTGATCTCGTCCTGGTCGCGGGGGATGCGGATCAGCCGGCGTGCGATTGCCGACTCGTCAGCAGCGCCGATTCTGATCAGCGGCGCGCCATCGGCCTCGACTGCGCTCAGGCTTGAGAGAAAATCGGATATGTTCTTGGTGTGAAAGGCGGAAGACACGGCGGTCCT